>DATKMH010000039.1:0-2230 GCA_035541975.1 Occallatibacter sp. | reverse complement strand
CGCAGGGCAGAAGAGCGCCCGCATGCTGGCGATTGCCACCGACGTCGGCCGGCCTGAGTCGGTCGACGCCCTGTTCGCCGGCGCCAATAAAGCTTTCGGGCGCCTCGATCTACTCTTCAACAACGCCGGCGCAACCGCTCCTGGAGTTCCCATGGAGGAACTCACATTTGCGCAATGGAGCCATGTCGTGAGCGTGAACCTGACCGGCGCGTTCCTGTGCGCGCAGGGTGCGATTCGCATGATGAAAGCTCAGCAGCCACGCGGAGGCCGCATCATCAACAACGGATCGATTTCCGCGCACGCACCGCGGCCCAACTCGGCTCCGTACACCGCTACCAAGCACGCTATTACGGGCCTGACAAAAAGCATCTCGCTCGATGGCCGGGCGCACGATATCGCCTGCGGACAAATCGACATCGGCAACGCCCTCACGGACCTGAGCGCGAAGTTTCAGACAGGAACTTTGCAGGCCAATGGCGAATTTCGTCCCGAGCCGACGTTTGACGTGAAGCACGTGGCCAACGCGGTGCTGTACATGGCCGGGCTGCCGCTGGATGCGAATGTGCAGTTTATTACCGTGATGGCGACGAAAATGCCGTTTGTCGGCCGCGGCTGACGATGACTTCAGGGCCATTGCGGAGCCGCCGCACGGAGCATCCGGCAAACCACGGCCGGCGCATTCGCCCCAGCCTTCGATAGGCGACTCCGGTCGCTCGTGTCCTTCCTGTCTATGCACCTTGCGCAATAAAACCGGGAACGCCTGTCGTCACCACGGGATTGAGCCTTTGTCGAGTCTCAATGCGATTGATTTCGTTGAACGCGTCTTCAGGGAGCGCGGCGATGTCGAAATTTTCCCGCGCGCGAGCCGCGGTTTTGGGCGTAGTGAGCAAAGCAGTGCCGCGCTGGATCGCCCATGCCAGCAAAACTTGCGCTGCCGTCTTTCCAGTCCGCGCGGCAATTGCCGAAATGACGGGATCCTGGAGCGGCCCCGCATTCACGCCGTGACCCAGTGGCGCGAAAGCCAAAAACACAACGCCATTCTCCTTGCAGAATTGAAGAAGATCCGTTTCCGGCAGATACGGATGGGCCTCGACTTGTACCACCGCGGGTTTGATTCTTGCCGATTCGCAGATCGGCAACAATTCACTCAAGGTAATGTCCGACAGCCCGATGGCCCGGCACCGGCCGTTGTCCACCAGGCGCTCCATGGCTCTCCAGGTATCGAGCAAAGTCACTTCCTTGTCGTAAATGACATTGCCATTCTGATCCCTCGGATCCTGATCCTCGCCCGGTTGAAATGCAAACGGGGTGTGAATCAGATAGAGATCTAGGAATTCGAGCTTGAGCCTCTCGAGACTTTTTTCGAACGCCGGCTCGACGCGATCGGGCCGGTGATTGGTATTCCACAACTTTGTGGTGACGAAGATGTCTTCGCGTGGGATGCCTTCCGCTATAAGTCCCGCCTGCAGCGCCTCGCCCACCTCACTCTCGTTTCGATACCGTTCTGCACAATCGAAGTGCCGGAATCCGGCTTCCAGCGCGTCTCGCGTCGCCGTGATCGTCAGGGCCAGATCGGGAATCAGGGTGCCAAACCCGAGCGCCGGGATAAGGCCGCTTCCGTTATTGAGCGGAATCTTCTTCAGCCGAAGATCAGAAACGTCAATCATGAAAACACCTCTGCGCTTTGAACCCTGGTTCTGTGCCCGAATCCGACAATTCAAGGGATCGCGCGAGACAGGCAACCGCGAAGACATCCGCTTACCCCGGCAGAGTTCGGCTGTTTTGCCTACCCTGCCGGGTTACGTTAATCTGAGCATCAACCAAACCTCATGTGCTCGGGTACGGTCAGGCTCCATTAAGCCAGACCGGATGGAATATTTCTATTGGACGAAGGTATCGGCGGATGCATTCGTACCACTCATTCGGCCGACGCGTGCCCCCATATTCCCCGATCGAAGCGTTTATTGGATGACGAGCCTGAGAAGGGGCATGGGTTCCCGATCGCGCTGCCCGGCTCGGCCTGCTATTCCGTGCGAAGCGCCTCCACCGCGTTCACCCGCGCTGCGCGCGCAGCAGGAACCGCCGACGAGGTGATTGCTGCAGCCAGGATTACGAAGGCCGACGCAGAAAACGCAAGTCCCCCCAACTGGTGAAGCTCGCCGATGTAGCGAGCGATGACGCGTGACGAGGCGAAGCCGAGCACGACTCCTGCTGCGACACCGATCGCCGC
>DATKMH010000038.1:0-60589 GCA_035541975.1 Occallatibacter sp. | reverse complement strand
TTTGAGCTTTCCCGCGCCGCGCTGATCGCGTCCGGCACTTTCGATGACGATCTTGCCAAGCTCGCGGACTGCGACTGGGTGATCGAAGCCGTTGCTGAGAATCTCGATATCAAGGCAGCGCTGCTGAAGCGCGTGCTCCCTCATCTCGCTGCGCACGCGATCCTCACGACCAATACGTCAGGCCTGCCCATTTCTCAAATCGCGTCCGCACTGCCAATCCAAATCCAGGAAAGATTCTTCGGCACTCACTTCTTCAATCCCCCGCGTTATATGCGGCTGCTTGAGGTGATCCCCACTGCGGCCTCCGACCCGAAGCTCGTGGCCGAATTTGCAGCGTTCGCCGATCGCATTCTCGGCAAGCGGGTTGTGTTTGCGCACGATACCCCCAACTTCATCGCTAATCGCATTGGGATCGCGGTCCTGTTCAACGCTGCGAACCTTATGTTCGATCAGGGACTCACGATTGAAGAGGTCGACGCCCTCACTGGTCCCGCCATTGGCTGGCCGCGCACCGGAACCTTCCGCCTCGCCGATTTGGTTGGTGTCGACATTCTGGTTCACGTTGCCGGCAATTTTCCTCAGGGCGTCGCAGGCGGCAAATTCTCCGCTATCCTCGACGAGCTTTTAAAGCGCGGCTGGCTGGGCGATAAATCCGGCCAAGGCTTCTACAAGAAGATCCGTGGCGCTGACGGTAAAGAAGAGCGACTCGTCCTCGATCTCGCGGCGCTCGAGTATCGGCCCTCAGTGAAGCCGGCGCTGCCATCGCTTGAAATGGCCAAAAACGCCGTAACGCTCCCCGAGCGCCTGCGCCTTTTGCTCGCCAATGACCCCGCGAAGGACAAATCTGCAGCGTTTCTCTGGCCGTTTCTTTCGTCGCTGTGGAACTTCGCCGCGGATCGCATTGGCGAAGTGGCCGATGACGCACCATCCATCGACGCCGCCATGCGCGCCGGCTTCAATTGGGAGCTAGGCCCATTCGAGATGTGGGATACGGCCGGCGTTGCCGATACTGTCGCCCGCATGCGCGCCCTCGGCCTGTCCGCCGGCAAACCCGTCCAGGCGCTGCTTGCGAATTCGCAAAGCTGGTATTCGTCCAATCACGGTGCCTGCTTTCAGCCGTCGGAAAACCGACCCATCCCTATTCCATCCACTCCCGGCCATGCCCGTGTTGCAGATTTCCGTCGGTCGCATGGCGTCCTCCGCTCCAACTCCGGCGCATCGCTCGTTGATCTCGGCGATGGCATCGCCTGCATCGAGCTGCATTCGCTCAAGAACGCAATTGGCGGCGATGTTCTTTCCTTTATTTCTGCTGTCCTTGATCCTTCTTCCGGCGCCGTTCGCGATTTTTCTGGCTTTGTCATCTCGGGCGACCGCGACAACTTCTCCGTCGGCGCAAATCTCATGCAGCTTCTTCTTGCGGCGCAAGAAGGCGAGTGGGACGAGTTAGCCCACGTCATTTCCAGCTTTCAGCAGATGACTTCGGCCATCAAATTCTGTCCGCGCCCGGTGGTCGCCGCGCCCTTCGGCCTCACACTTGGGGGTGGCGCAGAGATTTGCCTGCATGCCGCGCGCCGCCAGCCCCACGCCGAAACCTATATGGGCCTCGTTGAAGCGGGGGTTGGCCTCATTCCTGCCGGCGGTGGAACAAAAGAGATGCTGCTGCGCGCCTTCGATCTCGCCACTTCGCTCGCGCTTCCAGATCCGAAAGACCCGCCATCCCGCACCGCGCAATCGGCCGAGCTCAGCACAGCTATTAAGCGCGCGCTCGAAATCATAGCCATGGCAAAAGTTTCATCATCGGCCGCTGAAGCTCGCGCCCTGGGACTTATCTCTCAGGCCGATCGCATCACCATGAATCGCGAGCGCCTGCTGCTCGATGCCAAGATGCAGGCGGCTGCTCTCGCCGAATCCGGCTACATGCCGCCGCAGCCGCGAGCGCAAATTCCCTCGCCGGGCACCCCCGTGCTCGCCACACTCGAAACCGGAATCTACTTAATGGGCGAAGCCGGTTACGCTTCAGAGCACGACCAGAAAGTCGCTCGCTGGGGGGCGTACATTCTGGCCGGCGGCCGCATCACTCCTGGCACCCTTGTTAGCGAGCAATACCTCCTCGACCTCGAACGCGAAGCTTTCCTTTCGCTGTGCGGCGAGCGCAAAACGCAGGAGCGAATCGCCTACACCCTCAAAACAGGCAAACCGCTGCGCAACTGAGCGAGTATCCATGGTTGCGATTCTGGCCGACGGGGCATACATTGCTCGTGAGACTCTGCAATGCTCCGAACGCGTGCCCAAAAAAGATTCCTTTGTGGTTGGTTGCTTGCTTGTTTTTGCGCTCTTCCGCTGCGCCCGCAGAATTCGGATGCAACTCCGCTCAACACTTCCGGTCAGATCACTGTCGACGGCCACACCGCGCCCTATCTCATACGCCATTTGCCTGTAAATTCTTTCCCCCAACTCCCGGCTGCAATCCAAGCTTCGCTCACGCGGCGCGGCTGTCTCATCCCGCAATCTTATGAAGCGCGCCAGCCCGAGAACGTCGTCCACTCAAGTTTCGAACGGCTTGGCTCGTCGGACTGGGCCATCCTTTGCTCCGCGCAGGGTACCGTCTCGCTTCTCGTCTTTTTCGGCGACGGATCGAGCGCGCCATTCACACTGGCTTCGGCGCCTGAAACTGAGCATCTCCAGTCTCATGGTGCAAGCCCAACGCTCGGCTTTAACTGGGCCATCGATGCGGCATCGCCCGAGGATGTTCATGAGGCGCAGCTCGGCATGCACCATCCGCCCCCGCGCCTCGACCACGACGCACTCGCCGATTCCGTCATTGATCGGCGCACCGTCTACCGTTTTTATTCGAACGACACCTGGACGCTCCTCGGCACGCAGGACTGATTTCATCCATTCACCGCCCGGTGTCATAACATCCCCCCTTGACCGTAGCCGCGCTTACCATCTAACAATGATCCAGCTACATCGAACTCACTGACCACTTACCACTGTTCCGCAGGAACCGCATGCCTGACCCTGTTATTGTTGCCGCTGTCCGCACTCCCGTTGGCCGAGCGCCCAAAGGCGCGCTTTCTACAACGCGCCCTGACGATCTTGCGGCAATTGCGCTGCGCGGAGTTTTAGGCAAAGCGCCGGTTCTCGATCCGTCGACTGTCGACGATGTGATTCTCGGCTGCGCGCAGCCGGAAGGCGAGCAGGGATGGAATATTGCGCGCATGGCCGCTCTTCGCGCCGGCCTTCCCGTCGAAATCCCCGGTGCCACGGTCAATCGCCTCTGCGCTTCCGGCCTCGAGGCCATCGCACTTGCCGATCACCGCATGCGCTCCGGCTCCGCGCAGGTGATTCTGGCCGGCGGAGCAGAATCCATGAGCCTCATTCCCATGGGCGGCAACAAGCCCAGCCCGAATCCATGGCTTGCGGAGAATTACCCGGCATCGCTGCTCACGATGGGGCTGACAGCTGAGCGTGTTGCGCGCCATTACGGAATTTCGCGAGCCGATCAGGACGCATATGCGCTTTCCAGCCATCAAAAGGCTCTAGCCGCGCAGGCTGCTAACCGGTTCACTGAGGAGATTGTCCCTGTCACGGTGGTTGCGGCTGTTCCGGGGCGCAAACCTGGCAAAGCCGAGACAACGGAGATGCAGTTCTCGTCCGACGAAGGTCCGCGTGCCGACACTTCTGCCGAAGCACTCGCCGCGCTCAAGCCGGCTTTTCATGCGCAAGGTTCTGTCACCGCCGGCAACTCATCGCAAACTTCCGATGGCGCCGCTGCGGCTGTGCTCATCGATGCTGCGTACGCGCGCGCGCTTGGACTTCAGCCACTCGCCCGACTTGTCGCCTACGCCGTCACCGGCTGTGCGCCTGAAGAAATGGGTATCGGCCCTATAAGGGCGATTCCCAAATCGCTCAAGCTAGCCGGCCTTAAGCTCGCCGACATCGAACTGATCGAGCTTAACGAAGCCTTCGCCGCTCAGGTCCTTGCTATCATCCGGGCCCTCGATCTTGACCCTGAGAAAGTCAATGTGAACGGCGGCGCTATCGCGCTCGGTCATCCGCTGGGATGCACCGGTGCAAAACTGACCGCAACACTACTCCAAGAGATGAAGGCGCGAAGCGCGAAGTATGGAATGGTCACGATGTGCGTAGGCGGCGGCATGGGCGCCGCGGGAGTCTTTGAACTGCTGCGTTGAGCTGCCGCTGATCGGCTCGCTTCTGGAACCTGCCCACTGAAACCTGACCCCTAGTATTTGAAGAACTCTCCGTGTCCCCCGTTCGCCCACGGATCGTAATGGGCCGCGAATTCGGCACGGTGCTGTTCGCTGGGATGGTCGTAGAGCCAGAATTCGATGAACGGATTCGGATTGGGATCGTCGAGCCACGAGCGCCCCAGATCGTTGAACGCGGCGACCGCAGTCTGTTGCGGATTGGGCACGATGCCATGGATCGCCTCCTGCCCGTACACATCGGCCTGGTGCTCAAAGTGGCGGCTGACAGCATTGCTCACCGGCTGCAGCAGAAAACCCGCAATCGACACTGCGAACAACAACACCACAAATCCCGTTCGGGAATTGAAGTCGGTCGCGCCCCATCGGCTTCCGAATTTTCTCAGCATCCACGCGGCAAATCCTGCGCACGCCCAAAACACGAAGAACAGGCCAACCGCCGACAGCGCAAACCCTTTGGGAATGTGGTGAAGCACGTAGTGCCCGCTCTCGTGCCCAAAGATGAAGAGAATTTCGTCGTCCGGCAGTTGGTCGGTTGTGGTATCCCACATCACGTACCGCTTCGTCGGCCCCATTCCAGCCACGAACGCGTTCATCCCCGTGAACTTCGCGCTGGCTTTCAGCAGGTACATGCGATCGGGCGGAATGTCGATACCCGTCCGGGCAACGACTTTCTCGAGCTGCGCAACTAGAGCATCGTGATTTGTTGTGAGCGGCTCCTGCATGTAAAACAGCGGAACAACCAGGGGTTCAATGAAAGTGAGAAACGCCAGGATGGGCAGCGTGACCAGCCAGCCGACGAGCCAATAGCGCTTTGGGGCGCGGCGCACGATCCAGTGAAACAAGAGAAGAACCGGCACTCCGATCAGGAGAGTTAACCCTAGCGCCTTGCCCATGTCGCCGAACCAACCAAACCATCCCTGCACGCTGATTCCGTAGTTTCGCTCATAGTGCTCGCCGATCCAGTCAAGGGGCAAGCCCGCCATACTGGCGATTACCAGGTACGCCCCAAAGAAGATCGCTCCTTGAATCCAGCGACGCGCCGAAAATCGCTCCGCCCATCTCTCCAGGCCGGCCCATGCGCGCGTCGCCAGCATCAGCGAAAGAAAAACGATGGCCCAAACTGATCCTGTAATGCTCAGGATGTCGCGAATGCGGCTGATGGCGATGGCCTTGGCCAGCTTGTCCGGCGGCAGGTGATACGCCTGCTGCGGATTTTCGGGCGTCTGCGCGCCCGGACCCGCTGAAATGGCCGCCGGCTTCGTCGAATCGATCTGTGCGCCGCGCATCGGCGGCGTGATCGCGGTCAACACCAAAGCCACGCAGACCGCCGGCCGAATCAAGCGTCTAATTCTCATCCCCGCCTTCCTTGGCCAGCCAAGTCTGCGAGAATCGAACGAGTACCGAAGAAGCCGATGCATTTGCCAAATCCTCGAGATATCACGCCTCATCATTTTAGAAGCCTGTCGCGCCGCCTGAAGGTTGCGCTTCTTCATTGCGCGCTGATGGCAGTTTTTTTGCTATTCGTTTTCTTGCCTTCAACCCGTGCACAGCAGCCTGTGCCGGTGGTTCTTGACGCAATGACGAAAGAACTGCATCGAGCATTCACGTCGCTGGGCCAGCCCTCCGCGTCGGCATCTCCGGCGTCTGGGGACGCGGCGATCAGCGCGGCTCCGGCAACTTCAAACGACAAGCTTCTGCGGCCTTACTTTCTCAGTTACACGGTCCGCGACACGAGCTTTGTTTCGATTCGCGCGACTTACGGCGCTTTGGCCGAAAGCAGGGCGGGCCGTTCGCGCATGGCCGATGTGCAGGTGCGAGTCGGCGATCCCAAGCTCGACAATACTCACGGCACGCATCGCGCATCGGCTGTTAACACTCAGCAGCTTCCGCTCAGCGACGACCGCGATGCACTCGCGCGCTCTCTTTGGTTGGCGACCAACACCGGGTACGGCACCGCTCTCGACAACTATCTCCGCGTGCAGACCGAGGCCGAGGTTCGCGCGAAGGAAGAAGATACGTCACCCGACTTCAGCCCGCAGGCGCCGCAAACAAGCATCGGCGCGATCGCTCCGCCTATTGCGGTGGATCGCTCAGCTTGGGAGCAGCGGGTGAGGGAACTGTCGCGCATTTTCCGCGACTACCCCGACGTGTACCAGAACATGGTCTTTCTGACGGTGCAGAACGAGACCGAATATTTCGCATCTTCAGAAGGCTCGCAAATTGTGACGCCCCACTTGCAGGCGCGCATCGTCATGGTCGGAGTTACGCGTGCTGACGACGGCATGGATCTTTTTCGCGACCAAACATTCGAAGCCGAAACCATCGACGGTCTTCCCGAGCAGGCAGATCTCGAATCTGCCGCACGCGATCTCGGCAAAAGTCTTGAGGCCTTGCGCAAGGCGCCGGTGACAGAGCCGTTCGATGGGCCTGCCATTCTTTCAGGCCGCGCCGCCGCCGTTTTCTTCCACGAAGTTCTCGGCCATCGCCTGGAGGGTCAGCGCCAGCGTGGCGACGAAGAGGGCCAGACGTTCACCAAGGACGTGGGCAAAGAGATTGTTCCCGATTTTCTTTCTGTCGTGGACGATCCGACGGTCACGAGCTTCAAAGGCACATGGCTTAGCGGCAGCTACCAGTTCGACGACGAAGGTCAGAAAGCAGAGCGCGTCGACCTGATCGATGACGGTGTGCTCAAAAACTTCCTCATGTCGCGCTTGCCCATCGCGAGCTTTGGCGCTTCCAACGGCCATGGCCGCGCTGAAGAAGGCCACGTCCCCACCGGCCGCCAGGGCAATCTCATCGTGACTTCCACCAAAACTGTTCCGGAAGCGAAGCTGCGAGAACAACTGATCGATGAAGCCAAAAAGCAGGGCAAGCCCTACGGCCTGTACTTTGAAGACATCTCCTCGGGCTTCGCTGTGACGCAGCGCTCATCGCCGCAGGCGTTTCAGGTGATTCCGCTGGTGGTCTGGCGCGTGTATGTCGACGGCCGGCCCGACGAACTGGTTCGCGGCGTCAGCATTGTGGGCACGCCACTAGCCGCGATGAAGAGCATCGTGGCCACCAGCGACAAAAGCGAAGTCTTCAACGGCGAGTGCGGCGCGGAATCGGGCACGATCCCCGTGAGCGCCGTTGCGCCGGCAATGCTGCTGAGCGCCATCGAGACGCAGCGTCAGCCGCAAGGCACTGCGCGCCCGCCGATCCTGCCCATTCCCGGCGCGGAATCCCAGGCGTCCGCAGCGAAGGAGGCAAAGTGAACCTGCTTCGTTCTGTCTCCGCAGCGTTGCTTGTGGCTTCTCTCGCTGTTCCTCCTGCCAGCGCCGGTCAGCCCACCCGCGCCGATGCTGAAAAAGATCCCGTGCTCAAAGCTATGCTCACCGAGCTTGACCGCAGCATGAGCCAGCTCCAGTTGCAGGGTTTTGCCAAGCCATTCTTTATCCAATACCGGATTGAAGAGGTTGACGACTTCCAAACTACCGCTGAGTTCGGCGCAAGCGAAGGCTCTGACCACGCACACCAGCGCATCGCGCGGGTGACGGTACGTGTCGGCGACTACAAAACCGACAGCTCCGGCGCCCGCGGCGATGGTTCCCTCGAGCTCGCTGTTCTGGACGACGATCCCATCGCCATTCGATCCACTCTGTGGACCGCGACCGACCAGGCTTATAAAAGCGCGCTCTCGGCGTACGCGCAGAAGCAGGCCGAGTTGAAGCAAGTGCAGACGCCTCCGCAGGCCGACGATTTCAGCCATGAGAAGCCCATCGTCTCGCTGGCCGATCCCATCGCGCTTTACGTTGACGAGAGCTCATGGGTCGATCGCATTGCCCGCGTCTCGGGCCTCTTCCGCACTGCTTTGACCGTCGGTGCGAATCAGCGCGAGATCCAGTATTCCTCAGCCAGTTTTCGTGCCCGCACCCTCACCACCTGGCTCGTCAACAGCGAAGGAACCATCGTTCGCAAGTCTTCTGCCGAGTACCAGGAATCTTTCGCCGCCGGCACGCAAGCGCCCGATGGCATGCGGCTCGACCGTTCTTACGGTTCTAACGGCACTTCGCCGGCCGATCTCGATTCCGAGTCCGCCTTTAATCAGCATGCGGTGGAAGAGCTTGCCTCTTTGGCCGAGCTTCGCATTGCGCCCCTCGTCGAAGAGGAGTATCACGGCCCTCTGCTTTTCTCGGCGGACGCCGCGGCAGACACCTTGCGCACGCTTCTCGCCTCTGCAGTTGTCGCCACGCGGCCGGCTCTTGGCACCGATGCACGAACCAACGGGCCGTTTGCGTCGAGCTTTCATGCCCGCGTCCTGCCCGATTTTATGAACGTCGTGGACGATCCCAGCCTGAAGACCTTCAACGGCAAAGGCCTGCTTGGCGCTTACGAGGTGGATGACGAGGGCGTGCCCGCCCAACCCGTCAAGCTCGTCGACGCCGGACGTCTCGACAACTACCTCATCGGCCGCCAGCCTGTCCGCGACTTTCCTCAATCGGACGGCCACGGCCGTGCGGGGATCACCGGAGCGCCGCGCCCCGCGATCGGCGTTCTCAAGATTACTGCCGATAATGGCCTCTCCACCGCCGCTCTGAACCAGAAGCTTCTTGATATCGCAAAGGACCGTGGACTGCAGTCGGTATATTTTGTTCAGACTATGGGTGGCAGGCTCACGCCGCGCCTTCTTTATCGCTTGAGCGCTGACGGCAAGCGCCAACTGGTGCGGGGCGCGGTGCTCGACGACATTGACGAGCGCGCTCTGCGCTCGAGCATTGAAGCAGCGGGCAATGATCTCTGGGTCGCCAACTATTTCGGCGATCCGCCAACCACGGTGCTTGCTCCCGCGTTGTTGTTCGACGATGCCACGGTCCGCCGTGCCAACGCCAAGAACGATAAACTGCCTTTTTATCCGCCCCCTGATTAGCGTTGTTCCACCACGGGCCAGCCCAATCGATCGATTCCGGCCTTCATCCCAGCTTGTGAACTTTCCCGCACCCCAGCAACACGTTCCCGCATCCATCCACTAGATGGAATTTCCCGCCCGGCAGCGGATTTTAACCAACTCACACTTCATCCGGACCCGACCCACCAAGTACAATCCCAACGAAGGAGACTTTCCCCAATGGCTTACGAGTTACCACCGCTTCCCTACGAGTACTCGGCGCTTGAGCCTTTCATCGACATCGAAACGATGAAGCTCCACCATGACAAACATCACCAGGCCTACATCACCAACGTGAACAATGCGCTGGCTAACCACCCGAACCTTGCCGCCAAGTCGGTAGACGACTTAATCAGCGACCTGAACGCGGTTCCTGAAGACATCCGCGGCGTTGTGCGCAACAACGGCGGAGGCCACTCGAATCATTCCATGTTCTGGACCATCATGGGGTCGCCCAATGTATCCGGCAACGGCGGCAGCCCGTCCGGCGATATCGCCACGCAAATCTCCGCTGACTTCGGCGACTTCGAAGCATTCAAGAAAACCTTCAATGAGACCACGGCCAAGCAGTTCGGTTCCGGCTGGGGATGGCTGGTCTTCACCGGCGGCAAGCTCAAGGTCATCACCACCGCGAATCAGGATTCGCCGCTCTCGCAGGGCCTGTATCCGATTCTCGGCAACGATGTTTGGGAGCACGCGTACTACCTGAAGTACCAGAACAGGCGCCCCGATTACCTCGCCGCGTGGTGGAACGTGGTGAACTGGGCTGAGGTGAACAAGCGCTTTGCCAAAGCGAAAAAGTAAACTCAGCTTCTAGCCTTTAGCTATTAGCTCTTAGCTTCTCCGTGCTGATTTGAAGGCCTCTTTCCGCACAATGGGCTAAAAGCTAATGGCTAAGAGCTAAACGTTGCGTGCCCCGCGCCGGAGGTTTATCGCATATGGCCACCATGCAAATGAGAGTGCGCCCCGAGGATCTCTCTCAGCTCCCCAAGGTCAATGAGCGTATTCCCGATCCGGGCATCCTTGTCATCTTTGGCGCCTCCGGCGACCTGACCAAGCGCAAACTTCTCCCTGCGCTTTTTCATCTGTGGCAGAGCAATCTTCTGCCCCAGAAGTTTGCCATTGTTGGCGTAGCTCGCCGTCCGCTGGGCGACGAGTTCGCGGCAGACATGCGCGCGGGCATTGTCGAATTCGGGGGTATCGACGCAAACGATCCCAAGCTCGGCGACTTCGTCTCCAGGATCAGCTACTTTCCTCTCAACTTCGACGATCCCGCACACTACGCCAATCTCAATTCCGAACTCGACCGGATTGCTTCAGAGAAGGGGATTGGCCCCGATCGCCTCTTTTATCTCGCCACCGCGCCTGAGTTCTTTGCCGGTATCGTAGAAAACCTTGGCGCGCAAAAGATGGCACAACCTGAGAAGGGCCGCGTGGCGATCGTCATCGAGAAGCCTTTCGGCCATGATCTTGACTCTGCCCGGCAGCTTAATCACCAGGTCAACGCGGTCTTTCACGAGAGTCAGGTCTTCCGCATCGACCACTATCTCGGCAAAGAGACGGTTCAGAACCTGCTCATCTTTCGCTTCGCCAATGGCATCTTTGAGCCGATCTGGAAGCGCAACTACATCGACCACGTGCAGATCACGGTCGCTGAAACTCTCGGCGTCGAAGGCCGCGGCCCTTTTTATGAGAAGGCCGGCGCGCTGCGCGACGTGGTGCAGAACCACATGATGGAGCTGCTGGCGCTTGTGGCCCTCGAGCCGCCTTCCAGCTTCGAGGCTGAAAGCGTGCGCCGTGAAAAACTCAAAGTCTGGCAGGCCATTCCCGCCATTCCCATCCTGAACACGGTGCGCGGCCAATACGGTCCAGGAATTGTGGCCGGCGAGCACGTTGTCGGTTATCGCGACGAGGATCGCGTCAATCCTGAATCGGGCACTGAAACCTTTGCGGCTCTCCGCCTCTCCGTTGAGAACTGGCGCTGGGCCGGCGTGCCGTTCTTTTTGCGCGCGGGCAAGCGCATGAAGAAGCGTGCCACAGAGATCAGCATCCAGTTCAAGCAGCCGCCGCTGCTCATCTTCAACCGAATGGCCACTTCCGGCCCTTGCAGCGAGATTCTGCCGAACCTGCTCACGATCCGCATCCAGCCCGATGAAGGCATCTCTCTGCGTTTCGGCGCCAAGGTCCCCACCAGCACTGAGATGGCTGTCTGCCCCGTGAATATGGATTTCGATTATGAGTCAGCATTCGGCAAGTCCAGCGCCAACGGCTACGAGCGCCTGCTTCTCGATGCCATGCTGGGCGACCAGACGCTCTTCGCGCATCGCGACGGCGTCGAAACCAACTGGGCTCTTTACACACCGATTCTTCAGGCGTGGGCTGCCAAAGAACCTGAGGTGTTCCCCAATTATTTCGCGGGCTCCTGGGGCCCGGAATGCGCGGACCACCTGCTGGAACACTCGGGCCACAAGTGGCGCAACGACCTGGGACGGCCGGCGTAATAGTAGGGAACTGGGAACAAGGATCAGGGATTAGGAAAACGCGCGGAACTCAGAGTCATTCTGTTCCAACCCGCGCAGCTAGGGGGTCTGACTCTTTTAACCCCGTTCCTTCATCCCGTTATCCATCGCGTCATTCGCCAGCCGGTCCGCTTCTCTATTTCCGCCCCGCAGAGTGTGCCGCATCTCGAATCCTTCGAGCTTCAGCGCCAGCCGCTGCGCCTGTTCCCACATGGGCCGCAGCCCCGGGCTCTTCACCTTGTAGCGGCCCTTCATCTGCTGAACCATCAGCTCCGAGTCCGAAACCACGCGCAGACGTTTTACGCCGTTGGCCAGCGCCCAATCCAGCACCGCCAGCAGGCCTTTGTACTCCGCATAATTGTTGGTCTGGCGGCCAAGGAATTCGCTCAATTCCGCGGCCACCCGGCCCTCAGGGTCCTCGATCACCGCGCCGTACCCCGCCGGCCCGGGATTACCGCGCGAGCCGCCATCGCAATGCGCCGTAAACCACCCGCCCGCGCTTCCATCGGTGGCTGCCGTCTCTTGTTCAAACAGGTTTCCGCTCATCGTTTCTCAGTGTATCGGGCGATGCATCTGAACCGTCTTCCGCGCTCCCCTCCACGGTCCACGGATCGCGACCCACGGGCCAAGAACACGCCCAGCGACGCCCGACTGCCGCCCAGTGGCCCTTGACCCGCCGTCCATGTCCCCGGCGCCCCCGCCGACCAGGTTCACCGCCAATCCCTGCTTACAATTGCCCCGCTTTTCCGTCTACCTCCTCGTACAGGCTGCATGTTCCTCAGGCGGAGAAGCAATGGCTACGGACTCGATTGGCGTTTCCATGTCCCCAATGACGACCCTGGCTGAGGCGGCCGGCACTTTAGCTTGGCAAGGCTCTGGAAGGGTACAATCCTCTCCAGACGTGGCTGCTTCCAGAGCAATGGGCGGAGCAAGGCGCCAGATGGCTGGCCAGGACGATGCCCGTGCGCAAGGGCGCGCGCAAAACCGCCTTGTAGAGATGGACCTGATCCGCGAGGCCCAGGCGGGTTCCCGCGTGGCGTTCGACACCCTGGTTCGCCAGTATGAGCACCAGGTGCTGCGTCTGGCGCTCCACCTCACCGGCTCCGAGCAGGACGCCGAGGACATTTACCAGGACGCGTTCCTCAAGGCCTACAGGTACATCGGCAACTTCCGCTTTGAGTGCTCCTTTTACACCTGGATCTACCGCATCGTCACCAACCTCTGCCTGGACCAGTTGCGCCGCCGCAAGACGCGCCGCGAAGACCATGCCGTGGTGGTCGACCGTACCGGCGATGAAATCGACGTGCTGGCTTCGGTCTCAGACAACCGTTCCTTCTCGAATCCCGCCCGCGAGCTTGACCGCAAGGTGCTGGGCGCAAAGATTCAAGCGGCGCTGGGCAAGCTCACCCCGCGCGAACGCATGGTCTTTGAGCTGAAACATTACCAGGGCCTTCGCCTGCGTACCATCGGCGAAATGCTTAACACCACGGAAGAGACCGCCAAGAATACCCTCTTCCGCGCAACCAAAAAGTTGCGTGCACAACTGGCGGAATTGAGATAACTAAGCGACTGGCCTACGCGCTCCCCGCGGTGCACGAGAGGAGTTAGAGGCCAGGAGCTGGAAGCTAGTAGCTGCACTCAGAGGCTTGAAGGACGTAACCATGAATTGCGAACTTGCACACGAACAAATCGTTGCGGCCGCCTACGGCGAATTGCCAGACGATCAACTTCACCAGCTTGAGCGGCACGTGATTGCCTGCTCCGAGTGCCAAAAAGAACGGCAGCAGGTACTGGCGATGAAAGTCCTCGCCGATGCGCACTCCGTTGCCGAGCCGGACCCAAATCTTGTTGCCCGCGCGCATCTGCGCCTCGACGATGCGATTGACACGCTGCCGCCCCGCCGGTGGTATGAGATTCTTGGCCAGCGCATCGTGAACAACTTTGCCAGCTTGCAGGCCGCGCCCGTGGCAGCGGCGCTTTTGCTCATTGCGGGAGCAGGCGCTGGAATGCTTGGCGGTTTTGAATACTCTCAGAATCGTGCCGCGCGATCCGCGGCTATCGCGCAGGCCGGTTTGCCCGCTCCGGATCAGGGTTCGCCCGCTTCTGCCGCACCATCCCTGGCGAACATTGCCGGCATCTCTTCGATCGTGCGCCGTCCTAACAGCGAAATCGTCGACGTGAGCTACAACCAGGTTGTTCCGCGCCAGATTGAGGGCTCGCTTGACGACCCCGGCATTCGCCAGCTGCTCATGCTCGCATCTGAAGAATCGGCGTCGCCGGGCGTTCGCGATGATTCCGTTGCCCTGCTTGCTGCCGAGTGCCGCGCCGGCCATAGCTGCCAGCCATCCGGCATTCGCGATGCTCTGATGTATGCGCTGCGCAACGACCGCAGCCCAAAAGTCCGCCAAAAAGCCCTCGAGGGTCTGGAGCCCTATGTGGCCGACGACGTGCGCGTCCGCGATGCGGTGCTTGAGGCAGTTTTGAACGACAAAGATCCGGCCATCCGGACCGCTGCCATCGGTTTGCTCGAACCCGTTGACGCCGATACCAGCGTTCAGCAGGTTCTTTATTCAGTCTCGAATTCCGACCAGAACCCGCAGATCAGAACCGTGTCCAGAGAAGTTTTGAGCCGGGTTCCGGAAACACAGTAACGCAGTAACAAAGTTGAAACAACGAAAAGCAAGATGTTGTTGGTCATTTGAATTTGCTAACCCTTCCGGCCACTGCGCCGTCTTGATGAGCGCGGACCGGACGATGAAACGTTCGGAGAATCGAAAATGAAGCACCTTTTGAGGCCCTTCCGTCATTCGCAATTCATTCTGGGGCTTGCCGCGTCTGCGACTTGCCTGCCGCTCGTGCCCCGCGTCGCCCATGCCCAAGCGGGAGACATCGCGCAATACCTTCAGGACACGAGCCCACTCCTTGCCCATGCCGGCGTTCCCGGCTACCTCGGCGTCGATGTATCCGACGTGGATGCTGACAAGGCCCAGGCCCTCAAACTCAAGGACGCCCACGGCGCCGTCATCACTCTCATTGACCACGATGCTCCCGCGGGCCAGGTCGGCCTCAAGGTCAACGATGTTGTCATTGCCGTGAACGGCCAGAACGTCGACAACGCGGATACGCTTCGCCGCATGCTGCGCGAACTTCCGCCGGGCAGCAAGATCAGCCTTGAAATCAGCCGCGACGGCAACATCCAGACCATGGCAGTGCAACTGGTCGATCGCAAGGCAATGGAACACGACATTTGGGCGCGCCTCGATATTGGTGTCGATGGCATCGCTCCCGTGGCGCCTCCTCCCGCGATGGGAATTGCCGGCTCCGACGTGCCCGTCACCAACGGGTTCCACATTTCCATGTTCACCGGCACTCTGAACGTTGGCGCGCTGGTTGAGCCTCTCACCTCGCAAATGGCCGAGTATCTCGGAGTTCCTGGCGGCCTGATGGTCAAGCAGGTTTCGCGCAAGAGCGAAGCTTCAGCTGCTGGATTCAAGGCCTTCGACGTGATCCTCAAAGTCGGCACAGATCCAATCAACACATCGGCCGACTGGGATCGCGATCTGCGCTCCAACCGCGGCAAGCCTGTCCAGGTAACCATCCTGCGCGACCGCAAGCAGCAAACCCTCACTCTTCAGGTCGACTCCAAGCATCGCAGCGCCGTCACTGCACCGGCTGTAGTACCGCAGCAAGCGTCAAGCGGTCCGTCTGTGTAGCAGCTGCATTTGCCATCGAAGTCTGCATCAGCACTTATTTGGACGCAGGAGATTCATTCGGCGCCCGTTGTGTCTCGTGGTATTCGGCGGCCTCACTGTTCAACCGGATCAGACATCTACAATTTGTTCATGGAAGTTCTCTACGGCCTGCATCCTGTCTCAGAAGCACTCAAGGCCGGCCGCCGCCGCTTCGACCACCTCCTCGTTGCGCGCGAACGCCACGACGACCGTCTAAGCCGCCTTGTCGCGCAGTGCCGCGAAGCAGGCATCCGCGTAATTGAGCAGCCGCGCGATCAATTGACGCTCGCAGCGAAGACTTCTGCCCACCAGGGAGTTGTTGCGCTGGTTCGCGCGCAGGAATCACTTTCTCTCGAGGACCTTTTCGCACCCGATCCCAACCGCAAATCTTCGGCTCGGCTCCTACTCGCGCTCGATGGCGTTGAGGACCCGCAGAATCTAGGTGCGCTGCTTCGTGTTGCCGATGGCGCTGGAGTCGATGGCGTCATCCTGACCGAGCGCCGCTCTGCGCCCCTCAGCCCCGTAGCCGTAAAGGCCAGCGCCGGCGCGACGGAGCACCTACGCATTGCGCGCGTCGTCAATCTGGTGCGCGCTTTGGAAGATCTCAAGAACCGCAATCTATGGATTGTCGGCCTGGACGAGCGCGGAACGGTCACCTATGACGACTTCAGCTTCATCGGCGACCTCGTGATCGTTCTGGGACGCGAGGGCGCTGGCCTCCACGATCTTGTGCGCCGCACCTGCGATCATCTGCTTCGCATTCCCATGGCCGGAGCTGTAAGCTCGCTGAATGTCTCCGCTGCCGGAGCCGTGGTTCTTTATGAAGCCGCTCGCCAGCGCAGAGCCGCTGCCGGTTCGAGCGCTTCGTTCGTCCAAGCATCTGCCACAGGCAGCGGTGGTCGACGCAACGCCGCTGCGACGACAAAAAAGCAGAAGGGCCTCGGCTCATGAGGTGCGCGCCGGCTTTTCGCGCGCGGTTTCTTCGCGTGGCCCTTTGCCTGATTGCGATTCCGGCGCT
Source organism: Occallatibacter sp. (assembly GCA_035541975.1). Taxonomy (GTDB): domain Bacteria; phylum Acidobacteriota; class Terriglobia; order Terriglobales; family Acidobacteriaceae; genus Telmatobacter. The sequence continues at coordinate 44,165 of DATKMH010000038.1, read as the reverse complement.
CGCGCAGACTACTCCAGCGCCGTCACAATCGGCACCCGGCTCTTCGCCCGATCAGCAACCCCACGGCAAAGTCATCTTCTCGCGTTCAGTCGACGACAAGGGCCAGACCACGTCGACAGCCAGCCCTGCGGCGGGTGTTGGCGGCCGGCCCGTCAAAACGCCCGTCGCCACTGACGCTGAACGACAGGCCCTCACGTTTACATCCTTCGACATGGATGTGCATCTTCGCCCCGCCGCGCAGCAAATCGCAGTCCGCTGCGACCTCATCGTGCGCAATGACGGCGAATCCCCGCTCGTCCACATCCCGCTGCAGATCTCTTCCTCGCTCGATTGGGAAACCATCCGCCTTGCCCGTCACGACGTCCCATTCACCGTGGCCACGCTCAACTCCGACGTCGATCACACCGGCCAGCTTCATGAAGCCGCGGTTGATCTCAACTCTCCGCTCGCACCCGGCGCAACTCTCGAGCTCGACGTCACCTATTCCGGCACCATCCCACAATCCGCTCAGCGACTGACCACAATCGGTACTCCCGCAGACGCAGCGCTCCGTACCGATTGGGATGCCATCGCGATCGATTTCACCGGCCTGCGCGGTTTCGGCAACGTCGTTTGGTATCCGGCTTCGAGCGTTCCAGTGATTCTGGGTGACGGCGCCCGCGTGTTCGACGAAATGGGTGAGCACAAGCTGCGAATCTCCGGTGCTCACTTTCGTCTCCAGCTCACGGAAGAATTCTCGCGCGGCCGCGCGCCAACCGTCGCCCTCATCAACGGGCATCGCGTCCCGCTCACGCTCACTGAGCCTTCAACCGCAGCCGTGGAGGTCGCTGGCATCGCATCCGCCAATCTCGACCTGCCGGAAATAGGTTTTGAAGCGCCCAGCCTCTTTCTCGCCGTTCGCGACTCGCACCAGGCCGCCAATACCACTCTCTACACAAATCCTGAAGACGATTCCGCCGTCGAAGCCTGGGCCTCTGCCGCGGCGTTTGTCACTCCGTTCCTGCAGGGGTGGCTCGGGCCAACGCCACGCTCCGAGCTCACCATTCTCGATTTGCCCGATTCTGACGACGCGCCTTTTGAAACCGGTGCGCTGCTGGTGACAGCGGTGGGGCAGGGAACGCAGGATCAGCTCGATGGCGTATTTGCGCACGCGCTTACGCACGCGTGGATGTCTTCGCCGCGGGCCTGGCTCAGCGAGGGCGTTGCGAACTTCATGGGAACTCTCTGGATTGAAAAACAGCAAGGCCGACAGAAGGCACTCGAGTCCCTTGAATCCGGACGCACCGCCTTGGCGCTCGCCGAGCCAGCGAGCCCCGGTGAGAGCGCAGGCCAGCCGCTCGCGCAGGCCATCTCGCCGGTGTATTACCGCACCAAAGCTTGTTACGTTTTCTGGATGTTGCGCGACCTGATAGGTGACGCCGCGCTCTCCGCCGCTCTGCGCGCGTACTCGCCCGATGCGGATGCGGCTGGCGGCCTCGGCCCCGCTTCAACTTCGAACTACTTCGAAAAACTTCTGACGCAGGCCTCAGCCGTAAGCGGGGAGTCTTCGTCGCTTGGGCCGGCGCCGAACTCGCCCCGCGATCTCGTTTGGTTTTTCTCCGATTGGATCGATGCCGACAAGGGGCTTCCCGACGTCGCCATCGACAACGTTTTTCCTTCGCACACCGAGGGCGACAACTGGCTCGTCGCTATCGAGATTGCAAATTCTGGCTATGCTGCTGCCGAAATTCCAGTCACCGTGAGCAATCCTCAGACATCGGTTACGCAGCGAGTCGTGGTTCCCGCGCGCGGCAATGTCACGCAGCGGATTCTCATTCAGGGCGAGCCGGAAAAAGTTCAGGCCAACGACGGCACTGTTCCGGAAACCGAAGCAAGCGTCCACGTGCGCACGCTTGGCGAAGCCAGCGATAGCAGCAACCCGTCCAATTCCTTGCCCCTCGCTGTCCACTAACCACTAATTACGGGCCATTTTTTACTGACCGTTGTCTGTCCGCGCTTTCACTTTGAACCACACCGGAGTTCCTTTGAACCCGAATGCCGCGCGGATCTGGTTTTCCAGGAAGCGCTCAAAGGCAAAGTGCAGCTTTACCTGGCGATCGGTGAACAGCACAAATGTTGGCGGAGCCACCGCTGCCTGCGTCATATACAGAATCCGCATCCGCTTCGCCATCGGCACTGGCGCGCGCTGGAAGTCGATCTTTTCCAGGAATCTATTCATCGCGCCCGTGGAAACGCGCTTGCGCCGCTCCTTGGCGACCGTCACCACTTCGCGCATCACACGCGTCATGCTTTTCCGTTCGCGCCCAATCGCTTCCAGCGCCGATAGAAAAATCACTGGCGCATAATCCAGATATTTGAGAGCTGAGCGCAGCTGTCTCTCAAAGATCTCACGATCCGCCGGCTTTTTCCCGTCCGTTCGCGCCGTCGTCACCAAATCCCACTTGTTCACGATGATGATCACGCTGCGCCCGCTCTCGTGCGCATAGCCGCCGATGGTTGCATCGCTCGCTGTCACGCCCTCTGTGGCATCGATCAAGAGCAGAGCCACGTCCGCCGCTTCCAGATGCCGCCGCGCCATTACCACGCTCATCTTCTCGGCCATCAGTTTTGTCTTGCCCTTGCGCCGGATCCCTGCCGTATCCACAAAGCGCAGCGTCTGCCCTTCGAATTCCACCGCCTCATCTACCGCGTCTCGCGTCGTTCCCGCAATCGGCGACACAATCGATCTTGTTGTCCCGGTGAGCGCGTTCAGCAGAGTGCTCTTGCCTACGTTCGGTCGCCCGATGATCGCTACCGACGTTTCGCGCTGCTCGAATCCTCCATGCGTCCGCACGAGCTTCTCACCTTTCGCTTCGTTTGGCGCGATTTGTGCCGGGACGCTGGTTTGCCCGCTTGCCGGCTCGCTTTCTGGCTCATTGTTCCCTGATTCCTGTTCCTCGGTCTCGGTCTTTTCCGCAATCGCGTCAAGCAGCTCGCCGATCCCTTGGCCATGCTCCGAGCTCACGGGGAAGACATCGCTGATTCCCAGCTTGCGGAAATTTTCCGCCTCCGCCGCCAAACCTTCGGTCTCTACCTTGTTCACCGCAAGGAACAGCGGTTTGCCGCTTCGCTTCAGCAATCGCGCCAGGTCGTAATCGGGCCGCGCCAGCTCTGTTCGGGCGTCCACAACCATCACCATCGCGTCTGCTTCCTCCAGCGCCACCTGTGCCTGCGCATAAATGTCCACGGCCATTAATTCCGGATCGTCGGGAACGATGCCGCCCGTGTCTACAAGCCTGTAGCGCCTTCCCGCCCATTCGTACTCGCCGTAAATGCGGTCGCGCGTGATTCCCGGCTCGTCGCCCACGATCGACCGCCGGCTTCGCGTGAGCCGGTTGAACAGCGTGCTCTTGCCCACGTTGGGCCGCCCGACGATCGCCACCAGCGGCAACTTCGCCGCTCCAGCCTTCACCGGCACAACCGATCTGCGATACGTCGGCAACTCAATCTCCTTCAGCCCAGGATTTAAAGACACACTGCTTCATCAGTGTACTGTCCGGTTACCGCTGTGGCCGGAATCGCCAATTCCGCATGCGTATACAAAAACAATCGCGGGATCGTGCCATCGATCGGATACACTATGCCAACTACTCATCCCGTGGAGGTCGATTTATGCCAAAGTTCGTGATTGAACGCGAAATTCCGGGGATCGGATCTGTGCCCGCCGATCAAATTCAGGGCATTGCGCAAAAGTCCTGCTCAGTTCTCAACAACCTCGGCCCGCAAATCCAGTGGCTTCAGAGTTACGTCACCGACAACAAGATTTACTGCGTCTACATTGCGCCCAATGAGGAGTTGGTGCGCGAGCATGCGCGCCAAGGAGGGTTCCCGGCCAACAGCGTTGCGCAGGTCCGCCGCGTTATCGATCCCACGACCGCCGAATCCGACTGATTCGATCTGCCTGACCTGGCCGTCATCAGCCGCCAGCGTTGCTTGTCTGCGGCGCGCGCCGGTTCTGCTATCACTCCGCCAACTGCGCTGACCCCGCCAGTTCCGCTGACCCAGGCGGTCCCGCTAACCCGCTCAAGCCTGCTTCTCTATCATTAGAGCAGCGCACTCATGCCCTCCTCCGACGCTTCAACCCGCGCTCTGCCAAGCCTCCACGATTTTTTCTCGCCCGGCGGAATCCTCGCACGCTCGCCGCTGCCGTTCGAGTATCGCCCCGGCCAGTACGAAATGGCCAAAGCAGTTGAACGCGCTCTCGCCGAGCGCCGCCATCTGATCGTCGAGGCAGGCACAGGCACGGGCAAAACCCTCGCCTACCTTCTGCCCGCTCTCCGCACCGGCCAGCGCGTGATCGTTTCCACCGGCACGAAGGCGCTGCAGGATCAGCTCTTCTTTCGCGACGTGCCGTTCCTCGAATCGCTTCTCGGCGAGCTTCGCGTTTGCTACATGAAGGGCCGCGCCAACTATCTTTGCCGCCACAAGCTCTTCACGCTCCGCGACCAGCCGATTTTGTCGGGGCTGGATGAGATCAACGAGTACCAGCAGATCGCCGCGTGGGAGCGGATAACCGAAACCGGTGACCGCGCCGAGCTTTCTGCGCTTCCTGAATCCTCTGCTCTGTGGCATAAGCTCGACGCCCGCTCCGACGCATGCCTAGGTTCAACGTGCCCCGATTATCGCCGCTGCTTTATTACGGAGATGCGCCGCCGCGCCCTCGAGTCCGACCTCATCATCGTGAATCATCATCTCTTCTTTGCTGACACTGCTGTCCGCCTGGCCGCCGGGAACGCGCCCGATGCCGGAATTCTTCCCGAATCGGCCGCAGTCATCTTCGACGAGGCTCATGAGCTGGAAGAGATCGCTTCGCAATACTTCGGCCGCTCGCTTTCAAATCTTCGCTTCGAAGACTTCGCTCGTGACACCGAAGTTCTCCTCCGCGGCAACTCCGGAGTTACCCAGATTCCGGCGCTTACCCAGCAACTTCGCGAGCGAGCGCGCCTCTTCTTCGCCGCGCTACCGATGCCCGCAGAGGGACGCCATCCATTCGCCAACCGCAGCGAATTCCTCGAATCTTCAGGCGACCTCTACCTCGCCGTCCGTTCCACGCTTTCGGTTATAGAGGCTGAACTTGAGCGCATCCCAGATGTCGACGAAGCTCCTGGCCTCAAAAATCGCGCCGCGATACTCCGCGCCGACCTCGAATTCATGCTCGAGTCAACCGCAACCAACATGGTCTTCTGGCTCGAGCGCCGCGCGCAGGCTGCAGCCCCCTCCAAAGGTGAAGAGGCACGAGCTGCCCGCGGTGGCGTCCGCGGCGGTTCTCGCAGCACGCTGCAGGCCACGCCCATAGATGTCTCCGAGCTGCTTCGCGATCTTGTCTTCGACCAGATCCCAACCGTCGTTCTTACCTCGGCCACTCTCACCGTGCAGGGCGGATTTGAACATCTTCGCCGCCGCCTCGGCCTGCCTAAAAACGAAGTGGGCGCGCGCGAATTGGTCGTCCCTTCTCACTTCCAGTATGGGAAGCAGGCTTTGCTTTACCTGCCGCCGAACATGCCCGATCCGCGCGACCCGGACTTCGTCGCCTCGGCCGCAAAAATGATCGAGCGTGTTTTGCATATCTCGCGCGGACGTGCTTTCTGTCTCTTTACCAGCTATAACCAGATGCGCACTCTACACGACATGCTCTTGCCGGTTCTCGATTTTCCGCTTCTCCTTCACGGCACCGCGCCGCGCAAGGCGCTTCTGGAAGAATTCCGCGCCACGCCCAACGCCGTTCTCTTCGGCACCTCCAGCTTCTGGCAGGGAGTGGACGTCCAAGGCGAAGCTCTCAGTTGCGTCATCATCGACCGCCTGCCCTTCGCAGTGCCTTCCGACCCGGTCGTTCAGGCCCGTATGCGCGCCATTGAAGCGTCGGGTGGTCGTCCATTTTTTGACTATCAGGTTCCCGAAGCGGTCCTGACTCTCAAGCAGGGTTTCGGCCGCCTGATTCGCTCACTTGAAGATCGCGGCGTTCTTGTTCTCCTCGATCCCCGCATTACTACGCAGCGCTACGGCCAAATCTTTCTCCAATCCCTTCCCCCCTATCGCGTCACGAATACAGTCACCGACGTCGAATCTTTCTTCGCGCACAAGCCCGCCTGAGCAGGCGCAGGCGCACGCCGCGCAAAGCTTAATCAGCCGGAACAGGTAAATATGTCGAGAATCTGCGGGAGCAACCCTACGCGCGGAAATCCTCGCGGAGGATTTGCATCGCGCCCGGCGGTGCCCGATGCGCGAACGGGTCTATCTGTTCTCGGCTTCTTCTGCCGTTGCCGCCAAGGGAATCACAGTATCCATCTTTGTGATCCTGAAGACTTCCTTCACCTTGGGGCTCATTCCCGCAACAATCATCTTGATGCCTTGCTTCTGGCAGCGAATATAGTGGGTCGCGATAATGCCCAGGCCCGATGAATCGATAAAAGGGCAGGTGCTTAGGTCGAGAACGTTTAATTTCGGCGGTTCTTCTCCCGGTGCAACTTCCAATCCGAGCAACCGGTTTAGCTCCCCGGGCGGCAAAGACGTGTAAGCGTCACGTACCGTGAATGGCCCACAAAAACGCAGGATCACCGTGCCCGGCAACTTACCGGGTTTGCGCTCGATTGTGAAAGGGCCGCTGTTCCACGTTTGCCATCCCATCATGAACTCCTCGCCCGCCTCATCCGGTTCGTCGCGGCTGCCTCAAACGTGGCTGAAGCAGCCCACACAAACTTGCATTGACTTTCGAGATCCCCAGTTAAAGCGTCGGCTGGCGCCGATGATTGAAATTCTCATCGAGTTCTCCGCCGAATTGCAAGAGCATTTAGTGAATTCGGATGAAATTAGTCGGTCGGGAATGCGTTGGCGACTCGGTTAGCCGCCGGTCCCGGCCCCAATCTCAATGCTTGAAGTTAAAGCCGAGAGCTAATGCTGAACAGCTGGAAGCTGTCCTCCTCCCAGGGCTTGAAACAGCGTTGCCGAATCGGTGAGCCGACTCGCCGCAGCGTTCTCGCGATCGAGCGTCGTCTGCAACTGTTGGCGCTCGGCGTCAAGCAGGCTCGCTTCGCTGATCCCGCCCGCATCGTAGCGCTTTGTTACAATTCCATATGCCGCATCCGCCTCGCTGGCTGCCGCCGCACGGGCTTGCAGCGTCTCCGCGTCGCGTTCCGTCGTATAGAGCGCATCCGCTACTTCGGCAAAACTTTTGAGCACCGTCTCGCGGTAAGCACTCGCAGCCTCGTCGTACGCATCTTCTGCCTTGCGCTTTTCCGCCTGCAAGGCTCCGCCATTGAAAATTGGCGCCGCGAGAGCCGCACCTACGTTCCAAACATCGCCGCCCGAGTTGAATCGCGTGCCCGATCCCCCTCCGCTGCCAGTCAGCACAATCTGAGGAAACTCGTTGGCTCTTGCCACGCCCACATTTGCGCTCGCTTCGTGCAGCAGCGCCTCTGCCGCGCGAATGTCCGGCCGCTGCCGCACGAGTTCTGACGGCACTGTTAGCGGCAGCTCCTCAGGAAGATGCAATCCGGCCAGCGAAATCTCCTCCACGCGTGCCTCTGCCGGACTCACGCCCATCAGCACCGCAAGCTGATCGTCGATTGTGTCCATTTGCAATTGAATTGGCGGGATCGCCGCCTCGGTCTGCGCCATGAGCGTCCGCTGGCTGCGCACATCGAAATCCGACACGCCGCCCGCCCGTTCGCGCTCTTGCGCAATCTGCAGTTGCCTCCGCTCCACCGCGGCCAGTTGCTCCATCAGTTCGATCTGCCTGCGAACCTGCGCCTGGCGGATCGCGGCCGTCACTACGTTGCCAGCCAGCATCAGCCGTGCGCCCTCCAGTTGCCACGCCTCGTAATCGCGCTGCGCCTTCAGTGCTTCAATCGCCCGCCGATTCGCGCCCCACAGATCGAGTGCGTAGGAAACTGCCACTGACCCATTCAGCAGCGTGAACGGCGACGGGTTAGGGAAGGGAACACCCAATGCGGCCAGGTTCAGCTGCTCCTCGGTGACTGAAGCGCCGCCCGTCACGGTCGGATATTTCGTCGAGCCCGTTCGCGCGTTCACCTCTTCCTGCGCCTGCTTCAGCCGCGCCGTCGCCTCATCCAGCGTCGGATTGTTCTTGAGTGCCTGTTCCACCATCGCATTCAGTTGGGGCGATCCGAATGTCTTCCACCATTCAGCCGGAACCGCAGTTTGCTCGTTGAAGTGTTGCGCACCAACCGCCGCGCCGTTGCTGCTCGCTGTCTCAGGCGGCAATGGCTGCGGCGTATAAGCAGTCACGGTCGGCGGCGCCGGAGCGCGGTAGTGGGGTCCCACCATGCAACCTGCGGTCATCATCAGCATCGCGAGGCTTGCCACGCCGCTCATCCGCTTCACTAGTAGCCGCATAAAATAGTCCCCCTCTAATCGAGCCTTCTCCGGTACGTCGCGACAGCGATGGTCATCACGACCACCGTGAAGACCATCATTGGCCACACGTTGGGCCATGAGTCTGCCCATCCGTCCCCCTTCAGCAGAATGCCGCGAGCCAGCCGATTGAAATAGGTCAGCGGCAAAAGGTTTCCGATTGCCTGCGCCCATCCCGGCATTCCCTTGAACGGAAACATGAACCCTGAAAGCACAATATTTGGCAGGAAATAAAAGATCGCGAGCTGTACGGCCTGAAGTTGATTTCGCGCCAGGGAAGAAAACGTAATTCCTACCGTGAGGTTCGCCGCGATAAAAAGCAGCGCCGAAAGATACACCGCCAGAATATTTCCAAAGAACGGCACGAAGAACACATAGCGAGCGGCTGCAAGAATAATGGACGCCTGCAGCAACCCGATTCCAATGTAGGGAAGCAGTTTCCCCGACATCACTTCGAGCGGCGTCGATGGCATCGCCAGCAAATTCTCCATCGTGCCGCGTTCGCGTTCGCGCGTCACAGCCAGGCCGGTCATCATCACCATCGTCAGCGTCAAAACCATGCCCATTAGTCCAGGCACAACGTTGTATTGCGTAATCTGGTCCGGATTGTAGAGCGAATGCACGTTCACTGAAAACGGCGCGGGCACTCCTTTCAAACTCGCCAGCGGGCCCGTCAGCTCTCGCTCGATCACGGTTTGCGTAATCCCGTCGATCGCGGCCAGCGCGCTGCCTGTCGTTGTTGGATCGGTTGCGTCGGCCTCGATCAGAATCGACGGCCGCTCGCCTCGCAGCACTTGCCGCTTGAATCCCGCGGGAATATTCACGACGAACAAAAGCCGCCCCTGCGCCAACGCCTCGCGCCCTGCTTCTTCATTCGGCAATCGGGTTACGACCTTGAAATACGACGAGTTCTGCATCGACTCCACAAAATCTCGCGCCAATTCGCTGTCGTCCGCGCTGATGATGCCGGTATCCAGGTGCCGCGGAATAGTGTTGATCGCGAACCCAAACAGCGTCATCTGCATGATCGGAATGCCCACGATCATCGCGAACGTCAGCCGGTCACGCTTCAGTTGCGTGAACTCCTTCAGCACGACAGCCCACCACCGCGCGGTCGAAAATCGCTGGCGTCCGTTCATGCATTCACCCCACCGCTCTTTTCCGACCGGCTCATCAAATAAATGAACACGTCTTCCAAGCTCGTGTCGATGCGCTCCACGCGCCGTCCGCTGGTTCCCACCGACTGCGCAATCTCCCGCCCAAGCATTTCGTCGTTCGTTCCGCTCACGTGCAGCACGTCACCGAAAGTGACCGTTTGCTCCACATTTGGTTTCTTCCGCAGCGCGTCCTGTAACTCCGCCAGGTGATCGCCGTGAATAGCCCACGTGCTCAGGTGCTGGCCCTCGATGATCTCCTGCGCCGTGCCCTGCGCCAGCAGCGCACCCGCGGAAATGTATGCCAGCTTGTGGCAGCGCACTGCTTCGTCCATGTAGTGCGTGCTCACCAAGACCGAAATTCCTTTCGCAGCAAGCGCTTGAATCTCATCCCAGAAGTCGCGCCGCGCCCTTGGGTCCACTCCCGCCGTGGGCTCGTCAAGCAGCAGCAGTTGTGGCCCGTGCAGCATGCATGCGGCGAGCGCCATACGTTGCTTCCAGCCGCCTGATAGCTCCCCAGCCAATTGATGCGCCCGAGCTGTCAGCCCCAAGTCCGCAAGCGATCTTCGAACCATCGCCTTGCGGTCGCGAAGCTGATAGACGCGCGCCACAAATTCCAGATTTTCGGCGATCGTCAGGTCTTCCCAGAACGAGAAGCGCTGCGTCATGTACCCCACGCTGCGCTTGATCTCCGCGCTCTGGCGACGAATGTCGAGCCCCAGGCATGTCCCCGACCCCGCATCGGGCTTCAGCAAACCGCACATCATCCGGATCGTCGTGGTTTTTCCGCTTCCATTCGGCCCCAGAAATCCGAAAATCTCGCCTCGCCGCACGCACAGCGACACATCCTTCACCACGTGCTTGCCGTCGAAGTGTTTGTTCAGCCCCTCGACGTCGATGGCGTTTTCGAACTGGGCAGCCGCCATCACTGAAGCGTCACCTCAACCGGCTGGCCCGGATGCAGCGAGGCCGCAGTCTGCGCCGGCGGATTCGCAATCACCATGTACACCAGCTTTGAACGATTCTCGTTGCTGTAGATAACCGGCGGTGTGTACTCGCTCTTGGGCGAAACAAAGCTGATCTTCGCCGAAACATCGCTCGCGCATCCGTCGCACGTCACGCGCACGCTTTGCCCTACGCGCAACCCGCCTTCCACCGTCTCCGGAACGAAGAATCGAATCTCCAGATTCTCCGGCGGCAGCAACTCCACCACCGGATTCCCCGCGGCAACCCACTCGCCTTGCCGATAAAGCGTGTCGAACACTAGCCCGCTTCGCGGCGATGCGATTTGCTTCTGCTTAAGCCGCCACGTTGCGTCAGCCAGGGACGCGCGATCCGCCGCTACTTGGCTCATCTGTGCCTTGATTTGCTGCTCGCGCGCCGGCAGCGCATCCACCGCCAGGTCGGCTTCGAGCTCCCGCACCTTTGCTGCGTTCGTTTCCGCCGCAGCCCGCGCGTTGATCAGCTCCGTCTGCGCGATGCCTCCGGACTTGAACTGCGCTTCATCGCTCGCCAAAATCTGTTCCGCCTGTTTTTTCGCCGCAACCGCCTCCGCCAATTGCGCGCGCGTCACATCCACTTCCTCCGGTCGCTTTCCGGCCTGCAGGTCGGTCAGCCGCGACTCCGAGCTGCGCAGTACCTCCTCGGCCGTCCGCTCTTCCGAGGCTTCCGGCTCATCGTCCAAAGCAAACAACGGGTGCCCCGCAGATATGGTGTCTCCACGCGCCACACTGACCTCGTCCAGTCGCCCGCTCTCAGGCGAAGCCACGTAGACAAATCGCCCTTCGATATAGCCCTGGTAAGTATTCGCCGTCTTCTTCGCGCACCCCGCGATAAACGCGAGCGCCACCACTGAAGCCGCACGCGCCAAAAGTTTCCATGAGAGCACTTGCATCGTCCCCTCCATACTCACTTACGCATCGAAACCGCTGTGCGTTTCAGGCGCCCGCGATCCTTTGCCACCCCACTCGGCTGCAGGCCATGGAGCAGAAGCGATTTAATGTGCCGGCTCAGCGCTTCGCGGCTCGGAGCTTTGCGTCCAAAGATCTCCGACCACAATTTGATCGTGGCCATGTGCATCATTACCAGGCCGATCGCCGAAAAAACCGTCAGCCCCGCGTCAATCTCCGGGTTCGCCGCGCCTGCCACCTGCGCCGGGGCCACGCTCTGGCTCAATAGCCCGATTTTCTCGAAGGGCAGGTAGCGCAGCACGCGCCCGCGCAACAACCCGCCATCGTTCAGCACTTCGCGCATCCACGTCGATGGCACCCAGGGCATCTTCTCTATGCCGGCCAGCATGCGTTCCACCACGCCGCTCAGAATCTCGGCTGGCGTCTCGGTGGAGTCAACGGGCTGCCACACGGAACGGATCAGCGGCGCCAGGCGCTCCGCTGCCACCGCATCCAGCAGTTGCTCGCGATCGCGAAAGTAGTAGTGCAGCATCGCCGGAGTCAGGTGCGCCCGCTCGGCGATCATGGCGAACGTCGTCGCCGCCACACCCTGCTTCGCGAACAGCTCCGTCGCCGCCTCAATGAGCTTTTCGCGCGCATAAAGGCCCGAATGCAACGTCGGCCGTCCCGGCGGACGCCCGGATTTGCCTCGCCTGGCTTTGTACTTGGAATCAAGCTGCGAGGGTTTGAGCACCGAATTGGGCCGTCCCGGCGGCCCCGAGGATTTCCGCAGCACGCGCTCCTTTTTTGGCCGCTCCGTCTTATTTCCCCGATCGATTGCTTCCGTCATAAGAAGTAATTAACTAATGTATTAATTAAATACTCTATCGCGAAGGGCTGTCAATGGGTCCAGCGAAATCTTTATCGCACCAGCGGGCTTTCCCAGACCCGGCCGAGCAGAAGCTTCAGGCGGGCGAAATCTCCTGCGCCGAGCTCCGCGATCCATTCCTTTTCAATCTGGCGCAGGATCTCAATTTCTTTGGCAACTACGGCATGGCCGCTTTTGGTCAGGCGAATCACGCGCGCGCGGCCTTCGTCCGGGGCGTCGGAACGCACAAGGTAGCCGAGTTCCTCCAGACTGCCAAGCAGGCGATTCATAGCCTGCTTGCTCATTCCAGCGCGCTCGGCCAGGACGCTTGGCCGCACCCCATCCGGGCTGGGAAAGCGAAAGACCGCGATGTGCGGCTGGCTAAGTCCCTGAAACCCGGCCGCGTTGAGCTCGCGGATGATGCGCCGGTGAATGGCCTCTGACGGTACACGCAACATTGCGCCGATGAGCATATCCTTGGTTTTGATCGACGACTCTTCTTTGGGAAAACTCATTGACATTTCGAGTAAACTCTGTTTACTATCGGTACTTGGTAAACAAAGTTTACCAGAGAGGGCTTCCCCATGACACCGCAAACGATCAATCGAAGCGCCGAATTAACAGTGAATCCCGCTGGCGAAACCATCCGCCTTGGGCCGCTCACTGTTGATTTTCTTATTACGGGCGGAAACTCCTTGGGCACCATTGCTGCATTTGAACTCAAAGTGCCCGCGGGCGTTCGTCTCATGGCGCCTGCGCACAGTCACGACCACTACGAAGAGACGATCTACGGTATCGAGGGCGTGCTGACATGGACGGTGAATGGCCAGCCAATCGACGTCGAACCAGGACAGGCCCTCTGCATTCCCCGCGGCGCGATTCACCGCTTCGACAATAACGGGAGCCGCGATGTCAAAGTGCTATGTGTGGTTACGCCCGCGGCCATCGGCCCGGAATACTTCCGGGAGATGGCGGATGTTGCGAAGGAGTCCGACGGCGGACCGCCAGACAAGGCGAAGATGATCGCGATCATGCTGCGCCATGGGCTCACGCCCGCTCCGCCTCAACCGCAGACGTAGCAATCGCGCTGCGCGGCGATGCAGTGCAACAATGGCGGCCAGCACCTGAGCAGTCAGCACCAGGCTGCTGAAGGCGCGAAGCTGCCTATTCCATCCACAGCGCGCTGGTGATGATTCGCGGATAGTACCGGCTGGCCTTGCCCTCGCCCGAAACAATCTGGTCGCAGCACGCCCAATACGAGCTGCCCTCGGTCTGCCACTTCACGTGCGCCGCGTCCGCCTTGCGGAAGACCTCCGCTACCTTGGGATCCTCGTCGAGATGAAACACCTTCCGCGTCACGCGCATGAAGATCGAAATCTTGCTCATCCACGAGTTGTTGCTCGTCGACGATAGCTTGATGCCACCATCGGCAAAAAGATTGCGCCGCTCCGCATCCAGCAGCAACTTCCGCGTGTGCTCCTTCAGCGCATCAAACATCCGCTTTTCCTCGGCGCTCGCAAACACTTTCTCCAGCGTTCCTTTCGCAAATCCAGTCTTCACAAAGTAGAGTGGATAGGCGCATCCTTCCACCGCCGGCAAAATTCGCGAGCCGTATCCCGGATTACCCTTTTCGAAGATCGCGGGCAACACTCCATCCACTGCCTGATCGGCAACCACTCCGGCCACCTTGACCGCCAGCATCATCGCGCGCTTACCGTCCGCCTGCGCGCCAAGCTCGCGGAAAAGTAACGCCAGCGCGCGATAGCTCGCCCAGCTCTTCACTGCGATGTAGACGTTGTTCCGCGTCTGCGCCAGTGAGTGGTCCAGCGAATCGTATGTCGTGATCTCCTGCCCGCCAGCCGTGCGCGTCGAGTCGTACTGCGCAAACCCCACGTCGCCGCCGCGATTGATCATGCTCTCCAGGCACGCCTTCACGATCGCCTTGTTCCGCTTCAGCCACGCCACGTCGCGCGTCTTCGCCACGTAGCATCCCGCAACCAGAATCCAGTTGCACAGCTGCTCCTGAGTCATGTAGCTGAAACACCCGGTCAAATTCGCCAGCTCATAACTCGATCGGCCCTTTGGCGAAAAATTATTGTGCGCGCCCATGTCATGACAAAAACTCAGCCCGCCCGGCTTCGTGTCGTAAGGCCGCGTCAGTTGCGCATCATCCGGTGCCGGTGGCGGCTGCGACGGATCAACCTGCCCTAGCGGCGCCGCCATCTTGATCTCGGTCTTATACACCTTCACCTCGTCCCGGTAGCTGTAGCGGCGCACGAATGTGTCCAGCAAATTCCGCACCAGCCAAGGATTGTGGTCGAGCTCCCAGAACACGTGATCCACCGCCAGGTCGAGCGTGTTCATCATGCAGTACTCGCCCTCATTCACCACCCACAGCGGCTCGCCGTCCACATCCAGCAGCTGCGTGCTTCCGTAGTAACTGTGCGTGGCGTGAGAAATAATGAACCGCTGATCGTCTGACAGCTTCGCCCCGTCCAGCTTCGCATCCAGCTTCTCTGCTGTCGCCACCAGCTCATCCGCGCGATCCAGAGCCGCTTTCAGAACGTCGCTCAGGCCCTTGTAATAGCGCGCGTAAAGATATTTCGCGTCGAGTCCATTCGTCTGCGCGCCCTCCAAATAGGATCCCAGCGCAATCGTCAGCCCATACTTCTTTCCCGCCGGCACTTCAAAACCAAATCCTGGGCACGATCCCAGCAGATGTACCGGGTTATACCGTTCGCGCACCCCGTCGCTAGCCGACCAGCGCATGAACACAAACGGCTCCGCCTTCGCCGTCTTCTTCTTTCCCGACGTCCAATCGTTTAGCTCTGCCGCGCCGCCCGCCTCGCGTCGGAATGCAAATCCAATTCGCCCCTTGCCCAAATCGCCTTCCAGAATCCGCTCGCCCGGCCGCGCATGATTCAGCGCAAACATCGCCGTCTTCGTCGCTTTGCCTTTGGTGTTATCCAGCACCAGCCGCGCGACGACTGCCGGAAGAAGCCCCTCGCGCATCTTTTTCTTGTTGTCCTTCGCCGGGTCGGGAATCGATCCGAACGGCGAGTACACCGTAAACGTGAGTCCGTCCGCGCGCCACTCGTCCGTCGCCCAGCCATATGACCGCGCAATCTCGCTGTCTTTGAAAGGCTCCGCATCGGGCTTCACGTTCTGCTCCGAAGGCCCCGCTTGCTCCACCAGGAACGCGTCCGCCGCGCGATTCACCGCGCCCACGTAGAACGGCAGGCATTTCAGCGTCGCGCCCGAGTGACGATCGCCTTCTTTGAATCCCACAAAGACTTCCTGGTCGCCAGGCTGCCCAATCTGCAGCCCGATTCCACCGCGGGTGCCGAAGTTGCCGCAGGTGAAGCTCATGAATGCGCCCATGGGCGAGTGTTGTGCGTTAAAGCTCAGGTGGTAGGGTAGCGGTCCACGTTTAGTCACTGTCTTTCCTCGGGTAAAACGATTTTTGTCGTCAACCCCAAATACTATCCCATCCCCTTAGCCCCTCGCTTCGGGATAACCAACTCCATGGAAGGCTCGTCCGGCACCGCACAATCAGGGCGCCGCCAAATTAACTTCTCTCCCCACACGACGACTTATCCGCAATCCAAGGCATCCCAATTCATCAGAGGGCCGAGCAGTCTGCCTGAAACCGTTTCGCCAAGCCGAGCCCATGATGAGATCCGCCTCCGCGCACGCGCAACCAACGGCCGACAAGAAAGCTCGGCGGTTGAAAATCATCTATGCGAGCGCGCTCGTGTGTCTTTTCATCATTGTGATTGTCGCGTTCGTGGCTGAGGCGCACTGGCCCTATCGCTACCGCGTCATCAAACCGATGCTCGAACAAGTGCTCGCCGGCCGCGTCACCATTGCTCACTATCACCGCACATACTTTCCCCATCCGGGCTTTATGGCCACCGGCATCACATTCGATCGCAACCCCACTCTCAGCGCTCCTCCCTTGGGAACCGTCAACAGCGTCGTTGTGCAAGGCAGCTGGCTCGATCTGCTCATGTTCCGCGAGCGCGTCCGCCAGGTCGACCTCACGGGATTGCACATCGTGATCCCGGCTCCGGGAAGCGCGGCCAGCAGAAATGAGTTTCCGCCCGGCAGCAGTTCCAGCTTTAGCGGTCCCGACACGTTTATCGATCGATTGCGCATTCACGATTCCACGCTCGATGTCACACGCGCCGACGGCGGCACATATTCCTTTCCAATACGGATGCTCACCATTGGCAATCTGCAAAAAGGCCGTGTGCTTTCCTACGCGGTCGACATGACCAACGCGCGCCCTCGCGGCCACATCTTCTCCGTCGGCAGTTTCGGGCCATTAAAGCCCGCAAATCTCGGCACCACTGCGCTCTCGGGGCAGTTCAAGTTTGAAGATGTCGCCCTGCACGACATTGGCGATATCGGCGGGACTTTGTCGTCAGAAGGCAGTTTTCAAGGCACCCTCGCGCGAATTCAGGCCAAGGCATCAACGTTCACGCCAGATTTCTCAGTCGACGGCGGCAAGCCCACCCCGGTAACAACCTCTGCGCATTGCACCATCAGTGCTCTCAGCGGCGATGTCCTTCTCGACGAAATCGATGCAAAGTTCGCAACCACGGGCGTCCGCTTTCAGGGAGGCGTCACCGGCTCTCCCAAAGCCATCGATGTCGACATCAACGTCACTGCCGGTCGCGCACAGGATATCCTGCGCCCGTTTCTTCACATCGATTCTCCTATCGCAGGCACCGTATGGCTGCGAAGCCACGCCCATGTCGATCCAGCGGGTCACGGCGTGCCCTTCCTACAGCGTCTCCACGTCGTGGGTTCATTTCAGGTGCCAGCGGAGCGTCTCACAAACCGCAAGACTGAACAGGAACTATCAGCCTTCAGCGAGCGTGCGAAGAAATCGCAGCCGGCCAAAGGTGACATTCTCGCGGCCACGCCTCCCGGCAGCGCAGACGAGGACGCCGTCGCCGACGTTGTTTCCTCTCTGCAGGGCGAAGCCAAAATCGAGAAGGGAATCGTCTCAACCCAAGATCTCGATTTTCAGATTCCCGGCGCTTTCGTCAAGCTGCATGGCTCCATGAGCCTTCATGGTGGGGCCGCACACTTGGCAGGGAACCTGCGCATGCAGTCCGACGTGTCTCATGCCACCACCGGGTTCAAGTCCATCCTGCTCAAGCCGTTGATTCCGTTCTTTAAAAAGCGGAAGGCCGGAGCCGTTGTCCCCATTCTGATCTCCGGCAAACCAGGCAGCTACAAAGTCAGCGAGAACCTGCTTAACGGCAAATAGCAGTCGCTACCAGCTTGCAGATAGAATTCTGACGAGGCACAGGCGTCTGCTAGACTTTTGAGAAAACTTGCGAGCGAGGTGACTTATGCGTATCCGGTATGTTTGCACGGCTTTAATCCTGGGCGGCTCCGCGCTGGCAATCTCTGCGCAAACGGGTTCAACAAGTGCGAAGCCGGCGGCCGGCTCGCAAATGTCGCCGGTGCAGGCGCAGGAGGAGTTGCTGAACCTCTTCGAGCATGACTTTATGGGAGTTGCGCAGGCAATGCCCGCAGACAAATACGGCTTTGCGCCAAGTACTGCAATCTTTGCCACCTCGCAGGGCGTGAAGTTTGACGGGGTTCGCACGTTCGCGCAGGAAATATCGCACGTCACGACAGCGAACTACTACTTCGCTTCAAAGATTCTTGGGGAGAAGATGCCGGTCGATCCGAAAACAATCGACAGCATGACGTCGAAGGACGAGCTTCTGAAGGCTGCTGCGGATTCTTTCGCCTATGCCCACAAGGCGCTGGCGACGATTACTCCCGAGAATGCCTACGCTACGATTGACGGTGTCGACGGTCTGCATACGCGGTCGGTCATCGCATCCTTCATCTCGGCTCACGGATTCGATCACTATGGGCAGATGGTCGAGTATTTACGTATGAACGGCATTGTGCCTCCGGGTTCGAAGTAAACCTAGGCTCGATCCAGCCCATTCGGACTCAAGCCAAGGCAATGAGGAAGCGACCGGCCTCCGCTCTGCTGTGCCCGGCCCCTGAGGCGTGCAGCGTGCAAGATGTGATCTGTCATTCCCTGCCTTACGCCGTCTTACGGCACGCGGGACATGTCTTACGCGCCCAAACAGTGTCGATTCTGGCGTCTTACGAGCTCCCTTCGACGCCCTCCGCCCCGCAGCCTAAAATGTTCTTTAGGACTCGAGGTGAGAGTTGAGCAAGGCAACGAAGAGTAGTGGCCGGGGGACGGCGCGGACCTCCCAAACTGGTCGCAAGCGCCCAAAGCGGGCTGTGGCTGCCCCACGCATGACCGGCGACACTGCAACTCGGAGCGCCAGAGGTCGCAGACGTGATCCGATTTTTACTTCCGCTCAAGCCAAAGCCATCAAAAACGAAATCTGCGCTGCAGGCCGCAAGCTGTGGATGCGCCAGTACGTCGACGGCAACGGAGGCAACATCTCCTATCGCCTCGGCCCTAATGCCGTCCTCTGTACGCCGTCGCTGGTCAGCAAATTCGACCTGATTCCCGAGGACATTTGCCTCACCGACATCGACGGAAACCAGATTGCCGGCGCCAAGCCGCGGTCCAGCGAATTGCTCTTGCATCTCGAAATCTACAAAGCCGTCCCCGAGGCCAAGGCTGTTGTCCACTGCCATCCGCCGCACGCCACGGCCTATGCGATCACCGGCTGCCTGCCGCCGAACCTCATCATTCCGGAGTTCGAAGTGATCGTGGGCAACGTCGCCGTTGCTCCTTACGAAACGCCGGGCACCAAGGCTTTTGCGGAAACCGTTCTGCCCTACGTGAAGAACCACAACACGATGCTGCTGGCGAATCACGGCATCGTTTGCTGGGCCGATACGGTAACGCGCGCGGAGTGGTGCGCCGAGGTGCTCGACACCTATTGCTGGACGCTGATGCTCGCGGCGCAGCTGGGCGCGCCGATTTTGCGTATCTCAGAAGAGCGCGGCGCCGACCTTCGCGCCCTGAGAAAAAAACTTGGGCTGCCGGAGTTTCCCTTCGATATGCCGCCTTTGAATGACGCCAATCTTTCGCCTCAGAGCCCGATCGCACTGCAGCCGAATTTGGCTGGCGCAGCCAATGGCGGCGCAGGCGCGCCCAATCTCGAAGCCGGAAATCCGGCCGGCGTAGACGGCCCCCGCCGGTTGAATTTTGAAGCGCTGGCAAAGACCGTTACCGACGCGGTGATCGAGGCGATCGCGGAAAAATATACACTCGTGCCGCGAAAATAGCCGCTCAGATTCCTGCGCTGTCAGCAGAGGAACCCCAGATGCGAATCCATGCAGACGACGTCCTCCTCGTCATCGACGTGCAAAATGATTTTTGTCCCGGCGGAGCGCTCGCGGTTCCCAGCGGCGATGAAGTCATCGCGCCCATCCATCGCATCGCGCCGCGATTTGAGCACATCATCCTGACTCAGGATTGGCATCCGGCGAATCATTCTTCCTTTGCCGCATGTCATCCCGGCAAGCAGCCCTACGATTCAATCCAGGTTGCCTATGGTGCGCAGACGCTTTGGCCCGCGCACTGCGTCCAGGGCACGCGAGGCGCCGAATTTCACCCGGATCTCAAACTCACGCGGGCCGAGCTGATTCTGCGCAAAGGCTTTCGGGCGCAAATCGATTCCTATTCCGCATTCTTTGAGAACGACCGCGCCACGCCGACCGGGCTCGCCGGCTATCTCAGCGAGCGCGGCCTGAAGCGCGTCTTTCTTGCCGGCTTGGCTTACGACTATTGCGTGGGCTATTCGGCTCTGGATGCGCGCCGCCTCGGACTCGACGCTTTTGTGGTTCGCGACGGCTGCCGGGCGATTGACCTGAACGGCTCTGCTGCCGCGATGGACGCGGAATTCGGCAAAGCGGGCGTAATTCTCATCCAGTCAGCCGAGCTTTCGGCCTGAAGCGGGTCACCGTAGAATCGCTTCGGCCCATCGGGCTGCTTGCTGCTCAGCGCCCTAAAATGGCTTCAGGCCGCGCCAAATTCCGGCCACACCGTACGCATGTCTCGCAACTTCTACATTCTCGGCGCGACGCTTGGCTTCTTTGCCCTCATCTCTGGAGCCATGGCAATGGTGCCGTCGAGTTTTCAGCCTGGCCTGCCCGCTAACGGCTCGCTTTGGCGCACCTTGGCGCTGCTGCTTCTGCTCGCAGCCTTGGCTTCAACCCTTGTGGGCATTCTGAGCAACTTGTTTGAGCAGGTCGACCGCCACAGCGAGCAAGCGCGCCGTTCGGCGCGAACCCGGCGGCGCGGCGAACGCAAGCCGTAAGCGACGCCATCAAATTAGAATGAAGAAGTGCGGGCCGCAGACTCGCGCAGGATCGAGCAGGCGCAAATGTACCAAGTTACCGTCGAGTCGGAGTTTTCGTCCGGCCACTATCTCCGGAACTACAAAGGCAAGTGCGAGAACCCGCATGGCCACAACTACAAGGTTCGCGTCACACTGGCCGGCGCCACACTCGACGAGGCCGGGCTGCTGCTCGACTTCAAGCTGCTGAAACATGTGCTGCGCCCAATTATCGATCGCATCGACCATCAGATGCTGAACGATCTTGAGCCGTTCACGACCATCAATCCCTCTGCTGAAAACATCGCCAAATACTTCTACGACGAGACGAACCGCGAGCTAGCCGAAGTGACCGCGGGCCGCGTGCGCGTGAAGGACTGCACCATCTGGGAGACCGATTCCACCACGGCGACCTACTTCGAATAACCTCGACAGCCAGCCCGCAGCGAGCGTTCAGATTGAGTTTCCGGCACCCAATGTGACCGGCGGCGTCGCATACCAGTCCTCGCGTACCAGTGGCAACTGGCTCCGGCCGTGATCAGGGCGGCTCAAAAGCACCTGATAGACACCGATGTCGCCTCGCGAAAACGCGGCCGACGATCCTGCCATGTAGAGCAACCAAATGCGGTAGGTGGCCTCGTCGACAAATTTCCGCACCTCGCCGGCATTCTGCTGCAATCTCTCTACCCAGTGACGCAAGGTGAGCGCGTAGTGGTCGCGCAGATTTTCCACGTCCCGCACCTCAAGGCCCGCCGACTGTGCGGCGTCGATTGTCTCAGTCAGCGTCACCAGCTTGCCGTCGGGAAATACGTACTGATCGATGAACGAATCCTTGCGCGTTGTGGAGTCGGGGAAGCGCGCAATGCCGTGATTGAGAAAGACGCCGCCCGGCTTCAGCAGGTCGCGCACAATGCCGAAGTAGCAGGCAAGATTTTTCAGGCCCACGTGCTCATACATGCCGATGCTGGCAATCTTGTCAAAAGCCTCGCCATTTTGTCTGAACTGGCGGTAGTCGCGAAGCTCGACGGCACAGCTGCCGCTCAAACCTGCCTCTTCAATCCTGTGCTTCGCAACCTCGGCCTGTTGTTTGCTCAGTGTGATTCCCAATGCTCGCGTGCGGTGCGGGCCGGCAGCGCGCAATATCAGGCTTCCCCATCCGCAGCCAATGTCGAGAAAGCGCTCGCCGCCGTTGAGGCGCAGCTTACGGCAGATCATTTCCAGCTTTTGTGCCTGCGCCCGATCGATGGAATCGCCGGCGCTACGGAAATAGGCGCAGGAGTACGCGAGCGATTCGCCGAGCCAGGGCCGGAAAAACTCCACCGGCTGGTCATAGTGGTAGGCAATCGACGCACGGTCACGCGCCATCGAGTGCCGCGCGCCTTCCTTGAGCCATCGCCCGGCGCCGGCGACCGTGCGGCTCAGTGTCTCCAGCAGCTTCTGCTTCAGCCTGCGCGGGCGATTTAGAAGATACTCCGCGACGGAAAAAACCGAGAAAATGTCGCCCTCGATGTTGAGTTCCTTGTGGATGAACGCTTCGCCGAGGGTGACTTCATTCGGCTCGGTCACGAGCGCGGCCAGCGCCTTTGGGGTTTCAATGGCAATGGTGCAGGCCGGTTTTCCGTTGGGCGACTCAGTCCATTGCCAGCCGTCCCACATGCGAACCGAGAAATGTGGGCCGTGATAGCTCTCAAAGAGAGCCGCCAATAATCCATCTCTTTGCGATTGAGCCAGGGCAAAAGCCATCTTGTGACCTCGCTGATGATTTGCGCGGCCGGGGGAGTCTTTTGCTTCGCCGCGCGAAGTTTGCGGGGAGTTGAGGCCGGCGGGTTTCCAGATCGCGACCAGGAGCGCCGGCACTCTCGGACACATTGTATGACGAGAGTCTTTCAGCGGGGGATGCTTTTTTGCCGGGGGAGCCCGCGGAGCCTTTCTCAGATGGCAACGAGTTTCGCAGGCCAGATCAATCACCGGGCTGGCGTCGCGAGGAGCGGCTACAGCGGTTTCACAATTGCCTTACGCCGGAGCCGAAGCTGCCGAGTGACTTTTTCATCAAGGAAAAGCCACCCTTCGAGAATGCCTGAAAGTGCACTTTAATTGTGAAACCGCTTTAATTCATCTGGTTCGACTTCGACTGCAGGTATTTGTCAAAGGGAATTTCGAAGTAGAAGAGCTCTTTGCCGTCGGCATCGCGCAGGTCGTGGAGGTAGAGCTTGGCTCCGACGAGCGGTTCCTTCAAGCCCGAGACGTCGTAGAACAGGAAGCCGGCGCGCGTGGTGTGCGGCTCTACGGCGAGCGCTGAGTACTCGAACGTATTGAAGTCGTTCTCGATCTCCTGGATGCTGCCCTTTGGTTTCACGTGAAGGGGCGGCAGCGGCGCGGGCAAAGGAATCCTCGAACCTTGGCGCTCCTTTTGCGTCATCATCCGTTCCACATCCTCGGGTTCAGCGGCGCGGATGCGGTCGCCAGTCGCAGTCTCAAACAGAATGCGCGCATCGGCGAGCGAAATGGGCCGATCGCCAAGGTTCGTAACGATCAAACGAATGGGCATCACGTCGTGGCCCAAGTAATCGACATGAAAGATCGACTCTTTTTCGCGGGTGTCGTAGGGCTCGGCGGCAATCGCTACGTGCTCCTGTGGATGGATTTCCATCGCAGGGAACGAAGTTGCCGGCTGCACCGGCGGCGGCGTGCGATCGCTTGCTGTGACCGACACCGCCGACCAAAGCAATAACAACGGGAATCCCCGCAGAAGTTTCATCGCGCTCAACTGTATCATTCCAGGATTGGATGCCCTACGATTAGACATCGAGAAAACCGGTTCGTTTTGCGCATGACCCTTTTTTTCTACAACCTTGCCTTGCTCGTAGTCCTGATTGCCGGGGCGCCGTGGTGGCTTTGGCGCATGGCCACCACCCACAAATACCGCGAGGGGTTGATGCAGCGGCTGGGACGCGTCCCGCGGAGATTCGCTCCCGGCTCGGTTGCCGATCGGCCACTGATCTGGATCCACGCCGTTTCGGTCGGCGAGGTTCTAGCCGTCACACGGCTCGTAAAGGACCTCGAGTCGGTGCTGCCCGATTTTGCTGTAGTCGTTTCAACGACTACGCGCACCGGCCACGCGCTAGCGCGCGAACGCTTCGGTTCGAATCGCGTGTTCTATTGCCCGCTCGACCTGCCATGGGCTGTCAGGCCGTGGCTCGAAGCCCTCGGGCCGAGCGCGCTGGTTTTGGCCGAGACGGAGTTCTGGCCCAATCTCCTTCATGCCTGCTTCCGCCGTGGCACTCCTGTCATCGTCGTGAATGCACGCATCTCGGATCGGTCGTGGCCCCGCTATCTTCGGGTGCTGTGGTTCTGGCGGCCGCTGCTCTCGCAGCTGAGCCGCTTGCTGGCGCAGAGCCAGACCGACGCCGATCGGTTGTTGGAACTCGGCTGCCGGGCTGACCGCGTGACGGTCGCAGGCAATCTCAAATTCGACGTACGCATCGCGCAGGAGTCGGAAGCCACGCGCTGGCTGAAATCGATCTCTGCCGGCTTGCGATTCGTTGTCGCCGGCAGCACGCTCGAGGGCGAAGAGTCGGCATTGATTGAGGCGTGGCCACGCCTGCTCGCAGCCGATCCGAATCTGGTTCTCGTCATTGCGCCGCGCCATCCTGAGCGGTTTGGTGCCGTTGGGACCCTTCTGGCTAAGGCAGGCGCTCTTTGGAGCAAGCGTTCCAGCTGGACAGCCGAATCATCGGCGAAGCCGTACGCGTCTCGCGCGCTCCGGCCCGGCGAAATTGTCCTTCTCGACACCATCGGCGAGCTGGCCTCTGTGTATTCGCTCGCAGCGGTTGCGTTTGTAGGTGGCAGCCTGGCTCCGGCGGGAGGGCATAATCCATTGGAGCCGGCGCAGTTCGGCGTTCCGATTGTGATAGGTCCGCACTATGCCAACTTCACCGCCATTACCGAAAGCCTGCGCGAGCAGGATGCGCTGCGCATCGCCGCAGACGACGAATTGGCGACGACGCTGGTCCGGCTCCTCAGCGATCGTACGGTCGCGAAGGCGATGGGCGCGCGTGCGAAAGAGGTGTTTGACAGGCAGGCTGGCGCAACAGAACGATGTGTCGCGGCGATCGGCGAAGTGCTCGAGGCGAGTTCCAGTAGGGAGCGCGTGTTATGAAATCGCGTCCGCTGCTTGCGCCCCTTGTTCCGGGCTACAGGCTCGCTCTCGCGCTGCGCGAACTCGAACTTCGATCGGGCCTCAAAAAGGTGCGGCGACTTGGCTGGCCGGTCGTCAGCGTCGGCAGCCTTTCTGCCGGCGGGGCAGGGAAGACTCCGCTGACGATCGCATTGGCCAAAGCTCTCGCCGCGCGCGGCGTGCATGTCGATGTGCTTTCGCGCGGCTACGGCCGGCGTTCCACGCTTCCACTTTTGGTCGACTCCAGCGGAACAGCACAGGACTTCGGCGACGAGCCGCTCGTCATCGCACGCGAAGCCGGGGTTCATGTCTACGTCGCCGCCGAACGTTATGATGCCGGGCTGTTGGCCGAGCGCTACGCGGAAGGGCAGCCCCAAGCGCCGCGAGTCGCTCAAGAGAGTCTCGGGCCAAAAGTTCACATCCTCGACGACGGATTTCAGCATCGCCATCTCGCCCGCGACGTTGACATTCTGCTTCTCAGCCAGAGTGATCTGAACGATCGGCTTCTTCCCGCCGGAAATCTTCGCGAAGCATTGCATTCGGCAAAGCGTGCCCATGTGATTGCGGTTCCGGCGGACGAGCCCGAAGTTGAAGCTCAACTCAAGTCCGTGGGCTGGCAGGGAAATGTTTGGCTTATTCGCCGCCGCATGGAAGTTCCACCGGCCGATGAATTTCCCGACGGTTCGATCGCTGCTTTCTGCGGCATCGCGCGGCCGGAGCAATTCTTTGACGGGCTGGAGGGCGGCGGCTTAAAGCTCGTTGCCCGAATCGCCTTTCCCGATCACCACAATTACTCGGGCGCCGACTTGGCTCGCATCGAATCCGCAGCCCGAAAGGCGGGCGCAACGACGCTTCTCACCACGGAGAAAGACCGCGTGCGGCTGGGCGTGCCGGCCGGGCAGCTTCCGATCAAGACTGTGAAGCTCCGCGTTGAAATTGAAGACGCGGATCGGGAGCTCGATTCGCTCGTCGCGCGAATCAGCGATTCATCCACAGGCCAAGCCGGCGCGGGCGGTTCGCCGTCCACACCTTAATCAGAACGTCAATTTGTAAACGTTCCCGTTGTTGTCCGTAGCGACGCCCTTAATCTCGTTCAGGCCGTTCGGAGTGTCGGGCCGATAGAGCTCCACGTACAGAGTCGTGCCTTTATTGCCCGTCAGAATGCTGTGTACGTGCAATCTGGATCCGAGAATGGTTGCGTTGTAGAAACCCTGCCCGTAAACGATGTCCCAATCCGACGACAGGTTGGGACCAGGCGCCGCATCCTTTTGCGATCCCTGCGTCTGCATGCGATTGACCATGTCCCACTCGCCTTTGCACACTTCGCCATCAAGCATCGTGACGGTGAGATGGCCGGAATTGAATGCTCCCGACATTCTGGCGTGCAAAACGGGTGGAGGAGTCCGTGCGGCGAGTGGTCCCTGGACCGGGTAGAGCCCACCGTTCAGGTAGCAACCGGAAAGAAGACAGGCGGCCAGCGTGGCCAGCAGAAGCACAGGCTTCAGTTTCATGATGAAGATTCCCCCGGTCGAATCGACGTCCGTCCATGGAGGAAAGTTGCAACGATTTTTGCGATTACGGCCGCTCTGCCACAGGAATCCACGGCGAAGGATACACAGGCCCAATGTATTCGGCGCGCGGACGAATCAGCCGGTTATCGTCGAGCTGCTCGATGACGTGGGCGGCCCAGCCGGCGATGCGGCTCACCGCGAAGATCGGCGTGTAGAGATCGATATCAATACCCAGCGTGGCATAGGTCGATGCGGAATAGAAATCCACGTTGGCGTTCAGCTTCTTGTCCTTGTTGATGTAGAGCTCGATCGCCCTGGACATCTCGTACCACTTGGGCTGGCCGGAATCCCTGCCCAGTTGCTCGCTCATTTTGCGCAGATGCGTGGCGCGCGGGTCTTCAGTCTTGTAAACGCGGTGGCCGAAGCCCGAAATCTTTTGCTTGGCCGCCAGCATATTCTTCACGTACTCCACCGGATCGGCGCCCTGCTTGTCGATGGTCAGCAGCAGCCGCATCACGCCCTCGTTGGCACCGCCATGCAGCGGGCCTTTCAGCGCGCCGATGGCGCCGGTGATTGCGGAGTGGATGTCGGAGAGGGTTGCGGCGATGACGCGGGCTGCGAATGTGGAGGCGTTCAATTCGTGGTCGGCATGAAGAATAAGTGCGATATCCAAAGTTCGCGTTGCCGTCTCCGATGGCTTCTCCCCGTTCAGCATCCACAGGAAGTTCCCCGCATGGGTAAGCGAGCGATCGGGCGGGACAATGTCCTTGCCCTTGCGCAGCCGGTCGTAAATGGCCACGATCATGGCAATCTGCGCGGTCAGGTTGTAGGCCTTGCGTACGTTGGCGTCGTGGGAGTTATCTTTCTCGTCGGCATCGTAGAAGCTCAGCGCGGAAACCGTCGTCCGCAGCACTTCCATCGGCGTGGCCGACTTGGGAAAGCTGCGAAGCATGTCGATCACACGCTGATCGAGCGCACGCGCTAGCGCCAGTTGCGACGAAAACTCGCGCAATGCCAGCTCGTTCGGCAGCATGCCGTTCCACAGCAGGTAAGTAGTTTCTTCAAATGTCGAGTGCTCGGCCAGCTCGTGAATATCGATGCCGCGGTAGGAGAGGATGCCCGCTTCTCCGTCGATCCAGCAAATGCCGGAGTTGGCGGCGACAATTCCTTCAAGGCCCTTTCCCGCGACAGCAGTCGGCATAGCCTTCGTTTCTCCCTTTTTTATGGCAAGTTGGCCGGTGTGGTGGAGTTCCGGACAGCCTAAAGTCGTGCCCGGCGCCGAAAAATGCAGTAAAGATGTTTATAACGTAGCTGTTCCATGCTTGTCACGGAAGGTGGGACGGTTGCCGCCGCGAGTCGTCTGCCGGCGCCGAATCCTTTCCGGAACGGCCTCAGTCCCGCCGGCTCAATTTATCCTGTAGATTCACCGAAAGCGCAGATCGGAAATCGCAGCTTCAACCGGGCTGGGCGAGCCGGTAACATTGTCAAGGATGGGATTTCCGGAGCGATTGAGACAATTTCCCCTTTCTGCGGCGTCTAACCGGATTAGATGCCACCACTAGGATGGGCCGAGCCCCTTCGAATGCCCGCCCACGAAAGGTAAAGCATGAGCGAAATGGAAGAAGCTCCCCGAACTTACTCCGGTGCACTGTTGGCGGCGATTGCCATTGCATTGCTGGCCGCTGTGGGAAGCCTGATCTGGTGTTTCACTTTGACGACCAAGCTGAGCAATGCGCAGGCCGAGCTAGCCGACGCTAAGCAGCAGAACACGCAAATGGCTGCGGAATTGCGCGAGACCAATGCCCGCCTGAAGGTGGCCACCGACGAGCTGGGCAAATCGGTCGGCCTGACGCAAAAAGAGCTCGACGAGCGCGCGCAGGCAATCGTGGCGCGTGAGGAAGCGGACGAAAGCGCGGAGCAGAAAACCGCGCAGCAGGTGAACGGACTTTCAAGCGACCTGACGAACGTGAAGACGGACGTGGGCGGAGTGAAGACCGACCTGACCAAGACGCAGGGCGACCTTGCCAACACCAACAATGAGCTCCAATCCGTCAAGGGAGATTTGACCAACGCCAACAGCACCATCGCTCGCAATCACGACGAGCTGGTGTTGCTGGAACACAAAGGCGACCGCAACTTCTACGAGTTCTCGCTGGACAAAGGACAAAGGAAACCCGTGGGCACGGTCTCGCTGGAATTGAGGCGGACCGACGCCAGGCACAACAAGTTCACGCTCGACATTTTTGCCGACGACAAGATGTACGAGAAGAAAGATCGCAACGTCAACGAGCCCTTGCAGTTCTACAGCGGCAAGGATTCATCGCTCTACGAGATCGTGGTGAACAACATCAACTCCCGGAACGAGATTTCGGGCTATCTGTCGACCCCGAAGAACGCGCCGGTACCGCCTACTGTTCAGTAATCGGAACCTGGGGCGTGAGCGTGAGGCTGGGCTGATAGCGGAAATCGAAGGTGTAGTCCAGCTTGGTGTGCGCGTCCCAGTCCTGTTTCGTCATCTTGAAAGCCGACACGAATGTTCCCTCCACGGTTTGGCCGGGGCCGATGGTCGTGTCGAGCGGGGAGAGAGCCGCGTTGTGGGGCACAGGAATATCGGGATAAGCCACGAAGATCCGCTGATAGTCGCCTTCGTTGGCCGCGTAGCTCGAATGGATTCCATCGGCGAACGTGGCATTGGTGAGAACATTCATCAGGTAAAGCGGATGGCTTGTGTGGTTTTCGAGCTTCACCTGAGTGAAGACCATCACCTGGTCGACAATCTCCTTCGCCATGGGCGCACCATTAGCGTCAAGGCCGGACGTCTCTGTGTGCTGGGGATGGACCCAGACCGCGATGACTTCGCCGGTTGAAACCACCGGCGCCCGTTCAAAGTAGATGTAGCTGCCGATGGCGATGCTGACCACAACGATGGCGGCTATCGTGGCCCACACAACGTGACTGGACCCTTTGGTTAGCTCTTCGCCGAGCGCGGCGTCGTCCAGTGCATCCTGTTGTAGCAAGCTCATGGGGCGACCTCACATCGTGAGCCTTATGGTAATCCCAATCGAGCACAGGAAGCCAAGGGGTCCTTCGGCCGGCGCCAATCCCTTTGTGCTGAAGGCTGGTGACCTTTGGGGGATGGGGTCGGAGGCACGATGGCGGCGGCAGGCCGTCAGGGCCGCGCCCGCAGCCCGGCCAGAAACCCGTCAGCCTCGCGGGTGTTCAGCACGTCCTCTGCCGTGAGCCATGCGCGGCGCAACTGTTTGGCTCCGTAGCCCATCTTGCCCAGGTTCCGGCTGTCGTGCGAGTCCGATGACATCACGATCCTGCAGCCCACCTCTTTGGCCAGCCGCAAATCGCGGTCGTTCAGGTCGAGGCGTTCCGGCGCGGCATTGTGTTCCATGGCCACGCCCAGCTCGGCTGCGCGCTTCAAAACCGCAGGCATATCCAAGTCGAAGGGCTCGCGGCGCAAGAGCAGACGGCCGGTTGGATGACCGAGGATCCGCACATAGGGATTCTCGATGGCGCGAATCACGCGAGCGATCATCTCCTCGCGAGGCTGGTCAAAGCGAGAGTGGACGCTGGCGATGACAACGTCCATCTGCGCCAGCACTTCGTCGGCCAGGTCGAGCGCGCCGTCGGCCAGAATGTCCACCTCAATGCCGGTGAAGATGCGAATCTTTCCCTCCATCTCGCGATCGGCCACGCGCACCTGCGCGATCTGCTCCAACGCGCGCTTCTCGTCCATGCCGTTGGTCATGGCCAGGTTCTTTGAGTGGTCAGTAATGGCGATGTAGCCGTAGCCGCAGGCCGCGGCCATTTCGGCCATCTCGCGGATGGAGTTGCGGCCGTCGCTGGCGGTGGTGTGCATGTGCACATCGCCGCGTATGTCGCTGAGCTGGACGATGCGCGGCAGCGCGCGCTCGATGGCCGCATCAATCTCGCCCAGGTTCTCGCGCATCTCCGGCGGCATCCAGTCCATTCCCAGGGCGGCGTAAATCTCCTCTTCCGTCGCAGCCGCCACCGCGGAACCGTCGCTTAGCCGCGCCAGCGCATACTCATTCAGCGTGTAGCCAAGCTTGAGCGCGCGCTGGCGCAGCGTGACGTTGTGTGCCTTAGAGCCGGTGAAGTATTGCAGCGCGGCGCCGTAGCTCGACTCGGGCAGCAGGCGCACGTCAACCTGCAGGCCGCGATCGACGTGGAAGCTGACTTTGTTTTCGCCCTTGGCGATAATGTCGTGAATGCCCGGATACGCGGCCACGTGCAGAACGGCCGCCTCGGTTTGGCCGACGGCACACGCTGGGCCGGTGCACAGCAGATCCAGATCGCCAACGGTCTCGCGGCCGCGGCGCAGTGAGCCCGCTGGGGTGACACGAGCGATGCCGTCGAGTTTCAGGAGGTAGGCCGCAATGCGGGCGGCTTCCTCGTCGGCGACGTCGATGCGGAAGCGGCCCGCGCTGCGGCGATAGTCCTCGATGCCTTTCTGGAGCTTCTCAATCTGCTTTGCGCCCATGCGCGGCAGGCCCTTCAGGCGGCCGGCTGCAATGGCTTCGGCAAGCTGGGCAATGCAGTCCGGACTGGCGCTGCCGATCACGCCTGCATCGCAAAGCAATGCCACAGTCTTTGGGCCCATGCCGGGCAGCTTCAGCAGCTCCAGCACGCCCGCGCCATATATGGCCAGCAGTTGCTCGCGCAGCGGCAGCGTGCCGGTGGCAGCGATGGCCTGTAGGTTCGCGGCCATGCTTTTGCCAATGCCGTCGATGGCGAGCAGGCGCGCGGTGTCAGCGGCCGCTTCCACGAGGTCGACGGTGGTTTGCTCGGCAGCGTCGGCGGCGCGGCGGTAACTGCGGATGCGAAAGCTGTCGGCGCCGTCAATCTCCATGAGGTCGGCGGTTTCGGCGAGCAGGCGGGCCATGGTGCGGTTGTCCATGAAATGGCTCCGTTTGCAGTATGGACTGAGATGGCGGGCGGTGGACAGTGGGTGGTGGAAGGCGCCGGCGGGATCAGGTCCGTTGGAACGGGCTCTGGCGGTCAGATATTCAGGGGCGAATTGTTTACCAGAAAATTACTGATAATTTTCTGGTAAACTTGCCCTGATTTTGGCGCAATTCTTGCTGATTATAAATGACTTAAGTGTTTAACAGTTCATCAATGGGCCAAGAAAGATGGTTTAATTATTTTTCCACCAATCCAAATTCTGAGGAAAATTATTACTACTCAGTAAATAGATGACAAGCCCGTGTGCGACTGCACCTGAGAGCGGCCGCCGCCGCAATTGAGGTCGTTTTGCTCATCCAAGGCAAGGATAGCAAATTCGAATAAATAACCGGCAAACTTGACATGCAAGGACATAGGAACGTAGGGACCAGGGAAATAAGGAGTTAGAGGAGAACGGGCGGAATAATTTTGGCGGAGGGGGTTGACAGGATCCTCACATTCCCCAAGTTCGAAGGTTTGAATGAAGAAAAAGGCGATCGCAGATCCCCTTCCCGGGGACGCTCAAAAACAGATGTGATAGGGAGATGGAGACTGGGCGCAATTCACCCCTCAGCCGCCGGGCGGCGGTCGTGCGGGGAACGCCCGGGAGCCCTACGAACGCTTAGGCGGCGTTGTGGGCGGCTGCGCTATCCCGATTGCGGACAACGGCATCCGCTTGCGGGCCTTTCTGGCCTTCTACGATGTCGAACTCGACCTCATCGCCTTCTTTGAGTGTCTTGTACCCGTCCAGCTGAATCGCTGAGTAGTGAACGAATACATCTGGTCCGTCTTCGCGTCCGATGAATCCGTAGCCCTTGGCATTGTTAAACCACTTGACCTTACCTTTGTACTGAGCCACAGCTTCCTTCTTTCTTTTGTGGGATACGGCGGGGATAAGGGTGATCCCCCCCGATACTTGTTATGACGCGAGAAAGACGCGAAAGGTTGATTAAAGGTTGTTCCACAACGTGGAACCGGGCAGAAAAAATCGGGAAAGAGGAAAAGCGCGGCTCGCGGAAGCCAAGCGCACGAGGAGATCCGGGCTGCGATTTACCTGGCGTTCGATTCGCCGGGCTTGCAAGCGCCGCTGTTGAAACCGCGGCCTGCCTTTACCGCCGGCGATTCTTTATGCGGTCGTATAAAAGCACGCTGCTCAAGGTTTTACCGTCGAGGATGGCGCCTTTTTCGATAGCCTTCAGCACGTCGGATAGCTTGACCAGGCGGAGCTCGATCTTTTCGTCCTCTTCGGGATGGTCGGCGCCCGGCTCAAGGCCCTCGGCGACAAAAACCTGCATGGATTCGCCAAGGAAGCCGGGGCTGGCGTAGTACTCGACCAGCGGCCGCCACTTTTTGGCACGATAGCCAGTTTCCTCGGCCAGCTCGCGTTTGGCTCCCTCGAGCGCATCTTCGCCGGGCTCGAGCTTGCCTGCAGGCAGCTCCCACAGAAACTGGTTGGCGGCGTGCCGGTATTGGCGCTCCATCACGATCCACGGGTTGGACTTGCTTTTGGAGTTGTCGAGGGCGAGGATGACGACGCTGCCGTTGTGGCGGATGACGTCGCGCTCATTGCGGCGTCCGTCGGGCTCAATCAGCTTGTCGTGGAGAACGCGGAAGAGCGGGCCGGTGTAGACGACCTCGGAGCTGATGATGGTGGCGCGCTCGATTCTTGCGGGTTTGGCGATCGATCCGGTCTTGACCTTCGCCGATTTGGCTTTGCTGGGCTTGCGCGGAGATTTCGCTGGCATCGGTTCCTCTTTCTCTCGCGAGCGGTGATTGGCTCAATCATCACGAGTATACGAGAGCTTTCTGCATCGGCGCGGGGCGCCGTGGCATCCTAGGGAGAGCAAATATTTCAGACTGCGCGAGCCCTTCCGCCTCCGCCACAAACATCGCCCGAGGAACGAATCCTTGAAAGCCGATTGTTATCCAGTGACGCTCATGCCGGGCCAGAGCCGCCTTTTTCTCGACTTTTGTGCCGGGGGCCTTCCAGGCTTTTTGCCTTTGGATGAGATTGGCACCCCTCCCCCGGCGCGCCCCGCGCATTGGGCACAGCTTGTGCATTTGTTGGCTGAACAGAACCGTTCTGCCGCGGCCGAGGATTCGCTGGCCGCGCTTGAAGAGGGCGCAGGCGCGATTCTGACCGGGCAGCAGGTGGGCTTGTTCGGCGGGCCGCTTTATACGCCGTTGAAAGCCGCCACGGCGATTGCGCGGGCGCGCAAGGGCAGCACTGCGTGCAGCAAGCCTTTGGTTGCGGTCTTTTGGTTAGCCTCTGAAGATCACGACTTCGCCGAGATCAGTCATGTAGCGTTTCCGGCGGGGCGCGAGCTGGCTGAGCTGAGGTACGAAAAGGCTCCCGAGGCGGCGCTGCCGGCTGGGCGGATCGTTTTTGATGAATCGATTGTTGCTTTGGCCGACCGCGCTGCTGAACTTCTCGGGCCTTCCGACACGACCAGTGCGCTGGTTGAGGCTTACCGCCCGGGACGCACATTTGCGCAGGCGTTTGGAGAGTTCTACGAGAAGGTTTTCGCAGCACAGGGACTGTTGGTTGTCGACGCGGCGGGGCGGGACTTTCACAGATTGGGAGCGCCGGTGCTGCGCGCGGCCATTGAGCGCGCCGACGAATTTCATGCGGCACTCATTGAGCGCGGGCAGGCGCTCGAAGCTGCGGGCTACCACGTGCAGGTCGCGGTGACGCCGGGGTCGAGCGTGCTGTTCCTGATCGACGAGAAAACCGGCGCGCGGACGGCGCTGCGGCGCACGGCGCCGACGGTCAATGAGCCGAACGGATTGTGGCACGCGGAAGGCGAAAAGCTTTCGACGGCGGACTTGCTGGGGATTCTCGAGTCCGAGCCGGAACGCATTTCTCCAGCGGCGCTGCTGCGGCCCGTGTTTCAGGATTTTCTTTTTGGCACCACGGCGCAGGTGGGTGGGCCGGCAGAGATTGCGTATCTGGCGCAGTCGACAGTGTTGTTCGAGCGCATTCTGGGCCGGCAGACGCCGCCGATTGCGCGCTTTTCTGCAACGCTGATTGAGCCGTGGGCAGCAGAGTTGCTGCGCAAACACGATTTGCAGCTGGAGCAGATTTTCGGCGAGGAGAGCGCGGCAAGCCTGGCGCTACGATTGGCAGCTCGCACAATGCCGCCCGAGACCAAGAAAAAATTAGCGGCGGCGGGAAACGCTCTCGATGCCGAGTTGACGGCGCTGGTGGAGTGGCTTCAGTCGCAGGACAAGGCGCTGGGGCAGTCGGCCGACACGGCGGCGGGAAAAATGCGCTACCAGATGAACAGGCTGCGCACGCTGGCGGCGAACTTCCAGCTGCAGCGCGAGTCCACGCTGACGCGCCACGCGAACTCAATCTTCAACGCGCTCTATCCCGGAGGCGTGCTGCAGGAGCGCGTGCATGGCGGCGCGTATTATTTTGCGCGCTATGGGACGGAGTTGGCCGAGACGCTGTGCGAGCAGGCGGCGAGCCACTGTCCCGGCCACAGCGCGATCTGGCTCTGAATCGGGCAGGAAAATCAACGCCGCGAGAACTTGCTTCTCCCGTTCTCTTGCTCCCAGCCTTTATACTTCTCGCGAATCGCAGCGAGGTAATCATGAAGCGGCTCTTCGCAATCCTTATCGCGGCGGCGCTGGCTGGGCCCTCCGCCCACGCGCAGCTTGCCAACTGCGCCACGCCCGGCACCGACAACAACTTTCTCGGGATTCAGACCATCAAGCTGTGGCCCGGAACTCCGCCGGGAGAGAAGACAGAGGGACTGCAGACATCGCCACCCACCAAAAGCGATCCATGCGACGACACGCCGGCGCTCACGATTTTCGGTCCCCGTGCCGGCGCAAGCAATGGCTCGGCGGTGATCATCTTTCCCGGCGGTGCTTATATTCACCTGGCGGGCGACCTGGAAGGGCGTGAGGTGGCGGACTGGTTCACGGCGCGGGGATTCCACGCCTTCATCCTGAGCTATCGGCTGGCGTCGCACGGGTATCCCTTTCCGGTGCCGCTTTTGGACGCGCGGCGCGCCATTCAGACGGTTCGCGCGCGGGCAGAGGACTACCACATCGATCCGAATCGGATCGTGGTGATTGGATTTTCGGCGGGAGGGCATCTGGCGGCGCTGGCCGGCACGCAGCCGGTCGCGGGAAACTCCGACGCCGAAGACCCCATCGATCGCGCGTCGAGCCGGCCGGATTATCTTGTGCTCGGCTATCCGTGGCTCGATGCCATTACGCGCGACACGACCTACCTGAGTTACTGCAAGATTTTGAACCTGATGGACCAGTGCGACGCGCTGAGGGCGAAGTACGATCCGCTTCTTTTTGTCACGAAGGACACTCCGCCGACGTTCATTTACCAGACATTTGCAGACAAGACGGTTTCTCCGGCGGCGAGCGTGGAGTTTTACCAGGAGCTTTTGAAGGCTGGCGTGCCGTCGGAGCTGCATGTGTTTGTGAACGGCGCGCACGGCAGCGGGCTGGGCAAAGGCGATGCGTCGCTGGATCAGTGGCCGGGGCTGCTGGAGACGTGGCTGCGCGGGCAGGGGCTGATGAAAGAGCAGCTTCCAGCTCCTAGCCACTAGCTTCTAGCTTTCAACCGTCAGCCGTCAGCTCAGGAGTGCGGTCGGTTAGCATCGAGGCAGCCAATCTCGGCCGCAGCTGATGGGATCTATCCATACCCGAGAATCGAAGAGGCGGGCTGCTCCACGCTTTCGCGCCATAAAGCTGCTGGCTGAGGGCTGACGGCTGAGAGCTAACGGCTGGAAGTTGTCCAGAAATTAAGAGGCGGGCGTCCGGCCTTGGGAGTGGAAGGATATCCCAAAACCGGCAGCCCGCTGGACCCTGGACCGGGTCTAGGTGGTACATCCAGTGTAGGCTCGTTTTGGGCAATATCAAGCGATATTTTGTGTGAATTTCCCGTTTCGTGACAGCTGTCACAGAATGCGGTTTCCGCGGTCCTCCGCGCGTTGACCGTCAACCGTCGCCCCTGATACAAAAAAGAGTCCCACACATGAAAATCGTGGGTGAGAAGGCCGGCTCTGCAGTAGCTTCATGCAAGACATCCTCAAATCAATCGAAGAACTTCTGATTGGCGCCACGCCGACGGCTGCGCTGTTCATCGTACTGGTGATTTGCTACCAGTTTCTGGTGCAGGGGCCGCTGACGGCGACGCTAAAAAAGCGCCGCGCGCTGACCGAGGGAGCGATGGAGGACGCGCGGAAGGCAGTGGCAGACGCCGAAGCCAAGACCGCGGAGTATGGCGAACGGCTGCGCGTGGCCCGCGCCGAGGCCTACAAGGTGCGCGAGCAGCGCGTGAAGCAGTGGAATGCCGAGCGCGACTCCGCGCTCGATGCCGCCCGCAAGGCAGCCGGCGACAAGGTTCGCCAGGCCAAGGCTGAGTTTGATGCGGAAGCGGCTCAGGCTCGCAAGGCCCTGGAAGCGGCAGCGGCCGATCTGGCCGGCCAAGCCGTTCGCGCCGTTCTGCCCGCTGTTGCCGGGGGTTCGCGTTGAGAAATCCCTGCCTGAAGACGAAATGTTTTGCGTTTTTGCCGGCCGTTGTTTGCATGGTCGTGCTGGCTGCCGCGGTTGCGATCGCGCCCGTGCGCGCGGCTGGCCAGAGTTCGGGCCAGGGCGCCAGTCAGGCACAGAGCGCCGCTCCGGCGCCCAGTGCAGCGCCCGCCAATTCTCCTGCTGCCACCTCGCCGGCTGACGTTTCCGCCAGTCCTCCGCCGCACAGGGAAGAAGCCGAGCAGGAACAGGAACTGCTGCATGCGCCCGTGGTGCAAAAGCTGGCGCGGAGGCTGGGTCTTCCTCTGAACCTGACCGTCACCCTGTTGCTCGCGATTAATTTCGGAATCATCTTTTTCGCGATTGCTATTCCGCTGGGCCGGCTGATGCCGAAGGTTTTGCGCAAGCGCAAGCAGACGCTGAGCCAGGACCTGAAGACCGCGCGCGAAGCAACGGCGGATGCGCAGGCGCGCCTGAGCGCGATTGAAGCCAAGCTGGCAGGGCTGGGCGCGGAGATGGAGAAGTTTCGCGCACAGATTGAGCAGGAAAGTCTCGAAGACGAGAAGCGCATCAAGGCATCGCTCGGCGAAGAGAGCGCGCGCATTGTGGCCGCAGCCGAACAGGAGATTGACGTGGCCGCGGCGCAGGTGCGCCGCGCGCTGCGCGACTTTGCCGCCGATCTGGCCATCGACCAGGCCACGCAGCAGCTGAAGCTGACCCCGGAGACGGATCGCGCGCTGATTGCCGAGTTTGTTGCCGGCGTTGCCGCCGATGCGCCGGGCAAAGGAGGGCGAAACTAAATGCCTGCCTTTGTTGCACGCTATGCCGAAGCCTTTGCCGATGTGGTGACCGATGCCAGGCTGGATACGGCCGCCGTCGACCGGCAGTTTTCCGATTTTCTGGCGACGTGGGAGGGGAGTTCGGAGCTGCGCACGTTCTTCGTCAATCCGGCGATTCCGGCGCCGCAGAAAATCGCGATACTCGACAAGCTGAATGCGAAGCTTGGGATGCAAAAGGAGTTGCGGAATTTGCTCGCTGTGCTGATCCAGAACGACCGCATTGGAAATGTTGCGGAAGTGGCCACGGCATATCGCAGGATTCTGCAGCAGCGGCTCGGGATCCGGCCGGCTGAAATTTCAACCGCGCGCGAGTTGAACGCGCAGGAACGCAGCTCGTTGGTGGCGGAGCTGATCAAGGTTGCGGGGACGAAGATCGATCCGAGCTTCACGCTGGACCAATCGATTCTGGGCGGCGCGGTGGTGCGAATCGGGTCCACGGTCTATGACGGAAGCGTGAAGGGAAGGCTGGATCGGCTGCGGGAATCGCTGACGGCGGAATGAAGCGGTAGAGTTCGCAGTTCTCAGTTCGTAGTTCACAGCGGAACTGAGAATGGCGCGACGAGAAACTGAAGGCGAACAGTTGAAAACTGTGAACTAACACTACGAACTCGAAACTACGAATTACGAACTGCAAGGAACCTGCAAAATGGCTCAAATCAAAGCAGACGAAATCACACAACTTCTTCGCGCGCAGATCGCGAACTACGACTCCAAGGTCCAGGTGGACGAAGTCGGCACCATCACCTCGCTCGGCGACGGAA
This sequence comes from Occallatibacter sp., assembly GCA_035541975.1. Classification (GTDB taxonomy): domain Bacteria; phylum Acidobacteriota; class Terriglobia; order Terriglobales; family Acidobacteriaceae; genus Telmatobacter. The sequence continues at coordinate 5,778 of DATKMH010000038.1, read as the reverse complement.
TAGCCCGCATTCACGGCCTCGACAAAGTGATGGCCGGCGAGCTGCTCAGCTTCCCGCACGGCATCGCGGGCCTGGCGCTCTCGCTTGAAGAGGACCAGGTGGGCTCGGTCGTTCTGGGCGAATACACCGAGCTGAGGGAAGGCGAAGAGGTCAAGCGCACGGGCAAAATTCTTTCCGTGCCGGTGGGCACGGCGATGATTGGCCGCGTGGTGAACGCGCTGGGCCAGCCCATCGACGACAAGGGGCCAATTGCGACTTCCGATTCCTTGCCTATCGAGCGCCTGGCGCCGGGAATCATCGACCGGCAACCGGTGCGCGAGCCGATGGCGACAGGACTCAAGGCTATCGACGCCATGATCCCGATCGGGCGCGGACAGCGCGAGCTGATTATCGGCGACCGGCAAACCGGCAAAACCGCGGTGCTGCTCGACACCATCATCAACAACGCCAAGAACGATCTGATCTGCATCTACTGCGCCATCGGGCAGAAGCGCTCGTCGATTGCGCAGGTGGTGCAGACGCTGACCGAGCACGGCGCGATGGGCCACACCATCATCGTTGCCGCATCGGCCTCGGAGCCGGCGCCGATGCTTTATCTCGCGCCCTATGCCGCAACCGCCATGGGCGAATATTTCCGCGACAACGGCAAGCACGCGCTGGTGATGTACGACGATCTTTCGAAGCACGCGATGGCGTATCGCGAGATTTCGCTCCTGCTGCGCCGGCCGCCAGGCCGCGAGGCTTATCCCGGCGACGTGTTCTATCTGCACTCGCGTCTGCTCGAGCGCTCGTCGAAGATGAGCGACAAGCGCGGCGGCGGATCGCTGACCGCATTGCCGGTGATTGAAACCCAGGCCGGCGACGTCTCGGCGTACATCCCGACCAACGTCATTTCCATTACCGACGGGCAGATTTTTCTTGAGACCGACCTGTTCAACTCCGGCGTTCGCCCGGCTGTGAACGTGGGACTTTCGGTTTCGCGCGTGGGATTTTCGGCGGCGATCAAGGCTGTGAAGCAGGTGGGCTCCACGCTAAAGCTCGACCTGGCGCAATATCGCGAGTTGGCGGCCTTCGCGCAGTTCGGATCGGATCTGGATCCGCTGACGCAGAAGCAGCTGGCGCGCGGCGTCCGGCTCACAGAACTTTTGAAGCAGCCGCAGTTTCATCCGTTGACCTGGCAGCAGCAGATGATTGTTCTCTTCGCCGGCACGCAGGGCTATCTCGACGATATTCAGGTCGCCGACATTCGAGCCTTCGAAGACGGGCTGCACAAATACTTTGCCGACCGGCAGCAGGCTCTGATCGGCGACATTACGCAAAAGAAGGCTCTCGACGACGATCTCCGCAACCGCCTGCACGCGGCGCTGAAGGAGTACGCGGGAGAGTTTAAGCAGCAGCTGCAAACGGCAGTTCACAGTTCATAGTTCGCAGTTCGCAGCGCTACCGGGCGGCTGCAACTGTGAGACGGTAACAGTGAACTCCAAAGAAAACACGGAACGATTACGAACTAAGAACTAAGAACTGCGAACTGAAGAAATGGCAAACGTACTCGATCTCCGGCGGCGGATCCGAAGCGTGAAGAACACGCGGCAGATCACCAAGGCCATGAAGATGGTCTCGGCGGCCAAATTGCGCCGCGCGCAGGAGCGCGCCATCGCCGCTCGGCCATACGCGCGCATGATCGTCAGCGTGCTCGAATCGCTGAGGCGCCGCGTCGATCTCTTCGACGAGAAATCCGGCAACCTCTGCAGCCCGTTGTTTGTCACGCGGCCGGAAAAGCGCGTGCTGGTGGTCGTGGTCTCGGGCGACAAGGGGTTCGCCGGCGCGTTCAACGCCAACATTCTGAAGACCGGGTACCAGTTCATCAACGGCAATCCGGACAAGGAAATCGATATTGAGGCGATCGGCCGCAAGGGCCGCGATCAGTTGCGCCGGCGCTATCCCGCTGCGGTTTATACGGAGCAGACCAACGAGCATGGTGTAAAGCGGCAGGTGCGCGGAGCGCGACAGGGACCGGTGGAAGTAACGGGCGACCACCCCGGCCTGCTGGTGAAGCTTGAGCCAGCGCGCGTCGAGGGTCTGGCTCACGTGATCGTCTCGCGCTATGTGCACGAAGAGATCGACTCCGCCTACATCGTTTACAACGAGTTCAAGTCGGTCATCGCGCAGCGGGTCGTCGTCGAGCGCATCCTGCCGCTGATCGATCTTGAGAATCCGCAGATTACCGGCGCGGTTGAGCCTTCAGCAGAAGAGAAGGAGCGCGTGGCCGAGGCTGCGCTCTCGGCCGGCATCGAGCTTGAGGCAGCGGACACCACCGAAGCCGACGAGGAAGCCAAGAAATTCGGTACCGCCGAAGTCGACTACATTTACGAGCAGCCGGCCGAGGAGCTTTTCAAGAGCCTGCTGCCGCAGTACATTTTTTCGGTTCTTTTTCACGCCATGACGGAATCGGTGGCCGCCGAGCATGCGGCGCGCATGACGGCCATGGATTCGGCAACCAACAACGCCTCCGACATGATCGACGCTCTGACGCTCTACATGAACCGCGTGCGCCAGGCCGCCATCACAAAGGAGATTATTGAGATCGTGTCGGGAGCGGCAGCGCTTTGAAAAGCAGCTATTAGCCATTAGCTTTTAGCTCTTAGTCTTTTCGGGTGGAAGATTCGCATGGAGAAGCACAAGCGCAGGATTGGCAAGAAAAAAGCTAAGAGCTAAAGGCTAATGGCTCTGTAATAAGAAGGCAAAGAACAATGGCAGAAAACATCGGCAAAGTTATTCAGGTCTCCGGCCCGGCCGTAGACGTTCAATTTGAAGAAGCCACTATGCCGCCTATTTATCAGGCGCTGCGCGTTACGAGCGACGGCTTCACGGTTCCCACGCCCATCAACGTGATTCTCGAGGTGCAGCAGCACCTGGGCGAGGGCCGCGTGCGCACGGTGGCCATGGAAGCGACCGACGGCATGGTCCGCGGCATGAACGCTATCGATCTCGGCGGCCCGATCCGCATGCCTGTGGGCAAAGAGACGCTGGGCCGCGTGCTGAACGTGATCGGCGAGCCGGTGGACGAGCTCGGGCCGATTGGCGAAAAGTCGCGCATGCCCATTCATCGGCCGGCGCCCTTGTTCGACGAGCAGTCGACGCAAGAAGAGATGTTCGAGACCGGCATCAAGGTCATCGACCTCATTCAGCCATTTTTGAAGGGCGGCAAGATCGGCCTGTTCGGCGGCGCAGGCGTGGGCAAAACCGTCGTCATCATGGAGCTCATCAACAACGTGGCCAAAAACCACGGCGGCTTCTCAGTGTTTGGCGGCGTGGGCGAGCGCACGCGCGAGGGCAACGACCTGTGGCTTGAAATGACCGAGTCGGGCGTGATCAAGCCGGGCAAGTGGCAGGACTCGAAGTGCGCGCTGGTTTATGGCCAGATGACAGAGCCGCCCGGAGCGCGGTTGCGCGTGGCGCTGAGCGCGCTCACGGTCGCCGAATATTTCCGCGACGTGGAAGGTGCGGACACGCTGCTCTTCATCGACAACATCTTCCGCTTCACGCAGGCGGGTTCCGAAGTGTCCACGCTGCTGGGCCGCATGCCGTCGGCCGTCGGCTACCAGCCGAACCTGGCCACGGAGATGGGCGAGCTGCAGGAGCGCATTACTTCTACGAGCAAAGGTTCGGTCACTTCCGTCCAGGCTGTCTACGTGCCTGCCGACGACCTTACCGATCCCGCGCCCGCTACAACCTTCGCCCACCTTGACGCGACCACGGTGCTGTCGCGGCCGCTGTCGGAGTTGGGCATTTATCCGGCCGTCGATCCGCTGGCATCAACCTCGCGCATTTTGACGGCGCGCGTGGTTGGCGACGAGCATTACGATGTCGCGCAAGGAGTAAAGAAGATTCTGCAACGCTACAAGGACCTGCAGGACATCATCGCGATTCTCGGTATCGACGAGCTCTCTGAAGACGACAAGCTGACGGTTGCCCGGGCACGAAAAGTTCAAAAATTCCTGTCGCAACCGTTCCACGTGGCCGAGCAATTCACGGGCATTCCCGGCGCTTACGTCAAGATCGCCGACACGGTGCGCGCATTCAAGGAGATTATCGAAGGCAAGCACGACGATGTGCCCGAGCAGGCGTTCTATATGAAGGGCGGTATCGAAGAAGTGCTTGAAACCGCAGAGAAGCTGAAGGCGACGGTGTAAATGAAGTTCACGGTTCGTAGTTCGCAGTTCACAGCGAATCGAGCTACGAACAGGGAACTAAGAACTGAGAACTAAGAACTGAGAACTGTTTTATGGCCGACGACACAAATCAACTCCGCGTTCGCCTCGTCACGCCCGAGCGCACGCTTTTTGAGGCGGACGCCACGGCGGTGGAGCTGCCCTCGAAGTCCGGCTACATGGAGGTGCTCTACGGCCACGCGCCGCTGATGGCCGAGCTGGGCGCGGGCGACGTGACCATTCACGGCGCCGCCGAAGCGGTTGCGGGCGGTGGAGACGGTGCCGGCATTTCCATCCGCTACAACGTGAGCTGGGGATTTGTGGAAGTGCTGCCCGGCCGCGTGACCATTCTCGCCAACGACGCGCTGAAGCCCGAGGAGATCGACGTTGCGCGCGCGAAGCAGCAGCTCGATCGCGGCCAGAAGATGTGGAACGAGGCCGGCGAGAGCGAAGAGGCCTACGACGAGGCGCTGCGCGTCATCTCCGAAGCCGAAGCCAAAATCTCTTCGGCGGGCGAGACGGCCAAGGCGCACTGAGCTTGGGCGCTCGGTTGTCGCGTCCATTGTTTGCGGGCGCGATCTTTCTCTCTGCATTTCTGCTTTTTCTTGTTGAGCCCATGGCGGCCAAGCAACTGCTGCCAATTCTCGGCGGCTCGGCCGCGGTGTGGATTACATGCCTGGTCTTTTTTCAAACCGTGCTGCTGGTTGCCTACCTTTATGCGCACTGGCTCGCGCGGCATCCAAACCGGAGCCTGCACCTGGGCCTGCTTGCCGTTGCGTTCGTCCTGAGCGCAGTTTGGGTCAGCGGCAGCGGCTATTCGGCGCATGGCACTGCGCAGGCGAGCGGCGCGGCGCATCCCGTGACCACAATTTTTCTGGCACTCAGTGTGTGGATCGGGCTGCCATTTCTGCTGCTGGGCTCGACGAGTCCGCTGCTGCAGGTGTGGTGGGCCAGGATCGAAGGCAAAGGCATCCCTTATCGGCTGTTTGCGCTTTCGAATCTTGGATCGTTGTTGGCACTCGCTGCATATCCCACGTTGATTGAGCCGAACCTGACGCTGCAATGGCAGCGCGGTGCGTGGTGTTGCGGGTTTGCGGTATTCGCGGTTCTGGTTGCGATTCTGGCAATGCGAACGCGCCGTGAATTTGGCGAGGTGGCGCCGGCTGCCGCGCAAACCGAGACGGAAGCGCCCGACGCGCCGCTATGGCACAAGCTGCTTTGGATTTTGCTGCCGATGGGCGCCTCGATGCAGCTGTGCGCGGTGACGAGCTACATCACCGCGAACATCGCGCCTATTCCTCTGCTTTGGATTCTTCCGCTTGGCGTCTATTTAATCTCCATCATTTTGGCATTCGAGTTTCCGCGCCTGGTGCCGCGCGGCATCCTTGTGCGGTTCCTGGTGGTGATGCTGGCGGGCCTGGCCTACATGCTTTCGCGAATCGACCGCTCAGTGCCCATCGTGATCGGCATTTCGTTTTTTCTGGTCGAGCTGCTGGTGGCCGGCCTGTTTTGCCACGTTGAAGCGTACGCATTGCGGCCGAAGCGGGCGGCAGAGTCGACCGTTTTT
>DATKMH010000037.1:0-99051 GCA_035541975.1 Occallatibacter sp. | reverse complement strand
CGCTGCCGGCAGACACGAACAGCCAGGGTGAGATGCGCCCCGTGCAGTTCCCCAAGCCGCATCCCGATGAGATGCCGGGCGCGAATCCCGACGAGCAGTCGAGTACGCCGCCGGCTCAACCTGCAAATCAGCCGGCGCAACCTGCGACGCCAAACTCGCAGTCACAGCCGCAAGCCACGCCGTCCAACTCTGGCAGCGGCACCCCTCCCGCGAAAACCCAGCCGCCGGCAGGCTCAAATCAGCTGGTGTCGAGGCTCTAAAGGGCAAGTGGCTCGGACATCGGATCTGGAGAGTGTTTCGGAGTGATGGGGTGAGTGGCCCGTCATCCGGCGCCGGGTGATCCCTGTCTTCTCTGGCCATCCGTCCAAGGGCGAAATCTTGCTTTGCCGCGGGAACTTCGAGCCGGGCCGCGTTCCTTGTCCGCGGCGGCCCACCGGGCACCGAACGCGGAAGTTCAAGAGCGAACGGGGAGAGCCCGATTCGAGCAAGAATTCAGAGAAGTGCCAGAATGTCTTGCGCCAGCGCGATCTCCATGGCTTGCTGGTTGGCGAGGGGAACACCGCGTACTTGAAGGATGAAGTAAGTGGCGCCCTTCTGCACGGACAGGGTGCCTCCCATCGGCGTGGTCTCGTAATTCGCGGCATCGCCCACGCTGACCGGCGTTCTGGTTACGGGAGCCGGCATCGGAGTCAACCGCGTGGCAAACGTGTTTGCAGGAACCAACACCAGCTCGACCTTTTTCGTTCCATTGGGTCCGCTTGCGCCCGTCGCGATCCACTCACAAATCTTCGGTCCGGCCGGGATCGCCTTATCAAAGGTTGCGCCGAGCACTGCGCTCACTTGCTGCGTGGTGAGCAGAGCGCAAGGACTTGCGGGAGCCGCGTGCGCTGCGCCTGCACAAAACAATGTCAGACCAAGGACCGGTAATACGATTGCACGCATCTGTTGCATTGTCACCGGAGCGACCTCCCTTCGTTGACGAGTCTAAGCTTACGCCGCATCTTTTGCCTGTTCAAGCGGGCCGTTGTTTCAACGCGGCAGCACCTGGTAGCGCGCCATCATTCCGGCCAGCATATGGTCACTGATGTGGCAGTGGTAAAGCCAGACGCCGACGGCATCGGGTGTCATGTCCGCGGTGATCATTTGTGCAGATGCGATGTTCAAAACATCGGTCCGCTGGCCGCCGACCAGCACGGTGTTGCCATGCCAATGGGGCGTGTGTCCATTGAAGAAGTCACCAAGGGTGGCCACGTACCAGCGCACATGATCGCCGGCTTTCATGGTCATCATCGGCCCGTTGCCGTAGATGAAGCCGTTGATGGACCATTTGATGTTGGTTTCGAAGAATCCCGCACCCGCGATTGTGCCCAGAATGCCGTTCGCGGTGACGGGCTTTGATTCGTAGCGGTTGAGCTTGGTGGGATCGGGGATGTGCGCCTTGATGTTGTCGTCGAGATACCAGCTCTCGTTCTCGTTGATGGCGATGTAGATGGTCACGAATCCTTCGTCGACATCCTTCGGCGTGCCGTCGGGGCGCGCCATCCCGCGGCGCGTGATAACGATGCCGCCGAAGAGACCCGAAGCGACATCGCGCAGCTCATCGCAGTGAGAGTGATAAAGCCAGAACAGGGAACTGGGATCGTTGGGGCCGGGTCCGGCGCGGTCAGGCACGTTCCATGTGTATGTGTGCGTGGCACCGGGGGCGATGCAGCCGCCGCGATCGTCCATTGTGCCGCTGGCGCCGGTGCCGCTGCTGTAGTCGGCGCCTTCAGAATCGCTGGTGTAGTTCACCCCGTGCGGATGCATTCCAAAGGGGTGAGTCGCGTTGTTTTTGAAGATGACCTTGATGGTGTCGCCGACTTCAGCGTAGAGAATAGGGCCAACGATGCCGAGATATGCGTCCTGGGGCGCGCGCGGCTTGATTTTGGTGAATGTGGCGTCGGTGTACTCGTGGTAGATGGCTTTTTTGTAGACGCGGCCGATGTGGTTGGCGCTGGTCTCTGTGAATCCCTTCGCGACCTCGTCGAAGGGCATGCCCATGGCTTCGTCGCGGCCCGAGGGCGCATAGTCCCAATCGACTTCGTCGGCGGCCACGTAGTATGTGCGGGTTTTGCCGGCATGAGCGGCGGGCGCGGCGTGAAGCGAGGCGGAAGAAACGCAGAGAGTTAAGACCGCGAGAAAGAGTGCGAAGCTTGCAACGCGGCCGAGGACTTGCCGGGTCATTTTTCCTCCGGGGAAGCTGGTTGGAGCGCGCAGGAGCAGAAGAGCAAGTCGCCTGGTGAAATGCAGACAGGAGACAACAGAGTAGAGCGCGTGGATCTGCAACGGTGGTGCGTCGCCTCTTGAGGGTTCGGGGAAGTTACGGGGCCATTCTACGGGGCCTGTTCGGACGAAGACAAGCGGGATTTTCATATAAACTGAGGAAAGCGAGTCGCGATGGTAACGTGAGCGGCCGCGCCGTTGAAGCCGCCCCGCTGAAGGGGGCGCGAGCAGAGACAACCACAAAGGAGAACCATTTACAGATGGCCAAGATTGCAAAGACAGGTGACCGCAAGAAGGTGATGGACACCACGAAGTCGACCGATTGCCCAAAGTGCGGCAAGCCGACGCGCATTGTGAAGCGCGTAAAGGATCGCGAAAGAGGCGTTCCTGGCGGCGTATATATCTCGTGCTCGGTCTGTGAGTTTTTCGAGAAGCTTTAAAGTGTTTGTTGAAGTTTTTGTTCGCAAGGAGCCCGGCGATGAGCCGGGCTTTTTGCGGTCTCGATGGCGCAATTGGCCCTAACGAATTAACTCCCCCCTGCGCTCATTGGCCGCAGAATGTTAGATATCCGGAACCGCTCACATGCGGATTGCGTACATGACAACTACGGAGAACTGCATGAGAAGTTTTTTCCGCTTCACCCGAATCGCAGCGCTGCTTTGCCTGACCGGCTTTCTTGGCACGGTGGCCGCTTCCGCGGCGCCGAAAGACAGCCCGGGCACGATCGTCATCACCTTCAAGGACGGTCATCGCCAGACCTTCAACCTCGCTGACATTGACCGTGTGGAGATTGCGGGAGGCGTCGCGTCAACCAACGAAGAAAGCGCCATCGTCCCCAGCCGCGGCCGGTTCCTGGGCAAATGGGAGTGCGGCGACGGTTCTGGGAACACTTTCTACATCACTCTCAACGAGGATGGCACCGCCTTCAGGACAATTGGCGATAAACACGGCCGGTGGGAGTATGTTGATGGCGAGGCTCGCGTAACGTGGGACGACGGCCGCCGGGACGCGATTCGAAAGTACGGATCGCAGTTTCTGAAGTTTGCCTATGGCCCAGGCAAAGTGTTCACTGACGACCCTGACAACGTAGCGCACGCGCGGAAAACGACGGGCGGGCCGATCTAAAGTTCGTCGCGCGCGATGAGCGGAAGCCGGGGGCCAACAAGTGGCTCTCGGCTGAAGGCTGGCTACAGCGCCTCCGCCATCTCCCGCAGCACCGATTGTGCCGCTTGGGCTGGATCTGCCGCTTGCGTAATCGGCCGGCCCACGACGAGGTAGCTGGCGCCCTTCCGGATGGCTTCGGCCGGAGTGGCGATGCGCTTTTGGTCGCCAATTTCGGATGCGGCCGGGCGAATGCCGGGAATGACGAGGACCCCTTCGGGCCCGGTGAGCGCGCGCAGGGCCGCGACCTCCTGGGGCGAGCAAACGAAACCGCGAATTCCTGCCGAGAGACACATCTTTGCGAGCAGCTCGACCTGTTGCGCAGGCGAGCGGGCGATGCCGGATGCATTGAGGGCTGCAGCGTCCATGCTGGTGAGCACGGTGACGGCAAGAAGCTCGGGCGGATTCGTCACGCCTTCCAGCGCGGCCTTTGCAGCGGCCAGCATCGCCGGACCGCCGGCAGCGTGGACATTGACCATGCGCACGCCAAGCGAGGTCGCCGAACGCACCGCTCCCGCAACCGTATTAGGAATGTCGTGGAATTTTAGATCGAGAAAAACTGAGTAGCCGCCATCGATCAGCGGCTCGAGAACGGCCGGCCCCGCGGCAGTGAAAAGCTCTAACCCAACCTTGAACCAGCGACAGGCGCCCTCGAGTTTCTTCACCAATTCGGCCGACGCGGCGGCGCTGGGGACGTCGACCGCGACGATCAGGCGCTCGCGCGCGGCGTCGAGCTTGTCTGCGGGTGGGATGGTTGCCGGACGCAACAACTCGGTGTTGGCCATACCTCGATGCTAAATGCAGGGAGCAAGCGGACTGGGAGCAACGGAGCAGAAAAGCGCAATCGGCGCGGCGAACATAGGTTGCGGAGCCAGGGAAGGCGGAGACGAGGGCAACTGGGCGAAGGTTCGCGACCGCGGCGATACGATAAGAATGAGGCGAGGCGAAGTTGAAACCGGGGTTGAAGTCAGGCTGGTTGCGAAGAGCAGCATTGATTGCGGCAGGCGCACTGGTCTGCGCGCCGGCCTCGGCGCGTGCCTCTGCGGTCGACACCAACCCAATGAACTACGACCCGCAGGTGCGCGCGGCATTTCAATCCTTCTACAACCTCGATTATCCCGGAGCGGTGGCCGGCTTCGAGCGTTACCACGCGGAACATCCGAGCGATCCGCAGGCGACGGCATACCTGTTGAATGCGGTGATCTTTCAGGAACTCTACCGCCAGGATCTGCTGGATACGACTTTCTATGCAAATGACGGCTTCCTGACCGGACGCCATGCGACGGAAGAAGACCCCAAGACGCGCGACCGGATTTTTGCGCTTTCGGATGAGGCCGTGCATGAGGCGGACTGGCGGCTCAGTCAGAATCCGAACGATGTGAATGCACTGTTTGCGCGTGCATGGGTGCGCAGCCTGCGCTGCACTTACGTGGCGATGGTGGAGCGGTCGTATGGCGCCGGATTTCACCTAGCAACGAAGGCCAAAGACGACGCCGCCCGCGCGCTTGAGCTCGATCCCAATTATGTGGACGCGAAGCTGATCACAGGCGTGTATGAGTACGTGGTGGGCGCGCTGCCGTGGCCGTTCAAGCTGATGATCGGCTTTGCGGGAATTACCGGATCGAAGGCCACGGGCCTAGCCCTGCTGCGCGACGACGGCGACCGCGGCGTGCTCACACGGCTTGATGCCAAGACCGCGATTGCGCTTTTTCTGCGGCGCGAGGGCAAGTATGACCAGGCCATCCAGGTTGTGATGCAGTTGAAGAACGAGTATCCCCACGACTTCCTGTTTTGCCTTGAGGAAGCGAACCTGCGCAAAGACGCGGGCGAGGGAATGAAGGCCGTGGACGCATACCGGGAAATCCAGGCAGACAATGCAAAGCCGGGCTACTTTGCCGATGCGCGCATGGAGCTGGCCGACTATGGACTGGCGGACGCGCTGCGCGGACAAAGACACCACGACGAGGCCGCAGAGGCTTACGAGGAAGCTGGGCGAATGCAGGGGGTGAGTCCGGAGTTGAAGATTCGCTCGCTGCTGAACGCCGGGGAGTGCCGTGATGCGGCCGGCGAGCGCCAGCAGGCGGTCCGGGATTATCAGGAGGCGATTGACGCGGGGCCAGAGACCTCGCGCGCCGATATCGCCCGGCGGTATTTGAGGTCGCCTTACAAAGAGGCAGGGAACAGGGATTAGGGAACAGGGAGCAGGGGAGCGAAGCAGCGGACAGGAAAGCTTGCGGGAACCCGAGGCGTTGCGAATCCGTATCATGATTCCAATGGGCTCATTCCGCGGAGGGATCGATTATGCCTGCCTTTTGTCAGCAATGTGGTAACGCCTTGCACCCGACTGCGCGGTTCTGCTCCGGCTGCGGCGCCGTTGCGCCGGTGGCTGCGCCGATGCCAGGCCGGCCGCTGATCCGCCCCCACGCAGGCCGAATGATTGGCGGAGTTTGCCTTGCAATAGCGCGGGCCAACGGATGGGACGTCGCCACGGTGCGCATTCTTTCCGTGGTTGGGTTCTTCATTTCAAGCGGTCTTGTGGGCGTGGCCTACGTTGCCGCTTGGATCGGTATCCCCGAAGAGACGTGGCCTTATCCGGGAGCGTATCCTCCCCAGATATGAACTCGTTTAGGAACGGAGAGTTCGTTTCAGCGGGTGCGAAGCTGAGTTTTAGCGAAGCCGGCGATGGGTTGCCGGTGGTTCTGCTGCATCCAACACCGCTCGATCGCGAATATTGGCGGCCCATGGTCCGGGAACTGGCGGGAATCCGCATCGTTGTTCCCGACCTGCGCGGACATGGGAAATCGGAGCTGGGTATCGGCTTACCAACCGGTGCATTTTCGCGCGTTCCTACCGCGCCGGTACTGACCATGACGCAGCTCGCGGCAGACATCGTCGCGCTGCTCGATACCTTGAAAATCTCAAAAGCGGTTTTCGGTGGCTGCTCCATTGGCGGCTACGTGATGCTCGAGCTGTGGCGGCGCGCGCCGCAACGCATACGCGGAATGATGTTTGTCTGTTCCAAGCCTCAACCGGATTCCGAAGCCAACCTGGCCAAGCGCATGGAGACTATTGCGCAGGCGCGGGCCGATGGCGTCGCGGCGCTCTTCGATGGCATGGCGCAAAACACTGTCGCGCCATCTGTGAAGCGTGAACGGCCTGAGGTGGTGGCCGAGGTGAGGGCGCAGATGACGCTGACGGTGGAGGCTGAGGTCGCGGTCCAGGCGGGGCTGGCCGCGAGGCCTGATTCCGTTCCTACTGTGGCAACGATTCGCGTGCCGGTGCTGGCCATTGCTGGCGCGGAAGATGCCAACGTGACGGAAAAAGATATGGAGGCATTCAAAGCCGCTCCAGGTGGGTGCGAGCTGCACGTAGTACCAGCTGCCGGCCATTACGCAGCGTACGAGCAGCCCAAGAAAGTGGCTGCGCTGATGGCGCCGTGGCTCAGGCAGTTTTCTTAAGAGCAGGGAGTAGGGAACAAGGGAGCAAGGGAGCGCGGACAGCAGAGGTAAACCGGCTGCGAAGTGCCTGCGTCAAAAGCCGACCGAAGACAGCAAGCAATGGTCGCGATCACCGAACTCTAAGGACCGGAACCCCGATCCACGAACCACGAGTCACGGACAACGAACTACGAACTTCTCTTAGATCGTTTTGTTATCGGCGGCATCGAGAGTCACATCGGGTGTCGCGCGGCTCCAGCCAACGCGGAAATCGCGAACGCTGTGCAGCGCAAAGGCGCCGTTTGAGCCACGCGGCGCTGTGATGGCGAAGAAGTCGGCGCGGTCGACGTCTGCCAGGTAAAACGCGGGTCGCGCGTCGGCGGTTGCGTTCGCAATCTCCACGTGGCTCATTTCGAGATTGCGGATATGGCGCAGTAAGAAACCTGAGCTGGGTGTTGCTCCAAAGCGGCCGGGGTCGGGGTAGCCATTTTCGAGTTCGGGCGGAATGATCTGCGTCTGCTCGGCTGTGCCGCCGCCGGCGGTTTCAATATAAATGTTCGAAAGTTTCAGGTCCTCAATCATGTGGTCGGAAAGGCCCGTAAGAATGGAGCCCTGCATCGACGCATTGTGGCATTCGAGGTTCGAGATCAGGATGCGCTTCATCGTGCCAACTTGCGTAGATTCTTTCGGGCCGCGCAGGCGTTCGCCCAAGCGCAAAAAAAGCGGGCCGCTTGCGAGGTCGCGCATGGTGGTGTTGGTGATGGTGATGTCCTCAAGCAATGCGCCGTCGACGGATTCGAGAGCATAGCCTAGGCAGCCCTCGAAGACGCAATTCGCGATGGTGATATTGATGAACCCGCCGTTCGATTCGGTGCCGCACTTGATGCGACCGGTGCCATAGGGGCGCTTGTTGGGCGGGAACTTTCTCCACGTGCCGTCGAGCATGGTGCCGAGCTCATAACAACCGGTCACGAAACAATTCGCAATAGTAACGTTCCGCGTGGCCCGCGCATAGCCGAGAGCGTAACTCGACTTCGGGCAGATGCCGTCGTCCCATGGCGAGTTCACACTGCAGTTTGAGACACGGACGTTCTGGCAGCAATCGATGTCGATACCGTCGCGGTCCGTATCGATGCGTAGATTGTCAACGGTGAGGTTGTCGACGCCCGTGAGCAGCAGGGCGAAGTGCCCGCCCTTGAGGACGGAAAAATCGCGCAGCAAAACGTTCCGGCAGTTCTTCAGCGCGATGGATTTGTTGCCGACTCCAGCTTGCTCGGCAACATAGATTGGATAATCGCCGCGCGGGGCGACATGGGGGCCGTCGGCCCCGAAGCTCAACCCTTTTCCGTAAATGAGTCCGGTGCCGGTGATCGAGATGTCGTGCAGGTCTTCGCCCCAGATGAGCGAGTTGTGCCAGTGATTATGGCCGTAGTCCTGGTACGGCTCCCAGGGCGCGTTGGGCTCGGCCGCGTCGTATGTGCCGCCGTTGTAGCCGGTGGTTTCGCCGGGCTTGGGCGATTCAGCGGCGACGATGGTCGCGCCGGCGTCGAGATAAAGGTGCACATTGCTCTTGAGGCGAATGGAAAAGCTGAGATAGATGCCTGCGGGAAAGACGACCGTGCCACCACCGGCAGATGCGACGGCATCAATGGCGCGATTGATGGCATCGGTATCGATGGTTTTGCCGTCGCCGGTTGCGCCATATTGGCGGACGCTAAAAACTGCGGCGGTCGGTGAAGTAGTGTCGGGGTCCGGCGGGCCCGCCTGGGCGGCGAATGAGACGGCAGGGATGGCGGCGCCGGCGAGGCCAAGCGAGCTGACGCGGAGAAGATCGCGGCGTTGAGGATTGAAGGGCGGCATGGGGTCCTTTTCAGATGCGAAACAATTTTAAAACAGGGAGCAAGGCAGCGAGGGAACCGGGAGCCGCGAACTGAGTTTTCTCATCGCGCAACAAGCGAAGAGAGCCACGGCACGTATGCAAGCAGCGTGACCTCGATTCCGACGAGGGCGGCGAGCGCCAGCGAGTGGAAAAAGACGAAGCGCAGAATCGACCCTTCCTGTCCATAGATGTTAGTTGCGGTGCTGGCGACGACGATGCTGGCCGCGTCAATCATCTTGCCCATGACACCACCGGCGGAGTTGGCGGAGGCCATCAGCGTGGGAGAGACGCCGATCTGGCGCGCGGTGATGACCTGCAGGCTGCCAAAGAGCACGTTCGACGACGTGTCAGATCCGGTTGAGGCGGTGCCGAGCCAGCCAATGAGAGTTCCGAAGAAGGGATACAGCGCGCCGGTGCGGGCGAAGGCGAGGCCGAGCGTAGCATCGAGCCCGCAGTAGCGCGTGATGTATCCGAGGGCCATCATGGCGGCGATGGTGACGATGGTGTAGCGAATCTTGAAGATGGTGCGCACGAAAGCGCCGGCGAGCGTCCGCGGGCCGAGGCCCATCATGAGGCCGGCCAGGAGCGCGGCGATGAGAACGGCGGTTCCGGTGGCGGTGAGCCAGTTGAAGTTGAAGACGGCGGCTTCCTTGCTGGCGGCCGCGACGACCGGCGGAACGCGCTGGATGGTGTTGTGGAGTCCAACGATGGGGATTTTGAAAGTCGAGTGCGCGTCCATCCATGCCGAGATGCGGGGCAGCCCCCAGAAAAAGACGACAACGCTCAAAACCAGCCAGGGAAGCCAGGCGTTGAAGATTGCGGCGGCGTTATGACCATGGTGGAGGCGAGCCTGCCCCGTGATGTCGTTGCGATCGACGTCGAGAACACGGCGCGGCTGCCAGAAACGCAGAAAGACGATGAGGACCACGATCGTTGATGCGGCAGCGACGATGGCCACAAGCCACGGCCCGCTATAGGTCGCCATGACATATTGCGCGGCGGCAAAAGTTAAACCGGAGACGAGGATCGCCGGCCACACCTCCAGCATGGCAGTGAATCCGGCGAAAGCCCAGATGAGCCAGAAGGGAATCAAGATGTCGAATGGCAGCAGAATGACTGCGGTGGTGTGAGAGAGCGCGAGCTGATCGAGACCCGTGACGCCGTGCAAGGCGATGAGCGGAATGCCCATGGCTCCGAATGCAACGGGCGCGGTGTTCGCCAGCAGCGAGAGCCCCGCGGCTTTGAGCGGGCTGAATCCAAGGCTGATGAGAATGGCGGAGCAGACTGCGACAGGAGTACCGAATCCCGAAGTGCCCTCGAAGAAGGCGCCAAGCGCAAAGGCGATCAGGAGTAGTTGCAGCCTACTATCGGCTGTGATCCCGGTCAGGCTCTGTTGCAGGGTGCGAAAGCGCCCGGTTTTCACGGTCAAGTCATAGAGAAAAATGACGGGCAGAATGATCCAAACGATGGGAAAGATGCCATAGCCGGCACCATAGGCCGCGGCCGTGAAGGCGAGGCGTGCAGGCATGTGAAAGACGAGCGTGGCTGCAGCGAGGGCCGTGATGAGACCAGCGAGTGCAGCGGCATGCGCCTTGAGGCGAAGGATTGCGATGGCGCCGAGAAGAACGACCACCGGCAACGCGGCAACCAGAGTGGAAATGAGAAAGCTGCCCGTGGGGTTGTAGCCCTGTGTCCAGTGCGCCGTTGAAGAGTTCGTGTGCAATAGATAAACGATGGCGGCAATGACTGCGAGGAAAGCCAGAGCCTCGAGGACGAAAGCAAGCGAGTGCGAAGATTTCGCCGGCGAAGGCTGCGCAACGGGAGTTTGCGGGGAACTCACGACAAAGCAGAAGATAGCACAGCGGCGGGTGCATCCAGCTTTCCCGGTTCCACATCACGGCGCACGGTCAGCACTGTGATGTCGTCCTGCTGGCCGAAGGATTTCGCAGCCTCGGCGAGATTGGCCGCTGTTTCCTGGCTCATCATGCGCACGCGGTCGAACCCGAACAGCTCGCCATTGGCGTGGCGCGCTTCGACTACGCCGTCGGAGAGCATCAGAACGCGGTCGCCCAGATGCAGGAAGAAGCGAGACTCTTCGTAGGTGATTTCGTTGAGGACGCCCAGCGGCAAGCTACCGGGCAGGGCGATCTCCTGACTGTTCAGATAAGGCGGAAGATGACCGGCGTTGGCGATGATCATTTCGCCGTTGGCACCGAACCAGAGGGCCTGGCACGTGGTGAAGCTGTCGGTTCCGGTGAGGACGCGATTCAAGCCTTGAAGAATTCTTGAAGGGCTGCGATCCTGCATTCGGCGCAGCGCGCCCATCAACAGAGAGACGTTCATGGCGGCTCTAAGGCCATGCCCCGCAACGTCGCCGATCACAACGAGCAGGCCATCGCGCCCGATGGTTTGCACATGGAAGAAATCGCCGCCCACTTCGCTGGCAGGGCTGTAGATGGAGTCGACTTCGAATCCGGGCGTAGCCAGTTTTTCCTGCGGGATCAGCAGTTCCTGCACACCGCGCGCGGCAGCCAGTTCGTTGGTCGCATGCTCCTTGTCGCGCTGCACGCGCCGGTAACGGAAAAAGACAATGAGAACGATGACGAGGATGCCGGCATAGCCACCGATGATCGAGACGTGAATGGGAATGGGACCGGCCTGCAGTGTAAGTGGAGATATGTAGGAGGCCCCGGGCTGGCCTCCATGCAATGCATTCCCAATTACCGCGTCGGCGATGGCGACCACGCTAAATCCCATGGGAACCAGAAACAGGCCCGCCTCAAAGTTGCGGCGCAGCGCCGCGGCGATCAGGGTGCCGAAGACGAAAATGCTCCAACCCAGCATCCACAGGCCGCTGCCTATAAAGATCGCAGCGAAATAAGGGATGGCTCCACGGTGAAAGAGGAAAAGCAGGGCCGGCCCGATACCCAGCAGGATCGGCGCAGTGTAGCGCAACGCGCGAATGTACCAGCGCCGCTTGAGCGAGAGAAATGCAACCAGGAATTCGAAGAAGAGGTATGCCGAGATGACGAGCAGTTGGAGCACCAGCGTGGCGGAGAAGAAAGCAGTGAGACGCGCATTGCTGCCCGCCAGCTCAATAAAGCCGATGGGCGCGGCGGTGAGCTCGTGTAGCGCAAGCCAAAGATATTCGGGGTGATCTTTTTCTGAAAAGTAGAGCGCGAAAAGAAAGAGCGCTAGCACACCTAGCAGAATGGAGTAGATGAGATTAAGCAGCCGCTCGAAGAAGCTGCGATCGGACCAGAGATTCAGTTCTTTTTGGAGGTCGGGCTCATTGCCAAGGTAGATGGTGTGGTTGGCAAAGAATCCGGTGTATGCGTCCTTGCCGAAGGCGCTGTAGATCACCCGCACAACCAGCGTGAGTGACGTCTCTGAAGGATCGAGGTTCAGGTTGTAGAGGCGCGAGATGGGCTGATACTCGTCGGGCGCATCGCCGTGCGATCCTTCGGGCTTGATTTCGTTGCCATTGACGAAAACGGTGGGGCTAAGCCCAGGCGAGCCCCACACCATTTGCGTCCCATTCGAAACGGGAAGCTCGACGAGCAGAGAGAGTGGGCCGTGATGGGGGGCAAGTTCGATATGCAGACGGAACCAGGCATAGCGGCGCGAAGAGGTTGACGGCGTCGCTGGAGCAGGGCTGGCCTGAGGAGGGCTGGTTGGCGCAGCACCCTGTTTTTTGGCGGATCCTGGTTTTTTCGCGGGGGTGGGAGCGGCGGGCGGAGGCGCAATCGTATCTTCGTCGGGGACTTCGCCGATGGAAGGCAAGGCATCGCGAATGGCCCAGCCGGAGTCATTGAAGGCGGGCGATGATACCGAGAGGTCTGAAGAGACGCCGACGCGCCAGTTCTTATCCAGGACAACTGGCGACCCAATGCCGGTGGCGTCAAAGATGGCCGCGGTGACAGGTGGGGCAGGCTTGGCCCGGTGGTGCTGCATTGGCGAGGCCGCAGGGGCGGAATTGGTAACCGGTGCCGCGGGATTTGCACGCGGGGGCGCACTCTGGGCAGCGAGCACCGCAGCCGCGCAGATTGCAATCCAGACTGCTGGCAGAATCTTCAGCCGCAAAACGCCTCCCAATGTTTTCTTCACTGTAAAGGAAAGGCGGGGACAGAGGGAACAAGGGAACGAAGGATTGGGACCATGAACAGCACGATAGTCACGGGCGGACGCGACGTTTTGGGACCAGACCCCGCCCAGCAAACTGTAACGCAAGAATCCCGGGGGTTTGGAACGAGCGGCAATCAAGCTTGGGGACCAAACCCCGTAGGGGCGGGATGGGTAACCAAGTGCAAAAAAGCCGTTTTGCCTTTGTTGCCAAAGTGGAACATACTTGCGTCTAACAGGTGGAGCGAAGCGGCGCTGCAAAGAGCCTGGGTGAGCGCGGCGGCGGAGGTGAGGTCAATGGTGGCAATCGGATACAGAACGGCTGTTCTGGCAGGATTGGCGCTGGCCATGACGGTTGGGGTCTCGGCGCAGTCTACGACTCCCGCGGCCGGGAACTCACAGGACAACCCGACTGCGGCTCAGGCGGGGCAAGCGCCGTCAAGCACCCCCACCGGCAGCTCGCAGACCACCCCGACCACGTCTTCCCCGGCACCCGGCACCACGCCGGTGGGCGGCGATGCGCCGGCTCCATCCGGCAAGCCGGGTCTAGGTTCTGACCCGGGATTGTCAGGAAGTTCCGGCGCTACTGCATCGGCTGACGACAACCAACTGCCCCCCTGCGAAGCCAAGAAAGATGACAAGAAGGACAAGAAGAAGGATAAGGCCAACAAGGACGATAAAGACGATGATCCTGAGCCGGGCACCACGCCGGTGGGCAGCGATTGCGCCGGACCGGTGGATGTAAACAAAGTTATCGATCCGGGCAGCCAGATGATCCCCATCAAGCCAGGCAGCATTGAAGATGTGAGCGCGGTGGGCAACCGCGAGATTGGCAAGCGCGGCTTTGGTAACTGGTATTCGACCGACGGCGAAATCAAGATGGGCAAGCAGTACGCCGACGAAATTGAGAAGAGCGCCAAGTTCATCACCGATCCCGTAGTGGATGAGTATGTGAACCGGATCGGGCAGAACATCGTCAAGAACTCCGACTGCAAGGTGCCGTTCACCATCAAGGTCATTGATTCTGACGAGATCAACGCATTTGCGCTGCCCGGCGGATTCTTCTATGTGAACTCGGGACTGATTCTGGCAGCCGACGAAGAAGCGGAGTTGGCAGGCGTGATGGCGCACGAAACCGCGCACGTGTGCGCGCACCACGCTGCGCGCGAGATGACGCGCATGAATTATGCGCAGATCGGCATGGTGCCGCTGATGATCATGCTGCCCTACGATTGGACAGGCTACGGAATCTACGAAGCAGCGCAGTTGGCCATCCCCATCACATTCCTGCAGTTCTCGCGCGACTTCGAGGCGCAGGCCGACTATCTGGGCGTGCAATATATGTACCGTGCCGGCTACGATCCGCAGGCGTTCATCACCTTTTTTGAGAAGGTGCAGGCGCTCGAAAAACGCAAGCCAGGCCTGGTCGCAAAGGCATTCAGCGACCATCCGCAGACCCCCGACCGCATTCTGCACACGCAAATGGAGATTGCGCGCATTCTTCCTGCCAAGGACGACTATCTTGTCACGACTTCGGAGTTCGACGACGTGAAGGCGCGCCTGGCGCGCATTGAGGACAAGCGGCGCCTGATCGACAACAGGAACGGGCCGAAGCCCTCGTTGCGCCGGGCGAGCACCACCGGCGATGGTTCAGGCGGCTCGAACGGTTCTGGGAATTCGACCGCATCGGGCGGCAACTCCGGCGACTCAACCGATGGACCGCCGACGCTTCATCGCCGCGACGATCAGAACTGAAAGATTAGGCAGCGAGGGAGCGAGGGACCAAGCGGCCACGAGGCGAGATATAGGGAACGGCTTCCCGGGTTGGGAAGCCGTTTTGCATTTGTGCCTGTGATTCGGGGTGCGATGAGTCGCCGCCCGGTGCAGGCGGAATTCCGCTTGGCTATACTTGACGCAATCGGCTCGCCATGAAAAAGATTGCAGCGGTCGCGGCGGTCTTTATCTTCATCCTTCTGTTGACGAAGATTGCCAACCAGACTCCGCCGGAACCGCCATCGGGCTACACCTTCTGGCTCTACGCGCAGCATGTGGTGGAATGCACGCCCGACGACATCACGCTTGTTGATGTGCATCAGGCTGAGACGCACTTTGAAAAGGACCTTAGCTGGCCCGACTGCTCGACATTTCAAAAAACCGATGTGCTGGACTTTCACTTGTCGCGCGGCGCAAAGACCAAATTCCTTAGCGATGAGCCGACGGCCTGGTGGCGGAAAGAGATGTGACACTGCGGGAAGCCTCGATGCTAGTCGCCGAAAGCACCCCCTGCTGCAGGCCGGACCATCTGCTTCACCAGCGCTACCCCTTGCGGAAGCTCATCAGCGCACCCACAAGAGGATGAGGTTTTCCCCCCTTGAGCTTCAGCGGCTAGCGGACGAAAGCCCATGGAAATCCTGTAACTTACGGAAATTCCTTGAATGAACCGATCAGGTCAGGTTAAATACAGGATTACCGGCCAATCGGCCGCCGCGATACTAGTCTGCTCATCCGGGAAGGCACTTATGCGCGCTACCGCTATTCGCTCCAACCTGCTTGTCCCCGAGGTTCGCGAGGTCATGGACATTCGCCAGGCCTCGGATTACCTTGGCATCTCTGCCGATACGCTCTATAAATACGCATCCGATGGCTTTGTTCCGGCGTTCAAGCTAGGCAACCGCTGGCGGTTCAAGCGCTCGCGGCTCGATGAGTGGATGGACCGGCAAAGCGATCTGCACGCGGCGGCTGAAGCGGACGCGGGAAAGAAAAAGCCTGTAGCTCGGGAAACAGCGGGGCGCTAGCTCATCGCTTTCGCTTCGGGCTGCCAGACGTTACCCTGGCGGACGCGCGATCGTCCTTTGATTCTCATCGCATCCGTTTGCCCCTTCCCGCGAATCCCTTCGAACTCTCGCGCATCTTGAAGACTAGTGAAAGCAATGAAGACCAAAAATGCTCAGCTTTCTGCGGGCATTCGAAGCGCCGCGGCGTCGGCACCCCTTTGCCGCTTGCGGTATTGCGATAATGGATGAGTACGCGCCCGGCGCGGAGGTCAAAACAAATGAATGTGATTGAGCTGGTAGGCAACACGCCACTGGCAGAATTGCGGCGCGTGAATCCGAACCCGCGCGTGCGCCTCTTTGGAAAAATCGAAGGCAACAATCCCAGCTCGTCAGTGAAAGACCGCGCAGCCAGATTCATGATTGAAGGTGCGGAAAAGCGTGGGGAATTAAAACCGGGCGTGCGCATCATTGAGCCGACCAGCGGCAACACCGGCATTGCGTTGGCCATGATTGCGGCGGTGAAGGGATTCGAGATCGAGCTGGTGATGCCCGAGACCTCAACCGCCGAGCGCGTGGCCACGATGGAGGCATTCGGCGCGAAAGTGACTTTGACGGCGGGCGACAAGGGGATGGAAGGCGCCATCGATTACGCCCACGAGAAGGTGGCAAAAGGTGGAGTCGTGATGCTGAACCAGTTTGGCAATCCAGACAACTGGCGCGCGCACTACGAAACCACCGGCCCGGAGATCTGGCGCGACACCAGCGGGTCAGTGACGCATTTTGTCTCGTCGATGGGCACGACCGGAACGATCATGGGCACGTCGCGATTTCTGAAAGAAAAGAATCCCAAAATTCAGATTGTCGGCGTGCAGCCAAGCGAGGGCGCCAAGATTCCCGGGATTCGCAGGTGGCCCAAAGAGTATCTGCCGGCAATCTTCGAGCCGAGCCGCGTGGATCAAACTTTGGATGTAACGCAGGAAGAGGCGGAGACGGTGGCGCGAAGGCTGGCCCTGGAAGAGGGAATCTTTGCCGGCGTTTCTTCCGGAGGAGCGTGCGCGGCGGCTTGCCGGGTAGCGAGGTCGATCGACTCCGGAGTAGTGGTTTTTATTGTGTGCGACCGCGGCGATCGATACCTTTCATCTGACCTGTTCTCAAAGGACACGATGGCGGGCAGCCGGAAAGGAAGCGACTGATGGCTGGAAGTACCCACATCAAGCTGGTGCAATCCGGGCCCGCAAAATTTGTGGTGAGCAACGCCGCCGGAGCCACGGGAGTGATCGACGGCCCCGCGGACATGGGCGGCGAAAACGCGGGACTGCGCCCCACGGAAATGCTGCTCGCGGCTTTGGCTGGATGCAGCTCCCTCGACGTTCTTCATATTATGAAAAAAAAGCGCCAGAGCCTGGAGCGCCTTGAGGTGGAAGTCGACGCGGAGCGCGCGGACGCGATTCCCGCTGTGTTCACCAAGATCCATCTGCGGTTCAAAGGCTACGGCGCGATCGAGCTCGAGAAACTGCAGAAGGCAGTTGATCTCTCGATGGAAAAGTATTGCTCGGTTTCAAAGATGCTGGAGCCGACGGTCAAGATTACAGCCGAAGGAGTGCTGGGGTAACTAGTTTGAAGGCGCTTCTGCGTCTGTAAGAGGATTTTTGCTGTAACTCCTTGGCGGCCTCCTTTATCCATTCAGCAGCGAAATTCTTATCGCTTTTACGCCGGGTCTGCGAAACTGTATTTGGAGTGGAGCTTAGGCATTGGCTATTACCCGAGATACTCTGCAAATCACGAATCCGCCTCCGGGCATGATCGCTTCGCGCGCCGGACTTAAGAAGCGTCTCGATAACACCTTCCTGATCGGATTCCCACTGGCCGGATCGGTGGCGAGCATCTTCTGGTTCCGGTCGCATCCCATCCACTGGGTCGAGGTCATCACTTTCGCAGTGGGCTATTTCATCGTTGGAATGGGCACCGGCGTCGGCTTCCATCGCTATTTCTCACACAAAAGCTTTGAAACTCCCCGGTGGGTCGCCTATATGCTGGGCGCTTTCGGCTCCATGTCGTTTCAGAGCTCGTTGCTCACATGGGTCACAGACCACCGCCGGCATCACGCTCACACCGATAACTGCGGCGACAACCACAGCCCGTTCGTCGATGGACACTGCGAGCACGAAAACTCGTTGCGGGGGCTCTTCCACGCGCACATCGGATGGATGTTCGACGACACCAGCACCGACGTCAACATCTACGGCCGCGATCTGGCGCGCGATCCCGTGATTCGCTTCTACGCGCGCACGCACTACGTATGGCCGGTCATCTCCGTGGCCATTCCCTGGCTGGTCGGCTATGCGTTCGGCGGCCTCGTGGATGCATGGGGTTGTTTCTTCGCCGCATGCCTCAGGACAGTCCTCTTCCAGCATTCAGTCTGGGCGGTGAACTCTCTCGGCCACACCTTTGGCTACGAGAACTACAACATGAAGAACAACAGCAAGAACAACAGGATTCTTGCATGGCTCACCTTCGGCGACGGTTACCACAACAATCATCACCGCTATCCGCGCTCAGCCTTTCACGGAATGTTCGAGCACGAAATGGACCTGAACGGCCTGATCATTTTGGGTTTGAGAAAAGTCGGCTTGGCGCGCAACATTCTCTTTGCCGACGGCTACCTCGGCGATAAACGTCCGGTTCTTCCTGCGGAGGCTCGGTGCGAAGAACCCGTCGACGCAAAGTATCCGCCGGCAACAGGCGCGGCCGCGAGCAGCTAGATCCTGGATCAGCGCGCCGCTCAGCCCAGCGTGATAAAACTAACCCGATGGACCACTTCCGCCGCATCGGCGCGCTGCGCCGCAGGCTCACTCGCGCCGGCCTTCCCGGAATTCTCGTCACGCACCTTCCCGACGTTCGCTATCTTTGCGGATTTACCGGCTCGAGCTCCGCGCTGGCTGTGACCCGCAGGTCCTCGCGCATGTTTACTGACGGGCGGTATACAACGCAGGCCGCCGCGGAGGTGAAGGCAGCGCAGGTCGAGATCGGCTCGGGTTCGCCGGCGGTGGCCGCTGCACAGTGGCTTGCAGCGCAGCCGGGGGTGGCGATGGCCGGCTTCGATCCCGCAAAAACCACCGTCGCCGATCTGGCCCGCTGGAAGCACGAGCTGCCCAGCCGCGTGCGCAGAAGCTTCTTCCAGGCACTGCCGGTTTCGCTGGTTGAGCAGTTGCGCTCTGTGAAGGACGGTGATGAGCTGGCGGTGATGGCCGAAGCCGCGCTGATGGGCTGCAAGCTGTTCGAGCACATTCTTGGCGTGCTGCGGCCAGGCATTGCCGAAATGGAAGTGGCTGCGGAACTCGAGCACCAGGCACGTATGTTGGGCGCCGAGGGAATGTCGTTCGAGACCATCGTTGCGTCGGGTCAGCGCTCGGCTTTGCCGCACGGGCGCGCGACCACTGCGCCCCTACCGCGCCGCGGGTTCGTAACCATGGACTTCGGTATAATCCACAAGGGTTACTGTTCCGATATGACGAGGACAGTTTTCCTGGGCAAGCCAAAAACGGGGGAACGAAAGGCGTACGAAGCGGTGCTTCAAGCGCAGGAGAACGCGGTTGACGCCGTTGCCCCAGGCGCAAGCTGCGCCGAAGTTGATGAGGCTGCGCGAAGCATTTTGCGCGGGGAGGGATTGGCTGAGGCGTTTACGCATTCCACCGGCCATGGCGTCGGCCTGGAGATTCACGAGCCGCCGCGGGTGGGCGCCGGGCAAACAAACCGGTTGCAGCCGGGGATGGTGATTACGATCGAGCCGGGCATCTACATTGCTGGAAAGTTTGGCATTCGCATCGAAGACATGGTGGCTGTGACGCGTAGCGGTGGACAGGTGCTGACCCCGGCACCCAAGGCGCTGATCGAGCTTTGAATCGCGACGAAAAGTTGTTGGTCTGAGGGAACCGGAATTGAAGGAACGAATGAAGCAACAAGACGTTGAAGATCTGCGGCAACTGATTGAGTTCTTGAAGCAGCACGGCGTGTCTGAGTTCGACGTGGACCGCGGCGATTTGAAGCTGCGCCTGAAATTCAATCCGGCCGAGAGCGGGCCGGCGGGGTTGAGCGACCTTGCGCGGTTGCTTCAGTCGGTGCCCCAAAACGTGGCACAGGCCGCGGCTGCGAGCGCTCATGCTGGACCGGCTTCCGGAGCGGCGGGTGCTGCCGCAGAGCCGGCGGATGCCGAGGCCGGTTTACACATGGTGAAGTCGCCGATCGTGGGTACATTTTATGGTTCGCCATCTCCCGGCGCAGCGCCCTTTGTCACCCCCGGCGATCACGTGGAAAAGGGCCAGGTGATTGCCATCATCGAAGCCATGAAGTTGATGAATGAAATCGAAGCCGACGTTTCCGGCGAAGTGGTCAAGTGCCTGGTATCGAACGGGCAGGCCATCGAATTCGGGCAGCCGTTATTTTCGGTTCGGCCTGCATGAGCGCATTCGCCTCCATTATCCCCCTGAAGGTTGCACATGTTTCGTAAAGTTCTCATCTCCAATCGGGGCGAAATCGCGCTGCGCGTGTTGAACGCGTGCCGGGAACTCGGCATTCGCACCGTTGCAATCTACAGCGAGGCCGACCGCAATTCGCTGCATGTGCGCTTTGCCGACGAGGCCATTTGCATCGGGCCGCCGCGCGCCGCGGACAGCTACCTGAACGTGCCCGCGGTGATTTCAGCGGCCGAGATTGCAGACGTAGAAGCCATCCATCCCGGATACGGACTGCTGAGCGAGAATGCAAACTTTGCCGAAGTCTGCCGCGCATCGAACATCAAGTTCATTGGCCCTCCGCCCGAGGTGACGCGGCTGATGGGCGAAAAGGAAAAAGCGCGCCAGGCGATGAAGAAGGCCAAGGTCCCGATTCTGCCGGGATCGGACGGGATTCTGGCAACGGCCGATGAAGCACGCGAGTGGGCCGACAAAGTTGGCTATCCGGTGATCCTGAAGGCCAAGGCCGGCGGCGGCGGGCGCGGCATGAGAATCGTGCGCGATGCTGAGGATTTGCCGAACCTGTTTTATGCGGCGTTTACTGAGGCGGCGAACGCGTTCGGCAATGGCGAGCTCTACATGGAGAAGTTCATCGAGGACCCGCGCCACATCGAATTCCAGGTCCTCGCCGACGAGCATGGCAACGTGGTTTCGCTTTTCGAGCGCGAGTGTTCCATCCAGCGCCGGCATCAGAAGCTGATTGAAGAGGCACCCAGCCTGCAGGTGACGCCGAAGCTGCGCGAGGAGATCGGCAAGACGCTCTGCAAATGCATGGGCGAGATCGGTTACCAGAACGCCGGCACGGTGGAGTTTCTGATGGATAAGAGTCATCAGCTCTACTTCATCGAAATGAATACGCGCATCCAGGTTGAGCACCCGGTGACGGAAGCAATCACGGGCATTGATCTGGTGAAGGCGCAGTTGCGCATTGCATCGGGAGAAAAGCTGGATGCCATTTTGCCGCCTAAGCTTGAGATTCGCGGCCACGCCATTGAATGCCGCATCAATGCAGAGCATCCGCACAAGTTCACGCCGTCAGCTGGGAAGATTACCGCGTTCAATGTGCCGGGAGGCAATGGAATCCGCGTCGACACCGCACAGTACGCAGAAGGCGTGATTCCGCCTTACTACGATTCGCTGATCGCCAAGTTGATCTCTTATGGCGTTGACCGCGAAGAGGCCATGGCCCGCATGCGGCGCGCGCTCAGCCAGTTCGTGGTGCAGGGAATCGATACTTCGATTCCGCTTCACGAAGCCATCTTCGAGGACGAAAGCTTCAGAGCGGGCCAATTCGATACCGGCTTTATGGAGCGGTTCATTGCCGCCCGTGGAGACAATCCGAAAGAGCAGTAGCCGGTAGCTTTCGCCAGGCGCCGGGAGGAGAGCCCCTCCTGGAAACGCTTTTCGTTGCTCAAGCAATCCTTCCATCAGCCCGGCGTCATCCAAGCAGCAGAGGTTGACGCACCATGGGCCTCGCGCCGCTCATCGTCGCCATTCAAACGGGCCCCGTCGGAACCTCCCCAAACTCGTCCTTCGCCGGATATTTCGCCATCGGCCTCTTCGCCGCAGTGGTCGCTCTCGTGGTTCTGGTCATCGTCCGTTCCAACTCGCGCCACGTTCCAAAGTCGTGAAAAGTCGTCCCTTTGGAGCGAGGATCTGGAGTTTTCCACAGAAATATTCGTATTTTGTTCGCCTCTTAATGTGCCTTCGCGCTATGCTGGCTGGGCAACAGGGAGGTTGCACGAATGGATGCTCAAAAAGCACTAATTTTGGAGTTTGATCGGGAGATGGGAAATACCCGGAAGTTGCTTGATGCGATCCCGGCCGATGCCGATTGGAGCTTTAAGCCACACACCAAATCAATGACCCTGGGCCGCCTGGCGGGGCACCTGACGGATTTTGTCGGCGACTGGGGAAACCACGCGCTGACGTTGGACAAAGTGGAGTTTGCTGCCGACCACAAATGGGAGCCCTACGCGCCGAAGAGCAAAGCGGAGCTGCTGGAGCGCTTCGACAAGAAATTGGTGGAGACGCGCGCCGCGCTGGTGGCGACCACCGGCGAAGCCTGGGACCGCAACTGGAAGTTTATCTTTGGCGGGCATGCGTGGATCGACGACACCAAGTGGAATGTGTTCCGCGAAACCGTCTTGAACCACATGATTCATCATCGTGGGCAGTTGACGGTTTACCTGCGGCTGATTGGCGCCAAGGTTCCGGGAATCTACGGACCCAGCGCGGACGAGATGTGAGAAGAGCAGTTCATAGTTCACAGTTCGTAGTTCGCGGTCCAAGGTTTCGCACCTCGGGGAAGGCCCAATCAGCGATCCGGCAGGTAGTTACCCGATCCGTGAGTTCTATACACTAAGAACTACGAACCGCGAACTGTGAACTTTCCTTTCTCCTTTCCGAAGGTCTACCCAATCCTCGATTCGAGCGTGTTTCCGCAGACGGGGCGGGCGGAATTCCTTCGGCGGCTGGCAAGCGGGTTGGCCGACGCCGGCGCAACCCTGCTCGAGTATCGAAACAAAACCGGAGCCGATGCGGAGTTGCTCGCAGATGCTGCGATTCTGCGTGCCGCACTTCCGGCCGGAACCGCCAAGCTGATTCTCGACGACCGTGCCGAACTCGTAGAAAAGGCCGGCTTCGATGGCGTGCATGTCGATGCTGGCGATGTCACGCCCGCCGAGGCTCGGCGGCTGCTGGGGCCCGACAAGATCATCGGTACATTTGGCGGGAGTGAAGCGCTCCTGCCTAGAATCCTTGCCGAGCCCGCAGATTATTTTTCGATTGGGCCGATCTTTCCCACCACAACTAAGCAGGCGACGAAAGCGTCCATCGGAGCGGCAGGAGTGCGAAAGCTGCGCGAACAAGCCGGCCCCCACGCTGTCCTCGTTGCAGTTGGCGGCGTCACGCTCGACGCTGCGCCTGCAATCCTCACCGCAGGCGCGAGCGTGATCGGTGTCTCCGCGGCGATCTTTCGTGCCACGGATCCGGCGGCTGAATTCCGCCGGTGGACTGCCTGCCTGGGTTAACCTCGTTTCCAGGCTGCTAGCACAAGTGACACAGATTGAGGCAGCCTGTACGAAAACGAGGCAGCCGTTTGTACTGACTTGGTGCAGCTCTGGGCGAAATTCGAGCAACGTTGTCCGACTTCGAGACTGAGACCGCCTCAAAACGAGACAATTCTCATGAGAGAAAACTCAGCGGGACCAACCCGCGATTGACCGAGGAGGGAATCGAATGCTTTTGATCGTCGGTACCGTGCGTCTTCCTGCGGATCGCCTGGACGCGGCGCGCGCCATCATGTCCGAAATCGTTGCTGCCAGCCGTGCGGAGGCAGGATGCCTGGAGTATTCCTATGCGGAGGATGTGATCGATCGCGGCCTCATCCACATTACCGAGCGATGGAAAGACCGCAATGCGCTCGACGAGCATCTCAAGACCGCTCATCTGGCAGAATGGCGGGCCGCATGGCCCGCCCTCGGCCTCGGCGAACGCAACCTGCATTTGTATGAGGTCGGCGAACCGCTGCCCATATGAGATGGCGACCAAGACGAGATCGCGAACGGCCCGCCGCCATATCGCGCCACCGTATCGTATGATTGCGTAACGAGATCCAGCGGATTTTCGTGGCCCCGTTGCTCCATCCATCTGACCGGGAGGATGTCGATCCTTGATTTCAAAACTGCTGCGCGTTAAGCCCATGTCGATGCTCTCAGCGGAGGCAGGCGAACAGGGCGAGCACACGCTGAAACGTTCGCTGGGCGCCGTTAACCTGATCACACTGGGCATCGGAGCCGTGATCGGCGCAGGCATTTTTGTGCTGACCGGCCAGGCTGCAGCGCTCTATGCGGGCCCGGCCGTGGCACTCAGCTTTGTGCTGGCAGGAATTACCTGTGCGTTTGCCGGGCTGTGCTATTCGGAGTTCGCATCGATCATTCCGATTGCCGGGTCGGCATACACCTACGGTTACGCCACCCTCGGCGAGTTTGTGGCGTGGATTATCGGCTGGGATCTCGTGCTCGAATATGCCTTCGGCGCGTCAACTGTTGCGTCTGGCTGGTCAGGGTACTTCAATAGCCTGCTGCAGCAATATGGGATTTATATTCCGCCGCAGCTGACGGCATCGACCGGTACGCATCTGGTTTTCTACCAGCATCAATGGATGCCCCTGATGTCGCTGCCGCCGGGAGTGAGCGACGCTGGGTTGCCGCACGCGACCGCGGCGTTCAATTTGATTGCCATGGCGATTGTCATGGTCATCACTGTGATTCTGGTCATCGGCATCAAGGAGTCTGCAAATTTCAACTCCGCGATCGTGTTCATCAAGCTGAGCGTGGTGGCGATTTTCCTCGTGGTTGGCGGCTATTACCTCATTCGCCATCCTGAACTCGCAAAGTTGAACTGGCATCCGTTCGTTCCTCCGAGAGATGCAAACGGGAACTTCGGCTGGGGAGGCATCTCGAAGGGCGCATCGCGCATTTTCTTTGCATACATCGGATTCGATGCGGTTTCGACGGCGGCGCAGGAAGCGAAGAAGCCGCAGCGCGATATGCCCATCGGTATTCTCGGATCGTTGCTGATCTGCACCATCCTGTACATCATGGTGTCAATGGTTTTGACCGGCCTCGTGAGCTACAAAACCCTCAACGTTGGCGCACCCGTTGCGGTGGGGATTGACGCGACAGGCGTGAGCTGGGGCGCGCTGCTGGTGAAGATAGGCGCGGTCTTCGGCCTGGCCACCGTGATGCTGGTGATGCTGCTGGGACAGACGCGCGTGTTTTATTCCATGTCGAAAGACGGGCTGCTTTGGAAGTGGGCCTCGGCCGTGCATCCGAGGTTTCGCACCCCGTGGATCACAACGATCGTGTTCGGAATCTTTGCCGGTCTGTTTCCCGCAGTTCTGCCCATCGACAGGCTCGCCGACCTGGTGAACATCGGCACGCTCCTGGCTTTCACAATCGTTTGCGCCGGCGTCTGGGTTTTGCGCGTGCGCCATCCCGAGTTGCATCGGCCCTTCAAAACCCCGCTGGTACCGCTTGTGCCGATCCTGGGAATGCTATCGGCGATCTACCTCATGTCGCGGCTCGCGCTGATTACATGGGAGGTCATGATCGGCTGGCTGATTTTCGGGCTGATCATTTACTTTGGCTATTCCGTGAAGCACAGCAAGGTGCAGCAGTTGGCCAGGGCACAGTCGGCGGACTAAGCCCAGATTCTTCGAGTCCAAAAACAGCGGCCTCCCTCAGCGGGAGGCCGTTTTGCTTTCTGTGAAATAGTTTGGATCGCTTTACGCCGTCGTCTTCGCACAGAACTCGTCGAAGGCGCGCATGAGCTCCGAGGCGATTTCCTGAGCCGTCGATTGTTCGATGACAAAACGCTGCATCAGGTAGACGAGCTTTCCGTCGCGCAGAATCGCCACTGCCGGTGAGCTCGGCGGATTGCCCTCAAAGTAACTCCGGGCGCGCTCCGTGGCCTCGCGATCCTGCCCGGCAAAAACCGTGATCTTGCGGTCGGGCTGGTTGGCAGAATTCGAAAGCGCGAGCCGGATGCCGGGACGCGCCTTGCCGGCCGCGCAGCCGCAAATGGAGTTGACGACGAGCAGGGTTGTTCCGGGCTCGGCCAGCGCCGCGTCCACTTCTGCGGCTGTCCTGGTCTCCTTTAATCCCGCGCGCACCAGTTCTTCGCGCATGGGAATCACCATCAGTTCTGGATACATGTTTTTGCCTCCGGCAGAGGAAGCTGCCTGTAGCTATTCTATCGTGCGAAGGCGTTCCGGTGTAGCCTTGAACCGATGCAGATCAAAGAAAGCCAACTCCTCGCGCCGTTTACTACGTTCGGCGTCGGCGGACCGGCTCGCTGGTTTGTTGAAGCGGCCACCGAAGCCGAAGTTGCTGAGGCAAGTGAGTGGGCCCGCGAGCGTGGCGTGCCGCTCTTTGTGCTCGGCGGCGGCAGCAATGTGCTGGTTGCGGACGCGGGATTCGCCGGACTCGTGCTGCGCATTGCATTGAA
This sequence comes from Occallatibacter sp., assembly GCA_035541975.1. Taxonomy (GTDB): domain Bacteria; phylum Acidobacteriota; class Terriglobia; order Terriglobales; family Acidobacteriaceae; genus Telmatobacter. The sequence goes on along the minus strand of DATKMH010000037.1, from coordinate 72,893 downwards.
GGGGATCGAGCGGGACGGCGAACGTTTTCGCGTTGCCTCCGGCGAAGATTGGGATGCCTTTGTCGACCAGGCAATTGGTGCCGGATTCGCCGGAGTGGAGTGCCTGGCTGGAATTCCGGGAACCGTTGGCGGAACGCCGGTGCAGAATGTCGGCGCGTACGGGCAGGAGGCGGCTTCGCTCATTGAACGTGTCCGCGCATTCGATTTGCATGCGCGCACATTTGTCGAGCTTTCCAACGCTGAGTGCGGATTTTCATATCGTCGCAGCCGCTTCAATTCCGTGGATCGGGAGCGGTTTGTTGTAACGCGTGTTGATTTCATGCTGAAAGAAAACGGCGCGCCGTTGCTTGCTTACCAGGACCTTAAGGACCATTTTCGAGATCGGGCGAAGGCGCCGACGCTCAAAGAGACAGCCGATGCTGTGCGCGCGATCCGGCGAAAGAAGGGAATGTTGATCGTCGAAGGCGATCCGGACTGCCGCAGCGCGGGAAGCTTCTTCAAGAATCCGTCCGTTGCGCCGGGAATTGCGGAGCGCATCCGCCAGATCGCTGCAGGCGCCGGGGCAACGCCAAGAATGTTTCCCGCGAGCGATGGGCTGGTGAAAGTTCCCGCGGCGTGGCTGATCGAGCAGGCGGGGTTCCACAAGGGCTACGCGCTGGGCCCGGCGGCCATCTCATCGCGCCACACGCTGGCGCTGACAAATCGGGGAAGCGCAACGGCGGAAGAGATTCTTGCGCTGGCCGACCAAATTGCCTCGGCCGTCGAGGCCCGCTTCGGCATAAAGCTGGAGCGCGAGCCTGAGCTCGTGGGGCATTAAGTAGCCTGGATCCGCGTGGCCAGCCGATTGCGCTCTTCGGCGAGCACTTCCCGCGCCGGCCCGAGCGCCGCTTGCCGGCCTTCGTGCAAAAACAGGACCTCAGCGTTCGTCGCTAATGCGTCGCTCACATCGTGCGTTGCCATCACTGCCTGCACGCGGTTGTCGCCGAGCCAACTCTGCAAGCGATTGAGCAGCGCATCGCTGGCTGCGCCGTCCAGCGCGGAAAACGGCTCGTCGAGAAGAAGCAAGCGCGGCGCCGGAGCGAGCGCTCGCGCCAGGGCGATGCGCTGCGCCTGGCCTCCCGATAAATCCCGCGGCTTGCGAACGGCGAGTTCCTTTGCGTTCACAAGCTCGAGCATTTCTTCTACGCGATGTGCGCGCGCAGCGCGATCGATCCCATGGAGTCCGTAGGCAACGTTTGCGGCTGCTGTCAGGTGAGGGAAGAGCGCCGGCTGTTGCGAAACCAGCGAGATGTTCCTGCGTCCCGGCGCATCGTAATGCCGCGCAGTCATGTCGGTCAGCGTGCGGTTGTCGAGAGCGATTCTTCCGCGCTGCGGGCGATCGAGCCCTGCGAGCAGGCGCAGCAATGTGCTTTTGCCCGCGCCCGAGGGCCCGAAGATGACGGTCCAATCGGAGGCGAATGTGCATTCCACATCCAGGTGGAAGCTTCCGCGCCGCGCATCGAGTGAGAATCTAAGCACGCTGCTCACTCCCGCGTTTTCTGCTGGTGCTATAGATGGCGGCCAGTGCTAGGACGCTGAGCCCCAGAAGCACCGCCGCCGTGCGATTGGCGGCGGCATAATCGAAACTCTCCACCTGGTCGTAGAGAACGATCGACAGCGTGCGCGTGGCGCCGGGAATATCGCCGCCGAGCATCAGCACCACCCCGAATTCCCCGACGGTGTGAAGAAAACTGAGCACGATTGCGGCCAGAAATGAGCGGCGCGCCACGGGAATGAAAATGCTTGAGACCAGGCGCACGGGGCCGGCGCCGAGCAGACGCGCTGCCTCCACAAGAGCGGTATCGACCGACGCGAAGCCGGCGACCAGAGGCTGCACCGCGAAGGGAAGACTGTAGATGACCGAGCCGACGACGAGGCCATCGAAGGAAAACGCCAGCGGATGACCCAGCACGGCGGCGATGCCGCGCCCGAACGCTGTCCGCGGCCCGAGCAGGACGAGAAGAAAAAAGCCAAGCACCGTGGGTGGCAAAACCATGGGCAATGTGGATAGTGCTTCGACGGCGGCGAGCCATCGTCCGCGGCCCAGCACGATTAGCGCAGCAAGCGGCACGGCGATGGCGAGAAGAATCGCTGTGGTGACGCCGGCGAGGCGAAGCGAGAGCGCGAATGCTTGCCAGTCCATCGCGCTCATCTCACCGGCGTGAGGCCGGATTTTGCAAGTTCTGCCTGCACTGCAGGTGAGAGGAGAAAATCGAGAAGCTTGCGCGCCGCAGCCCGCTGGCCGGTTTTGCTGATAATGACCGCGCCCTGCTCGATGGGCGGGTAAAGATCGCGGGGCATAACAAAATAGGAGCCGTCGGCAAAGAGGGTCGGCGTAAGCGCGGAGGTGAGCGAGATCAGGCCCGCATCGGCATTGGCAGAGTCGACGAATTGCGCGGCCTGTGCGATGTTTTCGGCAGTCACGAGGCGCGGCTTGAGTCTGTCGTAGAGCTTCATGCTCTTAAGCGCAGCCACTGCCGCCCGGCCGTAAGGAGCGCGTTCAGGATTGGCAATCGCTAGGCGATTGAGCGCGGGTGAACGCAGCACATCGAGCGACGGGGGAAGCAGGTGCGAATCCTTCCGCTCCCACAAGACGAGTGTTCCGCGCGCATACGTGATTGGCGCGGCGGAATCGCCCGGCCCGGCGGCGCCGGCGAGGCCTGCTTCGATCAGGCGCTTGGGAAAGCTCAAATCGGCGGAGAGAAAAACATCGAACGGCGCGCCGTTTTCAATCTGCGCGGTCAGCGTCGCGGAAGATTGATAGGTCGCCTCCGCGTGGATGCCCGTGGCGCGCTCGAACTGGCTCAGGATCGGCGGAAGCAGTGGCTCCAAATCAGCCGCTGCGGCCACGCGCAAAGGCGCCTGCGCACCGAGCGGCGCGAGAACCAGGAGCGGCAACAATGCCGCGAAGAGTTGCTTAGGCACCGGCGTGCGAGGCCCTCCATCCACAGCTTGAATCGCCGTACACCTGCTAGGCTAACACTTAGAGATGAGTGACAATCTGCACCAGTTACGTTGTTTTGGATGCGGCAGCCGCATCGCTGGAGCGGAAGCGCGGGCCGATTTTCGCTGCGCGAATTGCGGGGATCTTTTTGAGGTTGAGTATCCCGGTTGGAACCAGCGCGGAGGGAACGATCGGCCGAATCCGGGCGCGCTGAAGTGGCTGTGGCGCGAGCGACGCTGCTCCGGCGAGGCGCTGAATCAATCGGGCGTTTGGCGATACAGGGAACTGTTGCCGATTCTCGACAGCTTCGGCGATGCGGTGTCGCTGCGCGAAGGAAACGTTCCGCTCTATCATCTGCGGCGCTCGGCAAAAACGTTGGGAATTGATCAGCTTTACGCCAAGCATCAGGGAATGAATCCGACCGGCTCGTTCAAAGACACGGGAATGACCGCGGCGCTGAGCGTGGCCAAGGAGCGTGGATTCACGTGGGTCGCGTGCGCATCGACGGGAAACACATCAGCCTCGATGGCCGCCTATGCGGCGCGCGCCGGAATGCGCAGCCTGGTATTGATTCCCGAGGGAAAAATTGCGTGGGGAAAACTCTCGCAGGCCATGGACTACGGCGCGGTTACCTGCCAGGTTCGTACTGACTTCGACGGCTGCCTGCGCCTGCTCACCGAAATCGTACGCAAAGCGCCCATCTATCTCCTCAATTCCGTGAACCCATATCGGCTTGAAGGGCAGAAGACTCCCGCCATCGAAATTGCCGAGGCCATGGACTGGAATGTGCCCGACCACCTGATTGTGCCGGGAGGCAACTTGGGCAACAGTTCGGCCCTGGGCAAAGGATTCCGTGAGATGCGCGAGTTGGGGCTGGTGGCGCGGCTGCCGAAGATCAGCGTGATCCAGGCTGCAGGGGCGAATCCTCTTGTGCGCAGCCTCAGGAAAAATCACGGCGCGGTGCTCGAGCCTGTGGAAGCGAACACGCGCGCGACAGCTATCCGCATCGGGAATCCGGCGTCGTGGCGCAAATCCGCGCGGGTGATTCAGGAGAGCGGTGGATGGTGCCTTGACGTGACCGAGGCTGAGATCGCGATGGCCAAGGCGGAAATTGGCGCGGAAGGCCTCGGCTGCGAGCCGGCCTCCGCAGTGACTCTAGCCGGCCTGAAGAAACTGCGAGCGCAAGGCGTCATCCGGTCAGGAGAAACCGTCGTGTTGGTCCTCACCGGCCACACGTTGAAGGATGCTGATTACACCATCGAATTTCATCGCGGAACGCTTTTGACGGACGAAGAGAAGACGGGGTCGGAGCACGCAATCGACGCGTTGCGCCGCGATGCAGTCACAGTGGACGCTACGCCGGCTGCGGTGCTGGCGGCCATCGAGGGCGAAGTGGGATGAGCGGAAATCCCAACGATCAAAGCAAGCCGGATGTTTTTCGCGTGCGCCTGCCTGCAACCTCCGCCAATCTCGGTCCCGGATTCGACGCAGTGGCGGTTGCGCTGGATTTCTTCCTGGAGATCGAAGCCGAACCAGCGCCGGAGTTTTCACTCACGGCAAGAGGTCGCGATGCCGCTCGTTGCGCCAGGCTCGAAGATAATCTGATTCTCGAAACCTACAAGCAAATCTTGCGCGGCAACCGGCGGGCGATCGTTCCGCTCGCCGTCCGAATGGTCAACGCAATCCCGCTTGGCATGGGTTGCGGGTCCTCAGCGGCTGCGCGCCTGGCGGCCATAGCGCTGGCCGCGAACTTCGGAAAGCTCGGCTGGAACACCGCGCGTGTTCTCGAAGAGGCTTACAAACTGGAAGGGCACCCGGACAACGTGGCTGCATGCTGGCTGGGAGGGTTCGTGACCGCGGTATGCGAGGGCACCAAGGTGCAGGTAGCGCGGGTCGACCCACCCGCGGACTGGCGCGCGATTGTCGCGCTGCCGGCGGAACCGCTTTCGACCAGCAAAGCGCGCGAGGTTTTGCCGGCCAGTTATCCGCTCCGCGATGTTGTGGCGAATCTTCAAGCGGCGGCGGTGCTGGGCCTCGCATTTTCACAGGCGCGCGCCGATCTGCTCCGCCTGGCAATGAACGATCGCATTCATCAACCGTATCGCATGGCGATCTGTCCGCTCCTGCCGGTTCTCTTGCCGCTTGTCGGAAGCCACGGAATTCTGGGAGTGGCGTTGAGCGGAGCGGGACCTGCGGTGCTGATCGTTGTCGACGGCGAAGAGAGCATGGCGGGCTCTTCAGCCGCAGTGCAAAATCTTGTTCGGTCAGACCTGTTAATGACCAGCTTTTCAAACGTCGGCGCATTCCAAACGATTGAAAACATTTGATTTCACGGCCCGAAATTTCTCCCTGCCGCCAAATCCCCCGTTATGAGTCAGTTACCATGGTTAGCTAGGTGAGTAGTCACCAAAAAACTGGTTACCGCGCCTATTACTGAAGTTTGCTTGATATTTATCGATTAAACACCTTACATTCGCACCGTGGGCAGTTCTGGGGGAGGGCTGCTCTAGCGCCTGTGATCCTTAACGGATCCGGGCGCTTTTACTTTGTACGCAAACGTTTTTGCGTCCCTCGCCGACACTGCAAATTCGGAATCGAAATCGCGCCTCGTTCCAATCAACCATTCATCTGAAAACGTTTTGCATTCTCGCTGCGGGATCGCGGCCTGCGACTTTGCGCGCTTTTCCGCATCAGATGAAATATACGGTCTCCTGTACAATGAACGGGTGACGGTCCGCTAGGAGGATCATGGCTGGGACGGGCGTTTTGGAAGTAAGTGATGCGAATTTTGATCAGGAAGTACTGAAAAGCGAGCAGCCGGTTTTAGTGGATTTTTGGGCCGTGTGGTGCGGGCCGTGCAAGGCGATCGCACCCATTGTGGACGGCGTTGCAGCTGCGTATGCGGGGAAATTAAAGGTGGCCAAGGTGAACGTGGATCAGAATGGCGCGACGCCCTCGCGCTATGGGATTCGCGGCATTCCGACTTTACTCTTCTTCAAGGGCGGCAAAATCGCCGACCAGGTTGTGGGCTACGTGGCCCAGGATGTGATTGAAGAGAAGGTCAAGAAGCTGATCGCCTAAACGATTTTGTGGCAGCGAAGCCCGGCCTCGTGCCGGGCTTTTCTGCGTCCGGAACAATCGATTTCACATTCCGCGGCGGAATTGGATAATCCGGCGGCGGTCGCGCTTTGAAGGCCGACGGTCGGGTACGCGGATGTACTGCTCGAGCGCCTTGCGCTCCTCGGCAAGATGGAGCCGCGCTTCGCGGCTGGCATCGGATTCGCGATAGAGATTCTGCGCGATGGCTGCGGGCCCACGCGCGGCGCTGATCCCTAAAACCTCCACCTCAAACACGCCGCGTTCGTTTTCGATGCGTAATTTGTCGCCGGCGCGGACTTCGCGCGCAGGTTTCGATCGCACTCCATTCGATTGAATGCGGCCCATATCGCAGGCGCGCGAGGCGATGGCGCGCGTCTTGAAAAAACGCGCGGCCCAGAGCCACTTGTCCATTCGCAGAGATTCCAACTGCCGCACAGCTTCCATGGCGGTTCACGAGGAGCGCAATCAAGAATGTATCAGGATTTTTCGCCGGCCTTCCAGAGATACAGGTGGCTGGAGTCGCTCGACGTCGCCACAGCCAGCCCTTTGCGGTGCGTGGCACGGTTGAGGGCGGAGCGAATCCTGGCCTTACTGTCGGGCAAATCGGAAAGGGGAACTTTAAGCGCGTTGCCGCTGGGCAGCCGTTCTAAATGATTCAACAGCAGCGTAACAATCCGGCTATGCTTGCCCGCGCGCCCTCTGGGAACCTCATCTCGCTGAACCGATTGAAATTTCATTGCCGCGGATTCCGTTTTCCTCGGAGTGGCGCTGATAGTCCTCATCTCATGAGATGCATAAACGAATGCAGCGTATGCCTGTTTCAGCCGGAGCGAACATCCCTTTTCGTATTGCTAACGTATCGCATCGCAAGCCAAAGCGTACCGGGGCCGGATTGAATCGTTATTGATCGCGTAAAAATAACCGATGCGTGTAAAAAATCCCGAGATTGATGTTGGAAAAATTCGTTTCCACCTATGCTAATCTCATGCAAGAAACGAAGTTTCAACCGATCGGCGACGAATGGCACGAGGGTTGCTGAGGCATTATTGAGGCTTCGACATGTCTATGAGCGGAACACGAAACACCCCTATCGTGCCTGTCGGCGAAGCTCAAGTTTTCCATGAATTCAACTTTCGCCCCCGGGTCTTGGTGGTCGATGACGAGACGTCTATCGCTGACACCACCGCAACCATTCTTTCCATGAGCGGCTACGATGCCAAGGCCGCATACGATGGAAATGAAGCGCTTGAGTCTGCCTTGCTTTTGCCGCCACACCTGGTCATCACGGATGTGGTTCTGCCGGGAATGAACGGAATCGAACTGGCAATTACATTGCAGCGTGTTTTTCCTGATTGCCAGATCGTGCTTTTCTCGGGCCAGGCTTCAACCGTGGATCTGCTCGCTGCGGCCGGATCAGCTGCGCGCCGTTTCACGTTGCTCAGCAAACCTGTTCCACCAGAGCAGCTGCTGGCCACCGTGAAAGAGAAGCTACGCGCGGCCATTCGGAAATCGGTTCCATCAAGCGCAAATTAAGGTCATCGCGTTAGCGCCCGCGCCGCTGAGTGCGTCGCGTCGGCATTTCTCCGCCCGCGGCCATTCAATGCGCCGGTGCAGCGCCTCCGTGCATTTGCGCCTCAACGTCGTCGAACTTAGCGTCGTCGATCGCCGAGATCACAAACGGATCGGCCGTGGGAATCAGCGGCATTTTGAAATCCATGGTCCATGTCTCGCCGGCATTCAGCTGCCGTGCGTAGGTGACGATGCCAACCGGGGTGTCTGGTGCGGCGTCGACATGCGTCACTCCGAGAACGTATTGCGGGTTCGGCTGATCCCAGTTTTTGCGAATCGTAAAACTGCGGTCGATAAAGCCCGGCGGAAAAATATAGAGATCGCGATTGAAGCGATAGAAATTCGCATCGTCGAAATAGTTCACCCAGCCGCGATTGAATGCCTCGCCAGGTTGGCCGGTCGGCGCAGCCGGAGCATTCGGATCCTGGTAGCGGAATCCTGATGCGAGCACGGCGCGGCGCTGCTCCTTCGTCTGGTTCGCGATCTCAACGCGAATGAAGTCGACCTCCGGTTCCACGATGCCCGATTCAATGTCGAATCCCGGCATAAATGGAAACTTGGCGTGCTGGCGCGCGCGTACGATGGCGCTTCTGTCGACCTTGCCGGCGAAGATAGTGAAACGGTAGCCGATTCCGTCGTGCTCGAACTCGGCGTGAACCACGGGCAGGCCGTTTTCCACATGGATGTTGCCGCCGACATTGGTCGGTTCGAGATTCGGCCCTGCGAAAAACATCAGCTCGCCAAAACCGGTGCGCAGATAGCCCTCTGGTGTGATCTCCGCTATGGATTCAAAGCCAGTGAGACCCAGTTCGCGAGTCTGCGCATTGAACCAGGAGGATGGCTGGGCCGGAGCAGCAGTGGATGGCGCCGGCGGAGCACCCGGCGCGGCATTCTGGGCGCGTAGCAGGCCGGCAACCAGGAAAGCAAGCAGCATGACCGGCACAAAGCCGGCTCTTCGGTCACTGACAAGAATCAGAGGACGCATCCGCGGGGTTCCCTTTGTTTAACTTTAACGGTTTGTGCCGGGTGACACGGCCGTGATGGTAATCACCGGCAGCCGTATTCAGGCAGGCTCATGATCGCTGGCATGACCGTGAGGGAGCGGTCGACTCATGGACGCGACGTGTCGAAAATGTGCCGCGAAACTAGAAGCGTCGTGGAAGTTCTGCCCTCAATGCGGAGCAACTCAGGTTGCGCCGATCAACCACTCGTTGCCGGAGCATCATGACGCCGAGAAAGCGCCGGTGAAATCGGCATTCGGCGGGCTGCTGCTTGGGCTCGTCGCTGCGCCGGTGCTAATCATCTGGGGCGGAATGATCTGCCTGACCGGGCTCGGCGTGTTTCTCGGCGTCCCCTTGGTCATTGCGGGCGTTTGTGCTCCGCTGCTGGGCTCGCTGATGGGAATGAACGCGCTGAAAGGGAAGTGCCCGTGGTGCGGATGTTCAGTGGGCAGCGTGGCCATCTTCGATCGCTTCTCGTGCCCGGCGTGCAGCAAGCGCATCGTGGTGCGAAAAAGCGAATTGGTGCGGGCATCGTAGCGCGGCTGGCGCCCTCAGCGATTGCCTGGATGGGCGCATCCTGCGAGTTCTGTTCCTGACGGAACGGGCTCTGTCGATGCACGGCCGCTCAATACCAGAATTTGAAGTCTGGCCAGTCGGCGGCGTAAGGCCGTTTGCGGTGGCGTAGCCAGAAATAGTGCTGGTGCTCGAAATCCATGATCCATGGCGCATCGTATGGACCCAGATCGATGACTTCAGCGTAGGAATCCGCATAGTCATCGCGATTTCTGCCAAGTGTGAGCATCGACTCACCGGTGTATCCATCCCAGCCCCAGTAGTAATAGTTCTGATGTCCGCTGATGGCAGTGGGCAGGCCGTATGCCGGTCCGAGCACGTTCACAGCACTAGCGTCGCCGTAGTTGCCGCAGATGATTCCGGTCCGGGCGCGCTCGTCAGGTGGCAGCGCGTTATAGCGGGCGGCAAATCCCGCGACCATTTGCGGCCAGCCGAAGCGATCGGAAAGAAACTGCGGCAGAGGGCTGGAGAACTTTTCTTGCTTGGCATTGGCGCCGGGAAAATGGGAAACGTAAGCAATATATTTCGCGGGCGGGAGCAGGGTGAGCACGATGGGGCCGGTGATGAAGCACAGCGCAAGCGCGAGCAGGGCCGTGTAGCCAACGACGAGCCATTGGCGGCGGCGGCCAAAACTGAGGGCTGCGGATCCGGCGGCAAAAAGCAATGGATAGACGGGCGCCAGATAGTAATCCTTGGCGTGCATCGCCATCAGCAGAACGAGGAAAACAAGGTAGGTGAGGGCAGCGAAGCGCCAGGGTCGGGCCTCGCGTGCAAGGGAGAGCCACGCCAGGCCGCCAATCCACAAGGGAGCGGAAAACGGAAGCAGCATGTTGCCTTGCTCCAGCAAAAATGAAAGTGGCGGCAGCTTGATGTTCTTGTCGGAGTGCGCAATGTTGTTGAGCACTTCATATGTAGGGAAATGATGAATCCATTGCCAGATGAGGTTTGGAAGGGCAATCAGAATTAGAAGCGCCACACCGGCCGCGCACCACCGCGACCACAAGATGCGCCGCTGAGCCGTAAGGAGCAGACCCACCAGAAGCGCCAGAAGGAAGAAGACGGTTGAGTGTTTGTTCTCTATGCCCAGGCCGGCCAGCAATCCGAAGATGAGCCACGCCCGCGGGCCGGCGCTGCCATCGGCGATGCGCAGCACAACGAACATCGACCCCATCCAGAAACATGGCTCGAAGGAATTCATGGAGAGATAATTCGAGGTGCCCAGAAAGACGCCGGCGGCCAGGACGGCGGTCATAGCCAATATCTGCGCGGACAGGCGCCCGCCGAGTTGCCGAGTGAGCAAGCCCGTCAGCCCAACCAGGATCCCGGCCGCGGCGAAGCTGAAGATGCGAATGCCGGTTGGCGATAGGCCGAAAAGTGTCTCCGCCATCCTGGCTTGGATAGCAACGAGCGGAGGTTGATCGACGTAGCCCCAGGCCAAATGATGACCGCATACAAGGTAGTAGAGCTCATCGCGAAAGAACCCATAGCCGAGGTGACTGCCCCAAAGCGAGCTGACGAAATGGATGAGGAACGTAATCGCGCCAAAGATTGCGGCGAGGTTTAGCGCCGCGCGAAGCGGGGCTCGGGGCCGGAGGGTGAGATTGACATCTTGCAAGGCGTTGAACCGTTATGGGTCGGCTTTCGCAATTCTACGCCGCTTTGTTCACCGGATTATTGCGCGCGAATCTCGGCGTGAAAGTGCTGCCAGATCATCTCCGCGGTCTTGCGGTTTACCACTGCGGCCAGCGACTCTGCCGTGGCCTGTTGCACGTCGCGCAGGCTGCCGAAATGCGTCAGCAGCCGCTGGCGCGTTTGCGCGCCCACGCCGGGAATGTTCAGCAATTCTGAATCGCGATCGCGCATTGCGCGACGCTGGCGATGGTAGCCGACCGCGAATCGATGGCTTTCGTCGCGAATGAGTTGAACCAAGTGAAGCACCGGCGAGCGTCGATCGAGAACGATCGGCTCGCTTTCATTGCCGTAGACGTAAATCACCTCCTCGCGCTTCGCAATCGAGGCCAATGGCTGCGACGTGAAGCCGAGCGATTCCAGAGCCTCTGCCGCGGCGTGAAGCTGGCCAAGGCCTCCGTCGATAAGAATCAGCGAAGGCATCGTCGTCGGCTCTTTGCTCTTCTTAGGCTCGCCTTCGGGAATCAGGTCGGACGCAGCCTCGCGCATCTCCGCTGCGCCCTTGAATTCCCGCCCTTTCAAAACGATCGGATCGGAAGGCTTGCACGCGCCGTCGCGGATGCGGCGATAGCGGCGCTCGACCACTTCGCGCATCGAAGCAAAATCGTCGACGCCGGCAACAGTCTTCACCTTGAATTTGCGATAGGCCGACTTGTTCATCTTGCCGTCTTCCCAGACCACCAGCGAGGCGACGGTTTCGGCGCCCTGGATGTGCGAGATGTCGAAGCACTCGATGCAGCGCGGTAGCTCTGGCAGCATCAGCGCATCGGCCAGCGCCTCTTGAATCGCCTTGCGCGTGGGCTCGAGCACGCGGAACCGCTGCGTGTAGGACTGATGCGCATTCTGGCCGGCAAGGTCGACGAGCGATTTTTTCTCGCCGCGCTGCGGAACGGCGATCTCGATCTTGTGTCCGGTGCGTTCGCTTAATAACGCGGCCAGCGTCTCGCGGTCGTCAAAGTCGACGGGCGTGAGGATGCTGCGCGGCACGTATTGCTGGTCAATGTAGAGCTGCTTGAGAAGGGCACTGAAGACAGCGCCCGCGCTGAAAGTCGATGCCTCAGCTTTCGCTCCTTCCAAGGTCTCAGAATCGAACCCCGGCACGCCCGGCTGCGTTGCTCCCTCGCTCCCTTGTTCGCTGTTCTCCATCAAGCTCGGCATATCTTCCCAGAAAAACTCCCGGCGGTCGACAATCTTGCCGTTGCGCATGTGGAAGAGATTCACGGCCAGGCTGCCATCTTCAAAGTGATAGCCGAAGACATCTGCGTCGTCGTCCTGCTCGGCAGTGGCGATGCGCTGCTTTTCCTGGAGTTGATGAACGGTAGAGAGCTGATCGCGCAACCGCGCGGCGGCCTCGAATTGCTCGGTCTCGGCTGCAGCCATCATGCGCGCGGTCAGAGTGCGCTCCAGCTCCGCATGGCGGCCTTCGAGAAAAAGCTGCGCGTCGCGCACGGCCTGCTTGTACGTCTCGGGAGTGGTGAAGCCCTCGACACATGGGCCAAGGCAGCGATGAATGTAGTACTGCAGGCAGGCGCGCGGGTGGTAGCGCGACAGGTCGACCTTGCAGCTGGGCAGCAGAAAGCTGCGATGAATGAGCTCGACCACGCGATAAGCAAGATTGCCTGGAAAGTACGGGCCGTAGTAGGCCGAGCCATCCTTGCGCAGCCGCCGTGTGACGAAGACTTTGGGAAAGCGGTCGGCAAGCGTGAGCTTCACGTAGGGATACGTCTTATCGTCGCGAAGCAGAATATTGAAGCGTGGCTTGCGCTGCTTGATCAGATTGTTTTCAAGCGCCAGCGCTTCGTGCTCATTGGCGACGAGGATGGTTTCGATGTCAACCGCCTCGCGCATCAGCGAGCCGGTTTTTGCATTGGCCTGCGAAGCCTCAAGCAAATATGACCGCACGCGCGAGCGCAGGTTGTTGGCCTTGCCCACGTAGATGACTTCGCCCTCGGCGTTTTTGTAGAGATAAACGCCTGGCTTGGTCGGCAACGTCCGGATTTTTTCGTAAAGATCCATCAGGGTCAGGCTGGAGCCGGGCGCAAGCACTCCAATTCCCCGGGCGCGAGCGCTCCAATTCTTAGATTATCGAGGTACCGGCTTCGGCGCCGTTTGCTCCGGATCACGGCATGCCGGCCACGCTGAAGAAGCGAAGGCAGGGCAAACCTTACCAAATCACGTAAAAATTACATAGTTTTGGCCTCTGGAGGCCGTTCCTGCATCAAGTCCTATCTCTTTACCTACCATAAAGTTGCATTGCACTTCCCGATTGGATGATGGCGTGCAATTGCTAAAGGCGGGAGAACAGGCTTTCCCGGCGGAAGAGCGCAAAAAAGCGCCGAAAAGGGAATTGGAGAGGAGCATATCAATGGAGCATTTTGGAAAGCGTTTTGGATTTGCGTTGACGGCAGCGGCGTTGATGGCATTTGGAGTTGCTGGATGTGCCACAAAGAACTATGTGCGGACTCAAACCACTCCGCTGATCAATCACACCGATCAGCTTGAGCAGAAGACCGCGGAAAATAACCGGCAGATTCACGATGTAAACGATCGCGCGATGGCGGGCATCGCCAAGGCGCAGGGCACGGCCGACACGGCCCAGACCAACGCGCAGAACGCCAGCCAGGCCGCGAACGAAGCCGACACAGCGGCCAACGACGTTGCGCACCGCGCCGATTCGCTGGACAGCGTAGTCAAGGGCCTCGACAACTACAAGCAGGTCGCGACGGTTTCGGTGACGTTCGGGTTCGATAAGGCTTCGCTGACCCCCGACGATAAGTCGCAGCTTGACAACTTTGCCACTTCATTAGGCTCGGCCAAGAGCTACATTCTCGAAGTGACCGGCGGAACGGATTCGGTTGGTCCGGCGCAGTACAACTACGATCTAAGCCAGCGCCGCGCCGACGCCGTTGTGCAATACCTGGCAGCGAAGTACGGCATCGCCCCGCATCGCTTCTACCTGATCGGCATTGGCAAGGATCAATATGTCGCGGACAACAAAACTGCAGCCGGCCGTAAGGAAAACCGCCGCGTTCAGGTGCAGTTGCTTTCAAACATGAGCAGCGAAGCACAGAGCCAGGCGCCAGCCAACAGCGGACAATCGAATGCCCCGGCCAGCCAAGGAACTTCGTCGCCGGTTCCTGAATAAGGCGACAACATCGCTCCCTTAATCTGCAGTTGTTACAAAGGGCAGGCCCAGTCGGGTCTGCCCTTTGTGTTTGCTGATCGTGAATCAGGATCGGGCGGAGGAAAGCTGCGCTACATGTTCCGCGCGCACGTCGTTGGCCGTGAACAGCCGCAGGAAGGGAACATGCTTTTGCGCCTGCCAGAAGGATGCGTCATTCATGGGGCGTGCGTTGGCCGCGGCCTCCACGGCGGGCCGGCCTGCCGCTTCTTCGCGCTCCACAATGCAAACCACCGCCACCACGATCATGCCGGCCTCCTGCGTGGCCTCAATGGCTGCAATGGTAGAGGCGCCCGTTGTGCAAACGTCGTCCACAATCACCACGCGCGCGCCTTCGCGGCAAAATCCCTCGATGCGGCGGCCGGTGCCGTGCGCCTTTTCCGCTTTGCGCACCAGGAAGCCGTGAAGTAGCGGAGCGTTAGGATGCGTCTGTGCGCGCCATGCGCTGGCAGTGGCAACGTTGGAAACGATCGGGTCAGCACCCATCGTCAAACCGCCCACCGCTTCCGCTTCAATCTTGTTGGCATCGAGCAGATCCAGAATCGCGTGCCCAGTTAGCCGGCCGCCCTCGGCGTGCAGAGTGGTGGTGCGGCAGTCGATGTAGTAGTCGCTTGTGCCGCCCGAGGAAAGCTTGAAGTGTCCCAGCTTGAAGCTGGTGCGGGCAAGAAGCGAGAGAAGCTGCTGGGCGTAGGTCGGCGTGGGCATCAATGAGATTGTAAAAGAGTGAAGGCGTGAAGAGAGTGAAACAGTGAAAACTGCGGAGAGGCACAGTGGCCGCCAATTTCACTTCTTCACTCATTCACTGCTTCACTGGCTTTTTCACATCTTGTCGAAGTGCCGGAATCCGCCCGTCCCGATCAGCGCCACCGAAAAAATGATGAAGTTGTAGCAGGCATGGACCACTGTGCTCGCAGCGAGCGACCTGTTTTTGAGCCGCACCGTGCAAAGAATCATACTGATCACGATCAGCAGCAGAAACGGCCCCAGCGAATGACCCTGCTGCTGCACATGCAGCAGAGCGAACGGAATGCTGGTAAGAAGCGCTCCGACCTCCATGGCCGGCAACGACCATTGCGGGTGGCCGTTTGCGTCGAGCGGCGGCGCGGGTTTGTGAGCAATCTTCTCCACCGTCCAATCCCATGCAGTGCACAAAGCCGGCAAAAGAAAGCCGCGGAAGAACATTTCCTCGAAGAACGGCGCGAGCGTGGTGCCGAAAACGAACATGATCCACGCGGCCACGGTTGTGCTGAACATCTTGTCAATGGGAGCATTGGGATTTCCCGGCAGCAGCCATTCGTCCAGCGCCGCAAGTCCGGCGCACGCCAGCGATGTTGCTGCGAGCCACCCGAACCTTTTCCTTGCCACGTCGCCGCGCCATTGCAATCCTTTAAAAAACTTCTCGTGCCAGAAGAGCGGAAAGACGACCACGCTAATGGCGAACATGAGCAGGTAGAGGATCGCTTCGCTCGCGATGATCAGCGAGACGTTGGTGGCGTTGGCCTGTGCCGAGAGGCTCCAGCCAAACAGGTGTTCGCGCATGGGCAGAATGAGCACCAGGATGGTGCCGACGAACGCGACCAAGCCGATGGCAATAAGCAGGCCGATGTCGCCGAGGTTGGGAATTCGCACCGGTTCCCGAACCGGAGGTTGCGCGAACGATTGAAACAGCAGCGGCTCAGAATTCAGCGCCGCAAAATCAGGCAGTGCAGCGCGCGGCGCGCCGGCTGCGTCGAACGCGGCCACACCTAACTCCGATGGAGCCGACACCGGCTCGTCGGGCCGCGACCCGTCAGATGCAGCCTCTGCCGGCGCCTCATCGCTGCGCGGCCCATCAACGCGAGGGGCTGCGGCAAAAGCATTCTCCGCCTCGCCTTGGTGCCCGGCCCCCGTCTGCCGCTCTTCCTCTTCTGGATCGTTCATTGGCTTACCGGCTTTTTCTCGCCCAGCTTCTTCTTGAGTCGCTCGGCTCGCGCTGAACGTTTCTTCTGCGTTGGTTTGCCGTTGGTTTCGGATGTGGCCTGAGAATCGGAGTGGTTCGAAGCGTTGCCGGTCCGGCTCCCATTTTCGCTCATCGCATCTGCGGCGGGAGCCATTTCTTCTTCGAGTTCGGCTGCTGCGAGTCGGCCGTTCTTCGACGTGTAGAAGCGCTTGAGGAACTGCCCGGTATACGAACCCTGCGTTGCGGCAATCTTTGCTGGCCGGCCTTCGCCCACGATGCGCCCGCCGTCTTCGCCGCCCTCGGGTCCGAGATCGATGACCCAGTCGGCATTACGAATCACGTCAAGATTATGCTCGATGATGATAACGGAGTTGCCCAAATCGACGAGCCTGTGCAATACCTCGAGCAGCTTGCGCACGTCGTCGAAGTGTAGTCCCGTCGTCGGCTCGTCCAGCAGGTAGAGAGTCTTCCCTGTCTGGCGCTTTGAGAGCTCGCGCGCAAGTTTCATGCGCTGTGCCTCGCCCCCGCTCAAAGTTGTCGCGCTTTGGCCAAGGTGGACATAACCCAGGCCCACGTCCACCAGCGTTTGCAGCTTCTGGCGCACTTGCGGGACATCCGCCAGCAGCGGCAGCGCGTCTTCAATGGTCAGGTCGAGCACGTCGGCAATCGAGTGGCCGTGAAACTTCACCGCCAGCGTTTCCTGGTTGTAGCGCCGGCCATTGCACACCTCGCACTGTACGTAAACATCGGGCATGAAGTTCATCTCGATGCGCCGCTGGCCGTCGCCTTGGCAGGCTTCGCAGCGGCCACCGGGAACGTTGAAGCTGAACCGGCCCGGCTTGTATCCACGCTCGCGCGCCTCAGGCAGCATGGCAAATAAATCCCGGATCGGCGAGAAAACCTGCGTGTAAGTGGCAGGATTCGACCGCGGCGTTCGGCCGATGGGCGATTGATCGATGCGGATGACCTTGTCAATCTGCTCCACGCCGCTCAGCTCGTCGTGCGCGCCCGGTTCTTCGCGTGAGCCATAGATGGTTTTGGCAAGCGAGCGGTACAGAATATCGTTCACCAGCGTGCTTTTGCCGCTGCCGCTCACGCCCGTTACAACCGTCATCAAGCCGAGCGGGATGCGCAGATTCAGGTCGTGAAGGTTGTGCTCGCGCGCGCCCGCGATCGTGAGCCACTTGCCGGTGAGCGGCCTTGGCTTGGCGCGCTGCAGCATTGTGGCTGCGCCGCTCAAATATCGGCCGGTGAGCGACGTCGGCGTTGCCATGATTTCCTCCGGCGTTCCTTCAGCCACAATGTTGCCGCCCAGTCGCCCCGCTCCCGGCCCAAGATCAACCACAAAATCGGCGTGCCGAATGGTCTCTTCGTCGTGTTCGACAACAAGAACGGTGTTGCCAAGGTCGCGCAGCCGTTCCAGGGCTTCGATCAATCGATTGTTGTCGCGCTGATGCAGCCCGATCGATGGCTCGTCGAGCACGTAAAGAACGCCGCGCAGCCGCGAACCGATCTGCGTCGCGAGCCGAATGCGCTGGCCCTCACCGCCCGAGAGCGTGGCGGCGCTGCGATTGAGCGAAAGGTAGTTGAGCCCAACGGCACAAAGGAATTCGAGCCGCTCGGCAATCTCACGGCGAATGCGCTCGGCAACCAGCGCCTCGCGTTCGGTGAATTTCAAATTGATGGCAGCCGAAAGCGCGCGATTCAGCGGCAGCGCGGTGAAGTCGGCAATCGAGAGGCCTCCAACCTTCACGGCCAGCGATTCCGGCCGCAGGCGCTTGCCGCGGCACACAGGGCAGGGCGCGGCCGACATATAGCTCATCATGTACTCGCGGTAGCTGTCGCTGCGTGCCTCTTCCACGTTGTCGCGCAGGTAAGCCAGAATCCCATGAAAGCCCGTGCGCGGCGCTTCGCCTTTGGGTGGCCCGTAGACAAGGATGTGCTGCTGCTTCGGCGGCAGTTCCTCAAAGGGCTTCTTCAGATCGATCTTGTAGCGCTCGGCGGCGAGCTGGATCAGCTTAACGAGATACTGCGACGACGAGCCCGGACCGAGTCCGCCATCGAGTAGCGGCTTTGACCAGTCGGTAATCACTTTCGCCGGATCGAAATCGTAGAGCGCGCCCAGCCCATGGCAGTTGGGGCAGGCGCCGAAGGTCGAATTGAAGGAAAAGCTGCGCGGCTCGAGCTTGGGCACGTCAAGGCCACAATCGGGGCAGGCCATGGACGAGGAAAACAACTGCTCGTCGCCCGCGTTGAAACCCACAAGGACAAGACCATTGGCGAGCTGCAATGCTTTCGCGACGGCCTGCTCAAGGCGCTTCTCGATAGAAGGCTTCGAGCTCTGCGGCTCTACACCTCCCACCCGCGCGGGAGGCTTTGCCGTTGCCGACCCTGGATCACCTTCAGCTTTCAGCAGCACCCGGTCCACGATGGCTTCGATGGTGTGGTTCTTGCGCTTGTCGAGGGCCGGCGGCTCAGAAAGGTCGATAATTTCACCATCAATCCGCGCCCTAAACCCCTGCTGGTCAAGCTGATCGAGCAAATCCTTAAACTCGCCTTTTCGCCCCCGAACAATCGGCGCCATCACCGTGACGCGCTCGCCCCGGCCCATTTCACCGCGCCCCAGTTCAAGAATGCGTTGCACGATCTGGTCGGCAGTCTGGCGGGCGATGGGCCGGCCGCAGTTAGGGCAATGCGGTGTGCCGATGGAGGCGTAAAGAAGGCGCAGATAGTCGTAGATCTCGGTGATCGTTCCGACCGTCGAACGCGGGCTCCGGCTGGTGGTTTTTTGTTCGATGGAGATGGCCGGGCTGAGTCCCTCGATCGAATCCACGTCAGGCCGCTCGATCTGGTCGAGGAACTGGCGCGCGTAGGCAGAGAGCGTCTCAACGTAGCGGCGCTGGCCTTCGGCATAGATGGTGTCGAACGCGAGCGAGCTCTTGCCGGAGCCGGAGAGGCCGGTCACCACCGTGAGGGAATTGCGCGGAATACGCACGCTGATGTCGCGCAGATTATGCTGGCGCGCCCCTCGCACCGAGATGTGAGTGATAGGCATGAATGGATGCTTCGGAAAACGGGGGGTACTTTGGAGTTTTGCGTGATGCCGCAATTCAACAGAAAACAAAACCCTGGAGGTATTCTATTTGCCAACAGAAACGAGGGTCAACGCGGCCAATCTTCTGCGACAATCGCAAAGACGCGTGCGTGACCAGAGCATTTCTCGGCGGCGATGACGGGCTTTCCCCCGACTCGACCGACGCAGCCCAAGGCGGTTTTTGAATGTCGGATGTGTTGAATTTGATTATGTTGATTTCGGCCACCATCGGCGCCATGGCCTTTGGCATTCTCGCCGCCTACGCCGTGCTGCGCGTTGTCTTTATGTTGATGCGCCGTCGCAGGGTTTCCGCGCCGGTCGAAGCGCAGACTGAAGCCGCTCGCACTTCGTAACCATCGTTCTCAATTCGCAGCCATTCGCCAATGGCAGTTGGCGTTGCGCCAGATTCTAGGGCGCCTACCGGCTTGCGCGTGTCAGTTCTGCGGGTTCTGGTTTTGCTGTTGCTCGCGGCTGTTTTGCATCTGGCGCTGCCGCTCCTGAATTTCCTGCATCATTTGCTGCGGGGTGCGCATGGGAACCGGGGGACCATTCGAGTTCGGTCCGGCCAGCGGCGGTTCAGGCTCGGCCTGGGGCGCTGGCGGCGGTTCGGGCTCGGTGTCGTCGTTATTCGGCTGCGCCGGGGTATTGTTGGCCATGCTTTTCGACGTGTCTCCCGAGCGCGCTGTGAGGACAATGCGGCGCGGCGTGCCTTCTCCGCGATCGCCGATCATCAGTACGTCGTAGCCGGAACCGTCGAGAAGCTGGTTGATCACGTCGCGAGCCGGCCCAGGCCCGTAGGTGCCGAAGACGCGCTGATCAGCGCCCGTCCCCTCGAGACCTTCGACTTTGGCGCCAGTGTCGGTGGAGATCTGCTTGAAGATCTGCGCCAGGCTCGAGTTCTGGGCTGAAACCATCAAACCGTGGCTGTCAAAAATGACGGTCGCATCGACGGGCATATTCTTCGCCGGCCAATCGGGCGTCGGCGGTGCGATAGGAGCGGGCGGCACAGCGGCCTGGACTACAGGCTGCGCGGCGACAGGCTTTTTGTGGGGACGAACGTATTTGTGGACAGGGGCGCTGCCCGATGTGGGCGCTGAATGTGAAACAGGCGGCGAGTTTTGGGTGTTCTGCGCGCCCGCCATCAAGCAGGCCGGCAATAGCGGAGCAGCCAGCAAGCCAACAAACACGACGCGCAGCCACCCCGCGTTTCTGCCTGTATGCTGGCGGCCGCACTGATCCTCTCGCCATCCCGTGCCGTGCGCGGATTCCGTTCGTGGCAATGATCGGAAACGCATCGGAATCGGCTCCTGGCAGTCTATCTCTTTGGTGGACGGCATGTGGTTCTGCGACGCTCGGCTGCTACATACTAGACTAGCAGTGGCCGGCCTGCGCTCACATCAGTTGCACGAAAACGAATTTTGACGAGAGGAAGTTGTCCCGCATGCGAAGCAGTTTGTTCTTTCTGGCCCTGGTCATCGCTTTGTGGCCCATTGCCGGCCACGCCACAAGCTGCACCTCGCAGGCCGAACTTGGCTCACTCGATCGCGATGCCCTGTCGGCAGCCGCCACCCGCGTAACAACCGCCGTGTTGGCCCAGGACTTCAACTCTCTGCAGGCGAACCTGCTGCCGCAAGAGGCTTCGCAGTGGGACGGCATTCGCGCTGCGGTGGAGCAGGCCGTGCCCCTTGTGAAAGACGGAAAATTCCAGTGGCGCGATGTCTATCTTCTGGACGCGAGCGACCAGACGGCGACTCAGGACACGCAGTTCTTCTGCTCGAATTCATCCGGATCGTTAACCGTGACCATCAGCATGAACGCGCTGCCGCCAGGTCGCTACGCAGTGATTCTGGCCGATGCCACCGGCTCGCCGCTTGCCGGCCAGATGGGCGTGGTGCTGGCCTGGGATGGTGCCGCCACGCAGTGGAAGCTCGCGGGGTTGACGGTGCGTCCGGGAGTTTTTGGCGGCCACGACGGCGTTTGGTATTGGCTGCGCGCGCGCGAACTGACGAAAACCGATCCATGGAGCGCGTGGTTCAGCTACGATGCCGCGCGCTACCTTTTGCTGCCCGTTGACTTCATCAGCTCTCCGAATCTGCAAAAGCTGCGCCAGGAGCAATCGGATATCTCTCCGCAGCCGCTGAGCCAGCTACCGCTCTCGCTTCCCGATGGCGATCGCACATGGAAGATTGACGGCGTGGGCCTCGATCCCTCGCTCCATGAAGCCGATCTCGGCGTGGCCTACGATTCGACGGGCGTTACCGATCCCGCAGCGCTGCGCACTGAGGCCACCGCGGTAATGAGCACATTCCTCAAAGCTCATCCCGACATTCGTGCAAACTTTCACGGGTTGTGGGCGTATGCCGAAAAAGACGGCAAGCGCACTCCGGTGATGGAGCTGCCGATGAAGCAGATTCCGTAAGAGCAGGGAACAAGGGAGCAAGGGAACAAGAAAGCAGGACGTATGCCCATCAACTACGCACTGTTGTTGTGTATACCGATTGGGTTGTTCGCATACTTCGAGGCGCGCTGGATGATCCGATTTGTATTGGGCAGATACGAGCAGCGAGAACGCAAAGCAGCGCTGCTTGTTGGTGCATTTGGCGCGCTGATCATTCCGTTGATCTACGTCTGCGGCGTCGCCGGTGATGCCTTTTCAAGGCATATAGGCAAGTTCATCACGCCAATTATGTTTGCTCTGATCTCTGCGGTGTTTGTCCTACCGATTTTTCGTGTCCTTTTCGAAAGAGTGAGAGGCGATGCCAGCAATCATTGATCTCCGTTCCGACACCGTAACCAAGCCCACGCTCGAGATGCGCGCGGCCATGGCCGCTGCCGAAGTGGGCGACGACGTCTATGGCGAGGACCCAACCGTCAATCTGCTCGAGCGCCGCGCAGCCGAAACCTTTGGCCGTGAAGCCGCGTTGTTTTTGCCCAGCGGCACCATGGGCAATCAGGTTGCGATTCGCACCCTCACGCAACCCGGGCAGGAAGTGATCGCCGAATCGCGCGCGCACATTCTCGATTTCGAGATGGCGACGACTGCAGTTTTCTCCGGTTGCCTCATTCGCGCTGTGCCCACTGAGCGCGGCATCCTCACCTGGAAGCACATCGAGCCCGCCATTGTGCCTCGCAGTGGATTCCGCGCGGCTACCGGCCTCATCAACATCGAAAACACCGCAAACCTCGCCGGCGGGCGCTGCACGCGCATAGAAGTCCTCGAAGAAATCTGGGAAAACGCAAAACAACGGAAGTTGCCTCTGCATCTCGACGGCGCTCGCATCTTCAACGCTGCCGTTGCCCTTGGCGTCGACGTGAAAGCACTCACGCGCGGATTTTCAACCGTCATGTTCTCGCTCTCGAAAGGCCTGGGCGCGCCGGTGGGATCAATGCTGTTGGGCTCGGAAGAATTGATGACGAAGGCGCGCATCTATCGCAAAGCCATGGGCGGCGGAATGCGCCAGGCCGGAATCCTTGCTGCCGCAGGCTTGATCGCGCTTGAAGAAGGGCCGAAACGTCTCGCCGAAGATCACGCCAACGCGCGTCTGCTGGCCGAGGCGCTCGCGCACACCGAGGGCGTCACGATCGATCTCGCCTCGGTCGAAACCAATATCGTCATCTTCCGCCTTACCTCGGGCCAAGGCGCTGCCGAGCTTGCCGCTCGCCTCAAGGAGCGCGGCGTTCTCGTCGGAGCGTTTGGCCGCGACGCCGTCCGCCTCGTCACGCATCGCGACGTCAGCCGCCAGGATTGCATCGCAGCCGCAGATCTCCTGACCGAAGAGATTGCCTCCGCAGCACATTCCGCCTGAGGAAAGAAGATTTTTGCCCAGCCAGCTCGTGCGCCGTCCCGGCACCTAAACCGGGGATCCTCGCGCGTTTAAACCATCAAAACGAATCGACTTCACTCAGCAACAAATGTCGACCGGCCAGTGGAATAATAGCCATGAGGCCTTCGCACCCATGACCACCGCTGCCACGCGTCCTTCGCCCGACGAGCTCATTGCTCGTGGCTGGAGTGCGCTTCCGGCAGCCTACAGGATTCCTGACGTTGCGCCCACGCTCGACGAGGCGCGCGATTATTGCCGGCACCTGGCTGAAACGCACTACGAAAACTTTCATGTGGCCACGTGGTTTTTGCCGGTGGCATTGCGCCCGCACTTTCATTCCATTTATGCCTATTGCCGCATCTCGGACGATTTGGGCGACGAGGTTCCTGATCACGACGCGGCGCTGGCGCTTCTGGATTTGTGGGGCAGGGAACTCGATGCCTGCTACGAGGGCCGCGCGCGCCATCCGGTTTTTGTTGCGCTCGCCGAAACCATTCGAGCGTGTTCCATTCCCAAGGAGCCGTTTGCCGATCTGCTCGTAGCCTTTCGCCAGGACCAAACCGTCGCCCGCTACGCCACGATGGACGACGTGCTCGGCTATTGCCACTACTCCGCAAATCCTGTCGGTCGCCTGGTGCTTTACGCCTGCGGCGAAGTGAACGAAGAGAACTTCCGGCTATCCGATGCAACCTGCACCGCGCTGCAACTCGCCAACTTCTGGCAAGACGTGAGCGTCGATTTCCTGAAGGACCGCGTTTATCTTCCGCAGGATGACATGCGCCGCTTCGGTGTCGGCGACGAAACCATTGCGAACGGAGTCGCAACGCCGGAGTTCCGCGCTTTGCTGCGTCACGAAGTTGACTATGCGCGCGGATTATTCTTGCAGGGGCTGCCGCTGATTGGCCGCGTCAACCGCGATCTCGCTTTGGATCTCGATCTCTTCAGCCGCGGAGGACTCGAGATTCTACGCGCCATCGAGCGCCGCGATTACGACGTGCTCAGCAAACGGCCCGCAATCTCAAAGCTCACGAAGCTCTCTCTCGCCGCGCGCGCGCTGGCCGGCAAGTTCCTTCCATTTTTGCGCCTTGGCCCTCGTCCTGGCGCGTCAAGAGGAAAGGCCGCTTGACGTCCGGTGCTGCATCGCTCGACCCCGCCCTGGCCGGCGCTTACGCGGCCTGCCGGGAAATCGCACGCCGCGAAGCGAAAAACTTTTACTACGCCTTTCTCGCGCTTCCCCTCGATCGCCGCAACGCGATTTGTGCCATCTACGCCTTTATGCGTCAGGCCGACGACCTGGCCGACGACGAATCCATTCCGCGCGAGGAGCGGCGCCGCCGGCTGGACGTTTGGCTTGCCGCATGGCACGAAGCCTCGAACGGCGCGCCGACCATCGACCCGGTCTTCATGGCGGTCCGCGACGCAACCAGGCGATTTTCTATCCCACTCTCACTGCTCGATGAGCTTATTGCGGGAGTCACGCTTGACCTGGATCACGCTCCCGGCGGCGCGCCGGAAACCTACGCAACCTTCGACGATCTTTATCGCTACTGCTATCTCGTCGCGTCAGTTGTTGGCCTGGTTTCCATCCGCATCTTCGGCTATCGCGATCTGCGCGCAGAGAAGCTGGCCGAAGAAGTCGGCATCGCGTTCCAGCTCACAAACATCTTGCGCGACATTGCTGAAGACGCGGCGCGCAACCGCGTCTATCTGCCGCTCAAAAATCTCGCGCACCATGGGGTCTCGCTCGATGCGCTGCTTCATCATCCGCCTGCCACGCCGCCGTCGCGTGCCGAGCGCGAGCTCTTTGCCGCAATTGCTCGCCTGGCTGAGCAGTACTATGCTCGCTCGCGTTTTCTTCTGCCGCTCATCGATCCAGCGAGCCGGCCCGCACTTTGGATTCTGGTTTCGATCTATCATGCATTGCTCAGGCGCATTGAGCACGCAAAGTTCGACGTCTTCACGCGCCGTGCTTCAGTACCTTTGTGGCAAAAACTCGCCATCCTCTCGGTGGGCCTGGTTTGGATGGCATGGGCGCGCGTCGCCGGATGACTTACACGCACGGCGTGCGTCCCTCTCTGCGTTACCCTGATCCGGAGGGTTCTTCCATGCAACTTCGTTCGCTTGTGCGCCTGCTGGCCGTCCTTGCGATCGCCTTCGCACTCGCGAACGTTCCGCGCGGCGCTCGGGGGCAGGGAACGGGCTTCAATCCTGCCCTTCCTCTCACGCACGTCGATAACGGCCCTAACTCTGACTGGGCCGAGCGCCAGCATTATGTCGTCCTGGTTTCGCTCGACGGTTTTCGTTGGGATTATCCGAAGCGCGACGACGCTGTGCATCTGCTCGCACTCGGCAAGCGCGGCGTGTGGGCGCCTGAGGGAATGGTGCCCAGTTATCCTTCGCTCACGTTTCCCAATCACTTCACTTTGGTCACAGGACTTTATCCCGAGCACACGGGCATCGTTGCCAATAATTTTCTCGATCCTGCCAGCGGCCGAAAATATTCCTACACCGATGAGAGCGCAACGACCGACGGCTCCTGGTATAGCGGCGTTCCGCTGTGGAGCCTGGCCGAGAGTCACGGAATGCGCACGGCCTGCCTACTCTGGATTACGTGCAATACCAGGATTGCCGGCTTCCGTCCTTCCTGGTACGCCCACTACGACGCATCAGAATCCACGCCGGAGTCGCAGCAGGCGCGCATCGACGACACCATCGCTCTGCTTCGCGAGCCTGTCGCCGACCGCCCTCACTTGATTGCCATTTACTTTTCCGAGCCCGACCACTCGGGCCACAAGTTCGGCCCCGATGCGCCGGAAACCCGCGCCGCTGCCCTCAAGATGGATGCGATCGTCGGCAAGCTTGAGACTGCCCTCAAGTCGACGGGCCTGCCCATCGATCTGGTGATCGTC
This sequence comes from Occallatibacter sp., assembly GCA_035541975.1. GTDB lineage: Bacteria > Acidobacteriota > Terriglobia > Terriglobales > Acidobacteriaceae > Telmatobacter. Next base: position 47,032 of record DATKMH010000037.1, on the reverse strand, counting down.
AGCGATCATGGCATGATCAAGGCGGAAGGTGATTGGATCGATCTCGATCAGTTCGCAGATCTCACCGGCTTTGACACCGTCGGCTCACTGCTCTACGGAAAAACCGAAGAGGCCCGCGAGCGCGTTTACAACCAGTTGAAGCACGCGAGCTCGGAGTTTGTTGCTTACCGGCTCAAGAATGTTCCCGCGAATCTCAACTACAATCAAAACCCGCGCGAGGGCGATCCGGTCGTGATCGCCATCGGCCCTTATGCCATCCGCGCCCACTTGACGGCGACCGGCGACGACTCGCATCCACATCCCATCGGCATGCACGGCTTCGATCCGCACATCATGCCCGAGATGAAGGCCATCTTCTTCGCCGCGGGCCCGGACCTCTTACCTGGAAAAACCGTCGCGCCCTTTGAAAATGTGAATCTTTATCCGTGGCTTGCACACATGCTCGGCCTTGACGCGCCCAAATCCGACGGCAGCCTCAACATTCTCTCCGGCACGCTGCGCGACGGCGGCGTCACGGCTGAAAGCGCGGCCCAATGAAAATGACGGGGCGCGCCGCAATGAGCGCCAAGTCTAAGATTGTTCTCGGCATCGACGGCGGCGGCACGCATACACGCGCCTCAATTGTCGACGGCAATCGCACTCTCGCGTTCGCTGAGAGCGGATCCATCAAACGCCTGCGCGTGGGCGCCGAAGCTGCCGAATCGAATTTGCGCGCGTTGCTGAAAGATGTCTATGCGCAGGCCGGCATAACCCAGGTCAGCGCCGCATCGTGCGGTGTGGCCAGCGCCACCATGCCCGGCATCACGGAATGGATCACCGCGGTCTTCAACGATTTTCGCGTTGCGCGCTCAGAGGTCGTGGGCGATCACATCATCGCGCTCGACGCCGCCTTTCGCGGAGGGCCCGGAATTCTGCAGATCGCCGGCACGGGCACCAACACCATTGGCCGCGCGCCCGACGGCGCTTTCGAAACCGTCGGCGGCTGGAGCTCGCGCCTTGGCGATGAAGGCTCCGGCTATTGGATCGGCCTGCACGCGATTCGCCGCGCGTTGAACGCCCATGATCGCGAAGAGCCGACCGAAATCCTGAAAAAAGTTGGCGAGATCTGGGGTACGCCCACCCTCGATCAACTCATCAACGTCGGCGACGGCACACCGGCACCCGACTTCGCCGCGCTTGTTCCCGCGATCCACGAACTCGCGAAAACCGGCGACGCCGTCGCGATCGGCGCTCTGCGCCAGGCCGCCACCGATCTCATCGCCAATGTTCTGCTGGTTCGATCGAAGCTCCGCCGCAAGCATGAGATCGACCGAGAAGTCCCCGTTGCCTGGACGGGCAGCGTAATCGGAAAAATTCCAATGGTCCGCGAAGCATTTTTTGCCGGCCTCGCAGCTGCCGCACCCACCATGCCCGTCGAAACCACCGAAACCGTCGCTCTCAACGGTGCTCTGTGGCGCGCGCAGCGATTGGCGGAGCAGTCACGCTAAAATGTCCGGGAGGCCTCGACCGCATGAAGAACCGCACTGGCATGGGAATGGGCGCAGGAATCGCTATCGGGATTGCAATAGGTCTGGCGATGCATAACCTCGCCATTGGCGTCGCCATCGGAGTGGCGCTTGGCGCTGCAATGGGTGCGGGGCTCAACCGACGCAACAAAAACGCATCTAACTGATCCGCGCCACTAGTCCCGCCCAACGCGCACCACGCGTCCCCTGACCACAATCCACCCTCAACTGCGAACTACGAACTGCGAATCGTCTTACCTATACTTCCGCAGCACTCCCAGCACGCGCCCCTGAATCGCCACGTGGGCCGCCGGAACGTAAATCGGTTCCATCTCCAGATTCGCCGGCTGCAGCCGCACCACGTTTCCCTCAGGATAAAAGCGCTTCAGTGTCGTCTCCGCCCCGTGCACCAGCGCCACCACAATCTCGCCCTGGCGCGCGGTCTTTGTGCGCTCCACCAGAACGTAATCTCCATTGATAATGTGCTCGTCGCGCATCGAGTCGCCCCGAACCTCGAGCGCAAATACGTCGCGGTTGCCCACAACATCGGCCAGTGAAATCGTCTCTGAGGCCTCCATCGCCTCAACGGGCGACCCGGCTGCAATCCTCCCGGCCAGCGGCAACTTCAGGCTCGACCTGGTCTTCGTCCCCGGCGGCAGCACGTCGATGGACCGGCTCCGATTGTGCACCCGGTCCAGCATGCCTTTCTTTTCCAGGTTCGTAATGTGCTTGTGGACAGTAGCCAGGCTCTTCAGGCTCATGCCCCGCGCAATCTCTTCAAACGAAGGCGAATAGCCGTTGCGGCTTACAAACGCCTCTAGAAAATCCAGAACTTCCTTCTGTCTTCGTGTGACGGCCATGCGCGCATTATAGCGAATAAAAAGCGAACCGCAACAATCTTTTCGCCTTTTCGTTACTTTCTCGGCACGTGGGGGCCCCTGTCCTCATCCAGGAAATCGGGGCCTGAATCTGGCTCGCCCCGGCGAATAACTGCTGCATTTGTTTACGCCCGGCCCCAGCAAACGCATCCAACGAATCTGATTGTGATGTGATCGATTTGCGATTGGGCCGCGTGCTCGCCCCCAGGCCTCAGCAATCGAGAAAGGTGTTTCACCTATGCTCTGGGCAATTTTTGTCATTCTTCTGGTTCTCTGGCTGGTCGGCTTCCTTCTGCACATTGCCGGCGGCCTCATCCACATCCTGCTCGTCATCGCCTTGATTGTTCTCGTCATTCAACTGATCACGGGCCGGCGCGTGGTCTAATCTTCGCTCGCGAGCTCTCGCACGCCAGCCAGCCTCGGGTAGTCTGTCTTTGCCGTCGCGCCAAAACCGCCAAGCCGCAAAGCGGCCCATCCTGCAACGAGGAAAGCGGGAAGAGGGAAACCGAGCGCCTCCGGGTGCACAATTCACGTCTCACGACTCACGACCCACGTTCCACGTTCTACGGTGCTTGCCTTCACCCGTTCACTGCTTCACTTCTTGACTCCCTCTACAATGGAGCCATGCTGCTCGAGACATTTCCCGTCGGCCCGCTGGCCTGCAACTGCACGATTCTGGGCGATGAAGAAACCCGGCAAGCTATCGTCATCGATCCCGGTGACGACGTAAGCCGCATTCACAATCGCCTCACCGAACAGGGCCTGAAGCTGAAGCAGATCCTTGTCACGCACGGCCACATCGACCACGTCGGCGGAGCTCTTCGGCTAAAGCGCCTGACCGGCGCGCCCATTTACCTGAACGAAAACGACCTGCCGCTGGTCGAAATGATGGACACCCAGGCGGCATGGGTCGGCGTACAACCGCCTGAAACCGCCCCGCCCGACGAAGGACTGAAGGATGGCCAGGTGGTCGGCCTCGCGCACTACCCGGCTCAGGTTCTGCACACGCCGGGGCATACGCAGGGGTCCATCTGCCTCCACTTCGCTCCGCTGAATCTGCTCATCGCCGGCGACACGCTGTTTGCCGGAAGCATTGGCCGCACAGACTTGCCGGGCGGCAACTTTGACCAGATTATCGCCTCGCTCCGCTCCCGCCTGCTGACCCTGCCCGATGAAACCCATGTGGTGCCCGGACACGGCCCCGCCACGACCATTGGCGACGAACGGACCTCGAATCCCTTCCTGCAATCGGCAGGCGGTTACAACCAAAATTGAAAAGAAGACCCCACCCTGTCACAATGAAATGACAAAATATATCGCTATGCAAATGTAATTGTTACATATGCTTGCATTTATTACTGAATGTATTAGTTGAGGTCAATCCCTCTTTTTGTTACGTTCGTGATTCGTTCCCAAGTAGTTAATCAGGTTTGCAACTCCGTTACTGAATTCCGCCGGCGGAGCCAGCAGGCTCACCACCAGCCAGCCGCTCTCCGGCATCCCGAAAAAGTAGCCGGGATGAACCCAAACGCCGCGCTCGAGCAGATCCATAACCGTCTGCTCGTCGGGCTGGATGGCCGGTATCCGCAGCACGGCGTACCAGCCGCCCTCAAGCGCCAGTCGCTCAACAGACGCAACACTGATGACCGCCCGGTCCAGTTCGGCCAGGTTATCTGCAACCCGCCGGCGAATCTGCTGTTGGATCGCATTGCGTCCCTCGAGCCACGCCGGCAGCGCCCACTGCACAGGAGCATTCATTGAGAGAAACGTATCGGCGATGACCTCCAGCCGAGCCAGGGCTTCGTCCCGCTGGGGGCCGGTCGCGACGATCCACGCCGCCTTCATCTGCGGCAGCCCGGCAATCTTGCTCAACCCGCTGACCACGTAAACCGGAACGCCTTCGATCCCTGCGCCAAAACTTCCCATCCGCTCGTCTCTCTGCGCGATTGCGGTCGTCGTCCCTTGCTCCCTGTTTTCCGCTCTCTCGGTCCCTGTGTCTCCGTAGTCCAGAAAGACCTCATCGACAATGAGCGCCAGGCCAAACTCCCGGCACAATCGCGCCAGTTCCTCAGCCTCCCAGGTTTTGGTGAAGTGGCCGGTCGGGTTGTTCGGGTGCACAAGGACGATGGCGCGCGTCCGCGCGTTCACGGCCCGGCGGACACTTTCGATGTCAATCTGCCAGCCGCTTTCATAAACCAGCGGCGCGGACCTCAGCACCACATCGTCCAGACCGGCAAGAAAATCGAACAGCGGATAGCTCGGCTGCGGGATCAGGATCTCGCTGCCTGGATCGCACAGCAAGCGAAACAGGAAGCTGTAGGCCTCGCTGGTGCTGGTGGTCAGCACAATCTGCTCCGCCGCCAGCGCGACGTTGTGCGACCGGTAGTATGCGCACACCGCCTCGCGCGCCGCGAGCAAGCCCTTGGGCTGCGGATCGTAATCGAGCGCACGCGGATTGGCGAGCAAGTGGAGCAGGTCGGTTGGATACTCGAAACCGCACCGCGTGGGATTCGAGGCCGTGAGGTCGGCAATGGGCAGGCCGGCCAGTACGCGTTCGCGGTGCGCCCGCGCCAGCTCGCTCTCCTCCGTGTTCCAGTTCGTTCTTTTCGAAAACGTCATCGGCTTAGTGACCGCGAATTGCCGCATGATTTATGGGGCCGCCAAATTTCATCATGCACAATAAAAAAGAGCACACTCTGATGCAACGATACAGTGCCGTGGCAGCAATGCAGCGCCTGCGGCAGCTCCAAGCGGGCAGCGTAGCTCAAAACCCGGCCGCGACCGGAATGAATTGGACGAGGTGACGTTGGCACTGCGCGCAGTGGTTTTCGATTATGGAAGAGTGTTGACGGGTCCTCCCGATGCAGCGGCGCATGCAGAGCTGGTGCGCATCAGCGGTCTCCAGGCTGACTGTCTCGATGCGCTTTATTGGGCCGACAGGCGCGCATACGACGAGGGAAAACTCAATGGCCCTGGTTTCTGGCGCAAGATCACACGCGACGCGGGACTGAGTCTGAGCCAGCAGACGATCGACGAACTGAACCTGTGGGACCAGCGCATGTGGACTCTCGGAGACCCTGTGATGCTCCAGTGGCAACTGGCCCTGAAAAGGCACGGCCTGCTCACTGCCATCCTTTCCAACATGGGCGACTCTGTCCATGAGCACATGGTGCGCGAGCTCCCCTGGCTTTCGCGTTTCGAAGTGCTTGTCTGGAGCTATCAGCTCGGAGTCACCAAGCCCGACCCAGCCATCTACCGCTTCACGCTTGAAAAGCTCGGCACGCAACCCGCTGAAACTCTGTTCCTCGATGACAGACGGGAAAATGTCGCGACGGCCGTCGCCATGGGAATGAAAGGATTGGTCTTCTCAAGCGTCGAAAAGCTGCGCGAGGACCTGAAAGAATCGGGCCTCGCTCGCGAGCTGCCGTTGCCCTGAGCGGACGTCCTTCGCGCGTTCGACCCGGATTTGGCCTTACCTATTGCGCCGCTTTCATCAGCTTTGCGCGCCGGCGGCTGCCCAGGTGATACGTCAGCCCCATCGACGCGTTCAGGAAATCTACGCCGGGATTCACCGGTACCACAAACCCGTTCGAAAAATGCAGATAACCCACCAGGCCGAGGCGCAGATCGAACTGGTCGTTCAGCTTCAGCGCCACGCCCCCGCTCGAAACCAGATTCAAGCTTTCGTACGATGATTGCGGATTAAGCGCTTTCTGCGTGAACGCGATCACTCCGCCCTTCACCTCCAGATAAGGCTTGATCGACGTGCCGTCGCGCCACATCCACCGGATACCCATAGGCAAAACCGCAGCGCCGGGAAGAATCTTTCGCCTGCTTGTGAGCGGAGTGCCCCAGATAGTCATCTCGGCCGGCTCGTTGAGCAGGACGAAGGGCACCACTTCTGCCACGTAGTCCACGCGCGACCGCAAAAGCGTGCCCCAAATGTGCGTCGAATACTCCACGCCGGCTTCGTCTATCTTGCAATCGCTTCCCGATGCGAAGAGCTGCATGTTGCCGTAGGACACCAAACCTTCGATTGTGATTTGGCTGTCGCGTGGCGGCTTTGGCTTTACGGGAATATTCTCTTCAACCGCAGGCGCTGCAGGTTCGCTTGGAAAAACATTTTCGGCGGCGGTTCGGGGATCACGTGCGGATGCTGCGGCCTTCAAGACGAGGGGCTCATCCGCCTGCGCTGACGCCGCCTGAGGCAGGCACAAGCCTGCGAATGTCAAAAGCAACGCGACGGAGAAACTGCCGGCAATGATGCACGGGAAAGTGGCTGGGGCTGGCAGAGAGCCGCGAGCTCTTTTCGGCATCAGAGAAAATCCTCTAAATTTAAATCGGCGCGGGTCTTCGCGATCGAAGAAACAATGATTAGCGTCAGTGTAGCGGCGTCGTGCACGATTGACAATCAAAAGCCCGCTTTGGAGATTCTCGCTGGTAACTTCGGCGGCGCTCACACGTTTCTTCACCACCGTGTCGCAGAGAGTCAGTGCGCGAGACGTTACGAAGCCATTCCCAGCCCCACCAGATTTGCCGCAACGATAATGACGACGATCCCGGCCCAAAGCAAACGAATAGGCCGTGCGCGCACGCCTGCCCACTCGCCCAGCGCGAGGCCCACGAGCCCGCCGCAAAGCACATAGATGCTCATGTGCAGCATCCAGTTCACATAGCCCAGCCGCTCGGGAATGTTCGCCGCGCCCCATGCATAAAAGAAGAACTGCAGGTACCACATGATTCCCCCGCTGGCGGCGAGCGAGCCATTCCTGATGAGCGTCCCGCGCGGTTGCGCGAGATCGGCGCGAAGTGAGAGATCTTTTTTGAGTGCCAGGCGAATGAAGCAGTAACCCATGTTGACGACTGCGCCGCCGCCCATGATCAGCACGTAGCTGGGCAGCGCGGCGTAGAGCTTGTTCACGCCGAGATGTTCTGCGGCTGCGGCGATGGGTTTAGCCTTATCAATGGCGAACGACATGCCCGAAGAGAAGATCCCGCACAGCACTGCGAGCACAAGGCCGAGCTTCACGTTGAACTCCTGCACCTGTGCTCCGAGCTCGATCTCTTTCTGGTGGCCGGCATAGGAGACGACGGCGACGCCGATGAGCGCCACAAGAACGCCCGCCATCGTGAGCAGCCCGCTGCGCGTCGAGAACAGCATCGCGGCCTGGCCGTGCATCAGCGGCGGAACAAGAGTGCCCACGATGAGCGTGACGCCGATGGCCACGCCGATTCCGAGCGACATTCCCAGGTGGCGCATGGTGAGCCCGTAGCTCACATTGCCTACGCCCCACATGGCGCCGAAGAGCGCGACCCTGAGCATCAGACCGGAATCGAGGGAAGCGTAGAAGCCGTGAAAACTGGGCAGCAGCAAAAAGCTCACGCCGATCGGGAGAAGCATCCAGGAAAAGAATCCGGCGATGGCCCAGGTCGTTTCCCACGACCACTTGCGCACCTTCTCGATGGGCGCATAGAACGATGCCGCGCAGGCAGCGCCGATGATGTGCCATCCGATTCCCGCCAGGATCGCTGTGGGCATGATTTCTCCGGTTCGCTGGGTTGCGGGCCCGCGTCGCGAGCAAAGGAAAGCCTATCGGCCTGATGCGCACTTTGTACAGCCGCCTGCAGGCTTGCCGCTTTCTCGCTCTGTAGGCTCCTGCTTGCCGATCCCTGTTTCCTGTCTGCTTCTCACCGTCTTTCGGGATTGCCTCTACACTGAACCCATGGCCCTCCGCCTCTACGCTGCCACCACCAGCGCCGGCAAGCTCCGCGATTTTCGGACGGCCGCTCAGGCATTCGAAATCGAGATCGCTCCGCTGCCCGGGATCGAGAAGATCGACGCGCCCGCAGAAGACGGCGACACGTTTCTGGCCAACGCCGCGACAAAGGCTGTTTATTATTCGCGCTTCGCGCCCGGCGAGCTCGTGGTCGCAGATGATTCCGGCCTTGAAGTGGATGCGCTCGGCGGCGCTCCCGGCGTGCGCTCGGCGCGATTCGCCGCCGACACCGGCCTTGTCGACTCGCCCGACGCCAACGACAACACCGACGTGTGGAACAACATTCTTTTGCTGCAAAAAATGGAGGCGTTCCCCGCCGAGTTACGCACGGCCCGCTACCACTGCACGCTGGTTGCGGCGCGCGACGGCGAAATCGTCCAGGTTGCCGATGGCGCCGTCGAAGGCGTGATTCTCGACGCACCGCGCGGCACCGGCGGCTTCGGCTACGATCCCGTGTTTTATTTGCCTGAGCTGGGCAAGTCGATGGCCGAGATCGATCTCGAGACCAAGCTCAGCTTGAGCCATCGTGGACGGGCGATTGCGGCGCTGCTGCAGAGGTTGGCGCGCTGACCTTCCACGTATCTCCTCCAAAGCCTAAAAGCGCGGAGCGCCTTGACGAGTGTAACGTCCGCCTCGAATAATGCGTGTGAATCAAAGCGCGAGCTTTCGTCCCTCAATATAGGACAGCGCGGCGAACGCTGCTTCAGCCCGCACATATTGGTCTCATCGTTGTTTCGCGCCAAACCTTAGGAGCCACACTCTTCATGGCAACCGTTCAACCCGCCGCGCCGCCCTCTGCACATCACGTCCGCCGCGGCGTTGAGCCTTTGCGCGCGGGCGAGGGCACAAGTTTTATCTGGCGCAGGCTGCATTCGCTGCTCGGCATCATTCCGATTGGCGCATTTCTCCTCGAACATCTGCTCTCGAACTTCGAAGCGCTCAAAGGCCCCGTCGCCTACGGCGAGCAGGTGAAATTTCTGAACGCTCTGCCGCTGGTGCGCGTGCTGGAGTGGGTTTTCATCTTTCTGCCGCTGCTCTATCACGGCATCTATGGCGTCTACATCTGGCTGCGCGGCAAATCGAACATCGTCTACTACCCGTGGGCAGGGAACTGGATGTATCTCGTCCAGCGCTACACAGGCCTCATCGCCTTCGTCTACATTGCATACCACGTCGCCACACAGCGCTTCATGGGCGTCAGCTTGCCTGAAAATCCCGGCGCGGCATTCGCAAAAGTTCAGCACGAGCTGGCGAATCCATGGATTCTCGCCGTCTACGTGATTGCGATGATCGCCGTCTGCTGGCATTTCGCCTACGGTGTGTGGCTGTTTGCGGCGAAATGGGGCATCACGCCCGGAGAAACCGCGCGCCGCCGCTTCGGCTGGGTCTGCCTCGCCGGGGGCGTCTTACTCTGCGGCATGGGGCTCGCCAGCATTTGGGCGTTTGTTGGCGGCAAATACGCGAACGCGCCGGAAAATGTGCCGCTGGCCCACGAGAGACTGGAGAACAGCAATCGCGGAACGATATTGGTCTCGCGTGATGGAGCTTTCGTTGCAAGAATTGGAACACCATCGGTTCAGCTCTCCTCCTGATCACTGACCACTTTGAACTATGAACTGCGAACTGTGAACTGAACGCTTACGAGGAACGACATGGCAGCACCCAGGATCATCGTGGTTGGCGGAGGGCTGGCGGGGCTTGCGGCTGTCATCAAGATCGCCGAAGCCGGCGGAACGGTGGATCTGTTTTCCATCGTGCCGGTCAAGCGCTCCCACTCGGTGTGCGCACAGGGTGGCATCAACGCCGCCAAGAATCTGAAGGGCGAAGGCGACACCACCGCGCAGCACTTTGACGACACGATCTACGGCGGCGACTTTCTGGCCAACCAGACGCCGGTGAAAGCGATGTGCGAGGCCGCGCCGGCGATTATCGATCTTTTAGATCGCATGGGCGTTCCGTTCAATCGCACGCCCGAGGGGTTGCTCGATTTCCGCCGCTTCGGCGGCACGCTTTACCATCGCACCGCTTTCGCGGGCGCGACCACCGGCCAGCAGCTTCTGTATGCGCTCGACGAGCAAGTGCGCCGATACGAGGCCGAAGGCAAGGTCCACAAGTTCGAAGGCTGGGAGTTTTTGTCCGCCGTGATCGACGGCAAGGGCACCGCGCGCGGCATCGTCGCCATGAATCTCCGCACCATGGAGCTGCAAGCCTTTGCGGCAGACGCCATCATTCTCGCCACCGGCGGCATCGGCGCAATCTTCGGCAAGAGCACCAACTCCGTGGTCTGCACAGGCTCGGCGCAGTCGGCCATCTTCCAACAGGGCGCGTACTACGCCAACGGCGAATTCATCCAGGTGCACCCCACGTGCATTCCCGGCGAAGACAAACTGCGGCTCATGTCGGAGTCTGCGCGGGGCGAGGGCGGCCGCGTATGGGTTCCGCGAACGCCCGGCGACAAGCGCGCGGTAAAAGCGATTCCCGAGGCCGAGCGCTTGTACTTCCTCGAGGAGTGGTATCCGAAGTACGGCAATCTTGTGCCGCGCGACGTGGCTACGCGCGCCATTCACAAAGTTGTTTACGAGATGGGCCTCGGCCTCGACGGACAGCCGATGGTCTACCTCGACCTCACACACATCGACCGCGAGACGCTGCACTATAAGCTCGGCGGCATTCTCGAGATCTACGAAAAGTTCGTCGGCGTCGATCCCTGCGTCGAGCCGATGAAGATCTTTCCGGGCATGCACTACACCATGGGCGGCCTCTGGGTCGACTTCAACCAGATGACCAATATTCCCGGCATCTTCGCCGCGGGCGAGTGCGAATACCAGTACCACGGCGCCAACCGCCTGGGTGCGAACTCGCTGGTCAGTTGCATCTTCGGCGGATTCCAGGCTGGGCCGAATGCGATGCGGTACGCAAAGAGCATTGCGGCTGCGGATGGCGATGGCGGCGCAGCGGCCGAAGTAGCGCGACAGACGGAGATCAACAACAAGTTGATCAAGAACGAAGGCGGCGAGAATCCCTTCAAGCTGTGGCGCGAGCTCGGCGAGAACATGACCGAGCACGCCACCGTGATCCGCTACAACAAGGATCTGAAAGAGGCCGACAACAAGATTCTGGAACTGCTCGAGCGCTACAAGCGCGTGAATTTGAGCGATAAGAGCCAGTGGGCCAACACAAGTTTTGCCTTTGCGCGGCAGCTTTACAACATGTTGCAAATTTCGCGGACGGTTACGCTCGGGGCGCTTCTGCGCGATGAATCGCGCGGCGCGCACTACAAGCCGGAGTTTCCTGATCGCAACGACGAAAGGTTTCTGAAGACGACCAAGGCCAGCTTCACGGGTTGCACGGAAGGCCCGAAGTTCGAATGGGAGGAAGTAGATACGCAATTCATCAAGCCGCGTCCGCGTCGCTACGACGCCGCGAAGTGAGTGCTGATGGAGAAGTCTGTACTAGCGCGCGCGAAGGGAGTGCGTTCATTAGTCCTTAAGCTTGCGCTCTGTGCGGTTGGACTTGTTTGGTTGTTGTGCCCCATTCGAACTGGCAAGCAGTTGATTATTTTTGTTGTTTTAACCTCATCTTGATCCCTCTAGCAATCGTAACGGGGCCTTTGAACGGGGCGAGAGTTCGAGCGGGGATCAGGGAGTCGAGAGTCAGAAGTCAAAGATCGAGTAACTTAAGGATGTCGTAATGGCGATGAAGACAGTCACTTTCGAAATCAAGCGCCAGGCCAGCCCTGAGGCGCCGGCCACGTGGGAGCGCTTCGAACTCGAGTGGCGTCCCGGCATGAACGTCATCTCCTCGATGATGGAGATCGCGCGCAATCCCGTCACCGCCGACGGCAAGCCAACCACCCCGATCGCCTACGACTCCAATTGCCTCGAAGAAATCTGCGGCTCTTGCGCCATGAAGATCAACGGCAAGGCCCGCATGGCCTGCTCCGCGCTGGTCGACAATCTCGAGCAGCCGATCAAAGTTGAGCCGCTGACAAAATTTCCGCTGGTCCGCGACCTTCAGGTCGACCGCTCGGTTCTGTTTGAAAATCTCATGCGCGTCAAAGCGTGGGTTCCCGTCGACGGCACCTACGATCTCGGCTCCGGTCCGCGCGTCTACCCGCAGCAGCAGGAAGCGAACTACCCGCTGTCTAACTGCATCAGCTGCACCTGTTGCATGGAAGTTTGTCCGCAGTTCAATGACGCCACAGGATTCGTCGGCGCGGCCACCATCGCGCAGGTCAAGCTGTTCAACAATCATCCCACCGGAAAAGTATTCAAGGAAGATCGACTGCGCGCGTTGGCCGGCGATGGCGGCATTCAGGAGTGCGGCTTTGCCCAGAACTGTGTTGAAGTCTGCCCCAAGCAGATTCCGCTCACCAACGCAATCAGTGACGTTGGCCGCGACGTGGTGGTGCAAAAGTTGAAGGACTGGCTCAAGAGCTGAAAATCAGGATCAAGGCAGCGAGACCCGCGACGCTGAAAGTACAAACGAGTCCTGCTCCATTTCAGCCGCGGTCAGCTCGTCTCCCAGCTTTTCGGAACGTTGATATACGACCGGTCCAGTTCTGCCACCGACGGGCAACCCAGCAGTCTCAGCGTGCGATCGAGGTCGGCGCGCAGAATCTCGATGGCGCGATTCACGCCGTCTTCCCCCGCAGCGGCAAGTCCGTAAGCGTAGGCGCGGCCGCACAAAACCGCGCGAGCACCCAGCGCGAGCGCTTTCACAATATCGCTGCCTCGGCGTATGCCGCCGTCCATCAGAATCTCGATTTGTCCCCCCACCGCGTCAACGACCTCGGGCAACACGCGCAGGGAAGAGGGAACGCAATCGAGTTGACGGCCTCCGTGATTAGAGACCGAGATCGCGGCAGCGCCTTCATCCACAGAGCGCCGCGCATCATCGGCCGTCAGCACGCCTTTAACGACAATCGGCCCGCGCCATAGCTCTCGAATCCACGTCAGATCGCGCCACGTCACGGCGGATTCGGCCAGTGCGGCCGCCACATCGATCAGCGCCATCGGCCCTTTGCCGGGAATCACCACATTCGGAAGCGCCGGAATTCCTCCATCGCGGAGAAAGCCGATGAGCCAACCCGGATGCGAAAGGATTTGCGGAAGATAAGGAAGCTTCTCAAACGGGCCACCGCTCACCAGCTCTTTCATGCCGTTGCGGAAATCGCGCTCGCGAATTCCGGAGACGGCAGTATCGATGGTGACAACGAGGGCGGAGAATCCTGCATTGCGAGCGCGTTCAATCGCCGCCTCTGCAGCGCCGCGGCCTCCCATCAGGTAGAGCTGATAAAACACCGGGCCGCTGGATGCGGCCTTCACGTCTTCCAGCTTGTGGCCTGAGATGGTGGAAAGCATGTAGGCGGTGCCTGCATTGCCCGCGGCGCGAGCCGCGCCCACTTCGCCCACGGGGTGCATCAGCCGGCTGTAACCAACCGGCGCCAGCAGGAAGGGAAGTGCCAGATCGAAGCCGAGAACGCGCGTGCGCAGATCGGTGTGGTCCAGCGCGACAGCGTGACGCGGGCGAAACGTCACGTCCTCATAGACGCGGCAGTTTTCGCGCAGCGTCACTTCGCCTTCTGCGCCGCCATCAAGATAGTCAAAAACCGATTTCGGCACGCGCCGCTGGGCAATGGCGCGAAAATCTCCGATACATACCACGCGCGGAGAAGCAACAGAACGAGATGATGAGGACATGATTGTCCGTTATATCAAGGCGGGCATGGTGCGGGAAAGCAAGCAGCGTCAACCCCAATCGCTCTCGCTTGCCTCATCCAGCAGCCCGCGCCGTTAAAGATTTCCCTTGACGGCGCTAAGATCCGCGGTGGAGTATCGATGCTGGGCCGCACGGGCGTCGGGCCACTGTAATCCGGCGGCTTCCATTGATCCCCACCAGGCCTTCAACGCAAAAACTTTGCGGCGAGTCATTTCTTAGGTCGCCGTGTGCGCTTCTTCTCTGTGGCATCGAAGCAGCGATGCCGCCCACTACGCCGAACAGTTCTCTTTGCTCCGCCGTCTTTGGAGCCTCATGCCTCTCGGCCCATCGTCCAGGTTCATTTCCCCTGCAGAGCTGGAAACCAAACCCTCAACATCTAAGGACCAAGGAGGTCTCGTCATGGGTTTACGTCATTACTTCTGGAACGCCGCGCTGGCAGCGACGCTTTCCGTGCCGCTTGTTGCACAACAAGCGCCGAGCGGTTATCACGCCATTTCCTGCGTTCGGGTCAAGCCCGGGCAATCCGCCGCGTTTCGCGATTTACTCAACGGAGACTACAGCAAGGTTGAGCAAGCCCGAGTTGACTCGGGAGCAGTCTCAGCGTTTATCGCGCTGCGCACCGTGATTCCCGCCGGAACCGATGCGGGGTGCGACTGGGTTCTCGTCACCTTCTACCCCGGCCTGCCAAGTGCGCCCCTGTCAGACGACGAGATGACAGCCGTCTTGCAAAAAGCCGGTGTCGCTTCCACGCTCCAGCAGTGGCATGATCATCTCTCCGCAGTCGCCGAGCTGGTATCGAACAATATCACGCAATATCAGGTGCTGGTTGGCGGATCGAAGAAGGGCGATTACCTGGTCTTTAATTCCATGAAGGCAGCCGACAGGGGCGAGTGCGTCGCCGCGCAAAAGAGGCTATGGCAGCCTTTCGCCGAGGAAGGCGTGAAAGAAGGCGCGCAGGATGGCTGGGCCATAAACATTCAAAGAATGCCCGAGGGCGCAAAAGATCCGAGCCTGGTAAGCTCTGTGGACATTTACCCAAGTTGGAATGCGATGTTCAACTACTTCGGGCCCGATTTCACTACCCGCTGGAAGAAGGTTCATCCCGAGATGACCACGGACGATGCGTTTGCGATATTGGACAAGGTCTGCACCATCGAACATACGGTCACTTACAAGGTTGAAGCGCAAATCAATTCATCGAAGTAAGACCAGCAACACGAATAGAGGCTACAGCAGGGCCGCCCATGAAATCGGGCGGCCCTCCTGTCTGTTGCGCAAAGAACCGGATTCTTTTGGTGCACGCAGGGCACGTTCGGAAAACAGAGGCGCCGAGCTACTTACTGAAGGTGATTTCGCCGTAGAAGCCGCGCCGGATTGCGACTACCGGTCCGGGATCGTAACTGAACTCCGCGTGGCGAGCCTGGAATAGATTCCTGCCGACGGTGCTCAACTGAATACCATGAGTGATGGCCCACGTGACAGTGGCGTCCCCGGTCCAATACGAGGGTATTGAGATGCCGGGCAGCCCGCTGATGTAGCGTACATCAAAATTCACGCCAACCGATTTGGGCAAGTCGAATCCATTTTCGATGAGCGCCTGGTGTCCCGGGCTGGAACCTTGCACGCCGGGCGCGCTGCCAATATCCATTGAATTCGTGCCCTTCTTCACGTGCATGTCGAGAAATGCGTAGTAACCGCGCAGGCGCCACCAGGGCTGCGGCCGCCATTCGGGCGCGACTTCCATCCCGGTTGTCGAGGCCACCAGCCCATTGCCGAATTGAGCGGAAATGAGGATATGTGTGGGAGGCGGGTTGGTCTCGACGGAAAAAGCCTGGACCAGGTCTTCACTGAAGAGATCGCCGTAGTGGTTGTAGAAGCTGGCGATGTCGACGTAGAAATTTTTAGCTTCGAGGCCGCGGTACCCCAGTTCGTAGCCGTTCAATTGCTCCGACCTGAAGTTTGGATTGGCGCTGAAGCGCGCGAACACCGGGAGCCCGGTGACGTACTCGTCGAGGAAACTTGAAAGATTGAAATCGCGCTCCACATCGGCGGGAGTACGCAGCGCGTGAGTGTAAGCTGCCCAAACGGTCTGAGACGCGGACGGTGTGAACAGAAGACGCACGCTCGGTTCGGCAAGAACCGGGGTGTAGTTAGTTTTGAGAACCTTGGTTCCGGCGACGACTGACAGGCGATTCTGTATGACTGAAAACTGGTCCTGTACGAATCCCTGGTAGAGCTGGTCGGTGCGCTGCGAAGGCGTGAAGGTGAGCCCGTTCGTGACTTCGACTTCGGTGCCATGGCTGGCGCGCAGAGTGGCACCCCAGGAAACATCCTGGTGGGGCAACGGGAACCGATCGGTGAAATCAAGATTGACCGTGTTGCGGATGTCGCCGAAATTCAGCTCATTGCGCGTGTCGTGAGCATAATAGGCCGCGAGCTGAATGTCCTTGCGTTCTCCCTGCGCCCGGTCCCAACTCCAGAGGACATTTCCTCCATAGAGAGACGCGTCGTCGCTATCGTCGGTATTGGCGGGCGGGCTGTAGGTGGTGAGCGTGACTCTCTCGCCAAAATCCTGCCCGTACACGTCGCCCTGAAGGCGGTAGGTATCGCGGGAATGCGCGGTCCAGTCTATGCGAAATCCGGCCTGGCCACCGTGCCAGTCGTCGTAGTTGTCGCCGTCGGAGTGGTATTGCGGCGCCCAGCCGAATCCCTTCACGTAGGCTTTGTACGTCAGCCCGTTGGCATTGCCGGAGCCGTAGCGGGCATCCCCAAAAACCTGATTCACATTTCCGCCGCCGGCCGTTGCCTGAAAGCCCTGCGTATCCTTTGTGTTTTTGGTAATGATGTTGATGACGCCGTTGACGGCATTCGGTCCCCAAATCGTCCCGCCCGGACCGCGAATGACTTCAATGCGGTCGATGTCCTTCATAAGGACATCCTGCGTTTCCCAGTAGGTGCCGGCGGTGAAAGTTGAGTAGACCGTGCGGCCGTCAATCATCACGAGGACGGACCGCGAAAGGCGGCTATTGAAGCCGCGGATCCCCACGGCGTATTCGTCCGATGTGATGCGCGCGACTTCTACCCCCGGCGCAAGGCGCAGGGCCTCGGGAATGTTGGTGGCCCCGGAACGCCGGATATCATCCTGCGTGATGACGAAGATTGCCGCGGGAGTGTTCCAAACCTGCTCCGGTTCTTTCGAGACAGTTGTGACTTCGACTTCGCCGAGTTGCTCCAGCGTCATTTGCTTCAGAGTCTGTTGCGCGGTCCCCTCGGCCATCTCCATCTGCTCGCCCCCCACAGCTATGGCGAATGCCGGACTCACGGCGAGAAGAACAATGAACGTCGTGATGAGGGCCCCTCGATGAGAGATTGAACCTGGAGTGCGGGGGCAGGCACGCCGCCCTGCCGCTTCTTCCACACACATGATCAAGCAGCGACCTCGCAGGTTCTTGAAAGAGACCATTCAGGATTTTCCAGGCGTCGGGGGATGCCGGGGGATTTGCTGAGTCGTTTGATGCGCCCTATCTTGTCCGTGGTTGCCCGTGCGGTCCATCTTCGCCGGCCTCCGGCGGCTTGTAGGGCAGGCTGAAGCTGAACTTTGCCCCCTGATCCACCGAACCCTCAGCCCAGACCCTTCCGCCGTGCCTGGCAATGATGCGCTGCACCGTTGCCAGCCCAACGCCAGTCCCCGGAAAATCCACGTGGGAGTGGAGACGCTGGAACGGCCGGAACAGCCTGTCGGCATAGTTGGGGTTGAATCCCACCCCATTGTCCTTCACGAAGAAGACGATCTCGTTCTCCGCTTCCCGGTACCCGAACTCGATCTTCGCTGGGTTGCGCTTTGAAGAGTACTTCCACGCGTTCCTGAGCAGATTTTCCAGCACCAGCGAAATCAGGCCTTCGTCGGCGATAGCGTGAGCTCCGGGACTCACCACGACCTGCACGTCCCGATCGCCCTTTTCCGCGATCAGGGATTCCAGGATCGAGTGAACGAGCCGTGTCATGTCGATGGGACGGTAATGCAACGGCGAGCTTGCTGCCCGTGACAGGTTGAGCAGGTCGTCGATCAGCGTCGACATCCGGCGGGCGCTTTCCATTACCTTTGAGGCCAGCTTCGCGGAGTCACCTTCTCGCGGAATCTCAGCCGAGTTCTGCAACAGGAAACCCAGATTCGTAATCTGCTGCAATGGGCCGCGCAAATCGTGAGCCACTGAATACGAAAATGCCTCCAGCTCCTGGTTCGCTGCCTGCAACTCCGCGGTGCGCTCCTGCACCTTCTGCTCAAGGCCACGCCGCGATTCCTCCAAAGCGAGGTCACGCTGCTGAATCTGCTCCAGCATCTCGTTAAACGACGTGATCAACAGCGAAATCTCGTCCGATCCGCCGGGCGACTCGGCGCGCACCGCATAGTTTCGTTCGCGGGTCACTACGACCGCCGTTTGCGCCAAAGCCGTTAGCGGGCTTGAAACCAGCGTCCTGATCGTCGATGTCGCAACCAGCGCCACGATGAAGCAGATGATGAGGATTCCCGCTGACAGCAGTCCGAATTGCCGCGCGCGATAGGCCACGTCCGTGGTTTCGGCAAGAATATAAACCGAGCCAATGTCCGTGCCCTGCGAGTCAATGCGCCGGCCCACCAGAATCTGCTGATCCCCATACGACCAATTGCCCGACCGCTCGTTGGGCGCAAGACGTGCACTGATCTTGGCACCGCCTGTAGTTTTGCGCGCAAAAGAAGCAAACGTCTGCCCATCGTTCGTATAAACCACGGCCGCCAGAACGTGAGGCGATCCGCGCAATGCAGCCAGCGTGGTCTGCGCCGCTTGCGGATCGTCAAACAAAAGCGGCGCTACGCAGTTGGAGCCGATGATCTGCGCCTCGGTATCCAAATCCGACCGCAAGGCCTGGCGCAGGCTGTATAGGTCATACAGCACAAACGACACGTAAGCCAGAAGCAGCGCAATGCCGCAAACCGTAAGGTTCATGCGCGTAAGCTTGCCGGCAATCGATTGGTTGCTCCACGGCTTCATGGCTGCACCTCGCCCTGGCGATTGCCTGAAACCGAAGCGGCAACTCTCAACAACTCGGAACTCAAAACAAGATGGGTGCGCCTCACCGGGTCCAGATTCACGGCGAATCGCACGTGATCCGATTGCAATTGAAACTGGATCATGCCGCCATGTTTCAGGAAATCGGGCGCATCGCTGACGGTCAGCGTGTCGCTATCGCGAAAGGCCGCTAGGTCCTGATCCATCCGCTTTTGCTCGGACATTCCAAGATAGGCAATGGCGCATCCGCGGGCATCCGGCTTCTCCATGCGAATCACGCGAACTGCACGTCCATCGATCTTTTCGCCTGCGGTAATCTCGTCGAGCGAGCCGCCAAAGGGATCTTCACCAACGACGCAAATATTGAAATCGTTGGAACCTGGCTGCGCGCCCTGAGAAAGCCGCATGAACTTGCCGAAGTTAAGCAAATACGCGGCCTTTACCGAGTACTCGGAGGGCCTGGACTGGCCGGCAAGCAGATTTGCGCAGAGCAGGAATGGCAACACCGAGACCAACGCGAAAGCGACACCGGCGGCGCGGCGAAGCCGATTCCAACGCAGCTGTATGGGGCGAGTCACGTCGGCAGAAGACGCACAGGAATTGCTACGCGGGGGCAAATCGGCTCGCCTCGCTCTTTCTGTCGCTCTCAATGTCGGTGGACCTCGACGGCCGAATGGGGATTCATCTTGTTGCCGAACTCAGCTTACGTTTGTTCCGCCTGGGCTTCGCCGTTGGACGGCACGATCCGGCGCAGGGTCTTCATCAGATTCTCGGGCTCGCCTTTGCGGACAAATTCGGAGGCAAAGGGTTCGATGTCTTCCGGCATGGTCCACGCGTCTGAAAGCACAAGCAGCGGCGCCTGAGGATGCTTCGCTTTGATTTCCTGTGCAATCTGCGGGGTGGCTTTCGCTGAATTCAGCCGGTAATCAAGAAGCACAGCGGCGACGTCACCATCCGGCAAAGGGTCGGGCCCGGCAAAGCGCACCAGCACAGGCACCGGTTCATACCCGGCGCGATTCACGATCATCCCATAGATTTCCAAATGGGATGGATCGTCATCGACAATCAAAATACGCTTGCGTTCGAGGTCGCTCATCCTGTTCAGGAAAACGTGGGGACTCGTACCTGGGACGGCTCCGGCCTTGCAGAAAGCCGAGACCACATCATATGCAAACAGGCTGGGGGTAGCCAATAGCAAATTGGGAGTAGAGCCCTGCTTCCAGGGGGGATCTGGCTCAGTCGCCGAATTCCAGTTCGTCGAATCGCCGCCACTTATAAATGGCGATGGAGACGATCCAGCTCGCCGCGAACAGCCCGACAATCAGGTAGCCGAGCGTCCCGAAGCTTGAATTGAGGCGAAGGACAGCCGCGAAGAAGCTGCCGCCGAGATGAAGCTGCGAGGCGAGAAGCGAGAGCGCCTCGATGCCGCCGACAATCAGCGCCACCAAGACCGAAACAAATGTGATGGTCAGATTGTAATAAAGCTTGCGCACGGGCTTGATAAAGGCCCAGCCATAGGCCCCAAGCATCAGGATGTTGTCCGTGGTGTCGATCAGCGACATCCCAGCGGCGAACAGAACTGGAAAAACGAGGATCGACCCCAATGGCAGTCCACGCGAGGCCTCTGCGGCCGAGATGCCGAGCAAGCCAATCTCAGTCGCCGTGTCGAAACCGAGCCCGAACAGCACTCCCAGCGGATACATGTGCCAGCTGCGGCGGATGATGGCGAACATCGGCCGGAAGATGCGCGCGAGGAATCCGCGATTGGCAAGCAAGAGATCGAAGTCTTCATCGACGTAGGGCGCGCCGGAGCGGACGCGGACAAAGGCGCGGTAAATGGACGCGAGCACAACGATGTTGACGATGGCGATCGCGAAGAGAAAGAGCGAAGAGACCAGAGTGCCGATCAGGCCGCCGATGTCGCGAGCCGCGTCAATCCTGTGCTGAAGGGCCAGCGCGGCCGCGGCAATAAGCACTGAGCCGATGACCACGATGGTCGAGTGGCCAAGCGAGAACATCAGACCGACCCCGACGGGCCGCTTGCCTTCCTGCATCAGCTTCCGCGTCACGTTGTCGATCGCGGCGATGTGGTCCGCGTCGACCGCGTGGCGAAGGCCGAAACTGTAGGCCAGCAGCGCCGTGCCGAGCAGCAATGGGTAATGCCGGAACGCAATCGCCGCCCACAGCCATGCGCCGGCATTGAAAAAAAACAGCAGGCCGTAGACGCCGATGACTTTGCCGCGCAGATTTCCCGGTGCATCGTCGAACAGCGCAAGCAGGCGCGAGCGCGCGGCTGTGCTCTCGGCTGGCGGCATTGCGGTCGGGTCGGAGGGTCTGTTCATCAAGGCGCCTGAACCAATAGTACGATTTTTGGATTCGTGCGAATGTGATTTGGGCCACAAATGATGGCCAGGGGCCACATTCCGTCGAATCCCGGGATTCGCGGCCGGCAGCCTGGAGTTGTTAGACTGCGGCACGAGGCGATAGCGTGCCAGGAGGGGATCCGATGAAACCAATTGATTCTGGACGGCGGAAGTTTTTGCAGGCAATGCCGGTTGCGGCGGCGGCAGGCTTGGCGATTGGGGATTTACCGCTCTTTGCGGCAGCCGCGACAGGCCAGAGCGCAAGCGGCAACGGAAGCTTTCAGGTGTTCCGCGCGCAGCAACTTGCAGACGACGCAAAAGCACTCGACGCCGCGCCGGGCAACAACAACCTCGTGCAGGAGAAGACCTTCACCGTCGTCCTGACTGTCGAGAAACAGAAAAGCGCGGCGGAATTCGAGTGGCACGAAGGCCGCGATCATGTTTTGCAGGTTTTGGACGGGGAAACCGTCTACGAGGTCGGTGGAACACCAAAGGGCGCACACAGCATAGGCCGCGGCGAGTGGCACGCGCCCGATGCCGACGGAGCTACCACGCTCACGCTCAAGAAGGGCGATATGCTGATCATTCCGCGCGGCACGCTGCACAAGCGAAGCACCGCGCAAAGCGTGACGCTTTACCTGATCTCCCCTCAAGGAAGCAGTTAGTCGTTGATGGTCAACCGTGGACGGTAACCAGCGAACAGCCAGCAGCAGATCGTTCAAAGCTGACGGCTGATGGCTGAAAGCTGACGGCTGTCTTTCAGTTTCTGCTCCGCATCTTGGCCAGCAGGTTCAGGATCTCGATGTAGAGCCACACCAGCGTGACCATGATGCCAAACGCCGCGTACCACTCCATGTACTTGGGCGCGCCATACGCCACGCCCTGCTCCACAAAGTCGAAATCGAGCACCAGGTTCAGCGCCGCGATGGCGACAACCAAAAAGCTGAAGCCGATGCCGATCGGCGTCGCACCATTCACGGTGGTGAAGTTGATCCCGAAGAAGCCCAGCAGCAACTCGATCATGTAGAAGAGGAAGATGCCGCCGGTGGCCGCCACCACGCCCAGGCGAAACTTCTGCGTCACCTTGATCAGTCCAGACCTGTATGCGATAAGCAGCACGAACAGCGTGCCAAAGCTCAAGCCCACCGCCTCCATTGCGATGCCGGGATAGCGCAATTCGAACACTGCCGACAGGCCGCCGAGCACAAGCCCCTCAAGCAGCGCATAAATTGGCGCGGTCACCGGCGCCCACGTCCTCTTGAACGAGGTGATCAACGCGAAAATCAGGCCGCCGAAGAGGCCGATCATCAGCGCCGGCCCGGCCATGGTCAAATCCCGCGACTGCATGAACGAGTTCCACGTCCAGCTCGCGGTCAGCACGGCACAAAGCAGCAGGATGCCAGTCTTGTTGATGGTGCCGTTCAGCGTCATGCGTGCCGAGGCGTCAACCAGGCTGCCGCCATACTGGCTGTTCTGAAAATCGCTGAACGTATTCTTGCCCAAGGCTGGATTCGAGGTCTTCATCAATGCCATTGCCGTCGCTCCGTCGGGCCATGCACACCTGATCGCCCTAAGGCCGATTCAGCGCGCTTTGACCGTCAACTTTATTTTATTGGATGGATATGGGTGCCAAATAGTTTCGGGGCTGCGCCGAGCCATTCACCCGCCCGCAAAACCTCAATCGAACGTCGGCATGCCCAATGCGCTTTCATAGCGCGCGACCGTCGCCATCAGGTTTTCGATCGCTGCCACTGGCTGAATGCCGCCGCGCGCGCCCTGCGCCATGCAGTTCATCGCGGCCGCCGCGCAGGAGAAATCCAGTTGCCGGTCCAGCGGCCATTCGCGCAGCAGGCCATAAATAAATCCCGCGCGGAAAATGTCGCCTGCACCCGTCGTGTCCACCACCGGCACGCGATAGGCGGCGCTGTGCAGCAACTGCTTGCCATCCCACGCCAGCACGCCGCTTTCGCCGAGCGTTGCCGCGCTCAGCCGGCATCCGTAACGTGCCTGCATCTTGCGCAGCGCACTTTCCAGATTGGTCTCATTCATCAGCCGGCAGCTGAAATCCTCACTCACAATCAGGTAGTCAATGTTGGCAACAAGTTCTTCAATGCCGGGATAGGTGTCGTCGAGGTCGGCAACGACGGGAATTCCAGCCTCGCGCGCCCAGCTTGCCGCCAGCGTTGCCGCAGCCGTGTCGTGCCCGTCGACATGCAGGATGCGTGCGTTCACGATCCATTCGCGGCGCAGGTCGCCCGGCTGAAGAACCATCTGCTGGTTGCGCTGGCAAATCACCGTGCGCTCGCCGGCAGCGTCGATCAGGATCACGTTATGCAGGCTCGCCGTGCCAGGCACAGTCACAATCTGTGCTTCAGCTCCCACGCGCCGAAAAGCGTCCTGGTGCAATCGCGCCGCGCTGTCATCGCCCAGCTTGCCCACATAGCGCGATTTCACACCCCACGTCTGGCACGCCAAGACTGTGGTCGCCACCTGGCCTCCGGGCTGCGTTGACCGGTCACCGTAATGAACCTTGGACCCGGGGGCAGGGAACTGCTCCAGCGGAATCAGCGTGTCTGTGGCGTTCAAACCCACTCCGACCAGATCGACAACTTCAATGTGAGAAGGTTCAGACACAAGAACATTGTAACGGCCCGGCGATAAACGACGCCCCAGCTGAGAGCCCAAGGCCAGATGCTGTAGGCTCAAGTTATTGTTTCGTTTCGGATGAGAGCTTTGGCTACGCAAATTACTTCGCGCCCATTTATCAGGCCGGTCTCAAGTGAAATTCTCCATTGCGGTGCAGTGTCTCTGGAGACGCTTGCGAATCGCTTCGGCACGCCGCTCTACGTGTACTCAGCCGACCAGATCGTTGAACGGCTCGGCATGTTCCAAAAGGCGCTTGCTGGGCGCGACCTTCTCGTCTGCTATGCCGTCAAAGCCAACTCCGCTCTCGCAATTCTAAAGTTGCTCGCCGATCGCGGCGCCGGATTCGACATCGTCTCCGGCGGCGAACTGGAGCGCGTGCTGGCCGCTGCACCCGATGCTGCCGATCGCGTCGTCTTCTCCGGCGTGGGCAAAACCGCGGCCGAAATCGACGCCGGCCTGAAAGCCGGAATTCTCGCCTTCAATGTAGAGAGCGAAGCGGAGCTCAAACTCCTCGCCGAGCGCGCGCAAAAGCTGAAGATCCGCGCCCGCTTCGCGCTGCGCGTCAACCCCGATGTCTTCGCCGATACGCACCCCTACATCTCAACCGGTCTGCGCGAACACAAATTCGGCATCGATGTCCGGCGTGCGCGCGCAATTTATAAACACGCGGCGCTCAACCGCTGGCTTCAGCCATACGGCATCAGCGTTCACATCGGCTCGCAGATTCGCTCCGCCCAACCGTTCGGTGCTGCGATTGAACGGGTCATCAAGCTGGCGCGCAAGTTGGCGAGTGAGGGAATTGCGCTTAAGACCATCGATGCTGGCGGCGGCCTGGGCATCGACTATCACGACGGAGCTTTTGACGCAGCGGGCAAAGTGGACGAGTACGCCCAGGTGCTCACGCGCGCACTCGGCGATTTCGACGCGCGTTTGCTCATCGAGCCCGGCCGATTCATGGTCGCGCAGGCCGGCGCTCTCATCGCGCGAGTGCTCTACATCAAGCGCAACGGGAATAAAACATTTGTGATTACCGATGCGGCCATGAACGACCTGATTCGTCCCGCGCTCTACCAGGCGCACCACGAGATTGTTCCCGTTCGCCCCAGGCAGGGAAGGTCGCTGGTGGTCGATGTCGTCGGGCCCGTGTGCGAATCGGGCGATTTCCTCGCGCGCGACCGCAAGCTCGAGCCTGTTGAGCCCGGCGATCTCCTCGCGCTGCTCGATACCGGCGCCTACGGCATGGCGCAAAGCTCGAACTACAATTCGCGCCCTCGCGCGGCCGAGGTGCTTGTGGAAGGCAAACGCTCGCGGCTGATCCGCAGGCGCGAGACCATGGCCGATTTGCTGGCCCCAGAGAACATCTGACTTCATATTTCCGCCGCAGCCTCTCCGCTGCCATGCGGCACGCAGAACAGCGACTCCGCCGCGACCGAATCCGCTCAGGTCCTGCAGATTTCGCAGCAGCCCGGCAAAGGTATATGGTGTTGCGGGAGGCTTTTCATGCGTTTCTCGTCGACTCCGGCTCGGATCCTGGCAATTTTTCTCATCGCAATCGGCTCGCTCACATCGGCACACGCGGCATCGCTCAAAATAAAAACCGCAGAGGGCAAGCTTCAGGGCAAACTCATCAACGACGGAAAGGTCCGCGCCTTTCTCGGCATTCCTTTCGCAGCGCCGCCCGTGGGTGATCTGCGCTGGAAGGCGCCCCAGCCGCCCGCGCGATGGAACGGAACGCGCCAGGCTACGGCGTTCGGCGCTCATTGCGCGCAGAATCACGTGTTCGACGACATGATCTTTCAGGACAGCGGCGGCAGCGAAGATTGTCTCTACCTGAACGTCTACTCTCCAGCCGACGCGAGCGCCAAAAGCAATCTGCCGGTGATGTTCTGGATCCATGGCGGCGGCTATTCGGGCGGCAGCGCCGACGAGCCGCGCCATAACGGAGACTTCCTGCCGTTGAAAGGCGTGGTGCTTGTCACCATCAACTACCGCCTCGGAATCTTTGGATTCCTTGCTACAACCGCGCTCGCTAATGAAGCCGGCGGCACTGCCGGCAACTATGGGTTGATGGATATGATTGCGGCGCTTCAGTGGGTGAAGGGAAACGTCGCTGTGTTCGGCGGCGACCCGGCAAATGTCACCATCTTCGGCGAAAGTGCGGGCTCGTTAGCCGTCAGCACGTTGATGGCGTCGCCCATGGCGCAAGGATTATTCGCGAAGGCCATCGGTGAAAGCGGTTCGGCCTTGGGCGGCACGCTTGGTACGCCCACTCTGGCTGCCACGGAGACGGCTGACGACGCGTGGATGGACGCCATTGGCGCCAAGAATCTCGCGGATTTGCGAGCCATGCCTACCGACGCCGTCCTTGCTGCCGCTCGCAGGCCGGGCGCGCGCTTCTGGCCGATCGTTGACGGCAAGGTGCTTTCCGAACAAGTGTCAGCCACCTACGCCGAGGGCAAACAGGCGCACGTTCCGCTTTTGGTGGGATGGAACCGCGACGAAGGCAGCTTTATCGCTATGCGCGGCATGACAGTCGATCAATGGAAGGTGCAGGCCACAAATCTATTCGGGGATCGTGCCGACCAGTTCCTCGACTTGTATCCCGGCAATACCGACGAGCAGGCACTCCGCTCCGCAATCGACTACGCCAGTGACGCGTTTATCGCGACCGGGACCTGGCAATGGGTCGAGGCGCAGGTAAAGACAGGCGACGCGCCCGTCTATCGCTACCACCTCGAGCTTGCGGCGCCGCCCAGCAAATTCCACCCCGGCTCCTACGTCTTTCATTCCGACGACATCGAGTACGTCTTTGGCACGCTCGACACGCGCCCAGGCGCCGTTTGGCGGCCGGAAGATCGCAAGCTCAGCGACGAAATGATGAGCTACTGGACGAACTTCGCCAAGACCGGGGATCCGAATGGTCCCGGTCTGCCGCAGTGGCCGCGGTTCGACAAGACCGGCGATCTCATTCACCTTGACGCTGTGATTACGAGTGGTCCGGATACGGTGCGCCCGCGCTACCAGTTCCTCATCGCGAACCCACCAGCGACAGCGCCGCCGGTGCAACCAGGCGCGCGCAGAAATTATTGATCGACGCCTGAAGGAATTGCTGGCTGACGGCAGAAGGAACTGCAGACGGACGCCTGAGGGAACTACTGACTGACGCCGGAAGCTGCGATAAAGCCTGAGTTATTTGGAGCGGGGCGGGAAATTGACTGAGGGCCTGAAGCGGGAGCCGACGCCGGGGCTTCCGAGCCGGCCGAGTTTGGCGCGGCAAAGCTCGATCCATTGGCATTGAGTGCCGTCGAGTAGTCGGGCCCGAGCCCCAGGCTCTTGAGCGCGCGCGAATCGGGAGTCAGCTTGGTTTGCCAGCCATGATCGGCCTGATACTTCTGCATCGCGGCCACGGTCGTGGAATCCCACTCGCCGTTCGGATCGCCGCTCAGGTAATGCTCGCGAATCAGTGCCTGCTGAATCTCGGTCACGCGATCCGCTTGGATGGCCTGCTGGCCCCGAGCGCGGCGATACCTGTGCTTGCCGTGCGACAACCGGTGCGCAGAGCTCGTGTGGTGCGTGGTGGATCCAGTTGCAGCGTTTGCCAACGCGGCAGGCGCAAGAAGGGCCGCTGAAATCAAAAGTGCCGTTCCTGCGCGAAATAAACTCATCCTCATTCCACCTTTAAACCCTATAGAATTTCCTGATCTATTCCGAAAAGTTTATCCAACAACCCATTGAGCGGCAAGGAGAAAATCGCCCCAGTGCCTTGGCGAGATTACTTTTGGATACCGCCGCCGGAAGCGGAAAATCGCCTCCGGCGCGGCTCCAGCCTAAAGGACCGCCAATCTATAACGTGCCGCCAATATAGTTAATGCCCAGTTCCGGATGACGCGGGTCGATCACTTCGAATACCACATCGTCGCCCGTCTTCAACTTGCTCACCACGGCATCGAATTGCTCCTTGCTTCCCGTGGGCTGCCTGTTCACGTGCGTAATCACCAGGCCCGGCTCCAGTCCCTGCAGGTCGGCGAATGATCCGGTGCGAACCGATTCAATCACCACGCCCGACGTATGAATGCGGGAAACAACCGCCGAGGGCGCATCCTGCACCACCACCCCAAGCTTCGCCTCGCCCGCATCGCTGCCATTGCCTTGGTCGTTTTCCGGTTGCGCATTGTCCGCTTCGGCAAAAACCTTGTCGCGATCGCCGATGGTCACCGTGGTGTCCTGCGGCTTGCCATCGCGAATAAATCCCAGCCGAATTGTCGATCCCGGCGCGCGGCTGGCAATCTCGTTCACCAGGTCGTCGCCATCCTTGATCGGACGTCCATCAATCGTTGTGATGATGTCGCCGGCCTTCAGGTTTGCCTTGTCTGCCGGTCCGCCCGGTTGCACTTCCTGAACCAGAACGCCATTCTTGAATCCATAAATGCGATTGACCGCGCCCGACAATCCTTCGCGGAATTTAATGCCGATCGAGCCGCGCGTCACCTTGTGGCTCGGGCCGATAAGATCGTTGTAGACCGAAACCACCGTATTCGACGGCATCGCAAATCCAATGCCCTCGTACCCCGCCGACTGCGTGTAGATCGCCGTGTTCACGCCGATCACTTCGCCGTTCATGTTCAACAGCGGCCCGCCGGAGTTGCCGGGATTGATGGCCGCGTCCGTCTGGATGAAATGCTGAAACTGCCCCGGAGCTCCTTGATCGATGGTCCGATTCTTCGCCGAAATAATTCCGGCGGTCACAGTCTGCGCCAGCGCGAACGGGCTGCCGATCGCCTCGACCCAATCGCCCACCTGTGCCGTGTCGGAGTTGCCCATCTTCACGGTGGGCAGCGGCGAGTTGGTGTCGATCTTGATCACCGCCAGATCGGTGGCCTTGTCCACGCCGATCACGCGCGCCGGCCGGCCAAGATCCTGCGTGTCCGGATCGGTGGAAAGCTTCACGTAGATCTTGTCTGCTTTGTCCACCACGTGATCGTTGGTGATGATGTAGCCTTTGGAATCGACGATGAAGCCCGAGCCGAGCGATTCCTGAACCTGTCCGTTTTCGCCGCCCTCATCCGGATTGCCCGGAACCTGGCCACCGAAAAATCGGTTAAAGAAATCCTGAAAGTTGTTGTCCGGTCCCTGACCGTTGTCCTGATTATTGTCGTCGTCAGGATTCTGCTGGTTGGGCTGCCCGGGGGCGAAATGACGGAAGTGGCCGCGGCCGCCATTCTGCGATTGCTTGGGTAGCGTCTGCGTATTGATGTTCACAACCGCCGGTCCCACGAGCTTGGCAATCTTCACAAAGTCGTTGGGCGGCGTGGGCGTTGTGATGATCTTCAGGGGAGTGGCATCGCTGCTGCTCGTGGCTTCCTGACCATGCACTCCGTGAGCCGCAAACGATCCGCCAACAATTGCAGCGGAGATCGCGGCAAGCAACACGAAAACCGAGGTGAGACGGCGCGAGCGAAGCCGTTCGAAGAGCGATTTCATAGAGTTCACTGACCTCTGTTCCAGCACAGCCTCTCGGCTGGGACGTAAATGGCGCTACTCATTCAGTATAGCGATAGAAAAACGGGCCCGAAACTGGCTCTTCCGCGTCAGGTGCGTGGCTCGTTCGCGCGCTTAGGTCGCACAGGACACCAAATCGCATAATCTCGCAACGCCGCACCCGCATCCTGTTGGTTAGACGCGCAAGGGGTTAAAAGAGCCGCCCCATCGGCAGAGCCGCGGCTGGCGGCTCGTCTACTGTTCCGCAGCCCAATCCAGCATGGCGAGCGTCAGCAGCAACACGCGCTTCAAGCCCAGGTCACGCTCCCGGGCGCTGTACCACTCGTGCAGGGTGTGTGCCGCGCCGCCTTCGCCGCCCGCGCCCATCGAGAGGGCAGGGACACCAAGCGCCAGCGGAATGTTGGCATCCGTTGAGCCCAGCCGAAGCTCGCTGCGCAGTCCCAGGTGTCGATCTACCGCGCGCAGCGTTGCCAGTATGGGCGAGTCGTTGGGCAACTGCGCAGCAGGGCGATCACCAATCTTCGAGATCGTGAAGGCCAGGCGCGGGCGCGATCCGCCAAGTTCCCGCGTTTTTTCGTTCCAATGTCCCACGGCATCTTCCACTGCGCGATGCAACGCCACTTCAAGGCGCAGCAACTCGTCGGGATCCGTCGAACGGAAATCGACGCTCGCCTCGGCGCTCTCAGGGATCGAGTTCACGCTGATGCCGCCGCGAATCGTCCCGATGTTCAGCGTGGTTCGTGGCTCTTCGGGCAGGGCAGTCTCTGCCAGGACCGCGAGCGCTAGGGCAAGGGCCGCAATTGGATTGGGAGTTCCAGCATCGGTAAAGCTGTGGCCGCCTGGACCCGTGATCGTCACGTGAAAGCGCAAGCTGCCCAGAGCCTGCGTCACTGCAGCGTCGGCGCCGGGCCCATCCAGAACAACATGCCCGGCGATGCGTCCCGCGAGCCCGCTGCGCTCGTAGAGATGCCGCACTCCCCGCAGATCGCCCTCACCCTCTTCGCCAATGTTGCCCACGAAAACCAGCGGTACGGGCAGTTCGAAGCCGGGGTGCTGTGCGGCTGCGTGGCGCAGCGCGCTTGCCAGCGCCAGCATTCCCACGACGCCAGCGCCGTTGTCGCTCGCGCCCGGAGCTTCAAGGCGGTCGCCATCCACAATCGGATGAATCGGCGTGCCCGCCGGAAATACAGTATCGATGTGCGCTGAAAGCAGAATCACCGGACCGTCGCTTTCGGCATGCGAACCTTCGCCGGCAAGGAATCCAACTACATTTCCCACCGCGTCGATCCCCACGCTGCTCAGTCCCACTTCGCTAAAGCGCTGTGCAAGCCATTCGGCGCGCTCGCGTTCACCGTGATTGGGTGCGGGAATCGAAACCAGCCCGACCTGCCAATCCATGATCGTCTTCGGATTCGCGTGCAGCCAGGCGAATGCGGCGTGCACAGGCCGTTGCGCCGCCAAGGCCGTCACCCGCGAAAATGCCGAAGATGCTGTGAGAACTGGCATCGAGTTCAGAGTAGCAGCATCGCGCGTGGCTGTGCGCGGCGCAAAGTGCATGGCATTTTGCTCGCGTCGCAATCAGCGAGCGGCCTTTTCAGTTTCCTCAGGCGGATATTCGACCGAGACCAGAAACAGTCCGCGCGCCGGCGCCGTTGGCCCCGCTTCCGATCGGCTGCGAGCCGCCAGGATGCGCGGAATCTCTTCAACCGCCAATTGCCCGCGCCCCACTTCGATCATCGTTCCCACCAGATTCCGCACCATGTGATGCAGGAACCCGTTGCCACGCACGCGATACACCAGCAGCTCGCCCGCATCGGTCGCGCGCTTCTCCCATGCCGAAGAAAAAATCGTTTTCTTCTGGTTCTGGACCAAGTCATCTGCATGACGGCTCGCAAGGTCCGGATCCGTTGCCGCAAAGCTGGCGAAGTCGTGCTCGCCGAGAAATTCGTGAGCCGCCGCCTCGAGCGCCGCAAGCGAAAGATGCCATGGGCAGGCATAAACATAGCGCGCCATAAACGGCGAGCAATCTGCTGCCTGCAGCAGCCGGTATTCGTAGGTCTTCGCAATCGCCGAGTGCCGCGCATGAAAGGTGCTTCGCACCGTTCTGGCCTCGGTCACGCGAATCGAAGGGGGAAGGGTCCGGTTCAGCGCGCGCTGCAGGTTTTCCGGCGGAATCGGCGCCGCGAGCTCGAAGCTCGCCACCTGCGCCAGCGCATGCACTCCCGCATCGGTCCGTCCCGAGCCCTGCGGCAGCGGCGACTCGCCCGTAACCCGCCCCAGCGCCGCCTGCAACTCACCCTGAATCGTCGCGAGCCCCGGCTGCACCTGCCATCCCTGATAGTCCGCCCCGTCGTAGGCGAGCGTAACCCGCCACATTTGTACGCCACTTTCGGATTGGGCGAGTTCGTTCAAGGCAGTCGTACTCTCAAGAGTAGCAAGACGGCAGCATCGCCCGATCTAGCTGCAAACCGGCAGCAATCAACACAAAGCAAAGCCGATACTGCACCAGGCCGCGCCGACCCCCTCGAAATCCACAGCCCTCCAGTTGCCCTCGGCCCTCTTTGCGAGTATTTTACTAACTAGTTAGTTAAACAACCGACAGCCGACTCCTCCGCGTACTTCGGGGGACCTGCTGCCCGATCCATGGGATCAACGGTTCGAATCGCTCGCCGAACGGGCGTCTGCGACTCCGGTCCCATCAACTTGCCAAAAGATTCAAATGCGCATCGCCAATTGAACGGTCTAAGAGAAAAGAATCAACGAAACAAACACCGCAGGGAACGACAGGGGTATCGATTTCGTAATCAAGATCATCATCCCGAAAGAATCATTCGGGCGCAGTGGAAGCGATAATCGATTTGACAAACCCATCACGTGCGACAGGCGCGGCAAACAGGCGACTGGGGCGCAGAACAATCCGCGTGGCTCAACCTTTTGTGGAGACGAAGCATGCAGTTTATGAGGACCGGTGTGTTGCAGCGCGAAGAACTTGGCCCGGAAAGTGAATCCATGCCGGGATCTGAATCGAACCGAGAAACGCTGGCCAAGCGGAGAAGCGTGGAGCGCCTGAGATCGGCCGCCACTGTGCTGCTGATGTTGGCTTCCACGATGCCCGCAAGCTATGGGCAGCAACCTGCGACCATCGCACTTCCGCAGGACAAATCGGCATCGCAGCTGCCGCCTGCGCCGGCGCCGATTGCAACCGAGCCCTCCCCGCTGCGCACCTCGAGCCGCAATTATGCGCGCGCGTATGCCACCTGGTTCGGCAATCCCTTCAAGATCTATTTGCCTACGGACATTCCCAAGACGAGCTTTCAAAACTCGGTTCGGCTGGCTGACCTTGTGAAAGACGGCAAAATCTACCTCAGCCTTTCCGATGCGCTCGCGCTTGCCATCGAGAACAACTACGACATCGCGATTGCTCGATACAACCTTGATATTGCCGACACAGATATTCTGCGAGCCAGAGCGGGCGCGCCCATTCTCTTCGGAGCGCCTTCCGGCCTGGTAACGGGAACTCTCGGCGGCTCGAATTCGACATTATCGACGGGCGGCGGCCCCGGCGGCACCACGGTCGGCTCCGGCGGCGCAGGTTCCGGCGCCAGTGGATTGGCCGAGACCACAAACGGAGCGGGACCCTATCCCGAAGTTCTTGATCCCACACTGACAGGCACAATCCAGCTGCAAAGGCAGGAGTCGCCGGCGGTCAGCATCTTCCAGCCCCATGCTTCGACGAACACCAACGAGTACAACTTCGCCTACAATCAGGGATTCGTTACCGGCACATCGCTGCAGGTAGGCTTCAATAACCAGCGCATCACAACCAACAACTTCTTTAATGATTACAGCCCGCTCTACAACTCCAGCTTCCAGGCTCAGGTAACGCAGGAGCTTTTGCAGGGAGCCGGAATCTGGGTGAACAAGCGCCTTATGTACCAGGCAATGAACGACAGGCGCATCACAGATTCCTCGTTCCGCCAGCAAATTATCTACACCGTGAACCAGGTGGAGACCATTTACTGGGGCCTTGTGCAGGCCTACGAAGACGTGCAGGCAAAGCAGCGCGCGCTCGACCAGAGCAACCAATTGTTAATCGACAACCAGAAGCAACTGCAAATCGGCACCATGGCGCCGCTCGACGTGGTCAACGCAGAATCGAGCGTGGCCACCGATCAGCAATCGTTGATTAGCGCGCAGAGTGCGCTCAAATACCAGCAGGAAATTATCAAGCAGGCAATCGCGCGAAACCTCAACGATCCCCAGCTCTCGCAGGCGCCGGTGATTCCCACGGATCGCGTAACTCTCGAGCCTCTGCCCGAGGAATCGCAGCCGGTGGAAGCACTGGTGCAAGAGGCATTCCAGCAGCGGCCGGAGCTCGAAGAAGCCACGCTGGCGCTGCGCAACGATGCGATTACGCTGAAGGGCGCTCGCAATGCGCTGCTGCCCACGCTCAATGTCTACGGCTTCTATGGAGCCAGCGCAACCGGTGGCACGCAGAGCCCGAGCTGCTACAACTTCCTCTCCAACCCTGGCGGGCCATGCGCGCCGGGCACGTATCCGACCATCGGTTACGGCACCACGTTGAGCAACCTTGTTAACAGCAGCTCTCCCAACAAGGGCGCCGGCTTCAGCCTGTCCATCAATCTTCGCGATCGCCAGGCGCAAAGCGTGCAAGAGCGCTCGCTGATGGAGTACCGGCAAGCCGAGCTGCGGCTCGAACAGCTTCACACCGAGATCCGCATGCAGGTGGTGAACGCAATGTACGCGCTGACCAACGATCGTGCGCAGGTGAAAGCCGCAACGGCCGCACGCGACTATGCGCAGCAGAGCCTTGAGGCAGAACAGAAGAAGCTGCACCTCGGCGCATCCACCACCGCGAATGTCCTCCTGAACGAGCGCAACCTGGCCATCGCGGAAGACAATTTGATCGCCGCGCATGCCACCTACGCAAAAGACCGCTCCGGCCTTTATCAGATCCTGGCTTCGACCCTCGGGCACTACAGCATCAACCTCACTGAAGCCGCCGCCGGAACTGTCACCACCTCGCCGGTGGTGCCGGGAGTGCAGGCCGTGTCGCCGGGCAATGAGCCCTCCATGACGCCGCCCGCCACGCCTGAGCAACCCACACCGCAAACGCCACAGTAAAAAGCCGCGAATGACCTCGAAAATAAGATGGCCCGGCGCAAGCCGGGCCATTTGCTTTGCTGCGGTGACTCTTTACCGCTCCGCCACCTGATCCAGTAGATCGAAGAATTCCGGAAAGCTGATCGCTGCCGACTCCGCGCCTTGGATGAGCGTATCGCCTTCGGCGCGCAGCGCCGCCACGCTGAATGCCATCGCGATTCGGTGATCCCCGCCTGAATCGATCGTCGCTCCATGCAGCGTTTGCCCGCCCGGAACGTCAAGCCCGTCATCGAACTCCTCCACCTCCGCGCCCATGGCGCGCAGATTTCTGGCAACGAGCGCGATGCGGTCGGATTCTTTTACGCGCAATTCGCGTGCGCCGCGGATGCGAATGCCGCCGCTCGTGTATGGCGCAATCGCGGCCAGCACCGGAAGCTCGTCGATGAGCTGTGCCGCGAGAGTCCCGCTGATCTCCGTCGACCCCAGGCCTTCGGGCGGAGCCGTGATCTGCACCAGGCCCACCAGCTCCGCATGCTTCTCCTCCAGATTCAAAACGGAAATCCTCGCGCCCAGCGCCGTCAGCACGTCCAGCAGGGAAGCGCGCGTGGGATTCAGGCCGATGGAATCGAGAACCAGGCTTGAGCCGGGAAACAGCGCGGCGGCGCAAAGAAAAAATGCGGCCGAAGACATGTCGCCTGGAACAGCCGCGTCGATGGCGTGCAGTTTTTGCGGTCCGGCAATCGTGATGGAACCGGACTCCCGCGTGAGCGTGGCTCCGAACGCGCGCAGCGCCAGCTCGCTATGATCGCGCGTGCGGATTTCCTCCATGATCGTCGTCGGCCCAGCCGTCTGCAGCGCCGCGAACAGAATGCAGCTTTTCACCTGCGCGCTCGGCACCGGCGTTGCGTAGTCGATCGCTCGCAGCCGGCCGCCCTCAATGGTCAGCGGTGCGTGACCGTCCGTCAGCGTCAGCCGCGCGCCCATGGCTTCAAGCGGCTTGCGGATGCGCTCCATCGGCCGGCGCGAAAGCGACTCGTCGCCAATCAGCGTGAAACGGCCCGTCTGCGGAGCCAGCAGGCCCGCGATCATGCGCATCGTCGAGCCGGAGTTGCCACAGTCGAGCGGCCCACCTGGAGCCGTGACGCAGCCCGCGACGCCGGTGATCTCCACTGCATCCGCGCCGGTGCGATGTACCTTTGCCCCCAGCGCTGTCATGCACTGGAGCGTCGACGCGCAGTCTGCTCCGGTTGAAAAATTAGTGAAGCGCGAAGTGCCCTCTGCGAATCCCCCCAGCATCGCGTAGCGATGGCTGATGGATTTGTCGCCCGGCAGGCGAAGGCTGCCAACAATGTTCCGTGCGGGACGAATCACGCGTTCCTGGGCAGCGCTCGACAAGGGTTCTCCGGAGAAAAATCGTTCAGCCGTCAGCCTTCAGCTTGTTCATGCGGGAAGGCGACGCTGCAGGTAGGGAACTGCTCTTTTGAGTGTATCGAATGGGAACGGCCGCTCTCACGCCGAACCCAGAACGCTCTGAGGTCTACTTCGCAGACTCGACCGCCAACGAAAAATCCTTGCTCAGCCCAAGTTTCGCCGCCGCCGCATCCAGATCCGCCTGCGTAAAGAAAAATTGATGGTTCGGATTCGAGCCGGGGAAAAAACGAATAACAATCTCCGGTTTTTCTACGGAGTCGCTCACGCCATCGATGAACGGATATCCGAGCTCCTGCAACAAATGCAGCGAGCCTTCGTCGCCGCTCGGATTCCCCGTGTCCCCAACGATCGCGAAAACGCTCTTATGCGTGCGCTTCGAATACACCGCAACAAAGTCGCCGACCTTCACGCCACGCCGCCGCGCCTTGTTGCCGCGCACCACGTAGTTGATCTTGCGCGCATCCACATAGCTCCGCGGATCGCGCTCATTCTCGTTCGCCGGATCCGTGAATGCCGTCTGCGAGATGTAGTAGCCGGGGAAGGGATCGTTCGGGCCTTGCAGTATTGGCCAATGCTTATCATCCGTCAGATATCCGACGATCGGTTCGTCTGCGCGATTCAGGTAATGCGCGTTGATGAGAACATCGAGCGCGGGCTTGCCAGGCGGCCCGTAGGCATTCGGCGCGCCGTCAACATCCACATCCATGCGCCGCGTCAGGATTTCAAACGGTTGATGCTTCTTTCCATCGTGAGCCTCCGAGCCAGCTGCAACAGTGAAAGAAAAGATCCACACGATGGCGAGGATGAGGGGCACACGAGAAACGCGGCCGCCGGACAAAACCCAAGTAGGCCGGAACATTTGTGTCAGCCTCTGATGCAGTCCTGGGCCCTACAGCTCCAGCACGTTGTCTTCAATAGCCAGTCGCACATTGCCGTCTGACTTCGCCAGCCGCCGCACCGCCTCGGGCTTATCCACCTTCGCTCGAAGCATCACCAGCGCTACCGGCACGCTGCGCCCGGCGCTCTTGATGGTCTCAACGGCGGTCGCGCGATCGATATTGCAGGCCGACATCAGAATGCGAATTCCGCGTTCCACCAGCTTCGAGTTCTGCATGTGCACGTTCACCATCAGGTTCTCGTACACATAGCCCAGCCGCGTCATCGCGCCGGTCGTGATCATGTTCAGAATCATCTTCTGCGCGCTGCCTGCCTTCATGCGCGTCGATCCTGAAACCACTTCCGCGCCCACGTCGGCAACAATCGTCGTGTCGGCCGCCTCACTCAGCGGCGTTCCCACGTTGCAGGTCACGGCCGCTGTGTGCGCTCCGCGTGCGCGCGCATAGGCCACTGCTGCCACAACGTAGGGCGTGCGACCCGAAGCGGAAACACCAACCACCACGTCCTTGCGCGTCGGTCGGCGTCGCGCCACGTCGCGCTGGCCCAGCTCTTCTGAGTCTTCGTTCACTTCCACTGCAGACGCCAGCGCCTTCGGTCCACCGGCCATGATGTATTGCACTTGTCCCGGCGCTGTCGAGTACGTCGGAGGACACTCCGAAGCATCCAGCGCTGCGATTCTGCCGCTCGATCCCGCGCCTACATAAATCAGCCTGCCGCCGTCGCGCAAACATCGCGCCACCTGGTCGATGACTGCAGCAATTTCTGGAATCGCCTTCTTGACGGCCGCTGCAACCTTCGCATCTTCGTGATTGATGATGCGGGCAATTTCCAGTGCGGATTTTGTATCGAGCCCTTGAGAGGCCTCGTTCTGGCTCTCGGTAGTCAGTTGCTGAAGCAGGTCTGCCTGGTCGTGATGGTTGTTATGATTGTCCCTTGTTCGGGAGCCGGGCAGTTCCTGCAGCGCTGAAATTGGTAACATCGCGTCTAACCCCAGCATTTATTGTATCGATAAATTCGCGCAAGCCCCTACACAAATTTTGTCAGTCGGTAGCCGCTTTCGTAACCGCCGCCCCTTACTTCACTTCTGCAATGCCTCGCGAACCGCGTCGTGAAAGGCAGGCCGCACTTGGCGAATCATCTGATTCTTTCGATCCGGCCATGTGCGATTGGTGAGCAGAACAACCGTTACAGCAGCGTCCAAATCGATCCACAACGAGCATCCGCTGAATGCAAGGTGGCCCACCGAGCGGGCCGAAAAATATTTTCCGGCTGATGAACTTTCTGCCGACGGTGTGTCCCATCCCAGCGCGCGTTCGTTTCCCGCCGGCTCTTGTCTTTTAGTAAATCGATTCAACACTTCCCGGTCGAACAGTGTTGCGGATGTTCGCGGCTCCGCAGCGGTGGACAGAATCGCACCGCAAAATCGAAGCAGATCTCCGACCGTCGAAAACAACCCTGCATGTCCGGCTACTCCTCTCAGCACCCACGCGCTCTCATCCTGCACCTCGCCCTGAATCAGCCGACGCCGGAACCATGTGTCCTGCTCGGTGGGCGGAATCGAGCCCCGCTCCGCTGGGGCAGGGCAGAATCCGGTCGCCGCCAGCCCGAGGGGTTCAAAAACCTCGCGCCCAAGCCACATATCCAGCCGATCGCCCATCAGCACCTCAAGCGCCCACCCCAGCACCATGAACCCCGGGTCGGAGTATTCGGCCCGCGTTCCCGGTTCCGCTTCGAGCGGCAGCGCCAGGCACGCCCGAATCAACCCTTCCGGCGTATCTGCGACCCGAAAAAGCTCTACATAGCCCGGCAGCCCGGAGTTGTGCGCCAGCAGGTGCCGCAGAGTCACCTTTCGCGCCGGATCCTCAGCGCCCCGTCCGACCAGGAACTCCGGCACAATCTCCCCAACCCGCGTTTCCAGGTCCATTTGCCCACGCGCCACCAGCAGCATCGCCGCGGCCGTCGTGCCCACCACCTTGGTCAAGCTGGCTATGTCGAACCTGGTCTCTGGCATCACTTCCTGCGAGCCGGCTTCGTAAGTGAATCGGCCAAGCGCGCCTTTTAGCGCCACTCCGCCGCCGGCAAGCACGCCAAACGCGCACCCGGGGAAGGCCCGCGCTGCAATCGCCTCCTCCAGCACGCGGATTGCGGCGCCAAACTGGCCGGAATCGCTGCCCGGTCCGATGGGATTCGCTTTTTGCCCCAAGGTCATCGCTCTCTGGAATGGTAACGCGCCCAAAACCCCGCACCCGCTCCAACTCTCTATTTCCCACGCCACGTCAACTCGGGCTATCCTTGTGTGCTGGTGTTCCGTCTATTCACCTGAGTGCGGAGAGCTTCATGCACATGCTGCGAAGAGTGTTTTGCGCAACGGTCCTGATCGGCCTTGCTTCGTTGTGCGCCGCTCAATCCACCAATTCGCCCCAGCCTAGCGCAACCGCTCCGGCGCCTGAAGCGGCCACCGTTCCGTCCGCCGCAAATCCGCCCGCCGCAGCTAACCCAGCCGCACCTTCCTCTCCCACCGACGCAACCGCTCCCGCTCCGGCCTCATCCGAACCCGCCACCCCGGCAGCTCCTCCCAGAAAGGTCTACACCGTCCCCGCCGGAACCAAAGTCCTGCTGGAATTACGCAGTGCCATCAACACCCGCTCTGCCAAGCCCGGCGACGGCGTCTATCTCTCCTCCACCTTCCCGGTCGTGGTCGGCAATCGCGTCATGATCCCTACCGGCGTCTACGTCCAGGGAGTTGTGGACCGTGTACAGCGCGGCGGCATGCACGCCAAGGCCCAGCTCGACATGCACTTCACCTCCATCATCTTTCCTAACGGCACAGTAGCGGAGATCCCCGGCGTCGTCGACAGCATGCCCGGCGCAAAAGATCAAAAGGTGAAGGACAACAGCGAGGGAACCATCGAGCAAAACGGCGACAAGGGCCGCAATGCCGGCCGGGTCGCCGAAATCGCCCTCCCGTCAGGCGCAGGAGTAGGCACCATTGGCGGAGCGGAGTCCGGTCATCCCATCGAGGGCGGTCTAGCCGGCCTGGGCGCAGGCCTGGCCACCGTGGGGATCGTGTCGCTCTTCACGCGCAACGCCGACGTCGATATTCCCCGCGGCACCCAGCTTGAAATGATCCTTCAACGCCCGCTGATTCTACAGGAAGAAAACCTCGCGTCCGGCTCCGATCCGGGACCCGCACCCGCGCTCGAGCCCGCATCCGACCAGCAGAAACCAATCACCAATCACCGCCCGCGCGTGTTTTGCCCGCCCGGCAGCCTCGGCTGCGAATAATCCACCTCGCCCACTTTCCCACGAGCTGTCATCCCGATCCCGCCTTGGCGGGAGAGGGATCTGCGGTTGTCGTTGCGATATGAGGAGATGTAGCATCGGGCTACCAAAAGATTGAACAAGTGGAGAAAGGTCGGATATTCAATGGGGCGTCAGAATCCTGCCAAATTCGAGAAGCATCGTCGGGCGTGGGCAAAACTGCGCCAACGAGGGAAGCTGTCTTTCGTTCTCTATAGAGGCGTGCTCTTATGGGGAGGGTTCATGTTTGTGCTCACAACCAGCGCAAACATTTTCGTTCGGCACGATCCCATGGACAGGATTCCAAAATTCCTACTCATAGACGCTTTGATTTGGTGCGTCTCCGGGGCCGCTTGCGCTTTGTGGGTGTGGAGTCGCTGCGAGAAACGTTTCAGTGGCCCGACGATCCGATAGGTCCACATTTCCGGCGACCTCTCCCTGCAAAGCACTCACAGAATCAGGGCTTCAGCCCCAGCCCACCCAGCCCCCGGCCTCTAAATCAGCCTCGCGTCCGGCGCCACAACCCCCGCGCGCATCAGCATGCAACTGCCGTTCTGGTCGCACCGGTAATGCACTTCCGAGCGATAACTCTCCCAAGTTGCTGCGTTCGCTGACGCAACCGTCGTTCCCAGAACAAACGTTTTGCCGTCGCTGGTCTCCACCGTTCCCGTCGACGCATTGAAGTCCTCAACCGTCAGATCGCCTTCGGTATAAAGCTTCGCCGGCGCAGGAGCATCCATGCTCAACTCCATAGGATTCAGGCTGGTTTCGGCCTCCATCGGAATAGCGGCAGGCGCTTGCGCCTCAATTTTGGCTGCCGCCGGTGTCTTCACCCCCGCCGCCGGCCTTACCACCGGGAAATCCTTGCCGTTCATCTTCAGGGTTGCAGGTTTCAGCGCATCCGGCGTTTTGTTCAGTGCAATCTCGTTCCTGGAGCTCTCTGCAGCTGGCTCTGGCTTGGTCGCTGCCGGGGTGACGTTTGCCAACTGCCGTGCGTCAGTTGTCTTGGAAACGGAGTTTGCAGCCGGCGCTTCCGGAATCGCCATTGGAACATCGGTAGCCGACTGAGTCGCAACTGCTGGTTTTGAACTCATCGCAAGGCTCGCCGTCGGCGCGCTCGAGTTCATCGCCGGCTGGGCCGTCGCCGTGTTGTCGGCTTCAAATGAATCGCTGGAAGCAGTTACGACGCTGCGAGACGCATTCACCAGCGCAAGTGTGAGCCCGGTTGCGCTGCCCACCGAAACGCCGATTGCAATGGCAAGGCAGGGAACTACAAGCCGGCGGAAAGGAATCAATGATGAGACTGGCAGGTTGGAACCGGATACGAATGGAACTCGGGGGGATTCGACAAGAGTTTCCATGGTCCTCCATCAGATCGTGGTGAGGATAGATATTTTGTGAGGGGTCCCGGGTACTGGAGTCATTAAACCGTTCTTGCAGGTACTCCATCAATCCACCGAACGGGGCATTACCAAACTGTCATGCGCAACCGTTCTCACTAGCCGTTCGATTGCGTTTCATCGTCCGGCTGATGCGGCCGTTATCTCCGTCCGCATCATAAGCGCCGGTTTTGGGCGCATTTTTTACTCTCCGGATGCCGCCACCGTGCAAGTGGGCACAATTCCGGAGTAATCTGGAGCTATAGAAATGGAAACCGGCTTACCCGAAGCGAAATCATCCGAACCAGGCTCAGGCCTTCCTCCAGCTCTGAGGCTCCCGCCAGAAAGCTCATCGTTGCCGGCGCCTCAAACCGCCTCCACCGTGGCCATCCCGCTCCCTTCAGTCGCAGATGCGCCGCCGCAGGCCCTGCCGTCCACCGAAACATTGTCCGCTCCGCCTTCGTCCGCCCCAGCCCCGGCCCTCGACAAGAAATCCGCCGGCATCATGCTCTGGGTCCGCGATCTGGCAATCGCCACCATCGCCTCCGCCCTCATGATCACCTTTCTCTATCAGCCGGTCCGCGTTGAAGGCACCAGCATGCTGCCGCGCCTCGAAGACAGCGACCGCCTCTTCATCAACAAGTTTGTCTATCACTTCCAGGCCATCGATCGTGGCGACGTTGTGGTCTTTCACTACCCGCGCGATCCCGAGAAAAGCTACATCAAGCGCGTCATCGCGCTTCCCGGCGACACGCTCCGCGTCGATCATGGCCGTGTAATCGTGAACGGCAAGCTGGTTCGCGAGCCCTACGTCCCACCCGAGTTCCGCGACACGCGCTCCATCGCCGAAATGACGCTGCCGGCCGATGAATACTGGGTGATGGGCGACCATCGCTCCATCTCCTCCGACAGCCGCGACTTCGGCCCCGTCGAACGCTCCCTCATCTACGGCAAGGCTGTCTTCATCTACTGGCCCGCCCGCGACGCCGGCGTCGTCCACTGATCGCCTCGCATCGCTGGAATCCAGACCGCCCGTCGCGCCGGTTTCGAGATCGGCACTCGCCTTCTTACGCAGACCGTGGAAAACCGGACCAATTTCGTCCGCATAAACCTGCTAAAATCGATTGAATCCACTCCTCGGAGAGGCGATGCAGGCGATCCTCGCGCTCGAAGACGGGCGCATCTTCCGCGGGAACGGCCACGGACACCTGGGCGAATGCCAGGGCGAAGTCGTTTTCAATACCTCACTTACCGGCTACCAGGAAATCGCCACCGATCCCTCCTACGCCGGGCAGATCGTCGTTCTCACCAACCCCCAAATCGGCAACTACGGCACCAACCATGCCGATAACGAGGCTGCGCGCCCCTTCATTGAAGGCCTCATCGTTCGCGAGTTCTCCAAAATCAGCTCCAACTGGCGCTCTGAGCAGGTCACCGACGAGTACATGGAGCGCTATTCCGTCCCTGTCCTCGCCGATATCGACACCCGCGCCGTTGTCCGCCA
Source organism: Occallatibacter sp. (assembly GCA_035541975.1). Classification (GTDB taxonomy): domain Bacteria; phylum Acidobacteriota; class Terriglobia; order Terriglobales; family Acidobacteriaceae; genus Telmatobacter. The sequence goes on along the minus strand of DATKMH010000037.1, from coordinate 3,960 downwards.
CCTGCGCGACCGCGGCGTCATGCGCGGCGTCATCTCCACCAACGTCTCCAATCCCGACGCACTCGTCGCGAAGGCCCGCGCCATCAGGAAGATGGAGGGAACCGACCTTGCCCGCGTCGTCTCCACAAAGACGAGCTACGAGTTCTCGGCCTCCGACCCCCGCAACCAAGCCGGGGACCCGCTTCTTTCCACTGCTCTCTTCCAAGACCCAAAAGGGCGCGAGCCCCTTCATGTAATAGCTTATGATTTCGGCATCAAGCAGAACATTCTGCGCATGTTAACGCGCGAAGGATGCCGCGTAACTGTTGTCCCTGCCGAGACCTCTGCCGAAGATACACTTTCCCTCAAGCCCGATGGCGTCTTCCTATCCAACGGCCCCGGCGACCCCGAGCCCGTCGACTATGCCGTCAAATCCATCCGCAGCCTCATGGGCCGCGTGCCGGTCTTCGGCATCTGCCTCGGCCACCAGCTCTGCGGTCTGGCCCTCGGCGGACGCACCTACAAGCTCAAGTTCGGCCACCATGGCGGCAACCATCCGGTCAAGAACAATGCCACCGGCAAAGTTGAGATCACTGCGCACAACCACAACTTCGCCGTCGATCCCGACTCCATCAACGCGAATGAGGTCGAGCTCACCCACGTCGACCTGAACGACCAGACGCTTGAAGGCCTGCGCCACAAGACGCTGCCGCTCTTCAGCGTGCAATACCACCCCGAAGCCGCCCCCGGCCCGCACGACTCGCACTACCTGTTCCGCGACTTCCGCAAAATGATGGAGGAGTGGAAGGGATGACCTCGCCGGCGCACAAGATTTTTGGGAATTCAAACCAGCGGGGCTTTTGGCTCCGCTATTTTTTGAACGCTTCAATCCGATCTGGCTTGATTCTGATGAGTCTGGCGGGATTTCCAGCGCTCGCGCAGACGGTCTGTACCGGAACCCCTGCGGAGTGTATCGAGGCGCAAAAGCAGCTTTGCAAAGACGAACCAGCGCCGCCGAATCTGGTGGTAGACAAATCCGTAGAGGTCTCCGGGGTGTTGGTAGATGATTCAGAAGCACCCTTTGTCTTCGAAAACACCATCATTCAGCTCAGGGACTCAAAAACCCAGCGAGTCCTCCTTGAGCTACCGGTGAATTTGAAGGGCCAGTTTAACCTAGGCGTCGTCGCACCCGGTTCGTATCGATTGATTGCGGCACTAAGAGGGAAAGAGGGCAACCTTCGCCGGCTCCCTCTTGCAGAACAGCCAAAACTAATGACGTGTGTCGGAGAAGGAGATTGCAGAGTCGAAGCAGTTCAACACATTCATGGAACCGACAATCCGATTGACTTCTGTGACCCAAAGTGAGACCCAACTAACCCATGCCACGCAGAAATGACATTCAGAAAATCCTCGTGATCGGCTCCGGCCCCATCGTCATCGGGCAGTCGGCCGAGTTCGACTACTCCGGCGCGCAGGCCTGCAAAGCCCTCAAGCAGGAGGGCTACGAAGTTGTGCTCGTCAACTCCAACCCGGCCACCATCATGACCGACCCGGAGCTCGCCGACCGCACCTACATCGAGCCCCTCACCCACGAGTACGTCGAAGAAATTATTCGTATCGAATCCGAGATGCTCGCGGCGCAGCCCAACTCCAAGAAGTTCGCTCTCCTCCCCACTGTCGGCGGCCAAACCGCTCTCAATCTCGCCGTCGACCTTGCCGATACCGGCGTCCTCGAGCGCTACAACGTCGAACTCATCGGCGCCAAGCTCGAAGCCATCAAGAAAGCTGAAGACCGCCTGCTCTTCAAAGACGCAATGGTCCGCATCGGCCTTGAAGTTCCACGCTCGGCTCTCGTCAACAATCTGCGCGACGGGCTCGACTTCTCCGCCAAATTCGGCTTTCCCATTCTCATCCGCCCCAGCTTCACCCTCGGCGGCACCGGCGGCGGCATCGCCTACAACCGCGAAGAGCTGATGGAGGTTCTCGCGCGCGGCCTCGACCTTTCGCCCGTCCATGAATGTCTCGTTGAAGAAAGTGTGCTCGGCTGGAAGGAATTCGAGCTTGAGGTCATGCGCGACCTCGCCGACAACGTCATCATCATCTGCTCCATTGAGAATTTCGATCCCATGGGCGTGCACACCGGCGACTCCATCACCGTTGCGCCCGCGCAAACCCTCACTGACCGCGAATACCAGAAGATGCGCGACGCGGCCATCGCCGTCATGCGCGAAATCGGCGTCGAGACCGGCGGTTCCAACGTTCAATTCGCCGTCAACCCGCAGGACGGCCGCATGACCGTCATCGAGATGAATCCTCGCGTCTCGCGTTCTTCTGCTCTGGCTTCAAAGGCCACCGGCTTTCCTATCGCCAAAATCGCCGCCAAGCTCGCCGTCGGCTACACGCTCGACGAGATCCCCAACGACATCACCCGTAAAACGCCGGCCTGCTTCGAGCCCACCATCGACTACGTTGTCGTCAAAATCCCCAAGTGGCAGTTCGAAAAGTTTCCCGGCTCCGACGAAACCCTCGGTCCCCAGATGAAATCCGTCGGCGAAGTCATGGCCATCGGCCGCACCTTCAAGGAGTCGCTGATGAAGGCCTGGCGCTCGCTTGAGACCGGCAAAAAAACCGGCGCCGAAATCCTGGAGCCGCGCCGCCTCACGCAGATGCTCGTCACTCCGCGCCCCGAGCGCCTCGGCTACATTCGCTACGCCTTCGAAAGCGGCATGAGCGTGCGCGACGTCGCCCGCCTCACGCGCATGGATCCTTGGTTCCTCCACCAGATTCGCGAAATCACCCTCGCGCAGATGGAGTTGAAACAATTCGCACCCGAAAATGTCGGCGCGGAGCGACTTCGTCACCTCAAGCGCCTCGGTCTCAGCGACGAGCGCATCGCGACGGAATGGAAGCTCCAAGGCCACGCCGGAATCCAGCAGGTGAGGGAACTGCGCGAAGCGCACGGCATCCGCCCCGTCTACAAACTCGTCGATACCTGCGCCGCCGAATTCGAATCCGTGACGCCCTACTTCTATTCCACATACGAGGAAGAGGACGAGGCTCCGCCAACTGCCAGGCCCAAAATCATCATCCTCGGCTCCGGCCCCAACCGCATCGGCCAGGGCATCGAGTTCGACTACTGCTGCTGCCACGCCGCCTTCGCGCTCAAAGACGATGGTTACGAGACCATCATGGTCAACTGCAACCCCGAAACCGTTTCCACCGACTACGACACCAGCGATCGCCTCTACTTTGAGCCGCTCGTGCTCGAAGATGTGCTCGCAATTTACAACCACGAAGCGCAATCGGGCACAGAGATCGGCATGATCGTGCAATTCGGCGGCCAAACGCCGCTCAATCTTGCGCAGCGCCTGCTCGCGGCCGGCGTGCCCATCATCGGCACATCGCCCGATTCCATCGATCTCGCCGAAGATCGCAAGCTCTTCGGCAAACTGCTTGAAGATCTTAAAATTCCGCAGCCGCGCGGCGGCACCGCCACCAGCGTTGAGCAGGCTCTCGCCGTTGCAGACTCCATTGGCTATCCCGTTCTCGTGCGCCCCAGCTACGTGCTTGGCGGCCGCGCCATGGTCATCGCATATGACGCCGAGGCCGTCACGCGCTACATGCGCCAGGCCGTCGAATACTCTCAGGACCGCCCCGTCCTCGTCGATCACTTCCTCGAGAACGCCGTTGAAGTCGACGTCGACGCGCTCTGCGATTCTCAAGACGTACTCATCGCCGGCATCATGCAGCACATTGAGGAGGCCGGCATTCACTCCGGCGATTCATCCTGCGTGCTGCCCGCCGTCAGCATCAACCCGTCCACTCTTGAAACGCTTCGCGTCTACACGCGCAAGCTCGCGCTGGCGCTCAAAGTCGTCGGCCTCGTCAATATTCAGTTCGCCATTCAGCGCGACGACCAGGGCAACGACCACGTTTACGTTATCGAAGTCAATCCGCGCGCCTCGCGCACCGTTCCTTATG
>DATKMH010000036.1:0-27560 GCA_035541975.1 Occallatibacter sp. | reverse complement strand
TGGCCAGGGCACGCTTCTCTATCCGCGCGACTACACTGAGAATCATTTTCCCAACGACGCTGACAATGGCCGGCAATTCGTTTTGCCCGGCGCGCCCGTCCTGCGCATCGGCCCGCCCTATGGAGTCGACACCTTGATCATGCTCAGCACCGCCGAGCCGCTCGCCGATCCTTATGTGTTGAACTTCGAGGGCGTCGCCAATCGCGGAACCCGTGGCGTGTCCTCACCGCTTGAAAAACTCTTGAATCAAACGAGTGGCGGAACTCGCGGATTTTCAAGCGAAGTCCCCACGAACTGGGGCATTGGGCTTATGACGGTTCACAGTGCGCCCAGCGCCGCGACAAACTAGGCGCGCTGCGTTCTTCTTTTGACTGTATGAATGGAGTTAAATTGCTCATCGATCGTCTGACAGAAGGCTTCAGAATCAGTGGAGACGGCAACCCGCTCATGCGGGTATGCTGATTGTGTAAACGCGCCGCCGGCAAATCCGGCGGCCTCAAAACGGTAAATCGACGGGGGTCAAGATGAGCCGTTCGGCAAAATTCGCTCTCTTCTTCTCAATTGGCATCGGGCTGGTCGCAGGGGCACCTTCAGGCGCCCAGAGTTTCGGCGCCAACAAGGAAAAAGTAACTCTCCAGCGCAAGCTTCCCGCGCTCGTCCACATGCCGGGAGACACAATCAAAGTTACCGTCACGTCATCTGACGAAGACGGCACCTTGCCCTACGACTTTCAGGCTCTCCTTGAAACTGAGCTTCTGAAAGATGATCCTAACCTCCGCGAAGACGATCATCCGGCCACGCAGATCTTGTGCCAAATTACCGACTACTCCCACCCCGAGCCCACTTACACAAGAAGATCAGCGCCCGGAATCGCCTTTGGTCCAGGCGGGATCGACATTACCAGAAGCGCGACGAGAACAGCAACCTTTGAGCGCATTACCGGTCAGCTCAATGTCTCTTTCCAGACCAAAGACGCCGCCGGAAACATGCTGATTTCTGACAACATCTCTTCCAGCTTCGACGGAGAATACGACAGCGAAGGCAATTCAACTTCCCACGGCATGATGGGCGAGATTACCGGCAAATTCTCGCGCGCCAAGGGTGGAGCAAAAAGCGAAGACCTGAATCCGCCAACTCCCGCGGAACTTCGCTCGCGACTCATCATCGATGCGGTGCAGCAGATTGCCGAGCATCTCGTCGATACCGATGAAACCGTGGACGCCTTTTTGGCGCGCAAGGATGGCCCGCTTGAAGAAGGCGACAAGGACGCGGAAACCGGACTTTGGGAACGTGCTCTGGAAACCTACGAGACCGCGACGCCATTTCCGAAGCCCGAGGAGGACGCGTACAGGCTTTACGACATCGGCGTGGCTTACGAGGCGCTTGCCTATCAGGCTCAGGATCAAAAAATGATCATGAAGTACCTCGATCAGGCTGCCATCAATTATGGCAAGGCCATCGACGCCAAGCCCGATGAGAAGTACTTCCTACAGCCGCAAAAAAGAATTGAAACGGCAATCGCGCATTACAAGCAGCTCGATCAGGAGCAGCAGGCTGCCGCGCGCGCAAAGGCACAGGCTGCATCCGCTGACAACAATCCTCCTCCAGGTCCAACGGAGGGATCTCCAGGCAAGGGCCTTACGAATGCCCAGGTCATCACGATGGTGAAGTCGGGCATTGACGAATCCGTCGTGTTGCAAGCAATCCGAGGCGCCGACGCGGTCGACTTCGATCTCACGCCCGCGGGCCAAAGGACTCTAACCAGCAGCGGTGTCACTCCGCGCGAGCTAGCCGAGATGAAGACGCAAGCGGCGAAAAAGCCGACGGCGCCGGTCCACAAAGGGCTCTCAAACACACAGATCATCTCCATGGTGAAATCCGGGATCGATGAAAAGACCATCATTCAAGCGATTCATGGAGCCGACGCCGTCGACTTCGACCTGAGTCCCGCGGGACTGAAAAACCTCACCACTAGCGGCGTCAGCGAGCAGGTCCTGGATGCAATGAAGGCCCGCGCCACAAGAAAGCCTGCGCCAACCACAAGACACGTGGCTGAAAAATGATTTCGCAACTCCGCTCCAGAATCGCCGCCTCGACTTTGCTCGCCGCCGCGTTGTTGGCCTGTCCCCTCGCCCGCGCCGAGGATGCCCGCTGTGGCGCAGGACAAGACCTCATCGTCCAGGCGCTCGAGCGCGTCACGCCGCAAAGCAACAACGATGCCTTTGAAGACGCGCTGCAACTGCTCAAGTCCGCCGTCGCAGAATGCCCTGAGCTCGGCGACGCATGGTACTACCGCGGACTTGTCGAGAAGCGCCTCGGACAAGATGCCCTTGCCACGTATGCGATGGGCAAGGCAAAATTCAGCGGTTCTGAAGCGCTCGATCAGGGCCTGAATCCCTTCGTCCTGTCCACTCCCGCTTCACGCGGCTTCGAAACTGAAGGCACCACGACTCCGGTGCCTGCAGCTCCTCCAATCAAGCCCGGCCCAGTGCAGCAAAAGTGGGCCCTCGTCGTCGGCATCGGCCACTTTACTGATAAGCAGATTCCCCAGCTTAACTACACTGACTCCGACGCGACCGCGTTCGCCGCCGAACTCAAAGATCCTGCTATCGGCGGATTTCCCGCGGATAACGTCCACGTGCTCACCGACGATCAGGCCACGACGAAGAACATTAAGGAAGAGTTGAATGCGATCGCTCGCCAGGCTCAGCCCAACGATCTTGTCGTCATCTACGTCGCCACGCACGGCACACCGCGCACCAGCGACACCGCGGGCGGAGCCAACTATCTCATCACCTACGACACTGAAGCCTATTCAAACGGCAGCCTCAATGAGGACGCGCTTTACGCCACCGCGTATCCAATGGTCGAACTCGCCAATGCCGTTTCCACGCGCATGAAAGCGCTTCGCACCGCCGTTTTTCTCGACACCTGTTACAGCGGTGGGGCAGCGGGCGCCAAAGGAGCGCAAACGGCCGCGGGACTTGCCAACACCGCGCCCTCAGCCAGCATGCTCTCGCACATGAGCGATGGGACCGGACGCATCGTGATGGCCGCCAGCGAGGTAAATGAGGAATCTCTTGAAAGCAGCCAGCTCCGCCACGGCTACTTCACTTATTACCTTCTTCAGGCTCTCAAGAACGGCAAAGGCCAAACTCCTTTAAGCCAGGTTTACGCCTCTGTTGCACAGCAGGTATCGCAGAGTGTCTCGTCGCAGGGGATGCATCAGCACCCCGTCATGAATCGCAGTTCGGCCGATGCCGATTTCGCCCTCCGCACTCCTCCCGCCGCAACCGCCAGCGCTCGGCCCTTACAGCATCCTGGCCGTGCAGAAGGCATCCGCGCGATGCCGCAGCAATAGTTTTCTACAGAGGATTACGCGAGGAGCTTCTTCGCCACCTTCACATACAGCTCCACCGCCTCAAGCAACTCTTTCTTCGCGAGCTTCTCAAACGGCGTGTGCGCCACATGAATGCTTCCTGGCCCCAGCAGCAGCGGCTCGCCCCAGTTGCTCAGCTGCGGAATGTCGGTCGTGAACTTCGCCACCATGGTCGGCAAGCCCTCCGGCGCGCGCAACCGTGCAAACGGAATCTCCAAAGTGAAGTCGACCTCCGCCAATCCCTCCGCCGCCTTCAGCAGCGCAGCTTTCACAGGCGCCGAATCACCCACCAGCCGCACCAGCACTTGCGCCTCAGCTTTGTCCGCAATCACGTTCGGCGCGTGGCCGCCGTGAATCTGCCCGATGTTCAACGTGCTCGGTCCCACATCTTCCGTCACCGGAAGCTCCAGCTCCAGCAGCTTCGCCATCACCTGCACCAGCTTGTGCACTGCGCTGTCGCCCAGCTCGGGATACGCCGAGTGCGCCATCTTCCCCGTCGCGCGGAACACAACGCGCAATGCGCCTTTTGAAGCCAGTGCCACGCAATTGTCTGTCGGCTCGCCGTTGATCAAAAACCGGCTTCCCTTCGGCTTCAAATTCGCCACCTTCGCCCCAGCCGAATCCCGCTCCTCGCCCGACACGAACAAAACTCCAATCCGAAACCCCGCCTCGCGCAGCACCTCGGCCGCGGCCACCTGCGCCGCAATAATTCCCTTGGCGTCCGAAACTCCGCGGCCATGCATATACTCAGCGTCTTCGCTGAACGGGATATAGGGCGGAACCGTATCCATATGAGTAGAAAAAACCAGATCGGGCGTCTCGCCCGCACGCCCCGCGTACACGTTCCAGCGCGGCTCTGCCGCTGCACCATCTGCCGGCTGCGCCACCGGCGTCTTCTCCACCTCCCATCCACGCCCCGCGAGAAACCTTGCCAGAAAATCGCCGACCGCTCCCTCGTGGTACGTGGTCGACTCAATCTCGCATAACTGGCGCGTAAGCCCTATCGGGTCAAAAGGCAGTGCTTTCAATACGTCGTTCATAATGCTGCCAGAATACCGTACAACCGGCCCGGTCCATTTCCTTCAGCACCGCGTCATCGCACACGCGCCGACAGAGATCCAATCGTTCCCGTGCCGCTTTTTGCACTTACCGGCTCACTGGAAGCCGCGCCAATCCGGGCGTAAAATCAAACTTGAAATGATTTCTGCATTTTTCCTTCATGCTCCGCGGAATTCAAAAGGGCGCACCGATTGCAAGACCTGTTCCGTCTGTCCTCACCCCGTCAGGCCCACTGGAACTATGGAGTTGCAGCCATGACTCCAGTCAGCGATACGGCTCTTGAGGAGATGCACTCCACTGCAACCGGCATCTTTACCGGTGCGCTCAAGGCCAGCGACATTGCCGCCGCGTTCGATCGGCGCCTTCGCTTCGACGGAAACCGGCTCAACCGGCTTATGCCCGATGGCAGCGGCCCTTCGTCCGTCGATCTCTCCGCATACAAGCGCATCTTCGTCATCGCGATCGGCAAGGCCGCCGGCCCCATGCTGCACATTCTTCTCGAACGTATGAAGCGCCGCAAAGGCCTGCGCGGCATCTGTTGTACCAACCAGCCCCCCGCCGCACGCAATTGGCGCATCCGGTACTTTGAAGGCGGCCATCCCCTGCCCAACGAAGATTCGTTCGCTGCCGCCCGTGCAGCGCTCGCCCTGCTCCGCAAAGCCCGTAAAGACACTCTGGTTTTCTTCCTCATCTCGGGCGGCGGCTCGGCCATCTTCGATCTTCCTCTCGACCCGCATATCACGCTGGAAGATACCGCTGCCTTCCATCAACTTCTTCTCGCATCCGGCGCGCCCATCCACGAAATCAACACGCTCCGCAAACATTTTTCCGCCGTCAAAGGCGGCCGCCTCGCCATGGCTGCGCCGGAGGCTCTCAAAATCAGCCTCCTCCTGCCCGATGTCCCGTTGCGCTCGCTCGACGCGCTCTCTTCCGGTCCCAGCACGCCCGACCACTCAACAGTGGCCGAAGTTCGCGAGCTCCTCGCAAAATACGATCTCGCACCCCGCTTGCCTACCTCGGTCCGTGCGTTTTTTGAGCGCGCAGACCTGCCCGAGTCCCCCGGCAACAAAACCTGGCGCCAGTCGCTGTTGCCCAAGCTTCCCTGGGCCGATGCCACACGGCCTCGTCGCATGACCTCGGCAGTCAGTATGAGCGGCGAAGATCCGGCCTTCCGCGATTCGGTCTTCGAAATTCTCCTCTCCAGCCACGACCTCGTCGAAAGTGCGCGTACGCTGGCGCGGCAAGCCGGCTACCACGTCGTGGTCGATAACAGCTGCGACGACTGGGATTACGCCGACGCAGCCCGCTATCTCCTCGACCGCTTTCACACCTTCCGCGCCAAGCACAGCCGACTTTGTCTCATCTCGGTCGGCGAGGTCACTGTCACGCTCTCGCGCACGCCCGGCGCAGGCGGCCGCAATCAGCAGTTCGCGCTGGCATGCGCGCTCGATCTCGCAAAGTTTCCCGGTGAGCGCCTCACTATTCTCAGCGCCGGCTCCGACGGCATCGACGGCAATACCAAATCCGCCGGCGCCATTGCCGACCCCACCACCGTCGCTCGCGCCCGTGCCTTTGGCTACGATCCCGAACGATCGCTCGCGGAGTTCAATGCGTGTCCGCTTTTCACCGCCATCGGCGACACGGTTGTTACCGGCCCCACCGGCCACAACCTCCGCGACCTCCGGCTTCTCATCGCTGAGTCAGCCTGATCAGCTCCCGCAATCCCCGGCGGATTCCCGGTGGAAAATCGATTCATTTTCCCTCTTCCCCATCCGCTGTGCTCAATTAGGATGGGTTCGTGCCTCGCAAAGCTAAGCGCAAACCCGCCGGCAAACTCCCCGACATTCGCGCCGTTGCAGCCGCAGCTAAAGTCTCCATCGCTACGGTCTCCAGAACCATGAATGGCTCACCGCTGGTCAGCGAGCGGCTCAGCAAGCGGGTCATGCAGGCAATCCAGCGGCTCAACTATCTTCCCAACACCCACGCCCGCACGCTCGTTTCCGGTCGCAGCCGCATTCTCGGCATCATTGTAGAGAACATCTCCAACCCCTTCTTTCCTGAACTGATCCAGAGCTTCGAAGAAGCCGCCGTTGCCCGCGGCTATGAAATTCTCGTCAGCTCAACCAACAGCGATCCCAACGTGCTGGCCACATGCGCGCGCCGCATGCTTGAGCGCAAGGTCGACGGCGTTGCCGTAATGACGTTCGGCGAAGAAGAGCCGGTGCTCGACCAACTCACCCACCGCGGCGTGCCCATCGTTCTGGCGGAGTTTAAGGTCGACGATCCCAAAGCCAGCACCATCCTCATGGATTACTCGACCGGCATTCACCAGGCCATTCGCCATCTCGTCGATCTCGGCCACCGGTCCATCGCCTTTCTTGCCGGCCCGCACAGCCTGCACTCCGCCATCACACGAGAGAACGACTTCCGCGCCGCTATGGAGTCTGCCGGTTTGGAGCTTCACAAGAACTGGATCATCGAGTGCGATCACACTCTGAAAGGCGGCGTTGCGGGCTTCGACCAACTGAATAAGCACGCTGTTCGCCCCACGGCCATCGTCTGCTCCAACGATATGACAGCCATCGGTGTTTTGCGCGCGGCCTACATGCATGGCCTCCGCGTTCCCAACGATCTTTCCGTCATCGGCCTCGACGATATCGATTTCGCCGAATTCACCCTTCCCCCGCTGACGACGATCCGCCTTTCCCGCGCCGATCTCGCGCGTGCCGCCTTCGACGCCCTCCGCCTCCAGCTTGACGACTCTGGAAATCCGCGCCTGCAACGCGAGTTCCTCGTTTCCACGAGCCTTGTGGTCCGCGAATCCACTGCCGCCCCACCCTCAGCCAAGTGAAACCGATTGAAGTCTCGCGGCGTCCAATAGTTGCAATGGAATGACGCCGTAGTTGCATCTCTGCAAGGCCCGGAACGATATGCTATCCAGACAGAACCGCGCGTGGCCGGAGACCACTACATGACGACTGCCTACCTCAATCGCATCGCCACCGCGGTCCCGCCGCACGACATGCACAGCGCCTTCGTTTCTTTCGCTCAGGGCCTCTTGTCCGAAGGCACCCCGCGCAATCTTTACCGCCGCATGGTGCGGCTCTCCGCCATCGACCACCGCTATTCTTTCCTGAAACCCATTGTCACCGAAGGCGGCGAGATGCAGGACGAAGGCGCTCTCTTCGTGCGCGGAAATTTTCCCTCAACGGCACGGCGCATGGAGGCATTTCGCGAGTTCGCCCCGCAACTCGCGCGCTGCGCGCTCCTCAAGCTCGCCCTCACCGACGCCGAACGCCGAGCCATCACTCACGTCATCGTCACGTGCTGCACCGGCCTCTACGCGCCCGGCCTCGATTTTGAAATGACAGAGCTTCTGCATCTCAACCCGTCCGTCGAGCGCACGTTTATCGGATTCATGGGTTGCTACGCAGCCATCAACGCGCTCAAGACGGCGCGCCATATCGTTCGCTCCGAGCCCGAATCCAAAGTCCTGCTCCTCTCGCTCGAACTTTGCTCACTGCACATGCAGGAAACTCAGGATCTTGAGCAACTGCTCGCCTTCACCGTGTTTGCCGATGGTTGCGCTGCCTATGTCGTCACGGCAGAACCTGCCGGCTTCGCTCTCGACAGCTTTCTCGCCGTCAATCTGCCCGGCTCCGATCAACTCATCACCTGGCGCATTGGCGAACAGGGCTTTGACATGCATCTTTCCGGCCAGGTTCCCGGCCAGTTGCGCCAGGGACTCGCCGAAGCGGGCACTCGCATCACCCATGGACGCGAGATCTCCGCCATCGATCTGTGGGCCATTCATCCCGGCGGGCGCACCATCCTCGACGCAGCCGAAAAAGGGCTGGCTCTTCCCGCTGAAGCTCTCGCCGACTCGCGCAACATTCTCCTCAACTACGGCAACATGTCCTCGGCCTCCATCATGTTCGTGCTGCAACGGCTCATGCAACGTGCAATCCCGGGACAAGTCGGTTGCGCAATGTCCTTCGGGCCCGGAGTCACCGCTGAGACCATGATGTTCCATGCCGTCTGACGCCGTCGATTTCCGTCATCGCGCCCACCTCACCGAATTAATGGATGGGCCTTCAACGCGCGAAGAGCTTCGCGCCTGCCTTCGCGATCTTGCCCGCCTCAATCGCTGGTTCCTCGCCTATCGCCCAACCCTCGCCTGGCTCAATGCACTCGTTTCTCGCCCGCCCGCGCGCCCGCTGCGCATTCTCGACGTCGGCTGCGGCTACGGAGATACTCTGCGCCGCATCGAAACTTGGGCCCGAAAAAATAAAGTCGCCGTCGACCTCATCGGCCTCGATCTCCATCCTGATGCCATCGCCATCGCCGCCGAAGCCACCCCCGCCTCATCTCAGATTTCCTGGGTCGCAACCGACGTGTTCGCCTTTAGCCCCGACTCGCCAATTGACCTCGTCATCAGCTCGCTCTTTGCGCACCACCTCTCCGAGCCGGACCTGATCCGTTTTCTTCAATGGATGGATCACCGCGCCGCCATTGGCTGGTTCATCAACGACCTTTCGCGTGCTGCCATTCCATATCATCTCCTGCGCATCTTTTCGAAACTTGCCGGCCTTCATCCTTTCGTGCAACACGATGGGCCGGTCTCAATCGCGCGCGCCTTCGTTCGCCGGGACTGGGAGCGGATGTGCGTCGCCGCTGGCCTCGACCTGCAGGACATCGTTATTGAGTCCTATAAGCCTGCGCGTCTTTGTATCAGCCGGAGAAAAACATGACCGGCGCGCCACAGAGCGTTGAGAATCTCGTCATCGGCGGTGGCCCCGCCGGCGCAATGGCCGCGCTCCGTCTCGCCGCAGCCCGCCGCGAGGTTTTGCTGGTCGAAAAGGAACCCGCCGCCCACGACAAGGTTTGCGGCGAATTCCTGAGCCACGAGGCGGTTGCCTATCTCAACCAGGTAGGCATCTCTCCGCTGGATCTCGGCGCAAAGTCGATTCGCGATGTGCGCCTCTCCACGGGCAATCAGATCGTCCACTCCCCGCTTCCCTTTCCAGCTCTGTCGCTCTCGCGTCGCGTCCTCGATGCCGCGCTGCAGGCCCGCGCCGAACAAACAGGCTGCCGCGTTCTGCGCGGCACTTCCGTCCAGTCGCTCGCGAAATCCGGCCAAGGCTGGACCGCCTCCCTCAGCGATGGCCAGCCCCTCCACGCGTCCGCCGTCTTCCTCGCCGCCGGCAAGCACGACCTGCGGGGCTACGCGAGACCTTCCGGCAAACAATCCGATCTCATCGGATTCAAGCTGCATTGGCGTCTCGCGCCCGCTCAGACCGCAGCGCTCCAGGATTTTATGGATCTTTTTCTATTCCCGGGAGGCTACGGTGGGCTCGCGCTCATCGAAAATGACGCCGCAAATCTGTGCCTTGTCGTTCGGCGGTCAATTCTTCGCCCGTTGGATGGCTGGCCCGAGCTTCTCGCATCCATCCTTCAAGGCAATCGTCATCTCCGCCGGCTCCTCGATGACTCTACGCCTCTGTGGTCTCGCCCGCTTGCCATTTCGCCCATTCCCTACGGCTATCTCGCACAAAAATCGAACGGCCTCTGGCCTCTCGGCGATCAGGCCGCCGTCATTCCATCCTTCACCGGCGACGGAATCTCGATCGCATTACACTCGGCGGCGCTCGCCACACACATGTTTCTCTCGGGCGCCACCGCAAATGACTACCTGCGCGCCTTGCGATCCCAGCTCACGCGATCCGTAACGCTCGCCACCTGGCTCTCGCGCGCCGCTGTCACGCGCCTCGGCCGCACCTGCGCACCCGCCGCGCTCACGGTGATCCCCGGAGCAATGCGCTGGGTTGCCGCGTCCACCCGCATTCCCCATGCATCGCTCGTTGAAACGGATTTTCAGATTCGAAACGCCGGGCCTGCCGCGCAACTGGGCATATAACTCCGGCTCCTGCGCGCAACCAAAGCGCTAGCCGCTCGCCTGTTCCGCCGCCGTCGCCTCGCGCCACGCGGTAATCTCAGCATGCGTGGCATCGGCCGCCACACGGCGATCTGTATAGATGTGCGGCTCGCCAAAGTGCAGCAGCACCGAGAATCTTTTCACGCCCAGCACCTTCCAAAGGTGCGTCACAAAACTCTCATCGCCATACCAGCACAGCTCGCGTTCCTCCAGGCCGTCATCCAGAACGTAGCGAATCCCCGCGGCCGTAATCGGCACGCCCGCCGAGGTCGCGGGATCGATGAGCCGCGAATGAAATCGCAGAATCTGTTTTCCGTCGGTGCTCGTCCCCTCGGGAAACAGCAACACCGGAACCGGCAACTTGAGCCGCGCGCTAATCTCGTCCGCAACCAACATTGCGCTCTCCGTGCTCGAGCGATCCAGAAAAATCGTCCCACCCGATCGCGCCGCCTTGCCAAATATCGGCCAGCCACCCACCTCGATCTTCGAGACAAAAAAGCACGGCATCGCCGCGCTGATGATGACGATATCCAGATAGCTCAGGTGATTTGAGACCACCAGCCCGTGCGACGGAATCCTACCGTCGATCTGCGATCGCATATCGAGCGACCCGAGCACGCCCCGCGCCGCTTGCCGCAGCCAAAGCGCGCGCTGCTCCAGCGTCATGTGCCCGCGCAGGCGCTTCAGCCAGTAGCGGACAATGCAGATTGCAATCGCGAAGCCCAGCGCCACAGCGCGCCGGACAGGGCGCAGCGTCATTCCGTCAATGGCGCGAGGAAGCGGTGGCGAGCTGCCGCCGAAAGCTGATTCAGATCCAGGAGTGTGAGAAAGTCTATCGTTCGGAACTCGCGATCCCACGCCGGCGGCGCCGCAATGCGCGCGCCAATCGCGAGATACGTCTTGAGTAGCTTGGGAACTTTCACCGCGGGCGCCGCAGCCGCTGAATCCGGCAGCGCCCCATCGCCGTGGCAGATGGGCGGCTGCGCGTCCTCATCCTGCCTTATCGATTCGTTGCTTCCTGGGGGGCAGGCATAAGCTGCGGTCGGCGTTGTCTCAAACTCCGCTGGAACCCTGAAGTTCTCAAGCTGGCGATACATCTGCCAGCCCTCTGAAGGGTTGTTGGAGTTCAATGAAGAGCAACCGAGCAAATAACGAAGCCCCATGTCGGTAGCATACTGCGCAATGCCGCGCCACAACAACATCAGCACTTCAGGCGTGCGGTGCTCGCGATCGATCGATGCGCGCCCCAGTTCCAGAATTCCTGCGCGCAGCGGCTCGTAAGGCCCCAGCGCGAATTCCTGCTCGGAGTAATAGCCCAGATTTCGCTCTGCGGTGGCGCCCGACTGCATTCTGTAAGTCCCCACAACCCGGCGCGTCGCCTTGTCCTCAACCAGCAAGTGCTCGCAGACCGCGTCGAAGCGATCCATGTCGAGTCCGGTTTCGAAGGAGATGTCTAGACCCTCACCCAGCTCAAGATTGAACACCCTGAATCGCAGCCTGCACGCAGCTTCGCGATCTTCAGCCGAATCCGCCAGCCGCAGCCGGTATCGCCCAACATCTGCGCGAATGCGCGGTGCGATAACAGGAAGGGAGCGGAACGGAACGGCGGCGGGCAGTGCGAGATCGACCATGGAGCCGGTATCGAGCGCCAGCTTCAGCGGAACTTTGGGACAACGACGTGGGATCACGCGCCCAGTATCGCGGCGGCCCTGTGAACATCTCGTCAACCGGGCGCAAAAACCCCGCAAAAATCTTGTTTAGCTGTTGATCAACTGGCTACAAATCCCGTCCGCAATGCGACTGCACCGTACGTTAAGAAAGATCGGCCGAAGCGAGCCTGCTTTCACAGTTCCGCTTCGGCCAAATTCCCCAATGCTTTTGTTGTGGTAACTCTCAAAAAAAACTAGCGCCGATAACCTCCGCGCGCCACGTATCCTGTGCCTATATATCCGCGCGAAGCGAATC
Source organism: Occallatibacter sp. (assembly GCA_035541975.1). Classification (GTDB taxonomy): domain Bacteria; phylum Acidobacteriota; class Terriglobia; order Terriglobales; family Acidobacteriaceae; genus Telmatobacter. Next base: position 15,222 of record DATKMH010000036.1, on the reverse strand, counting down.
CATAACCGTAGGGTCGCACTGCCGGCGCATAAGCTCGCGGCGCATATCCGTAATTGCGCACATACGGCCTTACTCCATATGAGTACACTCCGTAGGAATACACTCCGATTCCCGGCGCAACCGTGACGCCGACGTACGGCGCTGTGCACAAACAATAAGGCGCTACCACCGGCGGCGCATAAGGCGCTGCTGCCGGATACGCAACCGGCGGCGCGTACGCCACCGCAGGAGGAGCAGGTTGCTCAACGGGAGCGGTAGGCTGTTCCGGCACATAGGAATTCTCCGGCCCCTGATCCGGAGCTTCAGCAGGTGGCGGAGGCGCCGGTGCATAGGACTGCGGCCCGCGCTGGTAGAGTCCATATGGATCGCGCTGCGGCTCCGGCACAATCGGCACCTGGATGTCGTCCATCACGCGCAGCGTCACCGTCGTCTCTGCCTTCAAAGTCGGTCTCGGACCGCGACGTGGCAGGTTAATCAAATCGATCGGCCACAGCACGGGAATCATCCACAGAACCGTGTCCCGCACCGCGTGACCCTTGCCCAGAATTCTGCCCTGCGCATCGATTTTGTACCCAGGAACGTCCACCACCTTCGCGTTGATCGGAATCACTGTATCGCCGACATAGAGGCGGTCGAAGTCCAGTTCCATCCAGCCCTTGCCCACCAGGTGACCCGGATCCTTGTACTCAGCAAACTCGCCGCCGAGGTAGCTTCCATAGGGCAGCATAAAGTCGCCGCGGCGCAACTGCACTTTGCAAAGCACCGGATCGCCGATCGCGGTTGTTTTGGACGAAATTCTGCCGTCGCCGGTCGTGCATGAAACCGATGCGCCGGCCGGAATCAGTCGCGACGTGGCGTCGGCAAATAGCGATGGTGTAACCAGAAGAGAGAGAACGACCAGCATTGCGCGCTTCATACACTGCCCTCCAGGACAAAGATCTACGGATCTCGCGAAGACTCGCTCTCCGCAAGCAGATGTGGACGCAGAACCCCAATTACGCAACTGAACCCTGGGCGGATTCAAAAGTTTCGTGGGAGTTTGAAATTATTTTTCAGGTCGGATGACGAAGCAAAATGCGATGCGCCGTTTTGAACTGTCGGCGGTGCCATTCCGTCGCGATTTCAAGCATCTACCCTGCAGTTGTCATCTTGAACGAATGTCGCCGCCGCGACCGGAGTGAAGGATCTGCGGTTGTTTTTGGGCGCCTCGTCACAGGCGACTCTCTCGCTCGCCCCTCACGCCCCAGGCTCGTAGTTCAGGTTCGGGCTCAGCCACCGCTCAACCTCCGCGACCGTCATCCCCTTACGGCCCGCGTAGTCCTCCACCTGGTCGCGATCAATCTTTCCCAAGCTGAAATAGCGGCTCTCTGGATGTGCAAAATAAAACCCGCTCACGCTCGATCCGGGCCACATGGCAAACGATTCGGTCAGCTCAATGCCCGTGTTCCGCTTCACGTCAAGAAGCTCCCAGATCAGTCCCTTCTCCGTGTGATCGGGACATGCCGGATAGCCCGGCGCCGGCCGTATGCCGCGATACTTCTCGTGAATCATGTCTTCATTGCTCAACTTCTCCGCGCAACCATATCCCCACTCGTCGCGCACCCGCTTGTGCAGGCACTCGGCAAACGCTTCGGCAAGCCGGTCCGCGATCGCCTCCGCCATAATCGCGTTGTAGTCGTCGTGCTTGGCACGAAATCCTTCGCAAAGCTCTTTCAGTCCGATTCCGCTCGTCACCGCGAACGCGCCCATCGAATCCTCGAACCCCGTCTCCTTCGGCGCAATAAAATCCGCCAGCGATCGGCACGGCTCGTTTCCCTCTCGATCCGATTGCTGGCGCAAAAAGTGAATGCGTGTTAGGTCCTTTGTGCGCGCGGCATCGGAATAAAGCGCGACATCATCGCCAACGGCGTTCGCCGCAAAGAATCCGTAGACAGCTCTCGCCGTCAACAGCTTTTCAGCAATGATTTTGTCCAGCAGAGCATTGGCTTCCTTGAAAAGCAACCGCGCCTGCTCGCCCTGTTTCTCGTCCTCCAGAATCCGTGGATAAACTCCCTTCAATTCCCATGTATGAAAGAACGGGCTCCAATCGATGAATTCCCGAAGCGTTGCCAGCGAAAAGTCGTCCAGAACCTTAACGCCTGTAAAGGCCGGCTGCGCCAAATCCTGCTCGCGCCACTCAATTGGCGTGCGCCGCATCCGCGCCGTCGCCAGCGGAATCGTCGCCCGCCGCGGTGCGGCATGTGCCTTGCGCAGCGCATCGTATTCCGCGCGATACTGCGCCACAAACCCCGGCTTCCCTTCCTCGCTCAGCAGGCTCGTCGTCACCGGCACCGCGCGGCTTGCGTCCAGCACATGCACTACCGGCTGGCTGTAGTTCGGCGCAATCTTCACCGCCGTATGCGCGCGGCTCGTCGTCGCTCCGCCAATCAGCAGCGGCAGCTTCATCCCCTGCCGCTCCATCTCGCGCGCCATGTGCACCATCTCGTCCAGCGACGGCGTAATCAGCCCGCTCAATCCAATAATGTCGGCGCGCACCTCTTTGGCCCGTGCAAGAATCTTTTCCGCCGGAACCATCACGCCCATATCGATCACTTCATAGTTGTTGCAGGCCAGCACCACGCCCACAATGTTTTTGCCAATGTCGTGCACGTCGCCCTTCACGGTCGCGAGCACAATCTTTCCCTGCACTCGCACGGCCTGGCCCGCCGCCGCCATCTTCGCTTTCTCCGCTTCCATGAACGGCGTCAAATACGCAACCGCCTTCTTCATCACGCGCGCCGACTTCACAACCTGCGGTAGAAACATTTTTCCCGCGCCGAACAGGTCGCCAACCACGCCCATGCCGTCCATCAGCGGGCCTTCAATCACTGCCAGCGGCCGGCCCAGCTTCACGCGCGCCTCTTCGGCGTCCGCCTCAATATAATCGTCAATTCCCTTCACCAGCGCATGCGACAGCCGCTCCTCGACCGTTCGGCTTCGCCATTCCTCGTTCTTTTTCGCTCCCGATTCCGCGCCCGCGTCCGTCGACCCCGCCGCCTTCAGCTTTTCACCGAACTCGACTAGCCGCTCCGTCGCGTCGGGCCGCCGGTTCAGAAGTACATCTTCAACCAGCTCCTTCAGCTCCGGGTCGATCTCTTCGTAAACTTCCAGCATCCCCGCGTTCACAATGCCCATATCCATGCCCGCGCCAATCGCGTGATACAGAAATGCCGCGTGCATTGCCTCGCGCACTTTGTTATTGCCGCGAAAGCTGAACGAAATGTTCGAAACCCCGCCGCTCACCTTGGCGTGCGGCAGGTTCTCCTTGATCCACCGCGTCGCGCGGATGAAATCAACCGCGTAATTGTTATGCTCCTCCATCCCCGTCGCCACAGTCAGAATGTTGGGGTCGAAGATGATGTCCTCTGGCGCAAAACACAGCTCGCGTGTCAGCAGCCGATAGGCGCGCTCACAGATCCGGATTTTTTCTTCGTAGCTGGCAGCCTGGCCCTGCTCGTCGAATGCCATCACCACCGCGGCTGCGCCAAATTTCAAAATCGTCTGCGCGTGTTCGCGAAACTTCGCCTCGCCTTCCTTCAGCGAAATCGAATTGACAATGCCCTTGCCCTGCATGCATTTCAGGCCCGCTTCAATCACTTCCCACTTCGAGGAATCGACCATGAAGGGAACCTTTGCAACCTCAGGCTCGCTCTGCAACAAAAGCAAAAAGCGCGTCATCGCGGCCACGCCGTCGATCATGCCCTCATCCATGCAGATGTCGAGCACGTTCGCGCCGTTCTCCACCTGCTGGCGCGCTACCGCAACAGCTTCTTCGTATTTGCCTTCCTTGATGAGGCGCGCAAACTTCGGCGATCCGGCCACATTGGTCCGCTCGCCGATCAGCATGAACACTCCAGGCTGCTGCGTGAATGGCTGCGATCCCGACAATCGCAGCGGCCTTGTTTCAATAGGCTTTGTCGAACCAGCGCTCATGCCACGCTCTCAACACCGCACGGCGCCGCTTCCACCACCGGCAGCTTGCGCGGAGCCACGCCGTCAAGCGCCTTCGCAATCGCCGCAATGTGCTCCGGCGTGTTCCCGCAGCATCCGCCGGCAAGATTCACCAGGCCCTCGCGCGCAAACTCGCTCAAATACCGCGCCATGTCTTCCGGTCCCAGGTCAAAGCCCGTCGGTGAAAGCGGATTCGGCAACCCCGCATTCGGATAACACGACACAGCGACCTCCGCTTTCGCCGCAAGCTCGCGCAAAAACGGCGCCATCAAATCCGGTCCCAGCGAGCAGTTCAGCCCCACGCTGAACGGCTTCGCGTGCCGCACCGCATTCCAGAAAGCCTCAATGGTCTGCGCGGAGATCATCGTCTCGCCGCCGCGTCCTACAGCCGCGGAAATCAGGATCGGCAATTCCCTGCCGCTCGCCGCAAGCCCGTCTTCGTCGAACACCTCGCGAATCCCAACCAGCGCCGCCTTCGCGTTCAATGAATCGAAGATCGTCTCCACCAGCAGCAGGTCTGCCCCGCCGGCAATCAGAGCGCGCGCCTGCTGCTTATACGCGGTCTTTACCTGGTCAAACGTCACCACGCGAAAGCCCGGATCGTCGGCATCGGGCGAGTTCGACAGCGATACCGTCAAAGGCCCAATCGCTCCCGCCACAAATCGCTCGCGGCCCGTCTCGTTGCTCGCTCGCTCGGCGCACTCTCGGGCATCGCGCGCCGATCTCTCGTTAATCTCCCACGCCAACTCTCCCAAACTTTTGTCGTCCACAATCTTCTGGTAGAACTCCGGATCCTTCCGCCCGCCGCGTTCGCGCGGATCGTCCACAAAGAACTCGCTCTGCGCAATCGTCGTCGCGCCAAAGGTATTCGTCTCCAGAATGTCCGCTCCCGCCTCCAGAAATCGCCGATGAATGTCCGCAACCACATCGGGCCGCGTCAACGTGAATAGATCTCCGTTGTTCAGCAAATCCTTCTTCGCGCCTTTGAAGCGCTCTCCGCGGATGTCCGCCTCTTTCATCCCATACGTGCGCAGCGTCGTGCCCGTCGCGCCGTCGATGATGGCGATGCGATCCTCAAGAATCTCTTTGAGCGGATGTTTCTGTGTTTGGGGCATTGCTTCCAACGATTTACAAGTCTTATCCGAGCATAGCGGACAACCTCACCTATTCGATGCAATTCTGCGCCCAATGTGCCCTGGCAAGCACTGGACGGCAAGCAGCCACATCTGAACGGAACTGCATTCTTGTTGCCGGCAACTTTGTTCGCGGCCCCAATTAAACTGGTGAAGATGATTACCACTCTCTTTGGCAGCTCGGAACCCGAGAAGTCCCCGGAAGAAGAACAAGGAAAAAGCCTGTTCCAAAGGATGAAGCAGGCGGTCTCGCGCACACGCGAGTCCTTCTCCGCGAAGATCGCCGACCTGGCCGCGATGACGCGCACCGTCGACGAGCACGCACTCGAAGAGCTCGAAGCTGCGCTCCTCACCAGCGACATCGGCGTGCCCACAACCACCGCGATCCTCGACGCGCTCCGCGATCACGCGCGTCATCAGGCCATCGAAGGCGGAGCCGAACTGCGAGAGCTTTTGAAGCAGCAACTCATCGCGATCCTCAACGCCCCTCAAGCTCCCGTGGCCTCACCGCAGGCGCCACCGAAAGTCACGTTTCTCGTCGGCGTCAACGGCACCGGAAAGACCACATCCAGCGGCAAGCTCGCCGCGTGGTCCCGCGCGCAAAATCGTTCCGTGCTTCTCTGCGCCGCCGACACCTTTCGCGCCGCGGCCATCGAGCAATTGGAAGTGTGGGCCGCGCGCTCCGGCGTCGAGATGATCAAGACGCGCCAGGGAGGCGACCCCGCCGCCGTTCTCTTCGACGCCATCTCCGCGGCCAAATCGCGCTCCATCGACGATCTCTACGTCGACACCGCGGGCCGTCTCCACACAAAATCGGGCCTCATGGACGAACTCGACAAGATGCGCCGCACCGCCGCGCGCCTTGTTCCCGGCGCGCCGCATGAAGTCTTGCTGGTGATGGACGCGACCACCGGCCAGAACGGATTGCAGCAGGCGCGCCAGTTCACGCAGTCCGCCGGCGTCACCGGCATCCTGCTCACCAAACTAGACGGCACCGCCAAGGGCGGCATCGCCGTCGCCATCGCCCGGGAGCTGAACTTGCCCGTGCGCTACGTTGGCGTCGGCGAAAAAATGGAAGACCTGCTCGAGTTTTCCCCCGCCGAGTTTGTAGATTCGCTGCTGGAGTAAGATGAATTTCTCCAACATGGCTACCGACCTCGACCTCCGCTGGATGCGCCGCGCCCTTGAGCTCGCGCGCCGCGGCATCGGCGTCACCTCGCCCAACCCCGCCGTCGGATGCGTCATTCTCGATCGCGCCGGCCAGGTCCTCGGCGAAGGCTGGCACGAGTACGACCTGCTCGACCACGCGGAGATCGTCGCGCTCCGCGAAGCCACAACGCACGCCGCGGACCGCGTGCAGGGCGGCACAGCCTACGTCTCGCTCGAACCGTGCAGCATCACCGGCCGCACGCCTCCCTGCACCGGCGCCCTCATCAATGCGGGACTCGCGCGCGTCGTCGCTGCCACCATTGATCCCAACCCCGCCGTTGCCGGCAACGGTCTCGCAGCATTGCATGCAGCAGGCATGGAAACCACCGTCGGCGTCTGCGAAGCCGAAGCCCGCCGCCTCAACGAAGGCTTCGCGCGCTGGATCCAGCACCATCGCCCTTTCGTGCTCATGAAAGTTGCCATGACGCTCGACGCGCGTATCGCGCCGCCGGCGGCCCAGCAAACGCCGCACGCGCCCTACTGGATCACCAGCGAAGAAGCTCGCGCCGCCGTTCAGCCTCTGCGCTGGGCCGCCGACGCAACCATGGTCGGCGTCGACACCGTTTTGGCCGACGATCCCTGGATGACCGATCGCAGCGGCCTGCGCCGCCGCCGCCCACTGCTGCGCATCGTGCTCGACTCCGCCCTCCGCATGCCGCTCGAATCGAAACTCGTCGCCACCGCGCAAAATGACCTCGTTGTCTTCACCGTCTCGCACGACGAAGCGCGCATTCGCGAGCTTGAGAACCGCGGTGTGCGCGTTGAAGTCCTGCCAGCCGACGCCGGCCGCGTTCCGCTCGAAAAGGTTCTCCAGAAGCTCGGCGAAGAGGGCGTGCTCACGCTGCTCACCGAAACCGGAACCCGCCTCAACACCGCTTTCCTCGCCGCCGGGCTCGTCGACCGCCTGCATCTCTTCATCGCGCCGCAGATCATGGGCTCCGACGCCGTGCCCGCGTTTCGCGGCATGACGCATTGCGTTCATATGGCCGAAGTCGAGGTCGAGCGCTACGGCAACGACATCGGCCTGTCGTCCCTTCTCAACGACCCATGGCCGAAGGGCAGTGGTCAGTGATCAGGGGTCAGTGATCAGCGATTCGTGGCCGGGTGCTCCATTCTAAAACTCCGCGCGCAGCCAGGAGTTTTAGAGTGGGATCGCACTCCCTTCAACACTCCATCCTGATCTTCTCTTCCAAATCGTCACCTTGACGCCCCTTCAAACCTCCATCGTCGAATCGAAACCCGCCCCCCCGCCGTCGAATAAAATAGATGTGAGGTCACGGACCCCTTCAGAGGTCGCCCCGCCCGCAACCAGGAAAAATGCTCTCCAGAACCGCCATCACGGCAATTGTCTCCGTCGTCGGCCTCGCCGGCGTACTCATGTGGCGCGTGCGCGAGGGCCGCAGCGCAGTGACGCTCCGCAAAATCGTTGCCCCACCCCTCGGCATGGCCACCGGCTTCTGCATGTTCATCTACCCGCCGTGCCGCGTTCCGTTTCTTTGGGGACTCGCCGCCTTCCTCATCGGCGCCATCGTCTTCGCCTATCCGCTGCTCCTCACCAGCGATCTGCATTGGAAAGACGGTCAGATCATGATGAAGCGGTCGAGCGCCTTCTTCGCCGTCATCATCGTGCTCGCTGTCGTGCGCTATCTCGCCCGCGGATACTTCGACCGCTTCCTCTCGCTTGAGCAGACCGGGGCCATCTTCTACCTGCTCGCCTTCGGCATGATCCTGCGCTGGCGCCTCAAGCTCGTGCTGGCGTGGCGGGCGCTGACGGCAGAGCCGGCAATTCCGCGGCGGAGGCTGGATGGAACCCAGACAACCGCGGCGGAAGAAGCAGCAGAATAGCGCCGACTCGAAGGGTGGAAAGTTTACCAGAAAAATAACCGTATTTTTCCAGTAAACTTGCACTGATTTTGGTGCAGCAGATGCGGTTTCTAAACGACTTAACACTTTGAGAATACCCCTAGGGGTATAAAAAAGTGTTTCTATTTATTTTTCGATTTTGGCCGGTTGTTTACTCCTTGTGCAATGGCCCGGAAGCGTGCGGGTCTTGGCGCGCCCATGCTCCGGAGCGAATTGGCAGATTCACTGTATATCACACCCCCCCTCCCCCACCTGGTGGGGCTAAGCCTTTTGTTTTCATGTGGTTATACCTTTAAAATGCGACTATAACCGGTTGAATCGAAAGGGTTTACACGCAACCTTAGCCTTTTAAAGGACTTAGTGAACGTGGGCTGTCATGTCAGCCATCATGAGACCATTGTGCGCCGAAAGGGCATAATTACCGGCAAACTTTGAGAAGCAGGAGCAAGGGAGCAAGTACTAGGGAGCGAAGGTGTTACGGGACGGGGGCGAAATTATTTTGGGAGAAGCCTCTTGACAATGCTTGACAACTTCTGGCGAGCAGCGGGAGAAAGCCGAGTTGGGCGGTTAGCGGCGCGAGCGGAGTTATGAAAATCTGCGGCGTGTGAGAGAATCAGGCGATCCGCGTCCCCGACTCCCCCTTGCCAGAAGAAGAGGTCAACCATGTCCAGCGCAGAGAAGTCTAGATCGCTGACCTTCAGCGTCGAGCAAAAGGGCGACACCGCCCTGGTCCATTGCCGCGGACAACTCATCGCCGGCGTGGGCTCGGAGTTTGCGGCCCACATGCGCCGTCTGATCCCCGACCACAAAAAGATCGTGCTCGACCTCACCGATCTCACGAAAGTCGACAGCATGGGCCTCGGCACCCTGGTGGCGCTTTACACATCGGCCAAAAGGGGCGGCTCATGCCTCGAGCTCATTAACCTCGGCAAACAGGTTCGCGAGCTCCTCGGCATCACCCATCTGCTCTCACTCTTCGGCGACATGTGCGAGCAGGGCGTGACGATGAAGATGTGAAAAGACAGTGGTTAGTGGTCAGTAGTTAGTGGTCAGCACGATTGAGTGCTCAAGCCGAACCGTTAAAAATGACCGCTCAAGCGGAGTTCATGACACTGTAGTAGCGTGAGTGGGCGGCGCCGCCGTTGGCTGCGCGTCAGTCGATGCCGCCGATGCGGCCTGCTCCGAGCCGGGGACGGCCTGGGGTTGCGGCGCCGTGATGGGCGCTGGAGCAAGCGGCAGCGTGAAGTGGAATGACGCGCCTTTGCCCAACTCGCTCTCGGCCCAGATGCGTCCGCCGTGGGCCTGCACAATGTGCTTCACGATGGCGAGGCCGAGGCCGGTGCCGCCGGATTCGCGCGAGCGCGCTTTGTCGACGCGATAGAAGCGCTCGAAGATGCGAGCGAGATGTTCGGACCCGATGCCGGGCCCGAAATCCTGAATGGTGAACTGCACCTCTGATGCAAGAAGCCGCGCGCCGGCGCGAATGCGTTTGCCCGATTGCGCGTACTTCAGGGCGTTCTCCATCAGGTTGCCGAAGACCTGATGAATGGCGTCGGGATCGGCCATCACCACAGCGTCGGGCGCGCCGGCAGTCTGCAGCTGCACGCCGGAGTCGACAACAATGCCGCCAATCGAGTCGATCGCATCCTGCAGCAGCACGTTGGCGCGCACGGGTTGAAGCGCGAGTTTGTAATCCGGGCTTTCCACGCTGGCAAGTGCCAGCAGATCCTCAGTGAGCCGGTTCATGCGGCTGGTGTTTTTGAGAATGACGCCGAGAAACTCGAGTGTCATCTCCGGGCTGGGATGGGGATCTTCGATAAGCGTTTCAACGTAGCCCTGGATCGACGTGAGCGGCGTGCGCAGCTCGTGGCTGACGTTGGCGACGAACTCGCGGCGCGATTTTTGCGCAGCTTCAATGCTGGTGACGTCGTGGAGCACAACGAGTGCGCCGCCAGCCGGCAGCGGAGCGGCGTTGACTTCAAAGACGCGGCCGGGAGCGACGAGACTCGCGCGGCCCACGCAAAGCTCGCGGCGCTCCAGGGCTCCGCGCACGCATGCCAGTAGCTCGGGATCGCGGACAAAGTGAACCAGCGGCCGCCCGGGAGCGATCTGCGATCCAACAATCCCCTGCAGCACGGAGTTCGACCAGCGGACGAGTCCCGCGGAATTAATGGCGACTACGGCTTCCTGCATCGAGTCGAGCATCACGGCGAGCTCGTCGCGCCCGCTTTCGAGCTCGGAGAAATCGCGGCCAAGCCGGACCGCGGTTTCGTTCAGCGCAGCTTCCATTGAGGAGAGCTCGGCGATGCCGCTCAATGGGCCTGAAGTGGTGTCGAGCGAGTTGATGCGTGCCGAGAGATCGCCATCGGCGATGCGTCGCGCGAAATTCAGGACGCGGAGAAAACGCGCGGAGAGACGCCGGGCAAGGAACGCAGCCACGGGAATAGCGACCACGATGCCTGTGATCGCGAGTAGAAGTGCTGCACGGCTCGCAACCGCAAGTGTCGCCTGGTTTGAGTAGGCCAGAAATAGGCGCAACACAATCACGCTCACCAGCGTGAACAACGCGAGGAGCGTGAGAAACAGACCGAGAAGCCGTAAGAAGATTTTGGAGGTCATAAGAGCAGCTATTAGCCGTTAGCGTTTAGCTCTTAGCTTCAAACAGTCCGCGATTCCGTTCTTCGCTTTGCCAGCCATCAGCTCGTCCTTTGCCGAGAAGATCCCGTACAAACTCTCACAGACTAAGAGCTAACGGCCAAAAGCTAACAGCTCGTCTCATTCGCCCTTCGGCAGCTCAAAGCGGTAGCCGGCGCCGCGCACCGTCTTCAGGTAACGCGGATTCTCCGGGTCGATCTCGATTTTCTCACGGATGCGTCGCACATAAACATCCACGGATCGAGGCGTCACAAAGCGAGCATCGCCCCACACCGCGTCCAAAAGGTGGTCGCGGCTGAATACGCGGCCGGGATGCCGGGCCAGGTAGTCGAGGAGCCGGAATTCGGTTGCTGTCGTGGTTGTGAGCTCGCCGCGGACCTTCAGCTGCATCGCACCGGCATCGATGATGATCTCTTCAAAGCTGATGATCGAAGGCGACGTCGGCCGCTCGAAGCGCCGCAGCACCGCTTTGACGCGGGCCACCAGTTCGCGCGTTGAAAAAGGCTTGGTGATGTAGTCGTCGGCGCCGAGGTCGAGACCCAGGACACGGTCGTTTTCGCCGGCGCGCGCGGTGAGAAAAATGATTGGAATGGTCGAAAGGCCGGCGTGATTGCGCAGCCGCCTGCAAACATCCAGGCCATCGCCGCCGGGCACCATGATGTCGAGAAGAAAAAGTGCGGGTGGGCGGCGTTCGGCGTCGGGAATGAGATTGGTTGGGGTGTGAAACAGGCGGGCTTCAAATCCCGCCGCTTCAAGATGATGTTGCACAAGCCTCGCGATATCAGATTCGTCTTCCAGAACAAATACAGATTGGCTCAAAGCCGGCTGTCCTCGTCCCGCGGCGGTATAGGGTGCTCGGGATGGGTTGACCGCGGGAATCATTAACAGGGTAATGCACGGGAGCAAAGAGAATGCAAACGTTTGATGAATTTGGGCCGCTGCGGCAAGCGGGTCTCGGTTAGACATGGAGCCGGGGTTGGATAGAGAATGGAGTCGGAATTCTACAAGGAGGCTTCCATGAAACTGGCGGCTTTTCTTGGGTGTGTACTTCTGGTAGCGCCGCTTGGGATTGCGGCGCAAAACGCCAGCTATGGCGTTGCCGGCATGGAGAACATGACGCCGACCGGCCCCGACGGGCAAACGACCTCGCAGACCATCGCGCTTCCGAATCCCTGTCCGGTTTCCGTCGAGGCATCGCATCTTTCCGATGGAAACGTCGTCAGGACCGGCGCCGGTCAGTTCCAGATCGGTCACGATCCGATCAATCGGCCCCAGTCCCAACGGCTCCCCGTCAATGGCGCCAAAGGTGTGGGGCAGTGGCTGCATCTGAAACTGAAAAGCCCCGACGCGCGAACCATCGACAGCGCGGCGCTGAGTTTGCGTGGTTACACCGCCACAGGCCGTACCGAACAGCTGGGCCCTGCGAAGCCCACCAAGGAAACAACTCTCAAGATGCAGACTCTGACCGTGTACCTGATTCCGGGCGCCGACCATACATCCACGGTCGATGTTTGGGCCTCAGGACTAACGGCAGTCGTATCGGTCGAACTGCTGTCGGTGAAGTATTCTGACGGATCGACATGGACGCCGGCCGAAGGCAACAGCTGCCGCGTAGCGCCCGACCACCTGATGCTCATCACGCAGCGATAGCGGATTTAATCGCCAGTGGACGGCGCCGAGAACTGCCGCACTGCGTTCTGCTGGCCGCCGTCTTCCGTCGGATTGTGACTGTTGCTGCGGCGCTTGCGGACCTCACGCACCGCAACCAGAATGAGCGCGGTAAATGTGACGGCCAGAAGCACGATTGCCGTCACGCCATGTAACTGCTCCAGGGGCGCGTCAACGTCTTCGCCCACGTCCCGAACCAGAAATGCCAGGCCAATAAAGACAAACGCGATGTGTGTGCAGAAGACCTGGAGCGACGCTTTCCCCAGCGTAAGAAATGGCTCGATGGCGAACCAGCGCAGGTAGTTGCGCAGCCAATAAAAGACCACCGAGAACGTGACCAGATTGACGACGCGGAGCGGGCCGATCTGCCATTTATCCAGCTGAATGCCAAGCGCCTGCTCCGTCAAATGCGGTCCCAGCCAGCCGTAGCGTATACCGACAAAAAAGAGGCACGCCGCGCAGCAGCACGCCGCCACCCATCCCGGAATTCGCCCGATCATCGGCTTGTTGAACGCGGAGCGTGCCCCGAGCCACAGCCCTACCGTCCACAGCGCCTGCCATGCGAATAGATTGAACGATCCCGTCTCCTGCAACGGGATTTTGAGATGCGTGACGTGAACAATCCAGTTATGGACCAGATCACGCAGGCCGAACTGCGCAAGCAGCCAGATCGTGCCGCTCAGGGCCACGATTCTCTTCCAGCCGAAGCGAACCGCAGCGGAAAGCAGCAGCGGTGTGAAGAACAGAAAGATCACGTACATGGGCAGGATGTCGAGAAGCGGTGGACAGTAGAGCAGCAATACCGAACCAATGATCGCAACAAAAGGATGCGCGAGATAAAAGTCAAGAAGATTGCTGATGGCGGCCTTGTGAGTATCGATCGCGAATGCCGCGGCTACGGTGAAGGCCAGTGCCAGCATCACCAGGTGATAGCCGTAGATTTTGAGCGAACGTTTCCACAAGCGGACGCGAACCCCAGTCGCGTCTTCATTCATTTCGCGCATGTAAAGCCGGCCAACCAGAAGTGCAGAGATGAATACAAATCCCTCAGCTGACGAGACAAAACCAAGCGGTGAGTTTACAAAATCGCTGAAGCGGGTGGGCAGATGCGTCAGCGTCATCCAGACAAGGAAAAGTCCGCGCAATGCATCGAGCTCGGCGCGGCGTTCGATGCGTGGGGCCATGGGGAAGACGGCCGGACGCGACACGGCGCTGCTTAATTAGACGCTTTGAAGGTTGAGCGGTTGCCACGGCAAAACGCACGCGGTTGCCGGCAATGGGAAGCGCCGGCAATTTCGAGCGGCGCCCTTCAGTTGCTCACGGATGCAGGGTTCAGTCGGCGAACCGAAAGCAATTAACGTTTTTTCTTGGCTTTCGGCGCAGGCTTTTTCGCTGCCGGTTTTGCAGGTTTTGCATGCGCCTTCTTTACTGGCTTGGGAGCAGGTTTTCGAGCAGGCTTTGCTTTCGGTTTCGGATGAGCCGCCTTCGCAGGCACGTGTTTCTTCGCGGGCACTTTTGCGGCAACCGCAGGCTTCGCGGCAGGCTTTGGCGCAGCCTTTGCCGGTGCTGCGGGTTTCTTCGCTGAGGCAGGTTGAGCTTTCGCCGCAGCCGGTTTTGCAGCAGCGGGAACTGCAGCGGGCTTCCCTGCCGGCTTTGCGCCGGGGGCCGGTTTGGCCGGCGCCGCCTGTTTGCCCGCGGCTCCAGGCTTCTGGCCTTTCAGTTTCTTGCCCGGCACAGCTTCAGCGTCGTCGCCTTCCAGCTCCTCGTCTTCGCCCTCTTCCGCTTCGTCGTCGAGTCCGCCCTTCGGCATGGGACCAAGATCCAGATCGTCTTCGCCGCCGAGGTCCACGTCTTCGTCAGACACGGAGTCTTCTGCTTCCTCGTCGTCCAACACCGGCTCTTTGATTCGTGCTCCGGCGCGGCGCGCGCGCGGGCGCTTGATTGTCACTTGCGGCGGCGGCGCGGGAGGAGAATAAGGCTCCAGAAATGCCCGCATCTCTTCCGGGGTGGTCAGCTTGCCGTCAATCAGCTCAAGGAAAATCTTCTGCTTCAGCTCCTCGAAAATCGGCAGCTCCGGAGTGATCCGCATCTCCAGCATCAGCGCGTAGGGGATGCGCTGATGCGCCTCCGGCCAAACTTTCAGGAAGTTGTTGAAGCGCTCCTGCACAGCCTTATCCTTGCTGGTAAAGACAAGCCAGAGAATCGCCTCCGGATCGTAAGACATGAAGAGCTTGAAGCATGCCGATGGTTTCGCGTTTTGCTTCGAAAGAAGCGTCTTGGCGAATCCGGAGGCCAGCGAATCCAACTTGCTCCACTCCTCGACGAACCCGGGCCGCAGCAACGACTTCTTCAGAGCCGACAGATCGCGTGGCTGCAGCTTTGCGGTGAGCAACTGCATCTGTGCCGCGGACATGTCGGGGTGAACGCCCTGCACCTGCAACTGCGCCGCCAGTTCGTGAAGCGCATTCAGCTTGGCCTCATCGGCCTTGGCCGGCGTCCACGCCGGGAAGAGCGCTTTCATCCAGCCCTCGGCTTCAAGGGCGCGCAGAACTTTCAGTCCGTCTTCTTCGTGGCCAATCTGCTCAAGTTCTTCCCTGCAGGCGTGATCGGAGAGATACTCGATGACGCCTTCGCTCTTGGCATTTTCATAGCGGGCTTGCGTGCGGGGATCCATCTCCCATCCCAACCGGGCGCGCAGCCGTGT
>DATKMH010000035.1:0-183474 GCA_035541975.1 Occallatibacter sp. | reverse complement strand
TACCATCGTCGGCCGCGACGCAGGCGAACTTGTAAAGATGCTGCCCGGTTATGCGATGTCGACAGGCAATCAGGGACTGTTCAACCGTCCCGGATATAACGATGCTGTTGTGGGGCTGAGCGGCCCGACGTCTGCGTATGTCGCCAACGGTTCAGGGCCGGCGGGCATCGCGATCGTGAGTGACGGCGTTTCGCTGACCGACATCGCCACCAATTCGGGGTCGGTGCAGCAGATGAATATTGAAATGGTTCAGGACGTCAAGGCCTCGAACTCTTCCTATGGGCCGGAATACGCGAAGGGGCCGGCGCTGATCCAATCTTCGACGAAGACAGGCGGTTCGAGTTACCACGGCGAAGGTTATCTGGTGGCGCGCAACGCCATCCTGAATTCCAATGACTGGTACGACAATTACCTGCGTCAATCGCGTCCTAACGAGCAATATTTTTATCCCGGCGGCAATTTGGGTGGCCCGCTGCCTTTGCCGCTTGCGAGTGTGAAGGATAAGCTGTTTTTCTTCGCCGGGTACGAGTATTACCACCAGGTTTTTGAAGCGAATCAGCAGGCGATTTCGGCCTGGGTGCCGACAGAAGCCGAGCGCCAAGGCGATTTCAGCGCGGCATCGCTCGATGCCCAGTTGTGCGGAGCGCGGCCCGACGGAAAGCCGAACCCCGACGCCATTCTGCCGATGTGCTATGTCGACAGCTTTTTGCCGAATGGCACCGCGGTGTCAAACAACAATGCGAATCCTTACATGAATGCTGCTGGTGCCGCGCTTGTGAACTGGTTCCCGGCGCCCAATGCGGATCCGTTCACCAATCCGTTTGGCTACAACTACATCCAGCAGCTTCAGCAGAACCAGAACGGCAGCGTCTTCCGGGCTACCGTGCAATACAACATCAATTCCAACAACAATCTGTTTCTGGTGTATGGACTACAGAGAGAGATCGACGAAGATCCTGTTGCTTTGAACTACTTCCCGACCGGCGGAATTCCCTATCCCGGCGCCATCACCACCGGTGACGTTTCAAATGTGATGTCCGCGCGCTACACGCATTTTTTCGGCTCGACGGTGACAAACGAACTCTCCGCGGCGATGTCGTTCGTCAGCCTGCCCGGGAAGATGGGCAACCCGTCCGCAGTGGATCGTTTCGATATTCACGGCAATGGAGGCCTCGGCTTCGACTATCTGGGTATGTACAAGAACAACAATGATTATTCGGTTCCGGCCATTGGCAATGGCGGGGGAAATGGATATCCGAACGTGCTCATGCCGGGCGGGTTCTATCAGAACCGGATCCACACCAAGAAGGTCGATCCGATTGTTCAGGACAACGTCAGCTGGCAGTTGAAAAACCATTTCCTGCAGTTCGGCGCTTATGGCGAGCAGGGCACTTACAACGGCATCGCCGATCCTGGAGCGTACCCGCAAGGCGAGTACACCTTCACTCCCGGGAACTCGTACTTCGAGTACTCGTCGACCAATCAGGCGCCCTACAACGGATGTGTGAACCCAGCCCCTGCAGGCAATCTTCGCTCGTCCGGCGCAGCGTATCTGGGAAGCTGCTATAACCCCACGGCAATGATGTACGAGGGTTATGCCGACACCTTTACGCAAACCAATTTCACTCCGCTCGTCGACATGCGTTATACGACGGTGGCTGCGTTTGCGATGGACACGCTGAAGCTGCACTCGCTGAGCTTGATCTTCGGTGCTCGCTTCGAGCATCTCGGTCCCTGGACCGATCGATATAACAACGGCCTGGCGACGTTCTCCGATAGCCTCTACAAATCGCAATGCGCGGGTTACACGCGCAACTGCAGCAGCGCGGGGTTTCCGGGCCTGACGTGGGCTTCGCAGAAGAGCGGCGTATCGAACTCGGTTAACTCACCAACAACGATCTATGTGACTCCGCGCCTGGGCGTGGCCTGGGACATGTTCGGAAAGGGCCGGACCGTGCTGCGCGGCGGATGGGGCATGTACCGGAACCAGGAGCAGTTCAATCCCTACGCTCTGGCGGCAGCTACCGCTCAGGGGTACAAGACCTCGTTCCTGCAGGGAGCATTGACTTACAACCAGATCGACAGCCAGTCGCCAATTCTGCCTCCGGATTTCAGCGCGTATGTGATCTCGCCGAACGATAACGTTCGACCGATCTACTACGAATACAACGGCGGAATCGATGAGGCGATTCCGGGCGTCCGGTTCCTGCACATGGGACCTTCGCACTTGTCGGTTGCGTATGTCGGCAACAAGAGCGTGAATCTGGGATCGTATAGCGGAAGCAACAGCTACAACAGCGCTTCCGATATCAACATCATCTGCGGAATCGAGACCGGTTGCCCAGCCAATAACAATCCGGCTATGGCAGGCGCAAATGACAATCTGTTCTTCATCAACTATTCGTACATTCCCACCAACCTGCTGTCGCTCTATGGCAACCCGGTGATCGACAGCATCGGCGGGCTCGGGACTCCGGAGTACGATTTGTATCGCCCGTACCCGTTCTACCAGCACATCTACCAGCTAAAGCACGACTTCTATTCGAACTACAACAGCGTACAGATCGACTGGGAAAAATCCACGGGCATGGTGACGTGGGGCGCGAACTACACGTTCGCCAAGAACCTGGCGACCGCTTCCTCGTACAACAACCAGCTGGTAGACCCGGTGAACCTGCGCAACGATTACAACCCTGTGCCGTATGACCGCACGCAGGTCTTCAACATTCATTACCTGGTTGCGCTGGGCACACGGTACAAGGGCGGACATTTCATCTTCAAGGAATTGGCGAATGGATGGTCAGTCTCGGGAATTTCGCAGGTGATGAGCGGTTTCCCGGAGGCGTCAGTGAACGGAAACAATTTCGGCTTTGGGTACGCGGGGTTCCAGAATGCAGTGCAAGTGACGAACCCAAACCAGGCCAATCAGCAGGCTCAGACGTCGTGCGAGAGCGTCTACGGCATCACGCCCGACAAGAATGGCAATACATTCTGCGTCAACTACATGAACCCGGTGGTTTGGCTGGGCACGCCGGATGTGCAGATGATGCCCGGGCTGGTGAAGGGGGTAAGTCCCAAGGGCGGACCGCATACGCACCAGTTCATCAATCCTCTGGCATTCAGCATTCCGGAGCCGGGAACGAATGGTGCATATCGCTTGCCGTACCTGCGCGGTCCCGCATACATCGATCACGATGTGACGGTGCTAAAGGATTTCGCCGTAGGCGAAGGAAAGAGCCTGCAGTTGCGGATGGCCGCGTTCAATGTCTTCAACCACCCGTTGGTTTCGTTCAACCAGCAGAACACCAACAATCTAAATCTCGCAATTCAAGATGGGCTGGTTGGTCAGCCGCTGAAACAAAGCATGCTCACTTACCAGGATTTCGGTGTCGCGGACATCAAGGTTGGCAATAGGCTCGCGGAGCTGGAAGCGAAGTTCACGTTCTGAAGGTGAGCCTTTTTCCGGGTGGCAGCCGCATGAATTGGAAACGGCACTCGGAATGGGACGGGTCAACGACCGGCAAAAGGCGGAAGGGCCGGCTGAACAGAAATGAGAAGTGCGGCATCCGCCAACTGCCGAGCTCGCGTTCGCGGGCAGACAGTGAAGCCGCTCGTAACGGGATCTCTGATTGAGCTTGTGGGAGGAATGGTATGGCCATCGAATCGAGAGTCATGTTTCCTAGGGTTGCACGGATCGCGCGCCTGGTTCTTCTTGGCGGCCTGTTGCCGAGTATCGCCGCTACGGCGCAGTTGCCCATCAAGGCTCCAGCTCCGGTGACGGTGGGATCGGTCGTTCCTTTCAATCACGGAGGCACCGGCAACTGGATTCAGATCTACTCCATGAAGCAAGACCCGATCTACGGGCACATTCTTTTCCTGGATTCTGCCGGCAGCGTGATCTACGACATGGCGCCGGGTGCGTCGCTGCCGACAGAGATCGTCGGGCCTGAACCGTCGAACAAAGACGCTTCAGACTGCTCGCTGCTTGAGTTCAAGGGCTCCTATTGGAATGCGGCAGTTGCCTTCGATAAATGGGACAACCTTTATGTAACGGATCGTTACGGCTCGGCTGTCCAGTTCTGCCGGGTTCCCTACAATGCGGCAGCTGGAACATGGACTTTCAGCAACGCCGATGTGTGGAAGGGACCGACCTACACCAACGGCAGCGGCCAGACGCTTTCGATTCCGCCTCAGGACCTGCAAGTCGCCGACGACGGCGTCACGTTTTATGTGAGCACGTCGAGCACCTCCGCGATCTTCAAGTATCAGGTGGATCAAAGCGGCAATGTGGTTCCAAATTCGGTGACCGCACTCATCACGGGGCTAGAGGCCGGGGCCACGCAGCTTGCAGTCGATCACGCCGGCAATCTGTATTTCGTCGAGAATCAGGGCGATTACCCGAACAATGTGCATGGCATCCGCGAAATTCCTGCGGGCTCGCCGACCATTGTCGGTGATGGAACAGGAACCGCCGAAGGGGCACTGAAGCGGGTCGACCAAGGCGGTTGGAACGGCATTACCGGCATGTTTATTGACCCGCAGGGAGATCTGTATTTCGGCAGCACGAATAACATCTCCTACGGTGGACAGGCCGATGGCGTTTTCATGATTCCGAACGAGGGCACGCCGGCGGCGCCGAACCTGGTGTGGAACGACACTGTGATGGTTACGCCGGTCGACGGCGGATATCCACCGATGGTGGACAAAAGAGGGTTCGTTTGGGTCGCAACCAGCTATTACAACAACTGGGCACCCGCAGGTGAAAACGGCCCGCAGTGCGACACGTCGACCCAGCAGGCAGCAACGGCAACGTGCTTGTATTCGACGATTGTGCTGTGGAAGCCTGGCGCTCTCAGTCTGGGGACTACACCCGTCGGGGGGCCGAGCAGCCTGCCCATCACGGCCTACTCGGTTGCAGCGGGCGGCGGATCAGTGACGCTGACGGCGAAGAATTCCCTCATAGAGAATCAGGTTGTCACCATTACCGCAGGATCGGGCGATCCGTTGTTCGCATTGAACGGACTCAGTTTCTACGTTTCGGGAACCGGGCTTAGCAGTACCTCATTCCAGATTTCATCGAGCGCGCTCACCGCGGGCCTCAGTGGTTCGACATCCGCGAAGGCCGCCGTCAATCAGACGCAAGCGCTGTATTACATGTTTAACCAACCGGCAACGCCGACCAGCTTTGCGATGGCGAGCCCGAGCAATGCAAATTTCAAGACGGTCGCGAGCTATCCGCTGATGGATAATCCGTTGCCGACCAGCACGGTTAATCCCTGCGCGGCCAACACTTCGTATCCGGCGTTCAGCGCCAACATGACCACTACCAGCGCGTATAACTGGTGCCCGTATTTCGTGTCGTTGAATACCACCAAGGCGGGACCGGTGGAAGGCGAAGTTCAAGTGCTTGGCTCTGGCAATGCAGTGATTGCCGGCAGCAACGCCTATCTCAGCGGGGTCGGGCAGGGCCCGGCGGTTTCGGTGGTTAGTTCGGCGACCATTCAGTCGATTGCGACCGGGTTGAACGAGCCCAAGCAAGTAGCAGCAGATCTATATGGCAACACCTATGTCGCGGACGCGGCATTAAAAGCCATCGAAGAGTATCCTGCCGGAACCACCAGCCCGGTATCGGGCAAGGTTTATGGCAGCGGTTTGTCGGCGCCGAGTGGAGTAGCGGTTGATGGAGTCGGCAATCTCTATATCGGGGACTCAGGCAACGTCTACATGATTCCGTTCGTCGGCGGTGCGCTGGCAACAGCGCAACAGACAAAGATTGCCAGCGGCCTGGGCACGGGCAATCTGAATCTTGCTGTCGATGGTGAAGGGGATGTTTTTGTAGCTGACGAAGCGAAGAAGCAGGTTGTTGAAATTCCCAATCCGCAGACGCAGGTTCTGGAAGCAAGCTATCCCACCCTCACGCTGGGCTCGGGCTTTGCGGGTCCGTCTGCGATTGCGACGGACAGCTCAGGAAATGTGTGGGTAGCCGATGGAGCAAACCTGTTTGAGATTTCGATCCCGTGGGGAAGCTCGACGAAAGTTGCAAGCGGTCTGCAGAGCCCGGTAACCGGATTAGCGGTGGATCCATCGGGTTCGGTATTTGTGGCTGAAGCCAACGGACTGGTGTGGATCCCATACAGCACGACTACGGGCGCACTGAATATCAACAGCCAGATTCTGTTGGCAAGCGGACTGGGCAGCGGACCTGCAGTTCCGGTGGGCGTGGCGCTTGATGGAAGTCAGAATGCCTATGCTTCGTATGGGTCCGGATCAACTGCAGGACTTTCGCAACTCGGCATCGGAGGCACCTACAATTTCAGTGCCGTTACCGAGCTCAATCCCAACGTTCCGACGGAAGTAGACGCGCAGATTCTCAATCTTGGCAATTCACCATTGACAGTTTCCGACGATCCGGCTGTGGACTTGTTTACGGGAACCAGTGCCAGCGATTACACCGTCGCTCCCGCGACGCAGAACTCGCCGTCATGCAGCTCGACCACGAATACGCCGCCAGGTGGTTCGTGCTACCTCGGCATGGTTCTTCAGGCTCCTGCCCCGGGCCAAACCAGCGCATCGCTGACTGTGATGACGAACGCAGTGAATGCAACCACGGGTGTGAACATCGCCGTGTCGGGCAATGTTATCCAGGATCTTCGTCCGGCGACCACCGCGACGATTTCGGTAACGCCTGTTACGAGTGCAGGGTGCGCAGGCGCCACTTATCCCGGGTGCAACACGATTCAGGTGACGGTAACTGCGGGCACCGGCTACGGTACGCCTTCAGGGACAGTGACTCTTTCAGTGGGGAGCGCAAACGGCAATCAGCCGAAACAGACGCAAACTCTGAACAGCGCAGGAGTCGCGACGTTCAGTTACAGCGCACTGCTGGGCGGGACGTACACCGTTAATGCCGACTTCAGCGGCAGCGGCACGGCAGGCGCCGCGCAGAACACTTGCGCAACGACCACCTGTTTTGCAGGCAGCGCAACAAAGGGGACGTTCACCATTGCCCGCGCCCTGCCAACCATCACGCTGGGCGTACCGGTGACGAACAATCAGTGCCTGAACTACACAACGTTGACGAGCGGAACAGCGTCGTCGACCTGCGCCGCCAACCCTGGTCTTCTAACCGTGTGGGCAGGAAACACATATGTGTACTGGACGAAGCCGACATACCTTTCGGCGATTGTGAGTTCCACCGTGGGCACGCCAACAGGCACGGTCACATTTACCCAGAACGGAAATCCTGCCGATCCGACGCAGGGAGTTGGAGGAGCTATTGCGCCGAACGGCAATGGCGTAGCGACCTTCCTTCTGCAGAATCTTGGTCTTGGTGTTTACAATTTGTCGGCTGTTTACAGCGGTGACGTGAACTATGCTCCGGTGACGGTTCCGGTCGCTCCCTTCTATGTGATCAGCCCGAGCGTTCAAATCACCGTAACGGGCGGGGCGACCATCACACCTGGAACACCCGCACAGGTAACACTGACACTGATGCCGCTCGTCGGGTTCAGTGAAAACGTGAGCCTGGAGTGCAATTCAGCCGACGCTCCAATCAAGTTGGCGCCGACAAATCCGGTGAGCACGCTGCCGCCGTATTCGGAATGCACGTTCAACTACGCCAATCCAAGCACGGGAACGGTGGCGGTTGGGGCCAGTGGAGCGGTGCCAACGACCATCGTCATGACCATCAGCACCAACGTTGCGGTGAATGGCGGCACGTCGGCTGCGCTCGTCAGACCGTCGCCGTGGGCGCTGGCCGGGATGTTTGGGCTTGGGTTATTCGGGTTGATCGCAGGCCGCAAGAAACTCTACCGTTCGATGGCTGTGATCTGTGTCGGGATGATGCTTCTGGGCCTGGTCATGGGTATGAGCGCATGCACCAATGCCGGGTATTCGACGCCGCCGCCAGCGCCAAAGGTGGCTACGCCTGCCGGGTCCTATAACGTGCAAATCATCACTTACGATCCTGAGGCGCTGGTTCAGAACTCTTTGACAACGCCGATGTTTACGTTGCCCGTGAGCGTTCAATAGAGGCGCGCCGGCCGGGCGGGATGAGCAGTGCTTTCCGGGAGTTGGAGGCAGCTCCCGGAGAGCGGAAAGCGAAGACAAGCCTCGATTCGCGAGCGAAGTTGAGTCGCCCGCGGAAGGTCACGAGCTCTTTTGGGAGGAATGCAATGGCCACCACGTCGTTCACCACAATGCGCCGGACTGCCGGCTTTGCTTTGACACTGATGCTGTTTAGCTTGTGTCTGACGGGCCTTGCGACAGGCCAAGGGTCGCCCCTGGTGACCGCCAGCTCGGCTGCCGGATTGAATCACCCGACGGGGTGGGGGACCATCCAGGAGTCGGCGCTCGATCAGGCTGGTGACTGGTTTGTGGTGGATTATGCCAACGGCGCGCTCTATGAGTTCCCCGCAGGCGGCGGAGCAGCGATCACGATTGCCGGAGCGTCTCCGACGGCAAGCCTCGGTGGCGGATATCAAAACCCGGTAGTGCTCATCGATCCTGCCAATAATCTCTATCTCGGCGCGAACTGGAACAACTGCCTTTTGTTATTTCCGTGGAATGCATCCACGAAGACCTGGACGGGCCTGAACGACGGGGGCCCAAAAGACTTGTCACCGAGCAATCCGACAACAACCATGTGCACGAACTCGGGAAATAACAACGAAGCCGAAGCGTGGGCCCAGTATGGCATCACCGATCTAACCGGCTCTGGGATCATTACGAATTACGGATACTTTCAGCCATGGGCCGTTGCCGTCGGAAACAACAGCAACCTGATTATCGGGCTGCAGGGTGGCAACAACGGCGCCGATGTGCAGGGGCTTTCGGTAACGGGCGCGTGGTCGAATCCGAAGGTTGCGGGATGGAACTGGGTTCCGGCAACCGGCCTCTCTGCGCGTCCGATCTCCATTGCGCAGGATCCGGAGGGCAACGTCTTTTTCGTTGAAGATTCCGGCGGACTCGCGGGTGTGCTAGAGATTCCAGGGACTGCGACCAACGGACAATTTACATCGGACAAGGGCCTTGCCCGTGTGGACCCGAATCTGCCTGCGGTGAAAGGCTTGGCGATCGATGCCACGGGCAACCTCTACATCAGCGATGCGCAGGTCGGCGTGGTGATGGTCCCGAACCCATCCGGAACCCCGCAAACCTCTTCGGCGGTTTTGATTGCGGGCCTTCCTTCCGGAGGACAAGTAAGCGTTGATACGGCACACCAATTGATGTACGTTCCAACCAGCCAGAAGCAAGCGAACGGCCAGGCGGATGTTGCCAAAGTGGGCTTTGGATATGCCGAGTTTGGATCTTCCCCGGTGGGCACGGCACTCACAACCGGATCCAACGTCGTCTTCAATTTCAACGGTGCAGCCACGCCAGGAAGTTTCACGATCGTCGAAGATGGCGTACAGAAGCCGGATTTCTCGATCACCGGCGGCACATGCACAACCGGCGTGGCCTACGTGGCGAGCAAGAGCTGTCTCGAGAATATTTCGTTTACGCCAGGTTCTGTTGGAAGCATCTCGGCCAGTTTGCTGATGCTCGATGCGAAGGGAAATGTTCTGGCATCGATGGTGCTGCATGGAGTGGGGCTGGGCGCGAATATTGAGTCAAGCCCGGCGCTGCAGTCCACGTTCGGATCCGGTTTGAAGACGCCGTCGCAAGTGGCGACCGACGCGCTTGGCAATGTTTACATCGCGGATCCGGGGCAGGGTAAGGTTCTGAAGTACGCGGCCGGCTCGTCAACCACCTCCAATCCTGTTTCAATCGGAACCGGACTGATGACGCCGACGGGCGTGGCAGTTGACGGCACCGGCGATGTCTTTATCGCGGATACCGGCACCGGAAGCGTGTATGAAGTGCCCTTTGGTACGAACGGCCTAAACGCGGCAGCGCAGGTGACTCTGGTGAGCGGGCTGGGCACGACCAATCTTCAGCTGGCTGTGGATGGAATGAACCACCTGTATATTGCCGATCCGAGCAATAGCCGCGTGGTGAAGCTTAGCGCGATTGGCGCTGCCACGGCTTCGGCTTTGGGGCAGTCGCAGATTCTGCTGACCACCGGCTTTACGGCACCGTCGGCCGTGGCTGCTGATGAGGCCGGCAATCTTTACGTTGTCGATGGCGTGAACTTGTTTGAACTGGTGGGGGGCTCGGGCGCGCCAATTACGCTGCTGAACAATCTCACGGGGGCGACGGGGATTGCCGTCGATCCTTCCGGCGCGGTCTATATTTCATCGGCCGGTGGAACTACCCGCATCCCGTATATCGGCGGAGCCTTGAATCCCGCTGGCGAAACAACCATTGCATCGGCCGTGAGCGCTACGTCGTCGGTAGCACTTGACCGCGCGAGCAATGTTTATCTTGTGCAGTCGTCCGGCGGTGCCATCACGATGGTCGGCACCAATGGCACCTTGACTTTGCCTGCGATCGCAACGCCCTCTTCGGCGCCCACGACCGCAACCGCAACGATCATTAACGCAGGTAATTCAACGTTGACCGTGAGCGGGTATACCGCCAGCAATCCACTGAATGCATCGCAACCGTCGTATCTACAGTTGCCCGTCGACTTCACCGCTGCGGACACCACAACCGGCGGATGCGTCGCCGGCAGTCCGGTGGCAGCCGGCGCATCCTGCACGGTCCAAGTGACATTTGCGCCGGGCGCCGGAGAGCAGGGCACGCTGAACGGAGTGATCGGAATTACAAGCTCAGCGATCAACGCTCCGGCCTCGATTGACGCTGCCGGCTCGGCTGCAGCACTTACCACTTCCGCGACGAGCGTTGGCGGCGGAGCAAAGGCGGCGGAGGTAGTCAACACGCCTCTCTCGATCACCGTGGCTCCGAAGTCCGGCACGGGTACCGCGCCGACCGGGACCGTTACGGTTAGCTACACGACGTGGACGGTAGTCATTCCTAGTGGCGGAGCCAATGCAGGCATTCCGACGATTACGCCGCAACTGGCAACCGCAACTTCGAACCTCACCGCCGGTGCTGCGACGTTCACTCTTTCGCCGGTATTGGCGGGGACTCAGACCATGACCGTTAATTACAGCGGCGATCGAGTCTACGGCCGATCGACAGGAACGATGTCAGTGAATGTGGCCAAGTCCGCAATTACTGGGATTCAATTGCCAGCGTTCCCGGATAAGACCGATATCAACCTGCCGTTTGTGCCTGCAGGGACGGGCGGCGGCACGGTTCCTTATGACGGTTCGGAACAGCCGTTCCAATATAACTTCATCATGAAGGTGGGTACAGCGGCAGGCGTCCCAACCGGATCGATTACGGTGATGGACAACTCCACTACGTGCCCGCCTGGAACCTCGGCGAAGGGTATCGGCACGGCAACCTGCGTTCTGGCCGGTTACGCGAGCCCGGGAGGATACTCGGGTGTGGCATGCCCCACGTCCTCGGGCGCTGGAGTATTGACAATCGAAAATGCCGGCGGCCCCACCGGCGCCCAGGCATCGTTCCCGACGAGCTGCTTGTGGTATGTGCCGCAAGGAGTGAGCTATTCACCGGTAATCTTCACGCACTATATCTATCCGGTCTATAGCGGAGATCAGAACTTCCTGGGTCTTACCGGGTCGACACCGACGGTGCTTCAGTCTGTTCGCGGTCCCATGCTGCAGATTACGCAAACCGGTAATTCGGCCTCTCTTACCGCCGCTCCGTCGGTGACGGTTCAGGCCGGATCCTCGGTGAGTATGAATCTGACGCTCACTTCGATCCTGGGTTATGGAATTGCAGGATTGAACTCGCAATTGAACGCCACGAACTTCCCGGTTTCTTTGACCTGCGACAACCTGCCACCGCACACACAGTGTTCGTTCAGCTATCCCAACCCGGATCCGCTTGTACCGAACTCGGTGGATATACCTTGCCCCTCTGGCGCAACGACGACACAAATTGCGGACGGTGCAGTTTCATGCACGCCGGGACAGGTGACGGTAACTTTCTATACCGATGTAACGGCGGGAACCACAACCAGCCAGAACGCTCGCACTACATCGGTTACCCTGGCGGCAATCTTCGGCTTCGGAATGATCGGGCTATTCTTCCGGCGAAAGGCTTTTGAGAAAGGCCGGATGATCCTGATCGTGTTGCTGATGATTACCGCGGGTGGGCTTGCTGTGAGCGTGACGGCATGCAACACCACAACTTTGACGCCTGAGGCGGCGCTGACCACGCCTGCGGGAACTTATCCGGTGACCATCACCGCTGACGAAGTCGGGTCGCTGTGCGTGTCGGAACCTGGCGGCGCCGGCGACAATTGCATTGTCCCAGGCAGCGGATCGACTACGAATAACGGGATCAAAGTTTACGGCACCCAAAACCAGGTCTCGATTCCGTTCTATGTCAACGTGACCGTGCAATAGCGCGGTAGAAAAACGAATGTACCGCTCACAGCATCGCGCCGCCCAAGCGGCGCGATGCTTTTAGAGATTGAAAGAAATCAGATTGCGCCTAAAAGTAAATTGATTTAGCATGAGTGGGCTGCGCACGATCCAGCCAGACTTACGCCGCGATTCAGTTCACTTATAAATGCCTGAAATTCCGGCTGACGGTTCGAGGCAGGCGCGAAAGATTGACTGAGCTGAAGGGATCAACTGCAAGTCCGGACTCTTCGCCGAAAAGACCGAACGATCTATTCATTGATTCCAAGGAGAAGCTGATGATGCGGACGACGTGGGCTTGGTGGCTGGTGTGTGCAAGTCTCGTGATGGCCGGATGCGGCGGCGGTGGCGGCAGTACGACCTGCACGAGCAACTGCGTTACCAACACGCTCTCTGTCAGCTCGGTAACTCCGGCCAACGGAGCCACGGGAGTTGCAGTGAATGCGACAGTCACGGCGACTTTTAGTCAGGGCTTGAGCGCGGGGAGCATTTCCACTTCGACGTTTACTCTGGCACAGGGCGGCACGGCTGTGCCGGGAACGGTGAGCTATAACAGCGGCACGCTGACAGCCACCTTCACGCCGACCTCTCCGCTGGCAAACAGCACCACTTACACGGCGACGCTCACCACGAGCATACAAAGCACGGCAGGAACCGCGCTTTCTGCGAATTACACCTGGACATTTAACACTGCTGCGGCGGTAAATCAGGCGCCGATGGTTTCGTCGGTGACGCCGACGACCGGCAGCACGGGCATTGCGATTACCTCAACCGTGACGGCAACGTTTAGCGAGGCGATGAACTCCTCGACGATCACTGCGTCGACGTTTACGCTGACACCAAGCGGCGGTTCGGCGATTGCGGCGACAGTGACATACGCAGCGGGGACGGCGACACTCACGCCGAATGCGCCGCTTGCCAACTCCACGACCTATACGGCGCTGATTACGACCGGCGTGCAAAGTTCGGGGGGAGTTGCGCTGGCGACGAACTACTCCTGGACATTCACCACGGCGGCTGCGTCTGTGCAACCTCCGCAAGTGACGGTGGTGACGCCGGCGAACGCCAGCACAAGCGCCGCGATCAACACAACTGTGACGGCAACGTTCAACGAGGCGATGAGCTCGACTTCGATCACGGCGTCGACTTTCACCTTGACGGGTCCTGGAAATTCGTCTGTCCAGGGCACCGTCAGCTACAACGCCGGAACGATGGTTGCAACGTTTACTCCGACGTCGAGTTTGTCGTATAACACTGCGTACACGGCGATGATCTCGACAGGTGTAATGAGCTCGGGTAACGTCGCGCTCGCCGCTCCTTATTCGTGGAGCTTCACAACAACGACGGCGCCGGTTCCGACGGTCACAACTACAGTGCCGACAAACGGCGCGACGAGCGTCAACATCAATAACGCGCTGACGGCCACGTTCAGCGTGCCCATGAGTTCTTCCACGATTAATCCGTCCACGTTCACGCTCGTCACAACAACCGGCAACACGCCTCTTTCCGGGATCGTCAGCTACAACACCGGCACGTCGACCGCGACCTTCACGCCGAATGTTGCGCTGGCGAATAACACATCGTATACAGCGACGATCACGACGGGAGTGCAGAGCGCAAACAGTGTTGCGCTGGCCGCGAACTACGTTTGGTCGTTTACGACCGCGGCCAGCGGGAATGCGGTCACGGTCGACTTTGGCACGACCTATCAAACCATCCGCGGCTTTGGAGGCGCATCAGTCTGGCTTGGACAAATGCCCTCGGCCGTGGCCACATCCCTGTTCAACCCAACGAGCGGGCTCGGCCTCAGCATTCTGCGTGTGCGCATCGATCCCGAGGGCTCGTCCGCAAGCGCCAATCCGTATGAAACCAGCGATTGGGATCATGAAGCTGCCAACGGAAGGGAGGCCGTCGCTGCCAACCCCAACGCGATCGTCTTCGCCTCGCCGTGGACGCCGCCGGCGGCATGGAAGCTGAACGGCAGCAGCAGCATTTCGGATGACGGCAAGACTTGGAACGAGTCCTACAACACCTGCACCGAGGGAACCGGCTATTGCGGCGGCTACCTCGATCCGAATCACTATTCCGACTACGCAAGTTACCTCGAGGATTTTGTTAAATTCTTCAATACGACCAACAGCTTTAACCTCTATGCAGTCTCAATGCAGAACGAACCGGAGGAGAACGTCACATACGAATCGTGCGTGTGGACGCCAGAACAGATGGATAGCTGGGTCGCGGGACATGCTTCCACGATCACGTCAGACGCATATTCAACAAAGCTGATCATGCCGGAGTCGGACAGCTTTAATCCTGTCGATGCGTCGCCAACCCTCAACGACACGAATGCTCAGGGTCTCGTCAGCATCATCGGTGGCCATCTCTATGGCGTGCAGCCAACGGCGTACTCCATTCCTTCCGGCGACAGTACCAAGGAACTTTGGATGACCGAATACGGACCGCTCAGCACCGCGACACTCACCTGGAGCCAGGCATTAACGACCTACGGCGAATCGATTCATAACTCCATGGTCACCGGGCAATACAACGCCTATGTGTGGTGGGGAGCTTTTGGCGCCTCAGCCGGCAGTTGTGCAACCAACGCCGGCACCTGCGGCCTCGTCGACAACGCCGGCACTGTGCAGCCGATGGGTTACGTGATGGGCCAGTATTCGAAGTTCATCCAGCCGGGCTTTGTGCGCGTTTCTGCTACGGCAAGCCCGGTTTCGGGAGTGTTCGTCTCGGCATACGATTACACGGGCACCAAGTCGTACACGTACCACTACGCGATTGTCGCGATCAACGCCAATTCAACTACAGAGAATCTTTCTTTCACCTTGAGTAATGGCAGCAGCGTGACGTCGTTGACGCCGTACCAGTCGACGTCGTCGGCAGGCCTGGCAGCGCAAACCGCGGTGACGGTGTCCGGAGGCCAGTTCAGCTACACGCTGCCGGCGCAGAGCATCGTGACATTTGTGCAGTAGCGAGATGGCTGGGGCGAATTAGATTGCAGCGTTGTGAACCGGCGTGGATTTGCCGAGATCGAGCGGACCGCTCCGCGTGCGGAAGGCGGCAACGCCGCAGCCGACCAGCGCGGCTTTGTCCTTGAGCTCGGAGACGCGCAATTCCGTGCTTGAATCGCCGATTTCGGACTTGGCTGCAGGCAGGAAAAGATCCGCGGACCGGGAGATGCCGCCTCCCAGGACGATCACGTCGGAGTGGAACGGGGCGAGCAGCGTGCGGATTACCGTTCCGAGATGATGACCGAACTCCGTGAAAGCCTCAAGCGCAACCGCATCGGAAAGAGCGACGGACGCGAGGTCAACGACCTCGCGCTTCTTACCCGTGCGGCGCTCGTAGTTTCCGACGATGGCCCGCGAAGAAATGAAGTCCTCGACGATTCCGCCTTGGTATGGCAAATTCCAGATTTCGCCGCCTGGGGGCACGCCGGGCCCGTCGGTCACAAGTGCCCCGTTTACAGCGAACGCTGAGCCTATTCCTGTTCCGAGCGTCAGTCCAATGGCGCGATGGAATCCGCGAGCCGCGCCGGCTCCGATCTCGCCCAGCAGGTAAGCGTCGGCATCATTGAGAAAACGGACCTGGGCGGCCTCGAGACCAAATCGCTCGGCAAGCCCCTGGCGCAGATCTACTCCATATAGATATGGCAGCTTGTGGCGCATCAAGCTCACGCCAGCCTGAAGGTCGAACGGACCGGGCACGGCAAGGATCGCGCCGGAAATGGATTCGCGATCATTGCGAGCTTTCGTTCCCAGGTCGAGGAGGAGATCGAGAAAACCGTCGGAGGAAGAAACCGAGGCGTGAGGCGCGCTGGCAACTGGGCCGAGCGCGAAGTCGGGGGCGCGGCAGACTGCTGCGGCAATGTGGCTGCCGCCGACATCGAACGCGAGCACGCGGCTTTCCACAGATTCATTCATCAGAAGCGCTCGAACATCAATCCGATGAGAGTATTTCCATGCGGAATGAGATTGTTACCATTAGTACCACAGTCGGAGCGCAATCAAGAGTTGAATTTTTGAAAAGAATCGATCGCAAGTCTCGGAAAAAGCCGCAGGAAAGCATTCTTTTTCGAATGCGGCGGCGACGTCCGACACATTGAGATGATGCAGCGGCCGTGCCAGAGCGCCCGGCTTTCATGATAACGTTATCCCTTCGGCCTTGAAACTCCGGCACGGCGACCCCGCGAAACATGCAGGCGCCTGTCTTTGCGCTTGGGTTCGCCGGTTCTATAGGATGGTTTGCCATGCCCAAACACTCTTTATCCATGCGTGAAGCACGCCTCGGCCTTTCAGCTTGCGCCTCCGTTGCGTTCATCTTTGCCATGATTGCGATCGCGCCCCTGGCGATGCGTGCACAGGTTGCAGAACTGCCGAATGAAGCATATGGCCCATTCAATGCGGATTTCCTGGCCGATGGTCCTGGCCTGAACAAGACGCTATCTCCGAGCACCTCGCTCGACGGGATTTGGGCTGTGGCGATGGACGGGCGCGGCTCAGGCCAGCCGTCGGTGCAGGATCCGATACTGACCGGGCGCGCTGAGTGGACGCTCGCTTTCTGGTTCGAGCGTCCTGAGCCCGCGCAAGGGACAATGCTGCTTGCCGGGATCGGCGACCCTGCCGCTGAGGATGCGCGATTTATTGGAATCGCGGGCAACCGGGTGGGATTGTGGCTGGGGCGCGCCAAGAACGCAGCGGGATTTGCGGCCGGCAATCAGGCGTTGAGCGGGGCAAAGTGGCACCTGGCTGCGGCAGTGTGCGATGGCGAACATGTGACGCTCTACACCGATGGCGAGCAAGTTGCGACAGCGGCGCTTGTGCAAGGCAGCGTTGCGCCGGTTCTGGAGATGGCTCCGCCGCCGGCGCCGAATGTTGCAGACTCACATTTCGGCGGAAAGATCGCGGATCTGCGGATTTTTCGCGCGGCTTTGACGGCCGAGCAGGTGAAGGCAATGACCGGCGCGCCGCCCGATTTCAACGAGCCGACGTATGAACAGGCATCGCCAAGCTGGCCGGTGCAGACACGTGGGCAAGCAGGGCAAATTGCACCGCAGGATCCGTCGACGATGCCGCATGGCAAAGCGGCGATGCAAAAGCCAGTGGCGAAAGACGTGAGTGCGGCAGACCTGCACTGCGAGTTGAAGGGCGAGAATCCGTGGAGGCTTGTGGGTGGATGGAGACTTGAGCCAGCGCCACAGGTGAAGGCAAGCGGCGAAGAAATTTCAAAGGCCGGGTTTGCCGATAAGGACTGGCTGGTGGCGACGGTACCGGGTACGGTGGTGACGACGATGATTGATCGCGGCATTTATCCCGATCCCGATTACGGGTTGAACAATCTTGCTATTCCCGAGAGCCTGGCGCACCAGGATTACTGGTACCGCGTGGAGTTCAAGACGCCGACCGCGGCGCGCGGGCAAAAGCTGACGCTCACCTTTGAAGGCGTGAACTACGCGGCCGAAGTGTGGATGAACGGAAAGAGATTGGGCAAGTTTACCGGCGCTTTTTTGCGCGGGACTTTCGATGTGACAGAGGTTGTCGGCGGCGAAAACGCGCTAGCGGTGCGGGTTTCTCCGCCGCCACATCCAGGAATTCCCAACGAACAATCGCTCAGGGGTGGCCCCGGCGACAACGGCGGAATGGAGGTGCTGGACGGACCGACGTTTGCCGCTGCCGAGGGGTGGGACTGGATTCCCGGGATTCGCGACCGCGAAACGGGCATTTGGCAGGATGTGACGCTGAAAGCCACAGGGCCGGTCGGGATCGGCGACTTGAACGTGATCACCACCTTG
This sequence comes from Occallatibacter sp., assembly GCA_035541975.1. Taxonomy (GTDB): domain Bacteria; phylum Acidobacteriota; class Terriglobia; order Terriglobales; family Acidobacteriaceae; genus Telmatobacter. The sequence goes on along the minus strand of DATKMH010000035.1, from coordinate 165,270 downwards.
CCGAAGCCCGACCGCAGCGAGGCCGATATCGAAATTGAAACGCCGCTGACGAACGTGGGCGAGGCGGGAATCGATGGCGAACTGGCGGCGAGCTTCGACGATGTGAAGGTGACAAAGCACGTTCACCTCGATCCGGGCGAGACGGTGGTTCGATTGGAGCCGGCGGAGTTTGCGCAGCTTAAAGTTCAGAATCCGCGGCTATGGTGGCCCAATGGCTACGGCGATCCCGCGTTGCACACACTCACCGTTTCATTCACCTCAGGCACGAAAACCAGCGAGAAAAAGCAGATTCAGTTTGGCATGAGAGAAGTGAGCTATGAACTCTCGCTTTTCGATGCATCAGGGCATTTGCGGCGCATGGAAGTGCTGCCCAGCCGCACGCATGATGAGGCGCAGCCGCTGATCAATGGCACGCACGAAGGCATCCGGCAGATTTTTGACTGGACGCCGAATCAGGTGCCGCCCGGGCAAACGTTGCCGGATTGGATGCTGCATTCATGGGTGCAGACGCTGGAGCCGGGAGCGGCAGGTTCGCCGTCGGTGCGACCGGTTCAGGGCGATTGGCCGGGGACGGACCTGGTGATCAAAGTAAACGGCGTGCGCATTGCGGCGCGCGGCGGCAATTGGGGCATGGACGACATGCTGAAGCGCGTCAGCACAGAGCATCTGGAGCCATACTTCCGGCTGCATCGCGACGCGCACGTAAATATGATCCGCAACTGGATGGGCCAGAACACGGAGGAGAGCTTTTACGCGCTCGCCGACAAGTATGGACTGATGGTTTGGAACGATTTCTGGGATTCGACGCAGAACTACAATCTGGAAGCCGAGGATCCGGCGTTATTCCTCAAGAACGCACGGGATACGATTCTGCGCTACCGGTATCATCCGTCGATTGTAGTGTGGTGCGGGCGAAACGAAGGGGTGCCGCAGCCGGCGATCAACGAAGGGCTGGCGGAACTGGCGCGCACGCTCGACCATACGCGCTATTACACCGGCAGCTCGAACCAGGTGAATCTGCGCAACTCCGGGCCATATCAATTCGAGCCGCTGGAAATGTACTACCGCATCAATCGCGGTTTCAGCGTGGAGCTCGGGATTCCCAGCGTGCCCACGCTCGAGAGCATGAAATCGTTTATTCCCGAGGCCGATCGATGGCCAATCAGCGACACATGGGCTTACCACGATTGGCATCAGAGCGGGAACGGCGCGGTGCAGCCGTTTATGGCCACGATGGAGACGGAGTTTGGCGCGCCGGGAAGCCTGGAGGATTTTGTGCGCAAAGCGCAGATGCTCGACTACGTTGGCCATCGCGCAATTTTCGAAGGCTTCGCCGCGCATTTGTGGCAGCCAAACTCGGCGCGAATGATCTGGATGACGCAGCCCTCGTGGCCGAGCATGGAGTGGAACTTTCTGAGTTGGGATTACGACACGCAAGCAAGCTTTTACGGGACCAAGAAAGCTTGTGAGCCGGTGCATGCGCAGCTCAATCTGCAGGAAGGTTCGGTTGACCTGATCAATCTCGGCGATGCGCGATCGTTCAATGTGCGCACGCTTGTTGAGAGCCTTGACGGCAAGACGCTGAGCGATCACACGAACCAGGTTCTTGCGGCCGCGGATGATCGCACTCCTGTAGCGAAGCCGGATTTGGCGAGTCTGGCGGCGGGCCAGACAGTTTTCGTTCGGCTTGCGGTGAGCGATGCGGCCGGGGCGCCGGTGAGCGACAACTTCTACTGGTGGGCGGCGGACGATGCGAGCTTGCGCGAACTGAATTCGCTGGCGGCGGCTACGGTATCTGCGTCGGCTACGGCTGCGCCGGAAAACGGCGAGCGCGCCGTTGCGGTGAGGATCCGGAATGATGGCACAGAAGCAGCGTTGATGATCAAGCTGACGCTTGAGGACGCAGCAACGGGACAGCGCATTTTGCCCGCGTATTACAGCGACAATTATGTATCGTTATTGCCGGGCGAGGAGCGCACGGTGAAGGTGGAGTTTCCGGCGGGCGACGCCAAGCCGGAGATCGGCCTGCGCGGATGGAACCTGAAAACGCAAACGACTGCCGTTCATTGAAGGAAAGACCCCAACTGAAAAGTGCAAGCTTTGAAAGCGCTTTCAATGAATGACGACAGGGGCCCGGTGTTTACAGCCGCACGAACGGCGCAGGACGATTTCGACGGGAAGGACGATGCGGTTGCCAGAATGCGGCATTTCGCCGCGCGTGATGCGGTCGAAGAGCAGATTTGCGGCGACACGCCCCATTTCCTGCGCAGGCTGGCGGACGACAGTCAGCGAGGGAGATGTGAATTCGGCGAGGTCAAAGTCATCGAAGCCGGCGAAGGCGAGATCGGCGGGAATGCGCAAACCGAGGCGAGCGACAGCTCCTAAAACGTAGCGCGTAACGAGTGTGTTCGCTGTGATCAGAGCGGTGGGCGGGGTTTCCTGCGACATCTTCAGCTTCAGCGCCTGCTCAACGAACTCCTCAGACCAACAGTCGAAGATAGCGCATGATTCCAGGCCTGCTTCCTGGACGGCCCGACGGTAGCCGGCAAAGCGCGTGCCCATGGTGAAGAGATTGCGGCTGAGCGCAAAGAAAGTGATGTGCTTGTGTCCGTGCTCGATAAGATGCTCGGTGATGCGGCGCATTCCGAAGGCATTTTGCACCAGAACAGTGTCGATGGAAGGATCGGGGACAGGCCGGTCGAATGCAACGACCGGAGTTTTGCCGAACAGTGAACGGGTCAAGCGTGACTGGCGGATTCGAGACGGAATGACCAACAGGCCGTCGACGTGACGCTGCAGCATCTCATCGGCCTCGGCGTACTCGGTTTCAGGATCTTCGTCTGAAGTGGTCATGATGACCGAGTATCCATGCTCCTTGGCGACAGAAGTAATGGCGTGCGCGCAATTGGCAAAGAAGGGGTCGTAGAGATAGGGAAGGATGAGGCCGATGGAGTGGCTGCGCTGGCCGCGGAAAGCGCGAGCGAGAACGTTGGGACGGTACTTGAGCTGCTCAATCGCAGTTTGAACGCGCTGCGTGGTTTCGGCCGAGACGCGAACGGTGCCACTGAGAACGCGCGAGACGGTCATGGTGCCTACGCCCGCGAGCCGAGCCACGTCACTCATCGTAGGCTTGGCGTGCAAGACCGGCGCCGCGGCACGACGCCTTGCTTTCCTTGCAGATTTACTGGCGGGAGGCTTTGCCAATTCGATCTCTCCGGGAACAAATTGCCTGTCTTCGTACCGGCCGAACTCCCGAAGATAAGGGTTCGAGGATCCTGCAGCTCCTCTGTCCGGCTGCATTATGACAGGAGACCAAACGGCTTGGGAGACGGCGTTGCGACTGTGGTCCGACCTGCCAAATGGACTATAACAGTGCGCGCGCGCGGGAAGCAACGATTCTGTGAGCGGAAGTGGGGATTCGGCTGCTGCTGATTCCGGCGCTTGAGGGCTCGCGGGACTTATGGGCGAAGCTTCGCGCGCTTTGGAATTTCGCGTGGCGGGCAAGTTGATTCGCGGATGACAAGCTCGGGCAACACGGATAAGACGTCCGGAACAGAATTCTGGCCACGGACACGCTGCAACAGCACGCGTGCGGCGATAGTGCCCATCTTATGGAGCGGCTGGCGAATGGTGGTGAGGCTGGGATTATGAAATGCAGCGCTCTGAATATCGTCGAAGCCAACCACCGAGATGTCTTCAGGAACGCGCAGCCCATGGTCGCGCAGGGCGCGGATGGCGCCGATGGCAGCAATGTCGTCGTAGCAGACGATCGCCGTGAATTCGTCCTTGTAATGCAACAATTCGCTTGCAGGGCCATACCCTAATTCCGGCGTGGACACTTTGAGTTTCAATTCGGCGGTCAGCTCTGGGCGAACCGGGATGCCGATCTCTTTCGCCACGGCTTTCAGGCATTCCCAGCGGTCGTCGGCATCGGAGCTGTGGCTGCCGCCGCGCATGAAAGCGATGTTCCTATGTCCGAGCTGGAAGAGATGGCGCAGGGTGAGCTCTGCCGCGCGGCGCTGGTCGAGAACGACGTTTGTAATTCCGGGAATCTGACGATGCCCTGCGACCGCGACTGCCGGAAGTTTGAAGCGGTGTTCGAGAACCGTGTCGATGAGTATGAATCCTTCGACCGACCTTTCCATCAACATGCGGGGATATTCTTCGATCAGATCCGGCTTGCGGCGATGGCTGGCTGTGAGATAGAAGTAGCCTTCTTCAATGAGAGATTCCTCGACACCCGTGAGCACTTGCGCGGTATAGCTGTCGCTCAGTTCCGGGACCAAAACGCCGATGGAAAAAGTTTGCCGCTTGCGCAGCGAGCGAGCGTAGAAGCTGGGCCGGTAGTCGAATTTTTCCGCGGCCAGCTTAACGCGGTCCCTGGTTTCCTGCGGGATTGCGCGCACTCCCGGTGCATCGTTCAAAACCAGCGAGATGGTTGCGGGCGAGAGATCGAGATACTCGCCCAGGATGCGCAGGCTGACGGGCTGTCCTGGTTTTGGCTCACGTCTCGGCTTGGTCTTTTTGGCCATTTTTCTGATTTTCCAAGTTAGTGCCGGGCAAATCAGGTGGCGGAGCTTGCCACCGCAGCGGCTTTCTCCGCTTCGATTTCCCGGGTTTCCAAATGATCGTACCAAGTGAACTTGAGAATCGCCGAAGTAGCCAGAACGATCGCGAGAGTGATGGCGGCGCGCTTGAGCTCCCAGATCACGACGTACATGGGAAGCACGACCAGCGCCACCTGCCACACAATTCCGATGGCGACGTTGAACATGTCGCGGATGAAATCGGTGTTGCGCTTGAAGTCGGGGTCCTCGGCAAGAACTTTACGGTAAATCGGCCCCCAAAAACCCCAGGGACGCACCCTGCGGTAAAAGTCTTTCAGCACTTCCTCGTCTTCCGGTTTCGTCAGCAGGGTTCCGGCGAAGCAGCCGACGAGCGAAAGAATGAGCACGAGGGGAAAGACGATCGAGACATCCATATTAATGGAGTACGAGGCCAGCAGATGCTTCACCACCGGCAGCGTCGCGATCAATGGCGGCAGTGCCAGCGCCGATGTGATTCCCGTAACCATGCCCCAGAAGTAGCCAAAGCCATTAAAACGCCACCAGTACCACTTCAAAACGTTCGAAGCGGTATATCCACCCCAGAGGCCGGAGACGATCCAAACCACGACGGCGTTGACTGAAGTGACATTCCATCCGATGAGAACGCCGATGACTACAACGGCGAAGGAAGCGAGATAGCTGAGGCGGACGTAGGTGCGCGGCGGCGCGTCAGGGCGGATATAGCGCTTGTAAATGTCGTTGACGAAGTAGGGCGGCGCAGCGTTGACCGTGGCGGCGAAGTTGGCCATGAATGCGGCGAGCAGGCCGGAGATCAGGAATCCAAGCAGGCCAACGGGGACAAAACGCGCGAGCGCATAAGGCAGCACGAGCTCGAAATCCATGTTGGCGCCCATGGCGCGGATGTTGTCGCTGAAGAAGACGGCCGCGAGAATGGCGAGGCCGGCGGTGAGGAAATAACGAGGGAAGGTGAGGACGACATTCACCCAGGCGCTCATCATCGAAGCTTCGCGCGGGTTCTTTGAGCTGAGTACGCGCTGCATGTCGTAGTTTGGGGCCGGTCCAGCGGCAGAGATCAACACGCCTTTAAAAAAAAGCATCATCACGAAGAAGCCGAAGAGGCCGTAGCCATCCTGCGCAATGCGCGTGCTGGTTGCGGGAATGAGGGTGGACCAGTCGAGGTTCAGGTGCCAGCCGAAGAAGACGTTGTCCCAACCGTTGGGGACCATGCTGCGCAAAACGCCGGGCGCAACACGGCGCATGGCGATGATGCCGACGGCGAACGAAGCGACCGAGAGCACGCAGAACTGGACCACTTCAGTGATGACGACGCTGATCATGCCGCCCTTGATCACATAAAGCGACGTAATCACGATCAGGATCAGGGCATATTCGTTCGCCGAAAGATGCCAGGGAAGAAACGTGGCGGCAAATTTGCCGATGCCCTTGAAGCCATAGCTAAAGAAACCAATGATGCTGATGAATGCGTAGAGGACAACGATCAGATGCGACAATTGCGCGCCGCGTCCGGTGCCGAAGCGAGTTTTGATCCACTCGGCGCCGGTCATGACGCGCGAACGGCGCAGCCAGGCGGAGAGATATACCATGAGGAAAATCTGATTGAAAGTCGGCCACAGCCACGGTATCCATACGCTTTTCAGGCCGTATACGAACATCCAGTAAACCAGCAGCATGGTGCCGCTGATGTCGAACATGCCGGAGGCATTGGAAAGGCCCAACACGTACCACGGCATTTTGTTGCCGCCGAGAAAATAGGCGGTCATGTCGCGCGATGCATGGTGCGACACGTAATAGCCCACGACGACCGTACAGATCATGTAGGCCACAATGATGCCGATATCCAGCGCTTGCAGGTGCATCAAATCCCTCGAGTTTGTTCGTCGATCGTTCTCCGGTCTCGCGCCGGTACGGCCGGCGAAGCGCGGAGTAAAACTCCTAGTGCAGTTGTCCGGCCAATAGAAACACCAGCGTCGCCTGCCAGTTGATAGCTATTTCGTTGCTCGCATAAGAATCCGTCTGGTCGGCGTAGACCTTTTCCGGCGGCAGATCTTTGGGCAGAGCAGCCAGGACCGCATCCTGCCGTGCCGCATTCGGGCCGCCGGAGAGCAATCCAGGCCAAGCTTTGCCGCTTGATCCACTTGGCCGATGGTGCGGATGCTCAAACGAATGCTGGCCGACATCGGTGACCCACGAGAGCGAAAAAGTGTTGCGGCCGAGGAGATAGTGCAGGTCGTCGCGCGCGGTAATGACAAACGCAGGATTCGGCGCGATCAGATTGGCGACCATCAGGTCCATGCCATACTGCGCGGCAATTCCGTTTGAGCCCCAGACAAAATCTGTTGGCTTCATACTGACGTGGTAAGGATTTGCGGCAGTGCTCTCGACGATGGCGCGGGCAGCCGTCAACATTCGATTGCGAATCGCAGCCCGTGCCTTTGCGTCGGCCCCTTTGCGATGCGCAAGAACGTAGGTACGGAGCGCCATTGCGCCCAGTTTGCTCCAGCCTTCGGATGCGGGCGAATCCAGGCTGGGCAAATAGGCAGCATAGTGATCGAGGAAGTATTGATGGTAAGCGGCGTCGCCGGTTGTGCGCCAAAGCTCTGCGGCGGCCCACAATCGCTCGTCTGAGCAATCCGAATCGCCGTATTCGCCGGTCGTGATCCCCGGCGGATTGCGGAAGATCACATTGGGATACTGATCGGTCCATTGCCAGGCGCGGCGAGCGGCATCGAGAGAGCGCGCGGCGAAAGCAGCGTCGTAAGGCTTGTAGACGCGGGCAGCAATGGCGGCGACAGCGGCAAGATCGGCGGTTGCGCAGGTGCTTTTATAAGGCGGCGTGCCCGTGCCGATTACTTCGCTCGGAAGGTCATCTTTTTCCGGAGCGATGAAACCGGGGAAGTGGGTGCTGGTCTGTTTGTGCCAGGCGCCGCCATCGGAATCCTGCATTTTCAGCATCCATTCCAGATTCCAGCGGACCTCGTTCAGAAAGTCGGGGATGCCGTTGCCAGTTTCGGGAATCTTCAATTGGATAGCCTTGATTCGCGGCGCGTAGAGTTCATAAGCCCATAGCAAAGTGCCCGTGGCAATGCCGGAATTGACCATGTAACGGCCATAGTCTCCGGCATCGTGCCAGCCGCCAATGTTGTCTGCGGGGCCGGATTTGCCCGAGCTGGGATGGAACTCGCCGCGCAGGTGACATGCGGCGTGCGAATAGCCAGGAAATTCCGGGCCAAGATCGACGGCGGTTCCGCAACGCTGCCCGTAAAACCCCCGCATGGCGAGGTACCATGTGCGCTCGAACACATTGTGGCCAATAGAAAAGGTCCAGCTGACGCCGACGCCGGGAACCTGGATGTAATAGGTTCCGGCTTGCCGCAGGCGGGAGAAGTCGGCTTGCTGTACGGTGTCGCCGGAGAGCGGATCGGTTGCAGGCGGGCCCAGGACCCCGTGAAGCACAACGGCCCCGTCGCTCGAGCGCCTGACTTCAAACGTCTTCGCCGCGCTGCTCACGATGGCGATCTTTGGGCCGGCCGAAAGATATCCCACCTGGTCGACTTTGATGGCAGTGGTCGGATTCTCGGCGGCGAACAGGGCAGTTGCCCCGCAAAGAACCAGTAGCGCAATGATGAGACAGAAAGGCCGAAAGCGGCCGGTGCGAAGGCTTTGGGGGTATCGATCCAGTGAATGCGCTCTCTCGTTCATTCGTTTCAGCCGCCAGGTTCGGTTGGAAAGACGGATCAGTCTCTCACATCTTTATGCGCCCCGGCAATGAAATCCTCGCCCTCAGCCGCGATGTTCGAGAAAAAATCTTGTTGGCCTTCCAGTGATTCAGCTATAATCGCGCTTCGCTCTCAATGTAGTCAATTAGCCCTGCAAAAACGATTCAGCACGCTCTCGTGAACTGCAGCTTCGCTCCCGCCCCGGTTCAGAAAAGGAATTGAACAGTGAAGTTCGGACACTTCGACGATCAAAATCGCGAGTATGTCATCACGCGGCCGGATACGCCGCTGCCGTGGATCAACTATCTCGGCTGCCAGGAGTATTTCGGGATCATCTCCAACACGGCGGGAGGATATTCGTTCTATCGCGACGCGCGCTTGCGGCGGCTTACTCGCTACCGCTATAACAATGCGCCGTGGGATTGCGGCGGGCGCTACGTTTATTTGCGCGACGAAGCGTCAGGACGTTTCTGGTCGCCAAGCTGGCAGCCAACGCGGCATGCGACCGAGGATTATTCCTGCCGGCACGGCATGGGTTACACCACGATTGGATCGACATTCGGGGGCATCGAAGCTCGCACCCGGTATTTCGTGCCGCTCGACGAGAACCTGGAGATCTGGCAACTTTCGGTGACGAATCGCCGGAACAAATCGGCGCAGGTTGCAGTGTATGCCAGCGTGGAATTCTGCCTTTGGGACGCGCAGGACGACGCTACAAATTTCCAGCGGAATTACAACATCGGCGAAGTAGAGGTGATTGACGGGATCATCTATCACAAGACGGAGTACCGCGAGCGACGCGATCATTTCGCGTTTTTTGCGTGTTCCGAGCCGGTTGCGGCCTACGACACTTCTCGCGATGCGTTTCTGGGACCTTATCGCGGATGGGACAACCCCGCGGCGGTGGCTGCCGGGCAACTGACCAATTCGATTGCGCATGGATGGGCGCCGATTGGCGCTCATCAGGTGAAGCTCGATTTGGCTGCCGGAGAGACGCGGCAGATCGTGTTTGTTCTGGGCTATCAGGAAAACGCGAAGGACAAGAAGTTCGATCCTGCGGGATCGCAGACGATTAATAAGGAGCTGGCGAGGGCGGCGATCGCAAGGAATCTGGGAGTGCGGAAGGCCGACGCCGCGTTCGAGCGTTTGCGCGCGCACTGGGATAAGCTTCTGGGCATCTTCCAGGTGGATACGCCGGATGTGCACACCAATCGCATGGTAAACATTTGGAATGCGTACCAGTGCATGGCGACGTTCAATATGTCGCGCTCGGCATCGTCGTTCGAGTCGGGCATCGGACGCGGGCTGGGTTTTCGGGATTCAAACCAGGACCTGCTGGGGTTTGTGCACATGGTCCCGGCGCGAGCACGTGAACGAATTCTGGACTTGGCGGCAACGCAGCTCGAGAGCGGAGGCGCCTATCACCAGTACCAGCCGCTGACCAAGCGCGGCAATAACGATATTGGAAGCGGGTTCAATGACGATCCGCATTGGCTGATCATGGGCGTGGCCGCGTATCTGAAGGAGACGGGCGACTGGAGCATTCTGGACGAGCAGGTGCGGTATGACAATCAGCCGGCCACTGAGGAGCCGCTCTACGATCATCTGCGTCGCAGTTTTCGCTATACGCTGGAGCGGCTGGGCCAGCACGGCTTGCCGCTCATCGGGCGCGCCGACTGGAACGATTGCCTGAACCTGAACTGTTTTTCTGACACGCCCGGCAATTCGTTTCAGACAACGACCAACCGCGACGGGAAAGTGGCGGAGTCGGTTTTTATCGCAGGGCTTTTTGTGCACGCATCGCGTGAGCTGGCTGCGATTGCCATTCGTCACGGCCGCGCGGACGAGGCGCCTTGTTTTTTGACTGCGGCCGATCGCATGGAAGAAGCGGTGAAGCAGCACGGATGGGACGGCGAGTGGTTTTTGCGCGCCTACGACAGTTTCGGAAACAAAGTTGGATCGAAGGAGTGCGAAGAAGGAAAGATCTTTATCGAGTCGAACGGCTTTTGCGTGCTGGCGGGGATTGGGCTTGATGACGGCCGAGCGGCGAAGGCGCTGACATCGGTGCGAGAGCATTTAGCGACGAAGCATGGGCTTGTGGTGCATCAGCCGGCCTACACGCGCTACTATCTGCATCTCGGCGAGATTTCTTCGTATCCGCCGGGCTACAAGGAGAATGCAGGCGTGTTTTGCCACGTGAATCCATGGGTGATGATCGCGGAGACCCGGCTGGGCAAAGGAGACGCAGCATACGATTACTATTTGCGCATCAATCCCTCGGCGCGCGAAGAGATCAGCGAGGTGCATCGCTGCGAGCCTTATGTCTATGCGCAGATGATCGCCGGCAAAGACGCGCCGACTCACGGAGAGGCAAAGAACTCGTGGCTGACGGGCACAGCGGCGTGGAATTATTACGCCATTTCGCAATGGATCCTCGGCGTGCGGCCTACGTATGACGGCCTTGAAATCGCGCCGGTGATTCCGGCGGATTGGAAGGGATTTACCGCGACGCGCATTTTTCGCGGCGTGACCTACAAGATCGGGGTCGAGCGCAAAGGAAACGGAAACAAGGTTTCGCTGGTGGTGGATGGCGCGCCGGTGGTAGGCCAAATCATTCCTGTTCCGAGCGACGGGCGGAAAGAAGTTTCGGTCGTGGCAGTGCTGAGCTAGCCTCGTCTCCGGACCTCTTCCTATATAAAGGAGCGGCTGTGTATTCCGCCAACGAAGAACGCTACGACACGATGCAGTACCGGCGGTGCGGGCGCAGCGGCGTTCGGCTGCCGGCGATTTCGCTTGGTTTGTGGCATAACTTTGGCGGCGTCGACGATTTCGAAACTTCCCGCGCCATGGTGCGGCGCGCGTTCGATCTCGGGATCACTCACTTCGATCTGGCCAATAATTACGGCCCTCCACCGGGCAGCGCCGAGAGCAGCTTCGGCGAGATTCTACGGCTCGACTTGAAGCCGTACCGCGACGAGCTGATCATCTCAACGAAGGCGGGTTACGACATGTGGCCCGGGCCCTATGGCAATTGGGGATCGCGGAAGTATTTGCTGGCGAGCCTCGACCAGAGCCTGATGCGAATGGGTCTCGAGTACGTGGACATTTTTTATTCGCATCGCCCCGATCCGGAGACTCCGGTGGAAGAAACGATGGCGGCTCTGGATCAGGCTGTGCGTTCCGGTAAAGCACTCTATGCGGGGATCTCCAATTACAACCCGGAACAAGCAGCTGCAGCGGTCAGGATTCTTCGTGAACTCGGGACGCCGTGCCTGATCCATCAACCGAAGTATTCGATGTTCGAACGCACACCGGAGCGCGGGCTGCTCGATGTGCTGGGCAAGGAAGGCGTGGGCGCGATTGCTTTTTGCCCACTGGCGCAGGGAATGTTGACCGATCGTTATCTGAAAGGAATTCCGGCGGACGCGCGGGCATCGAAGCCGCATGGGTTTTTGAAAGCGCGCGACATAGACGAAGAAAAGCTGACGAAGATTCGGGCGTTGAACGAACTCGCTCACAAGCGCGGGCAGTCGCTGGCGCAGATGGCTTTGGCGTGGGTGCTGCGCGATGGCCGCGTCACATCTGCTTTGATCGGAGCGAGCCGCGTAGAACAGATTGAGCAAAACGTGGCTGCGCTGGGCGAATTGGCCTTCACAGACAAGGACCTGGCGCGGATCGATGCGATCCTGGGCAATGGCGCGATGTAATTCGCAAAGAGCTCGATGAATTTCAAATATAGATAGATGGACCAAAAGATGATCTCGAGCCGCAAATCCTGAGTGCGGCTTCAAAGGCGCTTCACTCCTGCCTCAAAGAGAAACAGCACTGCGCGAACCGAAGCCGGCATACCCCAAAAGCTGGAGCCATTTTCACACTTTCGTAATGACCATTTCTGGTTATCCCGCGCTCTTCCGTGACTGAAAACTCGTTACTATCGTCCCACAACGACTTGTTGACAGCGGGTCGCTAGTTGATGCTCGCATTGAGAATTCTTTCCCCGAATCGCGGAAACGCAATTCATTCATGGCGGAAAGAACTCGCGAGTTCAGCTTTCGAAGAACTGTCAAGGCAAGATCTGAACTGAAAAACTGCGGTGTTTGTATGAGCATTTCATCAGAAAAAGCGCTCCATAATGTGGCCTCTGCTGCTGCGGCTCGCGGGTTCGACTGGAACCACGCCAACACCGCTGCGGTGACACCCTTATCGGTTGCACTGGTGGGTCCGGACGAGCGAACTCGCAATATCGTTGCCAAAGGTCTCGCCGATACGCGCAGAGCGGTGATCAGAGAATTCAACTCCTACCCGCCCGAGCCCGAGCACCTAAGAAGGCTGCTGGCTACTTTCGATGCTGTCGTGCTTGATCTGGACAGCGATCCCGAACAGGTTCTGGAACTGATTGAAGAAACCGGCGCAGGCGATGCGGCGCCGATCATGGTCTATTCGGAGAAGAACGATCCGAAAGTGGCGATCCGCTTGATGCGCGCAGGTACTCGCGAATATCTTCTGTTGCCCTTTCAACGAGACACAATTGCTGAAGCTCTGCGGCGTATGGCTGCTCCTCACGAGCGGACGAGTGCAAGGGAGGTTGCTTCGACAAAGAACGGGCCGGGAGGGCTGCATGTCTTTCTCGGTTCGAAGGGCGGATCCGGCGTTACCACAGTAGCGTGCAATGTAGCGATCGCGCTGGCTCAAAGGCCCGAGCACCGCATTCTGTTGATTGACCTTGCGCTGCCGATCGGTGATTGCGCGCTGTGCCTGGGAATCTCAGCCGGCTACTCGACCGAGGATGCGTTGAGAAGTATCGACCGCCTGGATGCAAGCCTGTTTCACAATCTCCTGGTTCGGCATCGGTCCGGAGTATTCCTGCTGGCCGCTCCAACAAAAGTTCCCGATCTCGAGGTGTCGAAGAGCGCCATCGATAAGTTGATCGCGATTGCGCGGCAGGAATTTGATTATGTGATCGTCGACGTGGGATCGAGGATTGACGTTGCAGCCAAGGCGTTGTTCGAAGATGCGTCCACCATTTATTTGGTCACGCAAACCGGTATCTCGGAGCTGCGGAATTCAAATCGGCTGATCTCGCAGTTCTTTGCAGAAGGAAGCGAAAACCTTGAGATCGTGATTAACCGGTTCGAGCCGCGTTTTCTTGAGACGGCAAACGAAGAGGTGATTACGAAGGCCCTGGGCAAGCCCGTGCGGTGGAAGATCCCCGACGATCAGGACGCCGCGCGCGCGCTACAGCACGGCGACGGCGGATTGCCTGAAACCCGCACTTCGCGCATCAGCCTGGAAATGGCGAGCTCAATCAATGGGCTTCCCATCACAACAGAGAGCAACAGGGAGATCGATCAGAGAGGTCCCACAAACGACATGGTCATGGCACTATCCGGGATTCATGAGCCGGAGAGCGACGGAAGTTTCCAACCGGCCGAGGAGCGATCGGACGTAACCATCAACTGGCCAACACCTGACCCCATCGCCTATGGCAACAGGCTGACGTTTGCGCAGCTCAATGCCACGGCATCGGCTGAGGGAACGCTGGTCTACACGCCGGGGCCCGGCTATGTGCTGCCTGTGGGCACGCACTCGCTGTGGGTCACCTTCACGCCTGCTGACCCCACCAGGTGCTCCCCCCAGCAGGCTTCAGTCACGATCTCCGTGTCGAAGTCGGCGCCGGCCATTTCGTGGCGGACGCCTGCGAAGGTCGTCTATGGCACTGCATTGGATGAGACGCAGCTCAATGCCACGGCTCCAGTGCCCGGCAAATTCGAGTACTCTCCCGCAGCGGGCGAAGTGCTTCCGCCGGGAACCCACACCCTTTCTGTTACGTTCACTCCGGCCGACACCGCTAACTATTCCGCGGCACAAGCTACCGTAACGCTCGCGGTCGCCAAGGCAAAATCGGCAATTCATTGGCCGAAACCGACTCCAATTATCTATGGCATGCAGCTGAGCGGGACGCAACTGTGCGCGCGGGCTTCGGTACCTGGATCCTTCGAGTACAAACCCGATTCAGGGGCCGTGCTCGCGGCCGGGGAGCATGAACTGACGGTGATCTTTACGCCGGCAGACAGTGTTGGGTACTCGATCTCGCAGTCTGCTGTGTCGCTAACGGTGGCGAAGGCAGCTCCCGCAATTGTGTGGCCGACGCCCGATCCAATCGCCCATGATGTTGTACTCGGTGGCGCGCAGCTGAATGCGCGAGCGAGTGTGCCGGGAACATTTGCCTATACGCCGAGGGCAGGCGAAAGGCTCTCGCCCGGAGTGCATGAACTTTCGGCGGTCTTTACTCCGGCAGATACCTTGAACTACGCATCGGCTCGTGCAACGGTGCCGCTCACCGTCACCGAGAAGCTGCCGGCAGTGATCAGCTGGGCGCCACCAGCCAAGATTTCGTATGGCACGCCGTTGAGTGCGGCTCAGTTAAACGCGACAGCAATGATTCCTGGAACGTTTTCGTATACACCTTCAGCGGGCCACGTTCTTGCGCCGGGCAAATATATCCTCTCCGCGACGTTCACTCCGGCGGAGGCAGACAAGTACGCGAAGTCAGAAGCCACAGTCGAGCTTGAGGTGGAAGGACTGCCATACGGGTCTTCGCCGGCAAACGCAGACGCTGCGGCATCTTCTTCGATTGCGGCGCAAGCGACGGATTTTGGCGCGGCGGATTCGACCTCTGCAGAAATGACGAGCGACTTCGCTGCGGCTGAGAAAAGGCCACGGGAAACACGTACCTACAAAGGCGCGGTATACGAGAAAGGTGAGGATGGTAAATGGCATCTCCTGAAGAACTAACTCCACTGCTCCCTGAAACCCTTCCTGATGACTTCAGCGAGTGGGATGGCGAGGCTGCGCCTGAGCCTGCCCCGAGCAAGCCCAATGAATGGGAGGCGTGGGAAGCTACGCATTCATTTGGCGAGCCGACGAGTCCGCGTGGGCAGTCTGCCAACGGCAGCTCAACGGTAGCGCCACAAGTGGAAAGACCGCGTGATTTGGGCCCATCGCCGTCGGCGCCTGCAGTTGCTCCTCAGCCAAAGCATTACGTCGAGTGGGATGGTGAATCGTCTCCGACGCCGAAACCGGGAAATCTGAGCGAGTGGGAAGCATGGGAAGCAGCTCACACTCTCGGCAAGAAGCCAAATACTTCAGCACAGTTCACAGAACGCGAAGCGAACGTGCCGCGCGCCGCGGAGAGGCCACACAGTTCGGCGCCATCTGCGCCGGCGCCGGTCAGGCAGCATGAGCCGGTGAGCAAGCCGTCGAATGGCTCGAATGGATCTGGCAGCCGTCCCTATCTCGCGCCTGAGACGAGCTATCCTACGAAGCCGGTTCCTCCGGCTTCCGGTTTGCCGAAGGTCGTCAAGGTGAACGGAGCGCTCTCATCCGCGGCAGCCGCGAAGGTATCGCAGAGCGAAGCTGACAGCGCTCTCTTTCAGGCGTTTGCGCAAACTGCGACAGCCCCGGAAAAGCCCAAGGCGGCAAACAAGAAGTGGATCATGATCGGGTCTGCAGGCGCAGTTGCGGTTCTTCTGCCGCTGGCATTTTTGAGCCCGATTTTCCATCGTGCGAATGGCGCGCCGAAACAATCGGTTCAGCCGCAGCAGCCGACGGAGACGCAGATTCAACCTGACGCCGCAAATGCGCCGGGAACCGATTCAGCCAACCAGAACCAGCCTGCGCCAGCATCGCAACCGCAGCCGGCAGCCGCAGCACCTGCGAACAGTGGCAACGGCGCACAGCCTGCTTCAGGGCCGACGAAGAAGCAAGCGAAAATGATGGACGATCAACTGACCGCGCCCACCCTTATTCCGCAAGGCGGCAAACCGCAGGCGGAAAATGCGCCGCCCCCCGTGAATCTTGCTTTGAACGGCGGGGATGGCCTGGGCGGGGCGAGCGATGGCATGCCTGGAGCACGGACACAGCCTTCGATCAAGGTGGTACCGTCCAAACCGTTCGACATTTCATCTGGAATCGCAACCGGGATGCTGATTCGGCAGACGGCGCCTGTCTATCCGGCGATCGCGAAAGCGGCACGAATATCGGGCACCGTGGTGCTTCAGGCGACGATCACAAAAAACGGCACGATTAAGGACCTGAAGGTGGTGAGCGGGCCAGCCATGTTGCAGCAGGCAGCAGCGGATGCCGTGCGCACCTGGCGCTACAAACCATACAAGCTCAGCAACGAACCGGTTGAGGTTCAGACGACGATTAACGTTGTGTTTGCACTTCAATAAACTGCCGAAGGCTGTGGCTAATAGGCAATCGACCCCGGGTAGTGCGGTATGATGCGCTGCTGAAATGAGCCCCTGTCGCGCGGGTGGAGATCTCCCTATTCCCGTCCTGACCGTGCCCATTCAATCGCGAAAGACGCGATTTCATCTCACGTGAGGCGGTCGGCAAATCCTCAATCTTCCTACAGATTAAACTTGAGTGGCGTCCCCGACGGGATTTGAACCCGTGTTATCGCCGTGAAAGGGCGGTGTCCTAGGCCGGGCTAGACGACGGGGACGGCTGGAAGAGGATTGCGCAGAGGCGAGGTTGTTCGCGTGTGCCCTTAAGTAGAAGGCTATCAACTCGGTGAAGGGGTGTCAAAACAAGCACGGGCGACGCGTGTATGATTCCGCTCAATCGGAGTCTGCACAAGGCGCCGGCATTTCAGGGCAATTGAGAATCGCCAAGAACAACTGCAGATTCTTCGGTCGCCACGGCGACCTGAGAATGACAACTTGCGAGGGAGGTTGGGGTTCGTGCTTTCCCTCCCAAGTGGAGCGTGCGGAGGCCGCCCGCATTCGGGATAGATGAAAATCGCCAAGAACAACTGCAGATTCTCCGGTCGCCGCGGCGGCTCAGAATAATAGCTCACAAGCGGGAACCAGAAACGTCACCGTTCCGTAAACGTCAAATAAGCTATCCTCGATGAAGATTCAGGCATTTGCGCGCTTGTGAAGGCGATGGCATGCGTTTTTTTGTATCGATAAGCCGGAGTGGTGTGTCTGATCACCATGGCGATTGCGGCAACCAGGGAGCGGGGCGACGAATCAGGCTGCCTGCCCAGTTGGTTTATGGCAAAGCGCGGCAGTGACTGCAGCCAGGGGAAGAATCGAGTGAGCAAAAGCAGGTTCCAGAAGATGTTCGCGATCGCTTGCGTGGTCGCGGCGGGCATAGCTGTTTCAGGGTGCCAGAAGAAGCCCGAAGCGGGTGCTGGGGGGCCGGCGGGGCCGCAGGCACTGCCGGTGCAGACGGTGACGGTGTCGATGTCGCCGGTTCCGCAATCGAGCGAATACGTGGCCACGATCAAATCGCGCAGGTCGACAACGCTGATGCCGCAAGTGAGCGGCCAGTTGACGGAAATCCGGGTTCACAGCGGCGAGCAGGTGAAGGCCGGCACGTTGCTGATGCAGATCGACGACCGACAGCAGAAGGCAACGGTGGACTCACTGCGCGCAACCGAGCTGCAGAAGAAGGCGCTGAACGACTACGACACGGTGGAGGTGGATCGCCAGCGGAAGCTGTTTGAGGCGGGCGTGACCAGCCGCGACGCCTACGAGCAGGCGCAGCAGGCGTTCGAAAACGCGAAGGCGGATTACGAGTCGGCTGTGGAAGCGCGCAAAGCCGGAGAACAGTTGCTGAGTTACTACACAATCCGCGCACCGTTTGATGGCGTCGTAGGCGACATTCCAGTGCACGTTGGCGACTATGTTTCTCCAAACCAATCGCCGGCCGCTGTGCTGACGACGGTGGACGAGGTCGGCCAGTTGGAGGCATACATTTACATCCCCACCGAGCGCGGCGGCGAAGTGCGGCCGGGGCTGGCGGTGAATTTGATGGATAACAACGGCAAGCTGCTGGAAAAGACGCATCTCGATTTTGTTTCGCCTGAGGTGGACAGCACGTTGCAGGGAATCCTGGTGAAGGCACCGGTGGAGACCAAGTCGGGAGTGCTGCGCAACGAGCAACTTGTGAAGGCCGACGTTATCTGGAGCACGAAGCCCATGGCTGTGGTTCCGGTGCTGGCGGTGACGCGGCAGGGTGAAGAAAGCTTTGTTTATGTGGTGAAGCAGCAAGGCCCGATGACGCTTGCGCACAGGGTTTCGGTGGTGTTGGGAGACACAGTGGGGAACAACTATTCGATTGTGTCGGGCCTGAACACGGGCGATCGCGTGATTGTTTCTGCAACGCAATTCCTGGTGGACGGGATGCCGGTGATGCTGCTGCCGGGAGGGCCGCCGGGAGGTGCGCCTGCACAGGGACCAGCGGGTGGGCCGCAAAGCCAGACAGCGCCGCCGCCGGCGGCGAATGGAAATCACGACGCGGCGCGCGCAGCGGTGTACCGACCGCATCGCAGACATCATCACAGGGCTAGGGCAATGAACAAGAGACACACGCGGCCCGCGACGGTCTCGTAGGAAAGAGGGCTCACACGTGTTTGTCGACTTCTTCATTCATCGCCCGGTTTTTGCAACGGTCTGCGCTCTGTTGATCATTCTTTCGGGAGCGATCTGCATACCGAGCCTCCCGGTGGAGATGTACCCCAGCCTGGCGCCGCCGGTAGTGGCAGTTCAGGCAGTTTACGTGGGCGCCGATGCGCAGACCGTCGAAAAGGCAGTAACAATACCGCTGGAAGAAGCGATCAATGGCGTGGAGGGAATGCGCTACATCAGCTCCACGAGCACCAACAGCGGCGTATGCCAGATCAACGTCACGTTCCAAACCGGTTACAACCTGGATATTGCCGCGGTGGATGTGCAGAACCGCGTGGCCAGCGTAGAAGGACGGCTGCCTGGCGAGGTGGTCTCAACCGGCATCAACGTTCTGAAATCGAATAACAACTTCGTCTTCGGCGTGGGCTTTTTCACGCTCGATGGCCGCTACTCGAACGAATACATATCGAATTATCTCGACGTGTACGTGGTGGATGCGCTGAAGCGCGTGCCCGGCGTGGCCGATGTGGAGAACTTCAGCCCGCGCAAGTATGCGATGCGCGTATGGCTTGACCCGGTTCGGCTGGCAGCGCGCGGGCTGACGGCAACGGACGTGGTGAATGCCCTGGAAGAACAGAACGTCGAGGTTCCTGCGGGGCAGCTGGGACAGCCGCCCGCGGATCTGAAACAGGCTTACCAGATTCCGGTGCGCGTGATCGGGCGGCTCACCAGCCCGGAGGAGTTCGACAACATCATTGTCAAGAACTCGCCAAACGGCCTTGTGCAACTGAAGGATGTGGGGCATGCGGAAATCGGCGCGGAAGGTTACAGCACCGCGCTTAAGTACGCGGGCCACGAGGCGATGGGGCTTGGCGTTGAGCAGCTTTCGACAGCGAATTCCCTCGACGTGGACCGCAAGGCCAAGGCTGCGCTGGAGCAATTGTCAAAGAATTTTCCGCCGGGCCTGCATTATGCCGTTGCATTCGACTCCACGACTGCCGTGGGGCAATCGATTCATGAAGTGCTGGTGACGCTGGGCATTGCCATCGTCATCGTCATCACGGTCATCTTCCTGTTCCTGCTGGATTGGCGGGCGACGATCATTCCGGCAGTCACGATTCCGGTGTCGCTGATCGGGACATTTGCGTTCATCCGGGTTTTCGATTTCTCGATCAATTCGCTCACGCTTTTCGGAATCACGCTAGCTACGGGCCTCGTGGTGGACGACGCGATTGTGGTGATCGAGAACGTGCAGCGCCACATCCACATGGAGCACTCGAATGCGCATGAGGCCACGTCGCGCGCGATGAAAGAGGTGACGAGCGCGGTGATCGCGACGTCACTGGTGCTGATTGCGGTGTTCGTGCCGGTGTCATTCTTCCCCGGCGCCACCGGAATTCTCTACCGGCAGTTTTCGCTGACGATCGCGTTTTCAATTGCGATTTCGGCGTTCAATGCGCTGACACTTTCACCGGCGTTATCGGCGCTTTTCCTAAGGGGCGAAGAGGCGCGGCCGAAGCAATTGGATTTTCTCCACATCGGATTCGTTTCGCGCGCGTTTGCTGCATTCATCCATGGCGCGGACAACTTTATCACGTGGCTGGCGAGCACCTATGCGCGGGTGATTCATGTTGCGTTGCAGCTGCGCTATATTTTGCTGCTGGTATTTTTTGTGGGGCTTGGCGCGACGATTTGGATTTACCGAACCGTGCCGACCGGTTTCATTCCGCAGGAGGATCAGGGATATTTCATGGTGATTGTGCAGGCGCCACCGGGGTCCTCGCTTGCATATACGGGGGCGCTTGCCGACGAGGGAGCGGCCATCATTGGGCAGAATCCGCACGTGAAGGGGTTGTTTCAGATCCTGGGCTTCAGCTTTGCCGGCAGCGCGTCGAATGCAGGCATGATGTTTGTGGATACGGATACAACGGATAAGCATGGAGGAAAGCCGTATTCGACGGCGGATGTTATCAAGGACATCTCGCCGAAGCTGCAAATGCTGATGTTTATGCCGAACGGCGGCCTGGTTGCGGCCTTCCAACCGCCCGCGGTGGAAGGAGTTGGCAGTTACGGCGGGTTTCAGTTCATGCTGCAGGACCAGGGCGGCAACAGCCTGAGCGACCTGGATCGCGTGGCACATCAGATTGTGGGCGCCGGCAGCACGCACAAGGATTTGACCGACTTGATCACGACATTTTCCGCCAACGATCCGCAGGAGCTGGTGACGATCGATCGTGAGAAGGCGAAGGCGATGGGAGTTTCGATCACGCAGATCGCAAGCACTCTCAACGTGTTCATGGGATCGGAATACATCAACGACTTTGACTACAACAGCCGCACCTACCGTGTATACGTCGAGGCCGACCAGCCGTTCCGCATGAAGGCGAGCGACCTGCACAGCTACTATGTGCGCTCCGATTCTGGCCAGATGGTTCCGCTGGATAACCTGGTGACCGTTGCCAGCAGCTCGGGGCCGCCGGTGATCACGCACTACAATTTGTTCCGCGCGGTTGAGATCGACGGATCGCCGGCGCAGGGCTACAGTTCCGGTGAAGCGCTCACGAGCATGGAGAAGCTGGCCACCGACAACATGATGCACGGCATGAATTACGAGTGGACGGGAATCACGCTGGATGAAATCGAGTCCAGCGGCAGAGCGCTGCTTATTTTCGGGCTAGGCATTCTGGTGGTTTATCTCACGCTGTCGGCGCAATACGAGAGCTTCGCGCTGCCGTTCATTATTCTGCTGGCAGTTCCGATGGCTGTGCTGGGAGCTTTGGGATTGGTTTTGTTGCGCGGATTTGCCAACGACGTCTATTGCCAGATCGGACTGGTGATGCTGATCGGGCTATCGGCGAAGAACTCGATTCTGATTGTGGAGTTCGCGGAGCAGCTGCGGCGCAAGGGCCGGACCATTGCGGAGGCAGCGATTGAAGCCGCGGAGCTGCGCTTGCGGCCGATTCTTATGACGTCATTCGCGTTCATCATGGGTGTGCTGCCGCTGGTATTCGCAAGCGGAGCGGGCGCGTTAGGCCGCCAATCGGTAGGAACGACGATTGTTGGAGGCATGTTGCTGTCGACGGTTTTGAACCTCGTCTTTATCCCGGTGCTCTATGTGATTCTGAGCCGGTTGCTGGGGCGCGGCGGAGACTTGGTTCCGGAGGAGACGCAAGTGGCCCACGGGCAGCCTACGGCTTTTTGACGAGCTGTGCCGGTCCAACCTGATTTGCCGTGGCCGAGTAGAGATGGCAGCCGTCTGAAGTTTCTTTGAAACGCAGATAAGGATGCAGGAAGAGTGCCTCGCGCGCATCGCCTGAGCCTTCAGCTAAATCAGTGAGCCAAACGCCGTCGGAGCGCGGCTGATTGTGGATGTGCAACCACAGGCCCTTGTGCACATTCGCCAGAAGGCCGCCGCCGATCTTCAAGTCAGCGACCGAAGTCACATTGATGTCGATCAACTCGCCGGTCTGCTCATCGATGGAGATTTTGCCCTTCATCACCTGGGCCAGACGCTGGTTCAGGTTCCTGGCATCGAACTTTGGATTGGGCACGATTTCGTAGAAAAGAACGCTGCGGCCATCGACAATTTGCCGGTAGCCATTGGCCAGCATCATGGCCTGGATAAAATCTTCGAGCTCCTGATTGTTTTTGTCTTCTTCCTTCTGCGCGGTGGCTTGATTGCTGTACTTCACCGTCTCCTTCATCACATGGTCGTCTTGCTTGTGCTGATCGTCGGCGGAAAGATCCTTGCCGTCTTTCTGGAGGGTGCGCTCGATGGGAATCCCGTTGACATAGAAGAGATCGGAGACGACGGAGGTGTCTTTTTTGGTGTTGCCTTTGGCGTCGGTCTCAACAATGCGATCGGTGATGCGGCAGTCGTATTTTTCGCGCTCGGCCGCGAGCTTGTGTTCATTGGCGAGGAGGCGCTTGAGCAGCTCGGTCGCGTTCGGAAGCGGCGCGTTGGCGGCGGGGCTTTGCGCCGCTGCCATAGGGATTGCGGCCGAGAAGACGGCGGCTGCGATGAAAAGAATGAAAGCGCTGCGCATTATCAGAAAAGGGTGCTTATGTTGGACGCGCTCGCCGGCCTAACCGATAACCTGAGGTCCAGGCTGGAGCGCGGGCATAGCGCCCAGGTGCTTTGCCTCCGCCACCACGGCGTCGAGGTGATCGAGTACCTCGGCGACAGTCATGGTGTAAACCTCGCGACGGGAGTCGTAGCCTTCCTCGACCAGTTGCTTCAAATAGTGGCCGGCCGCCTGCGCAGCGAGCTGGTCGGTGATGACCTTGCCGGAGCGCTTCTTCTGCTCGACCCAGGCGATCGAGGGCATCGCGATCCACATGGGACGGCCGTTAACGTCGAAGCGAATGTCGACCGCGTCGGCATGGCGTGTGGCGATGGCGACGATATTCGCTCTCCATCGGCAATGAAGGTCTTCGCCGGTCCAGCGGTCGGCGACGTGGAAGTCCTCGTACATGGTTTAAGGTTACCGTTCCGACGGTACGGGGGCAAGCGGGCGGCGCAAGCCGCTAGTTGAGCTGGCGCCCGATTTCCCAGTGGTGACCGTACGGATCTTCGACGCGGCCGACCCGCCAACCGTGTCCTTCGGAGACTGGGTAAACTTCGCGCGCCCCAGCCGCGCAGCACTGCGCAAAAACCGCGTCAGGGTCGGTAACGGTAAGGATCATGCGCGAACTGGTGCCGTTGAGAGTTTGCGGGCTGAAATTGCCGTGTTCGGGCGACTCATCGCTTACCCAGAACTCAGAATTGCCCACTGCAAGACGCGAGACGACTCCGCCGTGGCCTTCGAGCCGATAGATTTCCTGGGCGCCGAAGGCAAGCTTGTAGAACTCGACAGCCTGAATGCTGTTACGCACAAGCAACCAAGGCGCAAGTGTGGTGGTTACCGGAACGTCTTGTCCCATACCTCGAGCTTAATGCACGCAAGCACTGCCTTGAACAGCCGCCTCGTGGACTGCGCTCAAAGCCCGCTGATACACTAGATGGGTTGCAGTGGCACCATTTTCTTCTGTTTGGACCCGCCTGCAGGGATACCGGAAAAGGACAAGAAAGACTCCGTGGATACTCGAACGCGTCACGCCCTGAAGAAAGACAAATTTGCGCAAGCTGCCGCGAGCAGCGCCAGCTGGATTGGCGAACACCAGGCCGCCGCGTTGCGGTGGGGAATCGTGGTTGGGGTTGTAGTGGCTGTGGCCATTGCCGGCCTGATTTTCTGGAATGTAAGGTCGTCGGCCGCGAATACCGCGCTGGGCGCGGCTCTGGATGTGTATGCTACGCCCCTGGCCGTCCCGGGCGCGCCATCGGAGCCGGGCGCCTATACCACGGCCGCGGCGCGAGGGAAGGAAGCCAACCGCGAGTTCGTGGCGATTGCGCACGATTACAGCTGGCTGCCGGCGGCGGCAAAAGCTCATTACTTCGCCGGAGTGACCTATGAGGACCTGGGGCAGAACAGCCAGGCCGAGAGCGAGCTGAAGACGGCGGCAGGGGCGTGGGACCGCAATACATCGAACCTGGCCAAGCTGGCGCTGGCGGGACTTTACCGGCAGACCTCGCGCGACAACGATGCGATCGCCCTCTACAACGAGATCATCGCGAAGCCTTCAGCGACGGTTTCGGCGAGCGTGGCCCAGCTTGACCTGGCAGATTTGTATGCCGCCGAAGGCAAGCAGGACATGGCCCGCGTACTGTGGGCCAAGGTGAAGGACGCGGATAAGGACGGGGCCGCGGGCTCGATCGCGTCGGAGAAGCTAGCCGCGAAATAAGGGCGGGCTGAGCCTGAGCACTTTCATCTCTGGCTGCGTCTGGTGACTGATGGGCACCAGCCAGGCCATTTTCGCAGGATGGATGGAGAGCGACACGAGCGCGGTGAATGACGAAGCCCGCCGGCGCGCGGAAGACGATGCGCTTGCCGCAATGGTCGACCAGTATGCCAGCGCCTTGTATCGCGTGGCCTATTCCGTACTTCGCAACCAAGCCGATGCAGAAGACGCCGTCCAGGAGGCGTTCGTTCGTGTGCTACGCCATCGCGACTCGCTGGCCGAGGTACGCGATCAACGGGTGTGGCTGATCCGCATTGTGTGGAATATCGTGCTCGACAGGAAGCGGCGCGCGAAGACGCGGCCCGAAACCGACGATGTGAGCGAGCTGGCGCGAGTGCTGCCTTCGACGGGCCTTTCGGCCGAGGAGGTTGCCTCGGCGGCGCAGCATCATGCTCACGTTCTGGGCTGTGTTGACCGGCTGCCTGCCAAGGAGCGGCAGGTGCTGGTGCTTTCAGCATTTGATGAGCTTAGCAGCGTTGAGATCGCATCGGTGCTGGGAATCACCGAATCAAGCGTGCGGTCGAGGCTGTTCCGGGCGCGCAATCTGATGGCTGAATTGCTGGAGCATGAGAGGAGTTTGCGATGAATACGAACCCTCACGAGCCGATCGTTTCCGCGACTCGATCGAGCGCGGAAGAGACTTTGCGGTTGGTTGCAAAGCTGCCCCCACCGGATGGCCTGGAAGAAAGAATCCATAGAAAGCTGGATGCGACGCCGCGGCGGGGACGCGTCCTGATGTGGCCGAGTGCACTGCGCGCGGAGAATAGCTGGATGCGCGGCGCGGCCGCTGCTGCGATTGTTTTTATTGTTGCGGGCGGGGGTTGGGGGGTCTACACGCGCGTGCAGCAGAGTCAGCCGGGCAAGGTGATGGTGATGCCTGCAATCAGCGGTGGTTTCGGCGGGGCGGGAGCGATTCGCCAACCGCAAACGCTGCCGGGACCGAAGGCGCCCGAGGCGATCGAGACAAGAGCGTTGCAGCCAAAAGCGGCGCAGAAGCCTGCCACTCGACAGCATGGCGCGAGAACCCGCCAACCCGCAGCCACAGACCAAACGGCCGGCTCGAAATAGGCTGATCGATTCAAGGCGGCGTCACGTGCTGCATGCCGCTCGACAAACAGCGCGGAATTCTTTACTTAGAGTCCCTGACAACTGCGCGAATCAGCATTCCAAGAAGAGCAAGGATGAGTGCGCCCCAAAAGGCGGGCACAAAGCCGTTTACGTGGAATCCGGGAACAACGGCTGAGGCCAGCAGGATCATGATGCCGTTGATGACCAGCAGAAAGATTCCCAGGGTGAGAATGGTCAGCGGCAGGGTGACGATCTTGAGGAAGAGCCCGACGGTGGCGTTCAAGAGGCCGATGACGACGGCGGCGATGAGAGCGGGCAGCAGGCCGTTGACATGAAATCCAGGCACGAGGCGGGAAACAACGATGAGCGCGAGTGCGCTCAGGATCCAATGCAATAAGAGTCTCATTCAGTGATCTCCCACAATACTTTGATGCCGTGAAAACGGTAGGACGGTGGGTGGTGGACGGTGGACGGTGGACAGAGAAGGAGCCCGGTCCCAAAGTCGAAACCAGGCGACACGCACATGCAGGACACAGGGAACCCATTTTAGAGTAGAGGCATGTTTCGGCGGCGGGTGACGGTAGAGCGCGTGGACGCGAAGGGCGAAAGGCACGCGTGCCCGATCGGGCAAATTGACAACTTTGCCATGCGGAACTTCACCAACGATGCGGTCTTCGACGATACGTTTCCGACCGGGGATGGCGTACTCGAGATCGGCAATCGCGTGCCGGTTGAGGCGCTGCGGGCGGCGATGGAAGACTGGTTCCGGCGCAAGGGATATTTGAAGGCGGACGAACGGCTGGAGGTAAATGAGGAAAGCGGCGCGCGATGAGGGTACACAGAATGAGTGTGCGGTATCCCGGCTTCAAAATCGAGACCGGAGGTGCCCGGAAGCCCAAGATCTGGACGGCATTTAACCTTTGAGCAACCCACCCCTACCCCCCCCGATCAATTTGGGTATAACTGGTTTGTTTTCAGCGAGTTGTACCTTTGGCTAGGTCCCGCAGGCTGCTGATTATAAAAGAGTTACACGCAACCTTAGCCTTCTAAAGGACTTAGAGGATTCCGAGAGCAGATTGTGCTCTCTGCCTGCCGTTCAATCGTGAATGAGCGCCCGCCTCATGCGGCCGCGGCGGATTTTGCGGCGACGGCCCCCTTCCAAAGTTTGAGCTCAGCCAGTCGGCGGGTTTTGAGGCCGGCGTTGACCTGGCCTCCCGCGTGATCCCAGGACAGCAATTGCTCGGCAGCGGCTTCGTGGCGGCCGGCGTTCAACTCGTGGAGGAGGGTGGAGCCGGCCAGGCGGGCCGCACCCAGGTTGAAGCAGAAGTCGACGAGCGCGTCGAACTGGCCCTGAGTGAGCTCGACCTTGACGAGGCGGGCGACGGCCTGTTCGGCGGATTCAACGTCATCAGCAAGGATTGCGGCGGCCTGGGCTTCGGTGATGCCGTTCGGGAAGGAGTCGCCGGGCCGGACGAGATGGCCGTAGCCGATGGTGGGAAAGCCGGCGACGTCGAGGTATATGTGGTCGCGAAAGCCCTCCGAGATTTTGATGAGGTTCAAGCCTTCGGTGCTTAGTTTCATGGGTGCTCCTTTGCACGGCGGACCGCGGACGGTGATCGGTCGTCGGTGGTCGGAAAGACAAAGGGCCTGTGGAAGACCACCCAGCGAGGCGGCTTTCACAGACCCTGAATTGAGGCTAGCAAAAAGGCACTTAATTACCGGCAAACTTCAAAAGAATATTTTTGACCCGAAAATCCTTCCTAAACATCTGTTTTTCAGATAGTTGCGGGCGAGATGCTGTATCGGGGTGTTTCGTCGCCTACTTGCGCCCGTTTTTGCACAGAAATCGATGCCCAAAATAGGAAAAACTGCACTGGTTTTGGTGCAGTTTCCTAACCCAAACGTAATAAGAAACTTGCGGCGCCGGCGGCCAAGTGCCGGCATTTTTTGAACAGAAACGGCGTTGTCCTTCTTGACAACAACGTCATCCTACAAGTGTCGGTCTAGTAAAATGACCAGATGGTTATGAAAAGGAAAACACGCAACTTAACACGAAAGGCACCGCTCTGGATTTGTCTTGTGGCTGGTGTCTCCGCCGTGGCAATGGTGGCGCTGGTGGTGTTGTTTTCAGCGCGCACGGTGCAGGCAGATGCGAGTCTTCCCAAACCAGCCTTCACAGCGCCTGCGGACCCGCCTGCGGTGAGCGCAACCCCGGCATCGCTCAGTTCGGCGCCGGAACATTCGGCATCGCTCGCCGACCAGGAACCCCAGATCCCGCAGAACGCCCCAACCCCCGCCGCCAAAAGCTGGAAGGACAGAATCCAGGGAATTGCCAGCTGGTATGGCGGGGTCTTCAATGGCAGAAAGACCGCCGATGGCGAGACCTACGACATGTATGCCATGACGGCGTGCCACCCCTCGCTGCCGTTCGGTTCAATTGTGCGGGTGGTGGACTTGAAAAACCACCGCTCGGTGGTGGTGAGGATCACGGACCGCGGCGACCTGGTTGACGAGGGCCGGATCATTGACCTCTCCTATGGCGCAGCCAAAAAGCTGGGAATGGCCAAGGCAGGACTGGCAAAGGTGGAGCTACAGGTGCTGTCTCTGGGGAAGAAACAGCCGGAACAGCCGGTAGCCAATAGTCAACAGCCAGTAGCCAATAGCCGGCCGGACAGCGGTCAATGAACAGTGGTTAGGGGTTAGTCGTTAGTGGTTAGAGTCCGGGCCTGCGGGCCCGGATTTTTTTGCGCGCGAAAAGGCTTCGTGCCATCCCGCCCAAGCCAAGCTTGCACCCACCCCACGGACGAAGACCCGTCCGTGGGGGTCCCCGGGGGACGGGGCACCCCAGGCTTGTGCTGGGCTGAGATGGCGAAAACAACCGCAGATCCCTCGACTCGGCCGCCGCATCGGCCTCGCTCGGGATGACAGACGTGAGGGAGGGGTCGTGCTATCCCGCCCAAGCGGAGCTTGCACCCACCCCACGGACGAAAACCTGTCCGTGGGGGCCCCGGGGGACGGGGCACCCCAGGTTTGTGCTGGGCTGAGATGGCGAAACAACTGCGGATTCTTCGCTCCGCTCAGAATGACACGGGCCTGAGGAGCTTGAGGACTCAGCGCAGGCAGGCGCCTTCGGGTTGGCTGAACGGCTTTTGCAGGTACTGGCGGGCTTCGTTGACGGCCCCCTGGGTGTTGTCGTTGGTCTGGACGGCGAGGCGGTACTCGCCGACGGCGCGATCGCGCTGGCCGGTGAGGTCGAAGATTTTGCCGATGGCGATGTGGCTCCAGACCTCGGTCCAGGGAGGCGTATCGTCGCCACGCAGAGCGTCACGGAAGGCGTTGACGCTGGCCTGGTAGTTGCATTGGGTAAAGAGCACCTCGCCGATGCGATAGCTGGCCAATGAGCTGAGGGGATTGGCCTGGAGCGCTTTCTTGTATTCGTCAATGGCGCCGAGCAGGTCGTTCTGGGCCACAAGCTGCTGGCCTTTCAGGATGGAGATGCGGACCTGCAGGTCAGGGCTGGATTTAAGGACCCAATCGTTGGGATCGATGCTGATCTTGCGCGGACGGCCAAACGTGTCGACGATGTACTGCGTGTCGGTACCGACGACTTCGACCTTCTGGTTCACGGTTTTGCCGTCGGTTTCAATGCGCAGGTCGACGGGCATGCGGAAGAGGTCGAGATCCTGATCGATTTCGCCGATGGTGCGGAATCCTTTGTTGTTGCCGAGGCGATAGACGGCGTACTTGTCAGTAAATGTCGGAGCACCGGTTCCATCGATCCATTGCGAGAAGAAAGGCACGAGCTGCTGCTGGGTCTGCTCTTCGGCGACTTTTTCAAAGTCCTGGGTGCGAATGGAATTTGAGGCGTACTGGGTGAGCGCGGCCTGGAGAATCTTCTGAAAAGCCTTGTCGCCGACTTCCCAGCGGAGCATGTGGAAGATCATGGCGCCTTTTTCAAGGGTCATGGACTGGAACTGGGGCGTGAAGGGATCGAGACGGCCGACTGCGGAGAGCGGAATGGTGTCATAGGCGAGGGCTCCGGCGGCCACGTCTTCCATTGCGGCTTTCATGGCGGTGGCGCCGCTCTGGTCCTCAACATACATGAGCTCGGCGTAGCGGGACATACCGTTGGTGATCCAGGCATCGTCGAGTGTTTTAGGGCTGACGGCCAGCCCCCACCATTGGTGGGCGATGGTGTTGGCGAGCAGGCGGATGCCGGACTTGTCGCCGGTGCGGGAGCCCATGATGGCCGCGAGCTCAGGCGCATAAACGGCGGGCAGGGTGTCGTCGGGCAGCTCGACGATGTTGATGCGCGGCGTGGGGGGAAGGCCGAAGGTATCAGTGAAGTAGTTGTATTCGCCGGTGGCGGTTTTCGCGAGCTGATTGGCCGAGGCTTGATGCGAGATGGTGACGTAGACCTTGACGTTGCCGGCCCCGACCGAGACGGCAGGCAGATAGCGGCCGGCGATGACAGTGCCGGGGAATCCGGGCTTCGTCCAGTTGAAGTCGTATTCGTCGCCGGGTTTGCCGTCAGACAGGGTGACAGGCTTTGGGCCGCCGGTGGAACCCGAGGAAAAGACGCGCAGGCCCTGGGGAACGCGGATGTGCAGTTCGGCGGTGAAGCGATCGGTCATGAAGCCGGTCATGGGAAACCAGCGCGCGGGGTAGAGCAGGTAGCTGATGGGTTCCTGAATAGCGGCGAGCTTAAGGCCTTCGACGGGGCCGTCTTCGTTGCCGGTGATGATGCCGTCGTAGACGAAGGTCCAGTGGGAGGTTTGGCCGTCGACGAAGGGCGTATTGGTAGTGATGCGGACCGAGCCATCGGCTGTGCGCTCACCGTCGAGCTGCTTGCCGGCATCGTCGGTGATCTTGGTGATCTTGAGCGCGGGATGAAATCCGAAGGTGACCACTTGAAGGTTGGCGGGAGCGGTGAAGCTGACCTGAGTGGTTGCCGTGAGGTGATGGGTCGTGGTATCGAGCTCAGCGTCGATGACGTAGCCAGTGATGTTGAGTGCGGGGCGACCGACCTGGGCCGCGGCGGGGAGGGCCGCGGAGATTAGAAGTGCGGCGGCAACCAAAGCGGGCGCGATGATACGGGCGGGCGAGAGGCGGCCAGCAGGATTCATGGAGTTCAGCAGTACGTTCAAGGTTTTGTTCATTCGATCGCTCATTCTTTAAATGCTCTTCTTATGGCTCTTCGGGGATGGGATGAATTCGTGTTGAACCTGCGGTTAACGTCATGGGGCCTCGGCCGAATGGGGCGGCGCTGAGTCAAGTGTTTTTTCAATCTCCTGAACAACGATGGCGGCTACCCTCTCGATGGCTAATAGCCGGGGCTGGTTGTCCGAGCCGGCCTGAAGCGCCTGCCGAACTGCCTTCAACTCTATAGTCATGGACTGACGAGCGGGGCCGTCGGGTAGCAGGGGCTCGAGGTGTTGGACGATATTTGCGGCGGTGAAGTCGTGCTGAATGAGCTCTGGAACCACGCGTTTTTGGGCGATGAGATTGGCCATGGCGACATGAGGGACCTTGACCATGCGTTTGGCGAGGGCGTAGGTGAGCGGGGAGACTCGGTAGACGACGACAAAAGGATTGCCGACGAGGGCGGCTTCGACAGTGGCAGTGCCGCTGGCCACGATGGAGGCTCGGGCGTGGAAGAGGGCGCCACCTGCGGTGGGGCTGACCGCGCCTTCGGCGCCACTGTCTCCGATCAGCCGGATTTCGAGGTTAGAGCGGTGATCGTCGGCGATGCGTTGGACGGCATTGCGCTGCGAGGCGGTTAGCGTGGGCGCCAGGGGAAGGATGTATTCGTATTTGTCGCCGAGGAGGGTCGCGGCGGAGAGCATTTCAGGCAGGTTGGATTCGATCTCCTTCATCCGGCTGCCGGGCAGGAGGCCGATCCATGTTCGTTCGGGATCAAGATGATATTCGGCGGCGAACTGCTCGCGGGTGATGGAGGGTTGCGGCAGGTCGGCAAGTGGATGACCGACAAACTCGGCGGCCACACCGCGATCGCGATAGTAGGACTCTTCGAAGGGGAAGATGACCAGCATGCGGCGGACGTATTTGCGGACGAGCTCGATGCGGTGCTGCTTCCACGCCCAGAGCTGCGGGCTGACGAAGTAGATGACGGGGACGCCGAGGCGATGGAACTCGCGGGCGAGGCGGAAGTTGATCTCAGGGAAATCGATGAGGATGGCGACGGTGGGAGGATTGGCGCGGATGGCGCGTTTGAGCTTTCGGAATTCGCGGTAAATGCGGGGCAGGTGGAGGACGACTTCAGTGAGGCCCATGACCGCCATATCTTCAGCGCGGACGACAATCTTGACTCCGGCGGCTTCCATTTGCGGGCCGCCCATTCCCCACAGCTCCGCTGTTTTGGGTTTTGGAGCAAAGATGTGGGAGAGCGCGCGCGCCAATTCGGCGCCGTAGTGCTCGCCGCTGGCTTCGCCGGCCGAGATGAAGATGGAGGGGGTCATCGTGGGCGCTCGTCAACGCTTGTGTTGAGTTCATCATAGCGGCGTGGGGCCGTGACTGAAGGGGGCTGTGCGCGACTGCAACCTGCCAAAAGCCGCTGGGCATCGAACAGACAGCAGGAAAGATAGATAGAAACCGATAGAAGAACGAATAGATAGACGGAAACGCGGCGAACCGCTCGCGGTGCGCCCAAGTTGAAACCGGAGCAAGATCGCCTGCTTTCCCAGAGATCGTTGGCCAATGGGCCGTTAAGCGGCTGAACTCTCGTCCTGAAACAGCCATCTGCGGTGCGAGGCCGAACTCCGTTTTTTATCATTTTTCACCGGCCAATACTGATAAATGGCTGGTGAATCCGGTTCGTTGAGCGCATTGTCGTGCTACATTTCGCTCAGATGGGGAGCGAAGTCTCAGGATGGCCGCGCGAATGAAGGACGCGAGCCGTGAAGGCAAGACGGGCAGATGGCTTTTGCGGTGAGCGGAGCAAGCGCGGGTTCCCCAAAGAAGAGTTGAACTGAAGCGGCAAGAACCGCAAGTGAGCATCGGCCGCGGCAGCCAACGAGATTGCAGGTTTTGAGATGACGAGTATTACGGCAATTCCAAAGCCCCTCAGAGCCAGCATCGGTGGGGGAAGCGACGGCGGGAAGACCGGCGAAGAAAGTCAGGGCGTCGCGCATCATGCGGGCACGACGTTCGGCGATTTGCTGGTTGTCGCAGATGAAGTGGGCTACGCCGCCGGAGGCAGCCGAGCCTCGCGGATGGCAGTGGATGCGATCGCATCGGGGATCGCTGAGCTGCTGGCAATTTTCCCGCCGCGAATTGCAATCGAAGAAGCGGTTCGACAGGCGAACACGGAACTCACGGCAGCAACGACCCTGCAGGAGAGCAGTGACGGCTCAATGGGCGTGACGGTGGTTGTGGCCCTGCTGCGCATGGAGACGGATCGTGCGCGTGCGACCATCGGCCGCGTGGGTGACAGCCGCGCCTATGTGCTGAGCAAACAGAAGCTCGCACAGATCACCGCAGATTCTTCGGGACCGCCGGATGGATTCGGCGACCCCTGGACGGCGGCGCAGGATGAAGCATCGAATGCCGGCGACTCAGCGCAGACCGCCTGCCTGGGACAGGGACTGAACATCAAGGTGGCAACAAGCGAGATTGAGCTGCAAGCGGGCGACGGGTTACTGCTCTGTACCGGGGGACTTTGGCGATCCGTATCGGAGCAGGCAATTGAGCGCGTATTGGCGGACCATTCTCGGAGCGCTGATGAGACAAGCCGCGCTCTGCTGGATTCGGCGCGTAACGCCGGCGCCAAGGACAGTGTGGCGATTGAGTTTGTGCGCCTGACGCAAGGCGGTGATTCGGCGATGCCGGCTGTGAGCGCGGTTGAGAATCAGTCCGTAGAGGCGAAGAACGCCGCGGTACTGACGGAAAAGAGCGGGGCGGCACAAAAGAAGACGGCGACGCCGGCGGCGAAGAGCGCGGCGAAAAAGAGCGGGGCGGCGCCGGTCATTGAATGGGCGGCGCCGGAACCTATCGAATATGGCACGGCGCTGAGCGACGTCCAACTGAGCGCAACCGCATCGGTGGAGGGAACCTTCACATTTAATCCCGAGGCGGGAGCGATGCTGGTTGCGGGCGAACACACGCTCTCCGTTGTGTTCGCGCCGACGAATAAGGCTGAATACGCGCCGGCGCAAGCGACCGTGCCACTTCGCGTCGCCAAGTCGGTTCCGTCCATCAATTGGCCTGAGCCTGAGCCGATCAACGACGCCACTCCACTGGGACCGGCACAGCTGAATGCAGGAGCTTCAGCGTCTGGGAGTTTCGCTTACAGTCCGCGGACGGGCGAACTGCTTCGGGCCGGCACGCACACACTTTCGGTGAAGTTCACCCCCGCGGATCTGATGAACTACACAGCTGTCGAGGCTAGCGTCCCGCTCACGGTGATCGAAGCCGTTCCCGCTGCGATCACCTGGGAGAGCCCTGATGCGGTTACATATGGAACGGCTTTGGGCGATGAGCAGTTGAATGCCATGTCGCCGGTGCCTGGGACTTTTCTCTACGTTCCCGCACCGGGCAGCGTGCTGACCCCAGGCCAGCACGAGCTCGAGGTGTTTTTCACTCCAGAGGACAAAGTAAGGTATGCCGAAGCGCGGGCCACGGTAACTCTACAAGTGGAGGAGCCAGAGATTGCGCAGGCATCAGCGGCAGTGGCGCAGGAAGTTGGCGGTCGGGTGGAAGAACCCGAGTTCGCGGCGCGGATAGCGGACGAGGCTGAGGGGACTGAGCGTGAGCCGCAGCCCGGAGAGGACGCACGGGGGGAGATGCAGCTCTTCCGCTCGTTCCAGCCCGACGTGGATGTTGCAGGAGGACAGAAGCGCGCGAGCCTTTGGTGGCGAATTGCTTCAGTAGTGGCGGCGATTCCGATTCTTTGCGTGCTCGCGTTCCTGATCGATAAGGCTCGCACAGGAACGCCGTTTCTGCCCCATCAAAGCAAACAGACAGCTCCGGCGGCAGTCGATGTTCCGCCTAGTGCGCAGGACGCGACGCATCGGGTGCAGATAATAGTGAACCAGACTACGACGGGAGACGGAAAACAACCGGCGGCGAGCAGCGGGACAGGCAGCGGCACACAGGCAGCAAAGCCGGCGCAGGGACAGTCGGAGACGACATACGATAAGCCGGCTGTACCCACGAAAGATTCGCAAGGCGGCGGGAAACAGGCGAGCGAACCCGCTAACACTGGATCTGGACGCTCTGGCGGGGCGAACGCGGGCGAACAGAGCGGGCGGAGCGGGGTGGAGAATGGAAAGACGGGATCGGGAGCCGGGAACGCGGCTCCCGTTTATGTATCGGGAGACGTAGCGGCGGGAAGGTTGCTGGAGTCCAGGGTGCCGATTTATCCGCCGGCGGCGAAGGCGAATGGAATATCCGGCACGGTGGAATTGGAAGCAACGATCGGCAAAGACGGAGCCGTGAAGGATGCGCGCGTTGTAAGCGGACCGGCGGAGTTGCGACAAGCCGCCATCAATTGCGTGCGCGCGTGGCGTTACCGGCCATTCATGGTGAACAACGAACCGACGGAAGCAGAGACGACCGTCAACGTGGTCTTCTCGCTGGACAAATAGGCAGCGCACGCGCCCGCGATCTCTCGATTCGGTTGAGGTGACTGCGCGGGAGTTGGATTCGTGCTATCCCGCCCAAGCAAAGCTTGCACCCATCCCACGGACGAAGAACCGTCCGTGTGGACCCCGGGGACGGGGCACCCGAGATTTGTGCCAGATCGAAATCGCAAAGAGCAATCGATTCACGCCGTTAAGAGACCTTCCTTACAAGACGAGCGTGCGGTGATACCCTTCCCGATGGAGAAAGATTGGGGGCTGTTGTGCGCGTCTCTAGGGAATGGATTGTTGTTGCTGTACTGGCGATGGGATCGGGCTGTGCGGGATTGATGCGGGCGCAAGGGCCGAGCGGTGCGGCGGCAGCGCCAAAACAGCTTTCAGTTCCGGCTGCGGACGATCCGGTAGCCGATCCCAAGGCGGTAGTCGCGATTGGAAACGCGCGTTTCACAGTGCTGACGCCGCAACTGATTCGTATGGAGTGGTCGGCAGATGGAAAGTTCGAGGACCACGCGTCGTTTGTGTTTATCAATCGAAAGCTGCCGGTGCCGAAATTCGAAGTCGGGACCGAGTCGGAAGGAAGCGCACAGTTCAGGACGATCAAGACCGAAGCGCTCAAGCTGACGTACGATCCGGCAGGCGATGGGCACTTTACACCACAGAACTTATCGATCGACTTCAGCGTCGACGGCAAGCAGGTCGTTTGGCATCCGGGCGACTCTGATGCCGCCAACCTGCAGGGCACCACGCGCACTCTTGACACGGCGCGGGGATCGAAGACGGAGGAGCCGATTGGTCAAGGGCTCGTGTCGCGCGATGGATGGGTGCTGGTCGACGATTCGACGCGGCCGCTATTCGATTCGGCAGACTTTCGATTTTTGCAGGGCGAAAAAAGCGAGTGGCCGTGGGTGATGGAAAGGCCGGCGAACGAGAAGCCTGGCTCGTATACCGATTGGTACTTCTTCGGATACGGACACGATTACAAGAAAGCGCTTGGCGATTTTGTGCGCGTGGCGGGACGAATTCCTCTGCCTCCGCGATTCGCATTTGGGGTATGGTGGTCGCGCTACTGGGCATACAGCGATCAGCAGTTCGACAAGCTGGTGAAAGATTTTCGAGAGAACGACTCGCCGCTCGATGTGCTGGTGATCGACATGGACTGGCACATGAGCGATGAGCAGTTGCGCGCGATGGGCGCTGTGGATCAGTCGGGGCAAATGCTTGGCTGGACCGGATACACGTGGAACAAAGTGTTGTTTCCCGATCCCGATGCGTTCCTGAAAAAGCTGCATGAAGACGGGCTGAAGACGACGATGAACCTGCATCCTGCGTCGGGGATTCAACCGTGGGAGCAGGCGTATCCGGCGATGGCGCGCGCCATGGGCATCGATCCGGCGACGAAGAAATATATTCCGTTCAATCCGACGGACAAGAAGTGGGCGACGAATTATTTGAATCTGGTGCTGCATCCGCTGGAAAAGCAGGGCGTGGACTTCTGGTGGCTCGATTGGCAGCAGCAGTCGACGACGGATTTACCTGGAGTGAATCCGACGTGGTGGCTGAACTACGTGCACTTTACCGATCAGCAGCGCGAGGGTAAGCGGCCGCTGCTGTTTCATCGCTGGGGCGGATTGGGGAATCATCGCTACGAGATTGGATTTTCGGGCGACACCATTTCAGTGTGGGACTCGCTTGCATTCCAGCCGTGGTTCACTGCGACCGCGGCGAATGTGGGGTACGCGTATTGGAGCCACGACATCGGCGGGCACATGCCGGGCGCGGTCGATCCTGAGCTCTATACACGCTGGATCCAGTTTGGGATCTTCAGCCCGATTTTGCGGACGCACACCACGAAGAATCCGGATTCGGAGCGGCGTATCTGGGCGTATCCCGAGCCCTACTCCGAGGTGATGCGCAACGCATACCAGGAGCGCGAGGCGATGCAGCCGTACTTATATACGGAGGCGCGGCGCACGTACGACACGGGCGTTGCGTTTTTCCGGCCGCTTTATTACGACTGGCCCGAAGAGGATGCGGCGTATAGGAGCAAAAACGAATACCTGTTTGGCGACCAGATGATTGTGAGCCCGGTGACGGCGCCGGCGGACAAGGTGACGGGCATTGCGACGGAACAAGTTTGGCTGCCGAAGGGCGACTGGATCGAGCAGCCGACGGGAAAGCATTTCATTGGGCCGACGTCGGTGGATCGCAGTTTCACGATCGATCAGATTCCTGTGTATGTGAAGGCGGGAACGATTGTGCCGATGCAGCCACCGATGCTGCATACGGGCGAGAAGCCTGTCGACCCGCTGATTGTAAACGTGTGGCCGCTCGCGCCGGGGGCGACGTCGAGCTATTCGGTGTATGAGGATTCGGGAGTGTCGGTCGAGTACCAGAAGGGCGTGTTTGCCCGCACGCCGATTAAGGCGGCCGAAGATGGCGACACGCTGCGCGTGGAAATTGGGCCGGTGGAGGGCGCGTATCCGGGAATGCTGAAGACGCGCAGCTACGAGGTGCGGCTGCCCGACGATTGGCCGCCGGCGCGCGTGACGGTGAACAGAAAGCCGGTGGCGTTTGCAAAGCCGGGCGAGCCGGCCGGCTGGACGTTCGAGGGGAACACGCTGACGACGGTGATTCCGGTTGCAAACGGAAGTGCGAACGCGAAGGTCGTCGTTGTGGTCGAACGCGCGAAGGGGCGCGTGGCGCGGCGCGATGAGATCGATGGATTTGCGGGCGTGATGACGCGGCTCCGCGGCGTGGACGATGCGCTGAATCAGACGGGGCCGGTTGCAGGGCCGTCAATTGCGCTGAGGGACGCGATGCAGACCGGCGATGTGATCAGCTACTACCCCGAGCGGATTGACGAGGCGCTGAAGCATTTCCACGAGCGATTGGCGCAGGCGAACGCCGATGTGAGCCAGCTCGACAAGGAGTTTGAGCAGCGATTGAGCGACGCATCGAGGCGGATCGGCGGATCGAGTTGGGCGCCCGCCGACATCGAGAGCGAGAAACAGAAACGCCGCGACGCGCTGCACAAAGCGGAGGCGCTGCTGGGCGAAGCGGCGAAGTAGCGGGCGGGGCCGGTTGGA
Organism: Occallatibacter sp.; assembly: GCA_035541975.1. GTDB lineage: Bacteria > Acidobacteriota > Terriglobia > Terriglobales > Acidobacteriaceae > Telmatobacter. The sequence goes on along the minus strand of DATKMH010000035.1, from coordinate 126,953 downwards.
TGAAAGCGCGGACGTTAGGGTTCGTGCTACCCGACCCAAGCGAAGCTTGGATCCACCCCACGGACGAAGACCTATCCGTGGGGACCCTGGGGACGGGGCACCTGTCGATCGTGCGGAGCGGAAGTCGCGGAAACTTCGTCAATCGTGACAGCATGAGCCGCTTGCTTTGTGCGTGCCAGGGCCCACTTCTTTCGCCCGCCGACGCGGGCTGCGGCTACGGCGATTGTTGACCCCAGGCTTACGCCTGGGGCTAGTCTCTTACGCCCGCTTACGCGGGCACTGTTAGCGACCTCAGCTGGTTCAGTTACGCCTTGGACTGCTCGGCGCGCTCGCGGACGGCTTCGTGAATCTTTGCCCAGCCGCCTTTCATTCCCTTCTTGTAGTCGTCAGGAACGTTTCCGAAACCGGTGTGATGAAACTTGATGAGCGTTTCGCCATTGTCTTCGGTGAGGCGATATTGCACGTTGTTGGCGACAGGGAACGACATCATCAACGGGCCGCTGAACTCGAGCAGCGTGGGCCGCTTGATGGCCTGCACGGTGGCCCAGCAATGGCCGTTGTTGTCGCCGAGGTCGCGGAACCAGCGGCCACCCGGCCATGCTTCAAGCTTGAAGGGCATGGGGGTGCCGTCATCCTTTTCGAATCCGGAACCGAGTTGATCGAGAAGCGCCGCAAAAGTGACTTCGAGTGAGGCGCGCACGCGAATCTCCTGTTCGATCTTGAAGCTGAGAGATTCGATATCGGGAACTGTCATAGTTGTCATAGATCCTCCGTGGGAAAGTTGAGTGTTCGTGATTCGTGGTTCGTGATGCGAGGTTCGAGATTCGCGGGCCGCGCTTGGCAACGCGGAACCGATGAATCAGGACTTGAGATTTGGCGGTTGCAATGGGTTGCCGGCGCGATCGATCTCGGCCTGGGCGCGCTCGGCCCGCTCTTTGACGCGAACCAATTGATGCTGCCAGTAGCGCGCAAAGGTTTCAGCAAATTCGTGCAGGGGGCGGATGGCGATGGCGTTGGTGCGGTAGAGGCGATGGCGGCCATTGCGGCGCACTCGAACGAGATTGACGCTGCGCAAAACGCCGAGGTGCTTTGAGACGGACGGCTGGTCGAGGCCGATGGCGGCGACGATCTCGCCCACTCCGCGCTCATCGTGCGCCAGGAAGAGCAGGATCTGGCGGCGCCGCGGCTCGGCGATAGCGTTGAAAGCGTCGGAGGTGGTTGCAGCTCTTGCCATGAGGAGAACAATACATGCTTATATGGGAATATGTCAAGTGGTTTTTTCATGACTTTTGTTTGGCATGGTTGGGGAAGCGGATTGGAGGGGGGTGGGTGCACCATATACCATCCGACGCATGAAGCCGTTTTCATTACTGGTTGCAGCCCTGCTGCTGGGTTCGGGACCGGTGCTCTTTGGCCAATCGCAGCCGGGCACTGCGCCCGCAACCGTTCCGGCAGGCAGCCCGCCAGCAGGATTACCTGCCCCTCCGCTGAAAAGCTGGCTGATCAAGATCATTCCGCCGCGGCCCACGTTCGATAAGGACGGAACGCCGGCCGAGAATGCGCTGATGAGCCAGCACTTTGTTTACTGGAAGGACCTGAACGCGAAGGGCGTATGCATCTTCGGCGGCCCGGTGCTCGACCCGAAGGGCGTTTACGGGATCATTGTGGTTCGTGCGGCAACATTGGATGAGGCAAAGGCTCTTGCCGCAGGCGATCCAAGTGTGAAGGCGGGGTTGATCAAGAACGATATTGCGGAGATGGCTGTGGCGTTTGTGCCGCCGCAAAAGCCGTAATCGAGAATCACTCAGAAGGACGTTTACGCATGACATTCAATCGCCGAGCATTTTTGAACGCGTGCACACGGGCGGGGATTGCGTCGCCGCTGTTGCCGGGGATTTTGTACACGCTGGCGGTGCAGGCGCAGGCGCCGGCTTCAGGAACGGGCAGCGGCACGAGCTCTGCCGCGGGCGGAGCGACGAGTCCTGCTGCGGGTTCGAGCGGGAGTGGACAGGCGCAAACGCCCGCGTTGCCAAAGGTCACGCCGCAGATGATCGACCGGGCCGCGGAACTGGCGGGAGTGGGCCCATTCACCGATGCGCAGAAGAAGATGATGCTCGACGGGCTGAACGATCAGCGCGACGCGTATGCGCAGATTCGCGCGCTGAAGATCGCAAATGATATCCCGCCGGCGTATGTGTTTCATCCCGGGCCGGCGGCGAAGCCTGCCGAAAGCAGCGTGGCGTTCATGGGCACGACGCCGCAGCCGGTATTTGATGACTCGGCAAGAGGCGCGCCGAAGATGCCGGCGAATCTTGAAGACGTGGCGTTCGCTTCGGTGCTCGAGCTGGCCAGCCTGATCTGGCATCGCAAAATCACGTCGGTGGCGCTGACAACGATGTATATCGAGCGGCTGAAGCGCTATGACGCAGAGCTGCATTTTGTGATCACGCTGCTTGAGGACCGCGCGATGGCGCAGGCGAAGGCGGCCGACGACGATCTTGAAAATGGGCTGTATCGCGGGCCGCTGCACGGGATTCCGTGGGGCGCGAAGGATTTGCTGGCCGTGAAGGGCTATCCCACGACGTGGGGTGCGGGAGGATTCGAGCAGCAGACGTTTAAAGAAGACGCGACGGTGGTGAAGAGGCTGGATGCAGCGGGGGCCGTGCTGGTGGCGAAGTTTTCACTGGGCGCGCTGGCGATGGGCGACAAGTGGTTTGGCGGCCGCACGCGGAATCCGTGGAATCCGGCGCAGGGATCGAGTGGATCGTCGGCGGGATCGGCGAGCGCAGTGGCGGCGGGATGCGTGGGGTTCGCGCTGGGCTCGGAGACGCTGGGATCGATCTCCTCGCCTTCAACTCGCTGCGGAGCAACGGGCTTGCGGCCGAGCTTTGGCATGGTGCCGCGAACCGGCGCGATGGCGCTGAGCTGGACAATGGATAAGCTTGGGCCGATTTGCCGGTCGGTGGAGGATTGCGCGCTGGTGCTGGATGTGATTCACGGGCCGGATGGCAAGGATCTGTCGGCCGGCGCGAGCATCGATTTCCATTGGGATCCGGAGTTCGACTGGCGAGCGCTGCGGGTGGGCTATTTCAAAACCGATTTCGATCCGCTGCCGCCATTGCAATTGAAGGACGCGGTGCCGAACGAGACGGCGGATGAAACCAAGAAACGGGAAGACGCGAACGCCGCGCTTGCGGACGATTATGCGCGGCGCAGCTACGACAAGAGGTACGAGCAGGCGGCGCTCGACACGCTGACGAAGAAGATGGGCGTGAGTCTGATCCCGGTTGAGCTGCCGAAGCTGCCGTGGGACGCAATGGTTCCGCTGCTGACGGCAGAGGCGGCGGCAGCATTCGACGACTTGACGATGAGCGGGCGCGACAAGCTGCTGACGGAGCAGGGTCCGGAGGATTGGCCGAACGACTTCCGCATTGCACGGTTCTATCCGGCGGTCGAGTACATCCAGGCCAACCGAGCGCGGATGCTGGGAGTGCGCCAGTTTGCGAAGCTTTTTGAAAACGTCGACGTGATCGTGACGCCTTCGACCGACGCGCAGTTGATTGCGACGAATTTGACAGGGAATCCCGCGGTGATATTGCCGAATGGACTGCGCGGCACAGACGCACCGGCGCCGCCGTTGATCGATGATGGCAACCACGACAACATTGGCGGGCCGGGGACGCCAGTGTCGATTACGTTCATCGGCGGGCTTTACCAGGATGCAAAGCTGGCAGCGTTCGCGCACGCATACGAGCAAGCGGCAGGATTCACGGGGCTGCATCCAAAGATGGATTGAGCGAAAGAAGCAATAGAGCCCCTCAGGGGCTAAAGCCCGTCCCTTTTGGGGTTTTCACCGTACGGGCTGAAGCCCGTACCCTTCAAAAAAAGGACGGTGCGATGGCTACTTTTGCGCGGTCTGCAACGGCTTTGGTCCGTTTGGTGCGGGTGGGTTCACCTGCGCGTTAAGGAAGTTCGAGAGATCGTCGACGTCCTGCTGGGTGCCGACCATCGGCGGCATGAAGTGGTGATAGGGCGAGTCGGGCTTGTAGTCGTGCAGCATGGTGACGAAGCTCTCGATGTTGGCGCGGTCGCGGCCGGCAAGCAATTTTGCTAAAGGCCGATAACCGTTGAGCGTGTGGCAGGCGCCGCATTCGCCGCGGAAGATGGCTTCGCCCCGCGAGTAGCTTGAGTCCGCACCGTTCCACACCCAGTTCGAATGCGCGAGGTAGCCCTGCTGATCGATCCTTGCTGCGTAGGGAACACGCACGCCGTTCGAGTACATCCAGCGGCCGATGACATAGGGCTTGCGAAGCATTTCGCGTGAGTACTCTCCAGCGCCGGTGGCGACGAGCGCGAGCAGCAGAATTGCGATCGCATGCGAGGGATTGAAGTCGGCGGGATTGCGATAGGCGAGATAGTAAGCTACGCCGATGATGGTGGCCGAGACCATCACGATCACGAGCGCCATGCGCGTGACGGTTGAGAACGTGCCGGTGCCCATGGTGTCGATGCCGAGCGTGAGCAACGCGCGCTGCGTTTCAGGAACCATGAAGAGGTACCAGATGAAAAGGAACGGCATGGCGACGAAGGAAGGCACGAGCCACTTGACGCTCCACTTGACGAGCGACGATTTGAGAGCGGGCTTGTGCGCGCCGTCGATGCGGCTGGCGCTGATGAGCGCCCAGATGCCTGCCAGCGATGCGCAGACGCAGGAACGCAGGAGCAAACTTGGCCAGTAGGTTGGATTGAAGAACGCATTCCAGAATTTGCTGGCTTCGTGACCGGTGCCCGCGACGCCAAGCCAGGTGTCGCCGGGCGTGAGCATGAAGGTGAGAATGCCGTTGATGATGATGAGCGTGCAAACCGACGCGACGGCATAGACCCATCCGACGACGAGGTGGAGCTTGGCGTCGATCTTGTTCCACGTGTAGTAGTAGACGGCGGCAGTGGTGAGCTCGACCATGAAGAAAACCCACTCAATGGCCCAGCCGAAGACGAAGTTGTGAATGAGCGTGCTGGTGGCTTCCGGATTGGTGAGGCCGATGGCGAACCATATGCCCACGCCGGAGATGGTGCCGAAGACGCCGGTGAGAATGAGGAAGAACTTCGAGTAGCCGGCGAGTTCAGCGAGCCAGTCGGCGCGGCCTTCGCGCAGGGCCTTGCGCTCGGCGAGCGGCAGATAGAGGCCGCCGCCCACGGCGAACTGCGAGATCATGACGTGGAAGATGGCGATGATGCCGATCACCCAGCCTGACCCGAGATACGGAATGTCCCAGAATGGATAATTCATGCGATGTGCCCCTGGATCGTGAACGAGTGAAAAAGTGAATGTGTGAAAAAGCGAAAAAGTGAAAGAGTGAAAAAGTGAAAGAGTGAAGACTTACGAGCTGTTGTTTCTGATGCGAGCCAAGAATGCGAAAAGCATGTTCTCGACCTCTAGCGCCAGGTCCTGCGTGCTCTTAAGCGCTTGCGGATCGGCAAACTGAAGGACGGCGGCTAATTCAAGTTGTGTTTGCAATTCGCAGTTCGATCCGCGTGCAATCAGCAAAAAACGTTTAAACTCGCGGGGATTCATCCGGCCGTGCCCCTCAGCGATATTGCTGGGAATCGATATGGCGGATCGTCTTAGCTGTGAAGTGAGGCCAAAGCTCTCTTTGCGCGGAAAGGTATTCGTAAGGCTATAAACTGCGGCTGTTAATTCCATCGACTTCCGCCAGATTTGAAGGTCACGGAACGATTGTTTGGCCGGACGTGTTCGTGTCTCTTCGGTCATGTTCCGTTCACTCCTTCACTCTTTCACTCCATCACTCCTTCACCGCACTGCCCAATACCCAACCACCGTCGTCGCAAGCAGCGCGAAGACGGCGAGCAAACCAAAATAGTGCGCGATCCGCGCGCGCCGGCCGGATTCCTTCTCCTTGTCGTAGAAGGGGATCAGAATCCAGAGCACGATGCCGAGCGTGAACAGCAGCAAGCCGGCAATCTCGCCGGCTTCGCCGGGAAGCACCGAGCCGAGCATCTTGAGCATTTCGAACGGGCTCATGAAATACCACTCGGGATGAATGCCGGCGGGTGCGGGCGCGAGGGAATCGTAGGCCTTGCCCAGCGGCCAGGGAAAAACCGAGGCCAGAAGAGCGAGAACGTTGAGCGAGATGATCCACATCGCGATGTCTTTGCGCAGGAAGTTGGGCATGAAGGGCATCGATTTGCGTTCGGACGCGGGCTTGGCCTCTTCGCTTTCAGGAACGGCGTTGCCGTGACGCTGCACGAGCCAGAGGTGGAATCCGAGGAGAGGAATGAAAAGCGCGGGCAGAACGACGACGTGCAGAGCGAAGAATCGCTGCACCGTGAATTCGGTTACGTCGGGGCCGCCGCGCAGCATGTTGGCGATTGCAGGGCCGACGAACGGAATGGCAACGGGAATCTGCAGGCCGACTTTGGTGGCGAAGTAGCTCAGCTCGTCCATGGGAAGCAGGTAGCCGGAAAAGCCGAAGCAGGCAGCGATGGCGAGAAGCGCCATGCCGCTGAGCCAGCCGAACTCGCGCGGCTTGCGATAGGCCTTCATGAAGAAGACCGAGAACATGTGCACCAGGATCGAAAACATCATGAGGTTGGCGGCCCAGGAGTGCGCGGAGCGAATGAGCCAGCCGAAGTGCATGACGAAGGTGATCTGGCGGACGGACTCAAAGGCGTCGACGCCGGGACGGTAATAGACGAGCAACAGCACACCGGTGAAGCACTGCAGCATGAAGAGGAAGAGCGAGATGCCGCCCCAGTAGTACCAGAAAGACTGCGCGTGAACGGGAACGGTTTTCTTGCGCGCAAAGGCGGCGAGATCGGAGATGCCCAGCCGCTCGTCGGCCCATTCGTATATGTTGGTCGCGATTGATTTTGTCGTCATGGTGTGAGCCGTGGTGCGTGGTTCGTGAATCGTGGATCGTGAATCAGGTTCTCGAGACTTCAACGCCTGCGTCGCTGACTGCGACTTTAAAAAGCTTGAGCGGTTTGGGCGGAGGGCCGCTGACATTGGCGCCCGTGTATGGGTTGTAGACCCCGCCGTGACAGGCGCAGTGGATGCGGTCGGCCTGAGGCTCGTACTGGACCGTGCAGCCGAGATGCGTGCAGACGGCGGTGAGCGCGACCCACTGGCCGTTCGCGTGGTGAATGAGCATGGCCGGCGACGGGCCGAACTTGAACATCAACACCGATCCGGCGGGAAGTTTCTGCGCATCTTTTAATGTGACTTCAGTGACGGCCGAAGCGCTTAGCGCCATTTCGCTGGGCGAAGCAAGGTAACGGTAGACGGGATAGGCGAGGGCTGCGGCGTAGCAAACGCCCGCTGCGCCCGCAGCCGCAAGAAAAGCGCGCCGTGTTTTTACGTCGCCGTTCTCGGTGTGTTCCTGAACAATGTTGGGTGAAATCACGCTTTGACTCATGGTTTATGCCGCGCCCTCCATGGTTTTTTGTGCATGCGCAACAACGGAGACGAGCCAGCCGACCACGCCCAGGCCGGCGACGAAGAGGACGAGGAACAGCGAAACCACGCCCCAGTTGGTGACGACGCTGCGATCCCAAACGTCGTAGCCTTTGGCCAGCAAGGTCACATCGCGCACGCCGTCGCGATAAACAACCAGCATGATCTCAGTGAGCACGGCGACCAGCACAGCGGACCATGCAAGCCAACCGGTGGCGATTTTGCCGAAACCGGCGGTGGCACCGACGAGAATTGCCACGGCGACGAGCGCGGTCCAACCGTAGCCGGCGAAACCCGCAAATTTGTATGCGGGATAAAGCGCGTGGCCGGCAAGCCCGGCCTTGACGGCGTCTGGCTGCACGCTGGCTGCCCAAAATCCCGCGGCGAGGTAGACGAGACCGAACCCGACAACGATTTTGCCGCCCAGGCCGGCGAGGTAGTTTCTTTCGTCGGGGGTGAAGGTAGTGCGGCCCGCAAGATATACAAGCCACAGACCGCCGATCACGAGTCCACCGGCCATCATCAAGAGCCAGCGCGGCTCCAGAGTGGGATCTCCGGTTGGAAGAAAGGCACCCATGGCCGATGCCGAATACATATCGCGCCAGACTTCGGGTCGGAGCATGAGCGTCATATTGGTTGAAAGCATGCGCGCGACCCCGCCGGCGAGGAGCCACGCGATGAGGCCGACCCACCACGCGGATTTTCCGGCTTCAAGCCGCGCCGTAAATTTGTAGAGCAACCAATAGAGAAGGATCAGCGTGGGAATGAGAGCGATCCAGTAGACGCCGATGAGCACGCTGCTGGTGTAGAGCGCGCGCCCGTAGAGCACCTGCGCAAACAGCAGCGGCGGGACTCCAAGGTTAATCACGAAGGTCATGACAACGGTCAAGCGCCGAGCCAGCGCACGTGCCGTGACCCGCGCATGGGGCGACTTGCCGAAAGCGCTGAGCAGAATGGCCAGCAGAAGGCCGCCCAAAAGCATCTCTACCGCCACAAAGTGCAGCGACAGCGTGACGACGTGAAGCAGCTTGAGCAGCCATACCGGCGCCGGCAATGGGATCGGATCCACCGCGGGATAAGGATTCATAACGCTGTCCTGGTTCCTTTCATTTTTCCGGCGGGGCCGGGTGATTTGCGTTTCCGGTCACTGCGGCGGATTCATAACGAAGAACGAGAGGCAAAGACGGCAGCCCGGTCCGATTTCCTGGCAAATTTGGCGAAACGGAAAGCGGAAGGGCGAAGAGTGCACATTTTGGACTATTTATCTCCAAATTCAATCTCGAAAAAATAATTTAAGGTTCGCTTCAACCACGGGTCTGTGATGGATGACACATCGCCTTGTGACGCTTTCATCTACGCTGCCGATTTGGCCGCTTCGTTTTCGCTCTGAAAATCTGCCTGGTCGCGGTCGGGCCGGAGCGGGGACAGCGCGGCAGGGAAACGCCATGAAGCGAACCAACTCGTCGATGCAACTGACGCGCGCCGCCGATTACGCCGTTCGCGTGATGATTCAGCTGGCGGTTTTGCCTGCGGATGAGCGCGTCTCGCTGCCCTTGCTGGCCCGCGAAACCGATGCGCCGGAAAGTTTTTTGTCGAAAGTGCTGCAAAGCCTTACGCGGGCGGGGCTAATCGTTTCGCAGCGCGGGCAAACCGGGGGATTCAGTATTACGGCGCGTGGACGCGTTGCCTCGATGCGTGAAGTGGTTGAGGCTATCGATGGCGAGATCTGTTTGAATGTTTGCCTGATGCACGGAAAGTCGTGCCCGAGAAAAGCGCGGTGCCCGGCGCATCCCGTGTGGGCGCGGGCGCAGCAGGCGATGTTGCAGGTTCTTTCGGGAGCGACGATTGCCTCGATGTCCGGCGCATCGCGGGAGAAGCCGGGACGGTTGACGGACGACGACGTCCGCTACCTGCCCGTGAACGCCGTCGCGCGGAGATCGGCAGGTGGCAAACGCCGCGAGGAGTTGGTATTTGCCAAGAGCGCGTCCACGGTGTTTCAATCAAGGCATTGAAACAGGGGTGCTCCACGAGGTGTGGGGCTGAGAAATACCCTCGAACCCGATCCGGATAATACCGGCGTGGGAAGTTTTCTCCAACCGCCAGAAATCTGATCTCGCGCGCGGGCTCCTTTGTTTCAAGGAATACCGAAACGAAGGGTGTTATGCACGCAGCTGCCATCAACTCAGGCAAACGCTCGTCGATTTTCTCTCGCGCGTGTAGCGCGCTAGCGTTGATCTATCTTTGGGCCGTTTGCACGGTTTCGTCAGCCTTTGCGCAAGCCGGTACTTCTGCGGCGACGCAGGCGAATGCGCAAAATTCCGCTCAGAATTCGAAGGCAAACGCGCAAAGCTCCGGGGCTGCGCAGCAGAAACCCGCTCCGGTCACTACCACCGTTATTGTTCACGGCGAAGTGGAGGACGACTATCTTCCCGAGTCGGTGACTGTGGGTTCGCTTGATGGAGGTGCGCTCAAGAACCTTCCGCTTTCAGCTTCCGTGGTCACGCGCGATCTGCTCAACGACCAGGTTTCGCGACTGCTCTCTGACGTGATCCAGAACGATGCATCCGTCGGCGACGACTATGTGCCCGTGGGCTACTATGGCGACTTTCAGATTCGCGGCTTTCCACTCGATCTTGCCACGGGCCTCGAGATCAACGGCATGACGATTGCGGGTGAGCAGGATGTGCCGCTCGAGAACAAGGAGTCGGTCGAAATTCTCGCGGGGATTGCGGGCGTGGAGAGCGGGGTTGCGTCTGCCGGGGGACTGATCGATTACGTAACCAAGCGGCCGGTGAATATTCAGGCCGTGGATTTTGCGACAGATCATCGCGGCAGCGCTTATGGTGCGGCGGATCTGGGGCATCTGTTCGGCGCGCGCAAGCAAGTGGGCGTGCGCGTGAATGTTGCCGGGGAGCGGATCGTGACCTATATGAACGACACCAACGGCTGGCGCGCGGTGGGCGCGGGCGCGGCGGATTGGAAGCTGAATTCGTCGACGACGCTCAAAGGCGACTTCGAGTACCAGCACAAAACGGAACGCGATGGCAGCGGCTATCAACTGCTCGGCGGCACGATGCTGCCCGACATCAATCGTATTTATCGTTCGACGATGCTCGGTGATCAGCCGTGGGGATTGCCGGATACTTACGACACGTTCAATACCGATGCCCGCATCGACCGCACATTTTCGCCGTCGTGGACAGGTTTTGCTGCTGCGAGCCTGAGCCACTCGCTGATTCAGGATAACGTGCTCTACGTGTATGGCTGTTATTACGAAGCGGAGTGCAACGACGGGTCGGCGCCTCCCTATTTCTTTGCGCCGGACGGAACTTATGACGTTTACGACTACCGCGACCCGAACGAGCTGCGCATCGACGCCGAAGCGGAAGCGATGGTCACAGGCCACATCAAGACGGGCGCGGTGACCAACGATGTGACCGCGGGAGGCATGCTGTTTCTGCGCAGCGTGCAGCAGCCCGGTTTTTACGCGGCCGCCGATCCGTATTCAGCTGACGGGGTCGTGCAGGATGGCGCGGTCTACACCTACGTCGGTTCCGCGAATATCTACCAGAACATTGCGCCGCTGCCCGCACCTGGTGATCCGAGTTCGCTCGAGTATCCGCTGCAATCGGCAGGTCCGCGACGGCTTTGGGAAGACAGCCATCAGAGTTCGGGAGCGATGCAGGACCGGATTCATCTTCCCAAGCGCGTTCAACTCATCGCCGCCGCGCGCTACGATTCGTTGCGCGATCATAATTACTCTGCGTATGCGAGCTGCAGCGATCCAACGGATCTCGATCCGGCCACTGCGCCGCCGCCGGGACAGAATCCGTGTGCGCCAGAGCTGAGCGACAAGCCGGTGTGGCTGCCGCAATTTGCCGTCACTTATAACCCGGTGGAGAATCTGACGCTTTACTCGAACTACGGCGTGACGTTGTCTCTCGGTCCGCAGGCGCCGTTCTGGGTGGACAACGGGAGCCAGTTCCTTGCGCCGTTTTTCACGCGCCAGGCGGAAGTGGGCGCGAAGTACGAGCCCGGCCAGCGAATTCTACTGACCGCAGATTACTTCCACATGCGCGCACCGTTTTTCTATCCGAAGACGATTGCGGGTTCTGATGATTTTTGTCCCGCGGGCGCGGCAGGCGACGAATGCTTTGAGCAGGAGGGCCGAGAGACGCATAACGGCGTTGAGCTGAACGCCGAAGGAAGAGCGGTGAGCTGGCTGCATCTGAACGGCTCGGCCACGGCGATGAGCGCTGTGTCGACGGAGACGGGAACGCCGAGCTACGACAACAAGCAAGTGATCAACGTGCCGCGGGTACACACCTATGTGTTTGCGGATGTGACGGTGCCGCACTGGCACAATCTTCATCTGATGCCGGGCTGGAGCTACACCTCGCGCAAGGAAGCGGTGCGCGACGATCTTGTGAGCGTACCGAGTTACAACTTATTCAATCTCGGAGCGCGCTATATGCCCGGCGGCGAGCAGGGGCACGTCGCAATTCACATTTACGCTGACAACATCGGCAACAAGCACTACTGGTCCGACACGGGCGCGAGCCTAGGCGATACGTTCGTGTGGCTGGGCGCGCCGCCGACGGTGCGGCTGGATGCGCACTACACGTTCTAAGTTTTCAGCTTTTAGCCGTCAGCTATCAGCCTGGCTCCGGTGAACTGGCTGAGGGCTGATGGCGGGTATTGACCAGGTTCTCAATGAGCACGACGACCAAATCGCATGGAATGGATGGATCGCTTGTCGAGGCCGATTGGCCTGCGCTGACGCTCGAAGAGCTGCGGCCTGTTTTTGCCGGGTTTGGTTTGCTCGGCGATCCGACGCAGATTTTATCCGTCAGCCCTCGGCCGTTTTCGGCGGCGGGAGTGGTGGCTGTGCGGGAAAAGCAAGGCGCTCCTCGCCGCGTTTTCGTCAAGCGCCATCAACGCGCCGTGCGCGATTGTGAGGGGCTACTTGAAGAGCATCGATTTCTTGGGCACTTGGTGGCGCATGGAGCGGCGGTTCCGCGCGTTCTCGTCTCTGATTCGGGCGAGTCGGCGATTGAAGCAGGCGAATGGGTCTATGAGGTTCACGAGATTCCGCCGGGCATCGATCTCTATGAAGATGCGATCTCGTGGACGCCGTTTCGCAGCGCGGAACATGCGCGGTCTGCCGGAGAGGCATTGGCGCGGCTGCATCTTGCGTCGCGAGGTTTTGCGGCACCGGCACGCAAATCGCGGCCGCTGGTCGCGAGCTTTACGATCTTCGCGTCGAGCGCCCCAAGCGCGGCGCTCGGCTGCTACCTTGCCGCGCGCCCGTCAATCGCCATGCACAAAAATGTTCGCGCTTGCGCGGAGCAGGCGGTCGAGATCCTCGCACCATTCCACGGCGAACTTCTTCCGTTTTTGCCGGCGCTCGAACCGCTGTGGACGCACAACGATCTGCACGCGTCGAATCTGTTTTGGAGCGATGCCGGTCCCCGCGCCGACCGCGACGCACGCGCCGCCGCCATCATCGACTTCGGCTTGGCAGACCGGACGAATGCCGTGCACGATATTGCCCACGCCATTGAGCGCAACACTGTGGAGTGGCTCGCGCTGGTGAACGATCCGGAGCATCCTGACGATGTTCCCATCCATCTCGATCATCTCGATGCGATCATCGACGGCTACGAATCGGTTCGCCCACTTTCCCGCGAAGAGGCCGCGGCGCTGGCGCCCATGGTGGCGCTATGCCACGCGGAGTTTGCGCTCTCCGAGGCAGATTATTTTCTGGGTGTTTTGCGTTCGGAAGAAAAAGCGCGAATGGCCTACGACGGCTGGCTGGTGGGCCACGCGCGCTGGTTTGGGAGCGCACCTGGGCGCAAGCTGCTCGATGCGATTCGCCGCCGCGCCGGACGACGAAAAAATGGGATAGCGGCCCAATGACGATCGCGCCGGCTGTCACCACCTATCTTTCCGCGCACGGACTCGAACTTATCGGGGCCGTCACGGCCGCGCTCGGAATCTGGCTGACGACAAAGCGGCTCCTGATCTGCTGGCCCATCACGCTGGTTTCAATCTTTATCTATATTGTTGTGTTCTTTCGCGCGGGACTCCTTTCCGACGCGTTGCTGCAGGTATTTTTTGTCGTCTTCACGCTTTATGGCTGGTGGCACTGGTGGAGCGGCGCGCGGGAAGATGGCGAGGTGCGTGTAGAGCCGCTGCCGCGCTCGAGTCTCTTGATTGCCGTCGCTCTTGGTCTTCCCGGAAGTTTTGTTCTGGGCACGGTCGCCAGGCATCTCGGCGCAGCGCTGCCGTATCTGGATGCGGCGCTGATGAGCTATAGCCTGGTGGCGACGTGGTGGCAGGCGCGCAAGCACATCGCGAATTGGTGGCTCTGGATTCTGGTCGATGCGATTTACGTCGGCGAGTATCTCTACAAGGATCTGCGCGCCACTGCGCTGCTCTACGCGGCGTTTGTGCCGCTCGCGATTCTTGGGCTCCGGGACTGGCGGCGGGCTGCACGGCCGGCTAACTCGCCTGCTGCACTACGTTCCTGAGCGGCTCGCCGTTTATGTACCGTTGCAATTCATCCGCGGCGACGCGCAGCGATCGCGGCGCAAACTGCGGAGTCGATCCGCCGATGTGCGGCGTGATGAGAAGGTTTGGACAGCTCCAGAGTGGGTGGCCCTCGGGCAGCGGCTCAGGCTCGGTCACATCCAGCGCGGCGCGGATGCGTCCGGAGTTCAGCGCCTTGACCAGCGCATCGGTATCTGCAATCGGCCCGCGCGCAGAGTTCACGAGAAGCGCTCCCTGGTGAAGCAGTCCTAGTTGCCGCTCGCCGATGAGCCCGCGCGATTCGGCTGTTGCAGGCAAGATCAAGATCACAACGTCCGCGTGCGGAAGCAATGTATCCAGCTCGCTCACCGCGTGCACCTGCGGAGAGGTGCGAGCGGAACGCGCGACGCGGATGATTTCGACCGAGAATGGCTCGAGCATGCGCTCGATTTCCTGGCCGATGGCGCCGTATCCAACCAGCAGCACCGTTTTTCCGGTCAGCTCTTCCTGCAACACGGGAGGGTAAGTGGTGTGCGTGTCGCCGGTGATCGCGGCGTATTGCGCGCTGGCTTCAAATCGCCGCTTCCAGATGCCGGAGCGCTGGATGTCGAAATAAAGCGGAAAATACTTGAGGGTTGCGAGGATCGCCGCGATAGTCCACTCTGCGGTTGAGATGTTGTGCGCGCCATGCGCTCTGCAGATGGTTACATGCGGGCCGACGGTTTCGGGAATCCACTCCGTTCCTGCCATCATGGCCAGGACGAGCTTTACGCCGCGCAATCGCGGCCAGGTGCGAATTGCTTTAGTCGAATAAGGATCGGGAATCCACACGTCGATGGCCACGTCGTGATCCATTTTGTCCGACACGGGGATCAAGTCGATTCCGCTGGGGAAATCGCGGAAAAGCTCGGCGGGCAGTGTGGCGGGGTAGCCGACTCGCAGCATGCGGTTCATGCGCTCGATTGGCGCGCGCTCCTCGATTCCATCGTATCTTAGGGCGGTTTCACAATTAACGTGCACTTTCCGGCCTTCTGAAAAGGTGGCTTTCCCTAATGGAAAAGCCACTTGGCAATTTGGGCTCCGGTGCAGGGCAATTGTGAAACCGCCGCAGCGCTGACGCGGACTCAGCAAGGGCGATACCATTCAATTGACGATGCGCCTGAAAGCGAAGAAGACGTGGTCGCAACACCAGCTTGCATTGAAGCTGCGCGTACAAGGCGGCGAGAAGGGCCTGCTGACTTTCGAGCGGCGCCGCATTTTGATCGACGCCGCGAAGACCGCACTGGCCGCGGCTCTGTGCTGGTGGCTCGCGCTGCGCTTCGGCCTGCACGACGGGTACTGGGGCTCGATCAGCGCCATCATTGTTCTGCAGTCGAACGTAGGCGCCACGGTTTCCGCTTCGCGCGATCGCCTGCTAGGGACATTGATGGGCGCGGGATTCGGTTTTGCATGTTCGGTTTTTGGCAGGCTGCCATGGAACTATATCGTTGCGTTAATTCTTGCGATTGTGGTCTGCGGACTGCTCAGCCTGCGCAACAGCTCGCGGCTGGCCGCCGTAACCATCACCATCATCATGCTGGTTCCCAAGTCCGGGCCGCGATGGGAGCTCGCGCTCGATCGCGTGGGCGAAGTGCTGCTCGGCATTGTCGTCGCGCTTCTGGTGACTACACTTGTGCTGCCTGATCGCGCGCGGCTGTGGCTGCGCGACGGCCTGGCGCAGGAATTTCTTTTGCTCGGCAGTTTATTTGAGGCGATCCTTGAGGGGTTTCGCAGCGTGCCGCCGCAGAATTTGTCCACGCTGCGCGGCGACGCGCTGAGCTTGTTGCGCGGCAATAGTCAGCTGCTTGAGGCTGCACGCAACGAGCCGAGCGGTCCAGGATGGCGCGAAGGCCTGAGCATGCTTTCCCAGTTTGGGCGTTCGCTTTACGATGCGCTGGTGGCATTGGAACTAGCCGTGAAAGACAGCCACGAAGACCGCTATGCGCAGCAGCTTGAGCCGGCGCTGTCGCATCTTGCCAGCGACATTCGAACCGGATTCAATTACGTGGCGAGCTGCATTCACAAGTGGAATTTTCGCGAGCCGGCCGCAGGAATCAATCTGGAGCAAGACATTACTGACCTTGAGGCGCGCATGGATGAAATTCGTCATACCGGCGCCGCTTTCGAGCAAGCCGAGATTCTGCGCGCCTACGCGGTGCAACTGCATCTGAAGCAGATTGCGCGACTGCTGCGCGCCACACGCGTTGAAACCTGCAACGCGGTGGGGCAGGGCAGGAAGATTGCGGAAACTGTGTGAGGCGCGGAATTTTGCGCTGTGAACCGGTTGCGAGTCGCAGACTTTGTTATTGTGGCGAGATTTGCTCAGACTGCGATCGCGTCGGTGTAAACAGCCATGCCCACGACCGCGTCGGCGCCGAGAACGTCGAGCGCGTCCACTTCCTTCTGATTGCGAATGCCGCCGGCGACGATGAGCTGGCGCGCGGTAAGTTTGCGGAGGCGCGCGGCGGTTTCGATCGGGAACCCCTGCATGGTGCCTTCGGTGTCGACGTGCGTGTAGAGGAACGCGGCGGCGTGCGGTTCGAGCTGCGGAATCGCGTCGTCCGGCGTGAGCGCGACTTCCGCTTTCCAGCCCTTCACGGCAATGCGGCCGTTTTTCGTGTCGATTCCGGCGACGATGCGTTCGGCGCCGATAGCTGAAGCGAGTTCGGCGGCAAATCTGGTGTTGACCGCGCCATCGGCAGAAAACAGCGCGGAACCGATGATCACGCGCTTTGCCCCAGCAGCGAGGACCTGGCGGGCGCGCTCGATGGAGTGAATGCCGCCGCCTGCCTGCACGGGTAGGCGCTTGGCAATCTGTTCGACGAGCGCGGAGTTGTCGCCCTGGCGCATGGCAGCATCGAGGTCAATCAGCTGTACGAGGGGAAAGCGCGAGAACTTTTCGATCCAATATTCGAAATCATCGAAGGCGAGACGCAACTTTTCGCCCTGCACAAGCTGGACGATACGGCCGCCCATCAGATCGATGGATGGAATCAGCACGGCAGCCTCACGGGAACGCCGGCTTGGGCGAGTTCTTCTTTCAGCGAGCGCGAGGTGGAGATGCCGAAGTGAAAGATGCTGGCGGCGAGCGCGGCGTCGGCCTTGCCGCGGCCGAAGACGTCGGCGAAGTGCGCCACGGTTCCCGCGCCGCCGGAAGCGATGACGGGAATGCTGACGGATTCGCTGACGGCCGCAGTGAGTTCACAATCGAAGCCGGCGCGCGTGCCGTCGGAGTCCATTGAAGTGAGCAGGATTTCGCCTGCGCCGCGCTGTTCGGCTTCGCGCGCCCACTCAACGACGGTGCGGCCGATGGGGCGGCGGCCACCTTGCACAAACACCTGCGCATCACGCACGGGATCGGCGGCTGCGGGATCGCGCCGCGCATCGATGGCGACCACGACAGCCTGCGCGCCGAAGCTGGCGCCGATGGCGCTGATGAGCGTGGGGTCGGCGAGGGCGGCGGAGTTGATGCTGACTTTGTCCGCGCCGGCTTCAAAGACTTGTTCGGCATCGCGCGCGGAGCGGATGCCTCCGCCCACGCAGAAGGGAACGAAGAGTTCGCGTGCCGTTCGGCGGACGGTGTCAAGCAGCGTCTGGCGGCCTTCGTGAGTGGCCGTGATGTCGAGCAGAACGATTTCGTCGGCTCCTTCGCGCGCGTGCCGCGCAGCCTGTGTGGCAGGATCGCCAGCATCGACGAGATCGACAAATTGCACGCCCTTGACCACGCGGCCGGCGTGCACGTCGAGGCAGGCGATGATGCGCTTGGTCAGCATGAGGCGCCGCCAGGTTTCCACACCAGGAAGTTGCGCAGGATTTTGAGGCCGGTGTCACCGGATTTTTCGGGGTGAAACTGCACGCCCATCACGTTTGCGCGCTCGACGGCTGCGGCGAAGGGCTCAATATATTGAGTGACTGCGGCAGTGTCGGACGTGACTGGTCCTTTGTAGGAATGCGTGAAGTAGACAAACTCGCCGGGTTCGACACCGGCCAATAATTTGGGGACGATTCCGTTTCTCGGACGCACCTCGAGCGAATTCCAGCCGACGTGGGGAACTTTTTCTTGGCTTTCAGGGAAGCGCGTGCAGGATTCCGGGAAATGTCCGAGGCCGGGCTGCTCAGGCGCTTCGGATGAGCCTGAGTAAAGCCACTGCATGCCAACGCAGATTCCGAGGAAGGGCACGCCGCGGGCAATTGCGAAGCGGATCGCGCCGGTGAGGCCGGTCGCGTCGAGGCGCTCGGTTGCGGCAAAGTGGCCGACGCCGGGAAGGACGATGCGCTCGGCGGACTCGACAAACGAAAGATCGCCGTCGGTGACGGCGGTTTCCGCGCCGAGATGCCGCAGCGTCTTGAGCACTGAGGTGAGGTTGCCGGCTTTGTAGTCGATGACGGTGACGCGCATTGATTCCCTAAAGTGAATGAAGTGAAAGAGTGAACGAGTGAATGAAGTTAGAGCAGCCCCTTTGTCGAGGGCAGCATTTTGCCTAACTGCTTGTCGCGCGAGCAGGCCACGCGCAATGCGCGCGCGAATGCCTTGAAGATGGCCTCGATCTTATGGTGGTTCGAACGACCGTACATGGTCTTCACGTGGACGTTGGCGCGAGCACCGCGCGCAAATCCCTCAAAGAAATCAGTCACGAGTTCGGTTTGCAGATCGCCGACTAAGCGCGTGGTCACTTTGGTGTCGACTGCAAAAGCCGAGCGGCCGCTCAAATCGACGGCGGCGATGGCGAGCGTTTCATCCATGGGCATGACGAAGTAGCCGGCGCGCAGAATGCCGCGCTTGGAGCCAAGCGCCTTGTCAAACGCCTCGCCGAGCGCAATGCCGACGTCTTCAACCGTGTGGTGCTGATCGACATCGAGATCACCAACGCATTTTAGATTCAGATCGAACGCCCCATGCCGCGTGAAGAGCTCGAGCATGTGATCGAAGAAGCGAATGCCGGTGGAGATTTTGTAGCGGCCCTGGCCTTCGATGGTGAGCTCGAGGGCGATGCGGGTTTCGGCTGTGTCGCGGACGATGGTGGCGCGGCGCTTTTTCGTGGCTGCGCTTTCCCCGGTCCCCAAGTGCGAGGGACGGGCGACACCTGACTTTTTGGGATTGGTCTTCGTCATCGCTTCGTGTCCTCCTTGCGCAACGCCGCCAGCGCCTGATTCAGAGCGGTGACCGCTTGCTTCATCTGTGCGCGCGTGCCGATGGTGATGCGCACGCGGCCATCGCAGCCGGGATCGCTGGAGCGGTCGCGAACCAGTACTCCGGCATCTTTCATGAGCCGCACGAACTCCGCATGTCGCGCGCCAATCTCGACCAAAACAAAGTTCGTACGGCTCGGCCAGCGACGAACGCCGGCAGCATCGAGTGCGGCTTCAAATTCCGCGCGCGCAGCAATCACTTCGCCCACGTACCAATCGAGATAGGCGGCGTCATCCATCGCGGGCGGCAGGCAGGCCAGCGCAAGCGAGTTCACGCTATAGGGCGAAAGCACGCGGCGAACCCAGCGCATGAGATCGGCGGGACCGGCAAGCAGGCCGAGGCGCAGACCTGCGAGACCATAAGCTTTTGAAAATGTCCGCGCGACGATGAGGTTTGGAACTTTTCCAATGAGGTCCATCACCGTTTCGCCGTAAAAGTGGAAGTAGGCCTCGTCGACGAGGAGCACGGCCTGCGGCGCGCGCGCGGCGAGCGAGAGCACTTGCTCGCGCGTGGCAACCGAGCCGGAGGGGCTGTTCGGATTTGCGATTGCAATCACCTTTGTGCGCGGCGCCATTGCATGGAGCAGCCCTTCGTAAGGGAACTCTAAGTCGGCTCCGGCCTGCACGGTGACGATGCGCGCGTCGGTCGCCGAGGCGTAGACCTCATACATGGTGTAGGTGGGCACAGGCAGCAGGACTTCGTCGCCGGCTTCAAGAAATGTTTCGAAGAGAACGTGAATCGCTTCGTCGACTCCGTTGGTGAGCGCGACCTGCTCGGCGCGCAGGCCAAGGTGCGCGGCCACGATGGCTTCAACAGGTTCGCGCTCGGGATAGCGGGTGAGCGAGCCGGCGGAGATTGCGGCGAGCGTCTCGCGCACGCGCGGTGAGCACTCGAGGGTGTTCTCGTTGAAGTCCAGGCGCATGGCGTCGCGACTGCCGAGCGGAGGGTGGTACTCCTTCATCTGCTGGATGCGCGCGCGTGGAGTGGGAGTTGTAGTTGTGGTTGTGTCAGCCACGTTTGGTTCTCCTTCTGCGGGGGCGTGATCCGAGGCGCATGCGGATCGCTTCGGCGTGGCCGAGCAGTCCTTCTGCTTCGGCAAGGAGCGCGGCTTTCGGCCCGAGAGTCGCGACGCCCTGCGCGGAATACTCCTGCACCGTGATGAGTTTCACGAAGTCGTTCACGCTCAGGCCGCCGCGCACCCGAGCCATTCCGCCAGTGGGCAGCGTGTGATTCGGTCCGGAGATGTAGTCGCCCATCGGTTGCGCGGACCGGCGGCCGACGAAGACCGAGCCTGCATTTTCGACCCAGGCGACATCCGATGGAGAATCGACGGTCAGGTGTTCCGGCGCGAGGCGATTGGTGATTGCGCGCGCCTCGGCGACCGAGCGCGCGAGAATCACCAGGCCGTTGCGCTGCAGCGACTGGCTGGCGATGGAATTATTACGCGAGCGCATCTTTGTCTCAGTCATGACGGCTCGGGCCAAATCCTCGCGCGTGGTGATGAAGATCGCCAGCGCTTCAGGATCGTGTTCGGCTTGCGCAACAAGATCGCTCGCGATGTCGGCGGCGTTGCCGCGTTCGCTGGTGACAACAATTTCCGTGGGGCCGGCCAGCATATCGATCGCGCAGTCGAATGCGACGAGCTTTTTTGCGGCGGTGACGTAGAGGTTTCCCGGGCCGACGATCTTGTCCACTTTTGGAACGCGCGCGGTGCCGTAGGCAAGAGCGGCGATGGCGTGCGCTCCGCCGAGGCGATAGAACTCCTCGATTCCAAGCAAGTGCGCCGCAGCGAGGGTTTCGGGTGCGGGGCGCGGAGAGACAGCGACGATGCGCCGGACACCCGCTACCTGCGCGGGAATCGCGGTCATCAGCAGCGTGGACGGCAGCGGATGGCGGCCACTGGGAACGTAACAGCCAACAGATGTAAGCGGGCGCACAAGCTGGCCGGTTTCCAGGCCGGTCGCCGGCGATGTCGTCCAGGACTTCGGCATTTGCCGTTGCGCGAAGCGGCGAATTTGCGCGGCGACAGTTGAGAGCGCGTCGCGCAAAGCGGGATCGAGAGCCTTCCACGCATCGGACATTTCTTGCTGCGTGACGCAGAGGGCATGCGGGCCAGGAAGAGAGTCGAACTTCGCGGCATAGGCGAGGAGCGCGCGATCACCGCGCTTGCGCACGTCGGCGACGATGCGGGCGACGGTTGGTGTTACGGCATCGAGCGCCGCGCCGCCACGACGCTCGAGTGCTGCGAGGGTTGCGGCCGTCTGCCGCGCGTTTCGACCTGTGGTCTTGATCAGCTTCATCGATCTCGCTTCTTCACCCTCTTTCGATGTTTCCAGCAGTGCGGCAATTTCTTATCGAAGTAATGTCGCGCCGAGTTTCGTCGCCCAATGGGCCAACTTTTTCTTCAACAGTTCATCCACTTCCAAAGGGTGCAGGTCCTTGTCGAATCGATCGACGATTTCGTATTGAAATGCCAGCTCACCGTTCGCGTCCCATTCATCCTGTGGCGGCTTGTCGAGGCTCAGGCCGTTGCGCAAGCAGAACCAGACGCGATTTTTTGTGGCGTCAAGATTCTTCGTCGCGCCAACCCACAATCGCCCAGTAACTGTGCAGCGGACAGCGTAAATTCCCGCATCCGGTTTCTGCTCCTTGAATTGCCGAATCGCTTCTTTCCTGGCTTCTTTCGTTGGCATCTACATCTCCAGTGCGGACATGGCCGTCTGCAAGGCAGCCGGCCAGAGGCCGGCGTTACAAAAAGCTACAGCACAACCTTGTTCAGCGGATATTCGACGATTCCGGTTGCGCGCGCCGCTTTGAGTCGCGGAATGACGTCGCGTGCCACGCGCTCTTCGAGAATCGTGTTCACCGCAACCCATTCCGAATCGCTCAACTGCGAAATGGTTGGCGAGTTCAATGCGGGCAGCACGGCGAGCACCGCGTCGAGGTCGCCACGTTTCACGTTCAGCATCAATCCGATCTGCGATTGCGCATCGATGGCGCCGCGCAGCATCACGGCGATCTGGTCGATCTTCTGGCGCTTTGCCGGGTCGGCCAGCGCTGCCTTGCTCGCGATCAGATGCGTCTCGCTCTCCATCACGGTGTCGATGATTTTGAGGTGGTTGGCCTTGAGCGAGCTGCCGGTTTCTGTCACTTCCACAATGGCGTCGGCCAGCATGGGCGGCTTCACTTCCGTCGCGCCCCAGCTGAACTCCACCTTCACGTTCACACCCTTCGCAGCGAAATAGCGCTTGCTGGTTTCCACGAGTTCCGTGGCGATGATCTTGCCTTCGAGGTCTTCGGCCTTTTCGTAGCCGCTCGATTCGGGCACGGCCAGCACCCAGCGCACTTTGCGGCGGCTTTGCTTGGCATAGGTCAGCGTGGTTACGCTGGGCACGTCGAGACCGCTTTCCATCACCCAGTCAATGCCGGTGAGGCCCGCGTCGAGCACGCCGTGATCGACGTAGCGCGCCATCTCCTGCGCGCGAATGAGCATGCATTCAATGTCGGCGTCGTCGATCGAGGGAAAATAGGAGCGGCCGTCGGCATAAATGTTCCAACCCGCGCGCTTGAACAGCGCGATGGTCGCGTCCTGCAGGCTGCCTTTGGGAATTCCGAGCCGAAGCTTGCTAGCCACGATTCACCTCCGTGCTGCCTGCGGCGGGCGCGTTCGAGGGAATGGCAATGGGCCGCGTAAAGCAGCTTACCGTACCCTCGTGGCAAACCAAGCCGTCGCCTTCCACTTCCACGCGAAACAGCAGCGTGTCGTTGTCGCAGTCGGTCGAAGCGGAAACGATGCGCAGGCGGTTGCCGCTGGTTTCGCCTTTCATCCAGAGCTTCTGGCGAGTGCGGCTCCAAAAAGTGACAAAGCCCGACTCCTGCGTTTTGGCGTAGCTGGCCGCATTCAAGAAACCCAGCATCAGCACCTCGCCCGAGCGCGCATCCTGCACGATGCCGGGCACCAGGCCATCCATCTTTTCGAAATCAATCTGTTCCACAGTTTCTTCCTTTGGTTTAGATTTTTCTGAGTCCAAACATGAAAAAACCCACCAGCGTCATTCGCCGGCGGGCTTGGGTGATTCTTCTCGATCTCTCTGGCCGAGTTAGCTCAGGCCATGGCAGTCCGCCGGCATGGATGTCCCATGATGATGGTGATGGCCGTGATGGCGGAGGCTCTGCATCTGGATTAAGGCTACGGGCAAAGCCCCGATGGTGTCAAATGCTTTGTTTGGGGAAGGCGCCATCAGGCCGCGGTTTGCTGCTCGTGGAGCAGTTCGACGACGTGTTCATAAAGCCGATTACGAAGTTCGAGCCGACCCGAGGCCGACGTGACGTAGCGGATCTGTAAATCGATGCCCGAAGCGGAGGGCCGCAGATTCACCACCGGCGCAGCGGTAAACCGGCTCAGGTCGGCGGCGTGTTTCGTGTGCTTCCACTCCTGCTCTGCCGTGTTCGCGTTGTCGCGCGTTTCCTCGGACACGTATTTCTGCACCTTTTCCATCAAGGCATGGAAGTCGGTTGCCGCTGGTATGCCGACGGTGATCTCATCCCACATCCACTGCCCGACCGTGGAGAAGTTGAAATATTGACCCCGGATCGCAAAGCCATTCATGAACGAGATGCGGCGTCCGGTTGGAAGTCCCTGGTCGGCGAGTCCACCGGTTTCAATCAAGGTCGTGGTCATCAGCCCGATCTCCGTTACCTCGCCGCCAACGCCGTTGATTTCAACCCAGTCGCCAACGTGCATGCCGTTTTTGCCCATCAGCATGAACCATCCGAGAAACGCAAGAATATAGTCTTGCAGCGCGATCGTAAGCGCGGCTGTTGCAAGGCCCAGAATGGTCGGCGTCTCTTTTGGTGAGCCGAAGATGACAACGAGGATGAACAAGAAGCCCACTACCTGAATGCTGAGCCCAAGAATGTTACGCAAGGTGCTTATCTGCCTTCGCCCAGTTGCGGGCCTGGCCATCAATCGCCGCAGCAACGCGTCGCCCAAAAGCATTCCCACCAGGATAAGAAGAATGAGCATGAAAGATTGCAGAATCAGGTGCAGCACAATCTGGTGCTGCAGCTTCACTTGTGCGGACCACTTTGCGTATGTTGCCGCAAGCTCTTGTTCGGTCTGGATTCGGTCGTCGTCGATGCTCAGGATCTGGCGCTCGATGCTGCGATGCTTAAGGTGGGCAAGCTGAGAGGCTCTATCTGCCGGAGTATCCGATGTGGCGGCTGCATTGGCTTCGCCCTCAAGAGCGTTGTGCTCAGCAGTCAGGCTGCGCACATCATTCAGCGCCTCCGCCTGCGCTTGATCGATCAACCCTTCTCGATTGCGCTGGCTAAACCATGCGCCGATTCGCGCAGCCAGCGTGTGTTTCTCCTGGGCGGAAAGGACCGCAATCTGGCCGCCATTCTGGACCTGGCTGTCATAGTTCCGCATCGACTCTTCGTGCGCCGTCAGCTCATTCTGTATCTCTTCGCTGTGACCGCCCGACACGCGCTCGAATTCCCGTTGGGCGTCGGTGAGCTCATCGGAGTCGAGCCCGAGTTGCGCCTTGGCCATTTCCAGGTCGTCGCTTGTCGAGCTGTCCTGTGCTCCAGCCTTTGCTCCCGCTGCCGAAGGTCCAGCCCTGGCCGTCAAGCTATCTACGAGCGCCTGATCCTGCTTTACGAGCTGCTGCAGCTGCGCGACCTTCTGCGAGAGGGCCAGCGCATCCCCGGTGAGCGTGCGGCGCTCCGTTTCAAGGCGCGCCTGGCGCAGAGCTGCGGCAAAGGCCTGATCCACTTCATGGTCAGCCAGGCGTTCTGCCTCCTGCGCATATCCCTTCTCCTCTGACGACACTGCCAGCGGCGCCAAAGCCTGTGCGGTCTGCCAGGGTTGTAAATCCACCAATGACGATGCACCGGCCGGATTCGATTTTCCCCCCTTGGCACGCAGAACATTCATTGCGCCGCGTGTCGTCCACAACGACACGGCACATACGGCAAGCAGTGCCAGCAGTGCGATGAAGAGCGCGAGTCTGGTCTTGTCAAGCAGGCGCGCTCTCGGCGATCCACCCGGGTGGGAAGCGGCAGGGGAGGTTCCCATGAAGATATTCTTACAGGTCAGCCGCCTGACGCGGCAAAAACGCAACGCCGCTGGCGCATCTTGTCGGGAGCGAGGTGAAGGCCGAAAATGAATTCGTGCCGTCACGAAAACGACGCTTCGCGCTAACCGTTGCTGGTCTCCTCATTTCCATTGCCTTTGCTGGGACGCTTTCTTCCGCCTGCCTGCAGCCAGCCTCCATGCAAATCGCGCCCAAGCAAAAGCCGGCTCCGCCGCCGGAGGCGCGGGTCGACATTAACCACGCCAGCATTGATGAACTGCTCAAAGTTCCCGGAATGACTCGGAGCTGGGCCGGGCGGATCGTGCGCTTCAGGCCCTACCGGACTAAGGCAGATCTCGTCGAACACGGCGTGCTGCCGAGCGACGTCTACGACCGCATCAAGGACTATTTGATCGCGCATCGCGGGGACCAATAGGACAATAGGCGGCCGGGCGCCCGTGGCCGAGCTTCCGTCGGCCAAGCTTGCGAATCGCGGCCCCCAGGCGGCTGCGCCCGATCCACAAACTTTCTCATCGCCCGCGCGCCGCGGCCATTACACTGATCACTACCAGGAGGGACTGCCCATGCAAACCAGAATTCTCGGCACCACCATGCCGGTGCTTGAAGTGCTGCTCGACCCCAACGAGAGTGTGTTCTCAGAGAGCGGCGAGCTCTCGTGGATGACCGCGTCGGTCCAGATGACCACGCACACACAAGCGGGCGGGGGCGGCGGATTTTTGGGGGTCATCAAGCGCGTGGCCGGCGGCGGCAGCATCTTCATGACCGAGTACCGCGCCATCCAGTACCAGGGATCGGTGTCGTTTGCCACCAGAGTGCCGGGACACATTGTGCCCGTCCAGCTGGGACAGGGGCCGGAGTACATGGTGCACCGTCACGGCTTCCTCTGCGCCACCCCGCAGGTCACCATCGGTGTCGGATTCCAGCAGTCGCTCGGCGCGGGTATCTTCGGCGGCAGCGGATTTCTGCTGCAGAAGATCGGCGGCGTGGGCACCGCGTGGATCGAGCTTTCGGGCGAGCTGATCCAGAAGGATCTTGCACCCGGCGAAATCCTGTTCGTCCATCCCGGCCACGTGGGCGCGTTTCAGACGTCCGTGGGGTTCCAGATCACGACGGTTCCCGGCATCAAGAATATGATCTTTGGCGGCGATGGAATCTTTCTGGCGCGCATGGTCGGCCCCGGCACCATCTGGCTGCAAACGCTGCCTATTTCTCGGCTGGCGAGCCAGATCTACGAGTACTTGCCGCATCCTGAAGCCGCGCAGCAAGCCACCGGCGCGGGCCTGCTGGGCGGAATCGTCGGCGGCATCATCAGCGGGCAGTGAGGAAAAGACCGTGCGCGGTGCATGGTGATCGGTGCACCGTCCTCCGCTTACCGCTCATCGCCCACCGTCCACCAACGCGCATCCTAATCTGCAAGTAAGGAACTGCCACGCATGGTTCAATCTGCAAGGAGAAGGCGAAGCGTTCGCGGAGACATCGTATTCGTATTCGCTTTGGCGCTGGCGCTCTATGTGGCGTGGCTCATGCGCGGCGTGCTCGCGCTGCTTTACGTTTCCGCTCTTTTCGCGGTGGTGCTTTCTCCTGTGGTGCGAGCCACTGCGCACGTTCGCATCGGCCGATGGAGGCCGTTCCACGGATCGATGGCTATTCTCATCCTGTTGCTCGCCGTGGCGGGCGCGCTCACTGCTTTCGGATTTCTGGCATTGCCGCCGGTGATCAACGATCTGCAATCGCTCACCGCCGAGTTGCCCACAAAGCTGCCCGGAATTCTGGATAAGCTGCAGCGGGTCCCGTTTGCCGATCGCATTGACGCCAGCGACATCATCTCCTGGATCCAGCGCTGGCTGAGCAGCGGCGCGGCATTCGTGCTCGTCTCGTTCAAGTCGTGGGCGGGAGCGTTGGTTGAGGTCGTCGCCGGCTTCGTGCTCACGCTCTACTTCATTCTCGAGGGCGACATTGCCTACCGCTGGTTTCTTTCTTTCTGGCCGGAGGAGCCGCGCGAGCGCCTCGACCGCACACTGTTGCTCGCGGCGAGCCGCATGGAGAAATGGCTGGTGGGTCAGCTCGCGCTGATGCTGATCCTCGGCACAGTCAGCACCGTCGTCTATCTCTCGCTGGGCGTGCGCTACGCTTACGTGCTCGGGATTATCACGGGCCTGCTCAACGTTGTTCCCGTTCTTGGCGCCACGGTTTCGCTGCTGCTGGCGCTGCTGGTGGCCGCGATCGACGGCTGGGGCCGCGTGATTGGCGTGGTCGTTTTCTTCGCCGTGTACTTCCAGGTTGAGAACACCTGGCTCACGCCGCGCATCATGCAGAGCCGCGTGAATCTGCCCGCGCTCGGCATTTTTGTCGCGCTGATAATCGGCTCAACACTGGGCGGCATTGCCGGCGCCATGGTGGCCATCCCCACGGCCGTGCTCGTCAGCGTGCTGCTGGACGAGTACCTGGTGCGGAAACCGGCGGAGTGACGAGGCCAGCCGGTCAGCAGGTTGGCACGGCGGGTCGCCTGGGTCAAAACATCAGCTAGGTCCCGGTCTGTGCCGGGGAGGGGGGTAACCCCCTCCCATTTTGGGGTTAAAGGGTTCAATCGCTTTAATCGCGCTGTACCGGGCGCTCCGCATTTTGCGACATAATCCTAACAGGAACCACGTCGAGCCGATGATTTGATTCTTATCGGAGAGCTTTATGGGTCTTGCTGGTGAGATTTGGGAATATATCGGCGAAGGCACCGTGCTAGTTGGCGTCGTCCTTGAGGTCATTTGCGAAAGAAAACTGATTCTCAAAAATGACACCGAAGGACGAGGTCGCATAGAGGCCGCCGGAGGATGGGTATTAGTCGTTGGCCTCTGTATTTCGTTCTCTGCGCTGGTTGGGACGAACGAATATTTCAACAGTACGATCGCCGTCTTAAATGCCCAGACGTACTCCGCGATTGAGGCTGCATTCCAAAACCAAAGTGAGTTTGTGGACGCAGTTAAAGCAGGGGCGCAGTTACAGAAGGAAGCGGAAGATGAAAGGCTCGAGCGCATCGAGGTGGAGGCGGCGTATTTAATGCCAAGAACGGTTTCGCCAGAGCAAGTTGATCTCCTCCGCGAATACGCGACTACTCACGGCGGTCAAAAAATGCCCACGGTGACGGTGGAGGCCACTCCATCTGACCCAGAGGCTCTTGCCTATGCTGGCCAGCTTTTCAACGCGCTTAACTCGGCGGGGTGGAAGGCCGAGTGGGGAGGGATAGCGCACGATGGGAGTGCGTCGAACCCCGGCTTGTGTTTGGGCGATACAGGCGAAAATTCCGGAATTCCAAATCCGAACCCAGTTTTGGTGTTGGAGGAAGCATTTCGAATTGC
The DNA here is from genome assembly GCA_035541975.1 of Occallatibacter sp. Classification (GTDB taxonomy): domain Bacteria; phylum Acidobacteriota; class Terriglobia; order Terriglobales; family Acidobacteriaceae; genus Telmatobacter. The sequence goes on along the minus strand of DATKMH010000035.1, from coordinate 98,270 downwards.
GCATATTGAACTAAGTTGCCAGTCGGGTAAAGGAGGCGGAGATTATGGCGTCTTCGTATTGGTCGGGCACAGGCCGCTTACGGTAGGAGCCGCTAGCTCCAGGTTTTCGGAGGCCCAGTGGCGGGCAAAAGGGCGACCGAAGTGAGGAGTCGCGGTGGTCACCCTCTTCTCCGCAGGTGATCCCTGTGCGCTGTCTGGCGCTTTTGCAGGGTTTCTTCCAAGGTTGGTGCTCTCAGGTTGACTTGCCTGATGGGATCTTGGGCGCCGCTGCCGAACTTGACGCCGGGTTTTGGATCTCGCTGGGCCGTACGTGGTTTTCGAGATTCTTGTGGGCGGCGGGGTTCCCAGGGTTCCCGTCCGCTGTGCCACCCCACGGACGAAAGATCGGTCCGCGGGGGCCCCGTTCTGTGGCGGACTCCACACAGAGCTAACTTCGGCGCTGCCTACAGGAGCGGCTTTGACGAGTTCGTGCGATCCCACCCTAAAACTCCTCGCTGCGCGCGGAATTTTAGAAAGGGGCACCCGTTTTCGTGCTGGGCTGAGAGCGCGAAAAGCAGCCGCAGATCCCTCGGTCGCCGCGGCGACCTCGGGATGACAATCGAAAAAAGATGAGCGAGTTGGCGGCACGGATGAGTCCGTGCCCCTTCGAAACGGCGAGTCGGCGAGGCTTTGCGCGTGTTACTCGACCGGGGCGGCTTGGCGGGAGCGGTAGCGCGGCTTCTTCATCAGGTAGCCGATGGGAATCAAGCAGACAGTGAGGATGACGAGGGCGTGAATGGTGTCGATATAGGCGAGGACGTTGGCCTGCTGCACCATCATCTGGTAAACGTGCGCCATGGAGCGGCTGCCAGCGCCGGCGACTGAGTATCCCTGTGTGTGAAACATGCCGGTGAAGGTGCGATCGAGAGCGCGGTAGCTGGGTGAGCCGGGATAGACGTTGGCGGCGAGATAGTTCTGGTGCACCTGAGCGCGACGCACGAGCATGGTGCTGATGAACGAGATGCCGAGGCTGCCGCCGATGTTGCGGGCGAGGGCTGTGAGCCCGGAGACCTCGTTGTTTTTTTCTTGCGGCACACCGACATAGGACATGACGCTGATGGGCACGAAGAGAAACGGCATGCCGAGCACCATGATGACGCGCCAGCTGGCCGCGTCCCAAAAGCTGATGCCGAGGTAGAGGCTGGAGATGCGCCAGATGCCGAAGCTGACCCATGCGAATCCGAAACAGATCATGGCGCGGGGGTCGATTTTTTGGCCGAGGAACCCGACGATGGGCAGAAGAACGATGAGCACTACGCCGCCGAGCGAGAGCACCATTCCGGCCTGGGTTGCGGTGTAGCCCATGATCTCCTGCAGGAACTGGGGAATCATGACGGTGGTGGCGTAGAGCGCTGCGCCGATGACGAGCATGACGAGCTGGGTCATGGTGAAGTTGCGGCTGCGATAGAGCGAGAGATCGATGACGGGATGCGCGGTGGTGAGCTCGCGCCAGAGAAATGCGATGAGACCGATGCCGGCGACGAATGCGCAGCCGACGATGAAGTGCGATCCGAACCAATCTTTTTCCTGGCCCTTGTCGAGCATGATTTGCAAAGCGCCGATGGTGACGGCGAGCAGGCCGAGGCCGATGCCGTCGACCGAGCCGAGCTTGGCGCGGACACGCTTGAGGTAGGGCGGGTCTTCGACGATGCGGCTGGTGAGCAGAATGGAAAGAATGCCGACGGGGATGTTGAGGAAGAAGATCCAGCGCCAGCTGTAGTTGTCGGTGATCCAGCCGCCGATGGTGGGGCCGATGGCGGGCGCGACCACGACGGCCATTCCGTAGATGGCGAAGGCGACGCTGCGCTTGTTGGGGGCGAAGGTGTCGGCGAGGATGGCGCGCTCGCTTGGCTGCAGGCCGCCGCCGGCCGCACCCTGAAGGATGCGGAAGATGATGAGCAGAGCGAGCGAGTTGGCGAGGCCGCAGCAGAAGGAAAAGATGGTGAAGCCGGCAACGCAGCCCATGTAAAAGCGCTTGCGGCCGATGCGATTGGCGATCCAGCCGCTGATGGGGAGGACAATGGCGTTCGAGACCAGATAGGAGGTGAGGATCCAGGTGGCCTCGTCGTAGCTTGCGCCGAGCGAGCCGGCGATGTGGGGCAGGGCGACGTTGGCGATGGAGGAATCGAGCGCCTCCATGAATGTGGCCAGCGTGACGGTGAAGGCGACGACCCAGGGATTGAAGCGCGGTTTCCAGGACTCGTCAAAATGAAATTCGCTGTCGGCGTCCCGTTGTTTCGCGGGCGAGGCCGCGTTGGACTGCGCCATGCGCGCTCCCTGATGGATTTTGTTGCGGTGCGTCGACCGTGACGAGCAGGAGGCGTGCCCAGGCGGGTTCCTTATTTAATGCGGGGAAGTGAGAGCCGATTGCACGCGATCCTTTTGACAGGATAAAGCAGCCGCGCGGCAGTTCGGGGGTCTTCGCTTCTACGGAAGGTCATCGCAACGGCGGCGCAGATATTCTCTGACGGCGGGATCGCTTTCCAGGCCGATCGCCAGTTGGTACGCGTGTCGCGCAGCATCGTGCGACCCGGTGCGGCCCAACAGGTTTGCGCGCGCAGCCCAATATGGCTGATACGATTCCACACGGCGATCCGCAGCTGCGGCATCGAGCGCTGCCAATCCAGCGTGTGGACCTTCCAACTCCGACACCGCCAATGCGCGGTTGATCAACGCGACGGGCGAATGAGTCAACTCAGCAAGCGCGTCATATAAGCTGACGACGGCTGGCCAGGACACAGATCCGGTACGCGCACCCTCAACATGCGCCGACTGGATTGCGGCTTCCAATTGGTATCGTCCGATGAGCCGGGAGCGGCTTGCGTAGTTCAGTGCGGTCTCAGCTTCTTCGATCATTTTCCAATCCCAGAGCGTCTTGTCCTGGCTGCGCAAAGGAACGAATTCTCCGTCGGGCGTTCGGCGAGCCGCTCTGCGCGCCTCGGCGTAGAGCATGAGGGCCAGCAGGCCCCAGGCTTCCGGCTCGTTGGGAAGAAGTTGCGTCAACAGCCTGCCGAGAAAGATTGCTTCCGCAGCCAGTTCGCGGCGCGCCGGATCGGTTCCGGTAGCATCCGCCCATCCTTCGGCAAAGCCTGCGTAGATGGAATCGAGGACCGAGTCGAGCCGGTCCGGCAGTTCATTGCGCTCCGGAATGCGGAAAGGGATGCCGGCCTCGCGAATTTTTGTCTTGGCTCGCACCAGCCGCTGCGCCATGGCGGCTGGAGAAACCAGAAAGGCTGATGCGACCTGTGCTGCCTCCAATCCCAGGACAACCTGAAGCATCAACGGCGCGCGCACTGCCGGATCAATTGCGGGATGTGCGCAGGCAAAAAGAAGCGCGAGCCGCCGATCTGGGAATTCGTCGTCGGCTGCCGCGATCATGGCGTCGGCCAACTGCTCCGGTTCGTCGTCCGTTGACGATTCGCGATTGCGGCGAAGGTGGTCAATGAGTTTTCGCCTGGCCGCCGTAAGCAGCCACGCCTCTGGGTTGTCGGGGCAGCCTTTCTGTGGCCAGACAGACAATGCCGACGCAAAGGCCTCGGACAAGGCGTCTTCCGCGGCTGCAACATCTCCGAACCGAGCCGCCAGGTAGGCGATCAGCTTGCCGCGGCTGCGAAGAGCCACAGCCTCCGCCGCTGCAAAAGCTTCGTTCGCGTTTGCGGGATTCGCCATGGGGATTTGCTGCGAGCTCAACGAGCGTTTCTCGGTTTACGGGCCGGACCGATCCGTTCGAGCAGAGTGACCTTGACCCTGTCTCCCGTGGATTTTCCGATCGCTTTCAGGATCTCAGCTTTGACGGGGAGCTTGTGATTGCCATCGCCGAGCGCCATAAACGAACTTTGGAACGGGCGTCCATCGATGGTCGCTTTGACTTTCACCAGCCCGCGCGTCCCAAAGAAGGCGGCCGACTTTGGCCAGATGACATACGTCCAGCCGCCGGGCTTTGGGCTCTTGATCAGTGGTGCAGTGAATGATTGGTTCAGCATGTTGGCCTCACTCGTGCCGTTGAGAATCACGTCACCGAGTCACATGGCCCAGATGGCGCGCACTTCGACGACGCCATGCTGGACTGTGGGGCATCGGCCGGCCCATTGCATCGCCGCGTCCAGGTCAGGCGCCTCGATGAGGTAGTAGCCTGCCAACTGCTCCTTCGATTCAGCGAAAGGTCCGTCAAGCACCTGCGTTTTGCCGTTGGTTGTGCGAAGAGTGGTGGCCGTGGATGAGGGTTTGAGCCGGTTGGCGTTGACAAGCGCGCCGGCTGATTTGAGAGCTTCGGAATAAGCCATGTAGGCAGCCGTGCCCTGTTGCTGCTGTTCGGGAGTCATCCGGCCCCAGCTGGATTCATCGGTGTAAAGCGTCAGTAGGTATTGCATGTCGTCCTCCGTTTTGGATTGTAGGCGTTGACCGCCTCACTTCCATGACGGCTGAACCCCAGGCAAATCGACATGCGCCGGAAATTATTTTCGATCGGGTGCATGACCCTCCGAAGCGGCCGAGATCGACGGCCAAACGCGGCTGGCGGGAGCGGGTCACGGGCGGAGCTGGGTTCGTGCCGTCCAACCCAAGCCGCAAAGGACGCGGCTTGGATGGGGCACCCGCCGTTTGTGCAGGATGGAGATCGCGAAAAGCAAATGCGGGTCCTTCGACTCATCCGTCGCTGCGCTCCGGCCTCGCTCAGGATGACAATCGAAAAAAGACGGGCGGCGCCCCTTTTGCGCTTACCAGGGCTCAAAGCAGTCGTAGTTGCGCTGGCTTCGGATCTTTCCATCTTCAAAATGAAAGAACATTGCGGAATGAGCGCGCATTTCGGAGCCGACGGCCAGATTTCCGAAGGCTATTGCGAGCTTCCCGACCCAGAGAACTTCGACCGAAAGTTTTTCACCGTCGGCGACAAAACTCCTGATCTCGTAGGTCTGACTCGACAGAAGTTTTCGTCCTTTCTCAAAGGCCTCGGCCATCTTCGAAACTCCGGACTTGATGCCGTTCGGATAAATCCGATTGGGAAGCTGTTCAATGACAGCATCGGAAGAAAACAGGTCAGCGATAGAGGCGAAATCGCCGTTCTCAATCGACCTAAGATAACGCTCAACTTTTTCCAAATTCGACAGCTGTTTCATACGACCGGAGTTTACCTCGTTCAATTCTCAGATGAGTTTGAGCAGCTTACGCCGGGGCGCGCATGGCGTCGAGAGCGGCGGTGAGGTCTTTGGCGAGGGATTGCTGCGCGTCGGGCGGGAGTTTTTCGTCGTGGCTGGTGAGGTAGAAGACGTCGATAGCGGTTTCGCCTTCGGTATCGATGAGCGCGACCTTGATGTCGCACTGATGCGCGCCGAAGGTGAGAGCGATTTGGCGCAGGAGGCCGGGCATATCCTGGGCGACGACTTGCAGAAGAGTTGAGTGCGACGAAGACTCGGAGTCGAACTCGAGCTTGGTGGGCACGTCGAGCTTGTAGCTGCCGTGGTGCATGTGCCTGCGCGCGGCGAGAAGCTGCTCGACAGAAACCTTTTGCGCCACGACGTCGTGAACGTTCGAGAGGAAGCGCTCTTTCTCGCTTGGGTTCAGCTCGATCGTGCGGAAAATGTCGGTGAACTGGAAGCTGTCGACAATGACGCCGGCATCGTTGGAGTAAGCGCCGGCGCGAACGATGTTCATTCCCCATGCGGCCAGGACGCCGGCCATGTCGGCAAACAGACGGGTGCGGTCGCGCGTGATGACGGTGAGGTCGTAGAGCTGGCGGCTGGGGCGCAGATCGAGCTGAACGTTGTCCTTATCGAGATCGAGCGCCATCAGGAAGTGATTGCGAATCTGCTCGGGCAGGCGGGTTTGGAGGTAACGCTGCGGGAGGCCTTCGAGAAACTGCTTGAGCGCGTCGTGCTGCGGCGGGGGAACCATGGAGCGGATGCGGTTGAGCAGCGTGGGATCGATGGCGGCGTGGTAGCGCGCCTCGTCGACGGAGCGATCCATGAAGTTCGACGTGGACATGTAGAACTGCCAAAGGTTCTCGGCCTTCCACGGCGTGAGCGCGTCGGGGTTCACGGCCTTGATGTCGGCGAAGGTCATGACCGTAAGCATCTTGAGCAACTGGGGGCTGCCGATTTTGTCGGCGAAGCCGCGCACGTTGTCAAGATCGAAGATGTCGCGGCGCATGGCCTGCGACATATCAAGATGCAGACGGATAAGCTTGAGAACCGTGTCGCGCTCTTCGGCGTCGAAGTCGAGGCGCGCCAGGAAGCTGTCGGCCAGCTCGACGCTTTGCTGCGCGTGCTCGCCGGCGCGGCGGCCTTTGCCGGTATCGTGCAGCAGCAGGGCGAGGAAGAAGAGATCGAGGCGATCGATTTCCGGGAGCAACTGCGCCAGGCGCTGCTCATGCTCATTGGCGGGCGTGCGCAGGGAGTGGACGTTGTCGATGACGAGGAAGGTGTGCTCGTCGACGGTGTAGCGGTGGTAGCTGTCGCGGATGACGAGCGCGTCGATGCCGTGGAACTCCGGAATGAGCATCTCGAGCACGCCGAGCGCGTGCATGGTGCGCAGAGCGTGAGCCGCGTGGGGGCCGAGAAGAACTTCTCGCAAAGCGTTCCAGAGGTATGGACCTTCGGGGATCGAAATGGCAAGGACAGGCAGCGCGTCGGTGATGCGATCTTCAGCGGCTTGCGAAAGCGTGTAGCCGTGCGTGGCCATCAGCGAGAAGATGCGCAGGATGGCGGCCGTGTCATTGAATTGCGCGCCGGGCTGAATATCGATGCGGCCCTGGTCGAGCAGGAAATCGGTGCCGGCGATGGGCGCGCGGCGGCGGCGGAACTGGCGGTAGAAGCTGACCGGTGCGGGCAGGTGCTCCATGAGCAGCGCGGCGCGGCGATAGACGACGCGGGCGTGGCGATAGTATGTGCGCATCCAGTAGCTGGGGTCGGCGGTGCCGCGGGTTTCAAGGCCGATGGAGCGTGCGGCGGCTTCATCCTGCGATTGCCAGTCGAGCGTGTTGTCATCGCGGCCGTGGCGGAAGTGGAGAAAACATCGCGCCGCGGCAAGGAAGTCGAAGGCAGCTTCGGCGTCGCCGCGCGCGCTTTGGAAGACGCCGCCGCGCTGGCGTGGCCATTCCTTGGTGGCCTTGAGATGAAAGAGAATGGCGAACCAGACGGCGAGCGAGTAGTCGCGCAGACCGCCGGGACAATCTTTCAGATTGGGCTCGAGATGAAAGATGGTGTTGCCGAATTTGGCGTGGCGGGCGCGGGCAATTTCGCCAAGCTTTTGCGCGATGGAGTTCCACTCGCTGAGGACGAGGCCCGGAAACGTAACCTGGTGCAGTTGCTGGTAGAGCGGGAACTGGCCAGCGAGAAAGCGGCGGTCGAGCGTGGCCAGCGTGAACTCGAGATTGTCGGGATCGAAGCGACCTGATTCCTTGACGGTGCGCGAGTTGGGGCTGGCGCGTAGGCCGATGTCCCACATGCCCTGGATAATGGCGCGCACGGCTTCGCGCGACTGCTCTTCGGTTTTGTCGTCGGCAAAGGCGAACAGGACGTCGATATCGGAGTAGGGAAAAAGATCCTTGCGGCCGTAGCCGCCGAGCGCGAGCAGCGCGGTGTTTTGCTGGGGCAGGCCGGCAAAGGCGCGGCGCCACATTTCAATCAGGATACGGTCGACCACGGCGGAGCGGCGGCGGATGGCAGCAGTACCGTCTCCGGTGCGTTCGCAGGTCTGGCGCACAAGCGCCATCTCTTTTAGATACTGCTCCCGGAGATCGTCGACCGCTAAAACGACTGGGTTCATTGGTTTTTTGCGTGGCCTGCCGAAGCAAGAAAGGAATTGTTACAAGAATAAGCGATAAAGGCCGGGAGCGGGAGATTCAGTGGTTGGTGGTTAGTGGTCAGTGATTAGTGGTCGGGCGAGGTGGTAAGGCGGCAAGGCTCAGGCGTCGGCTAGAGTCCGCGGGTCCGAGTCAGGCGCTTTTGCGGTTTGGCATCGCCGATCTATGCCTATTTTGGAACGACATTTCCGGAGATCCAAGTAAGAGAGCTGAGAATATCCTGGAACGCCTTAAGCTCTTCCGGGGTTGCTGGCTTAGATTCTTTTGACATCGCGACCGAGAAATTCAACTTCACTTCGGGGCCGGGGTCCACGTACACCACGTATTCGTAAAAATCGTTCTCAAAGTAAAACAACCTGGCACAGGTTTTGTATTGCGGATGTGAAACTGCTAGTTCGGCAAATTTTACGTCCGGGTACTTGCTTTTATATCCCGTCATGTCCGTCTGCATGTCTTCTGACGGGTCCTTTGTCTCTTTATTGTTTAGTCGGATGCGAATATTGACATGCGCCGCTCGGCTCTTTGGATCATCTGGGATGAAAATGAGATTTGAGTTGTAATACCGGGCGATTTTGTCGGTGTCGCCATACCATCCGTCTGGCTCTCTCGCGCTAAACAGAAACCCATTCCCGTAAACGAGAAGCGTATCCAATTTCTTGTTTGCAGATGGATTGGCAGTTTCGTCTGCAGGGCTCTGGCACAAGCCGCTCATTGAAGCACTGCCTAGAGTCAGGAAAACGACGAAAAACGTCGCGCTGTATCTTCGCAACTAATCGCGAAACGCACAACCGGCATCTCGTCTCTGAAGCCTGGAAATCAATGCGAACATCCTCACTTCTGAGGTTTGGGCAAAGCTTAACACGCCGAGGCGTGACTGCGGTCACGAGAGAAATTTCGCTGAGAGACCTAGACTTCAGGCACGATGGCGGCACTCTCTCTTTCGGCCAGCGCCGGGGAGGCGCTTGTGCTGGGACTCGCAACGGGGCCGGTGTGCCTGGCGACGTGCGGGCCGGTGGTGGTGCCGTGGATGATGGTTCAGCCGCGCGGCATGCGCGTGCACAGCGGGCAGCTGGGATTGTTTTTGGCAGCGCGGCTGGCGGGCTACCTGGTGTTTGCGGCCGCGGCGTGGCTGGTGGGGTCGTCGATTCTGCGCGCGTCCGGCGGCCGCGCAGGTTCGGGGCAGCCGTGGATCATCGGCCTGATTCAGGTGCTGCTGGCCGCGGGGCTGGTGTTTTACGCGTTTGGATGGCCACGCCGGAAATGCGCGGCGGCGAATCCCGTCAGCGGAGAGGCTTCGGCGCAGCATCATGTGGAAAGCAGACTGGTGCACATCGGTGAGGCTCCCAGGCCGCTGCGCTCGGGGGCGTTGGCGCTGGGATTTTTGACGGGCATCAATCTTTGCCCGCCGTTTCTCGTTGCCGGGTTGCGCGCCGCCCAGCTTCAGCATCTTTGGGCCGCGCTTCTGTTTTTCGTTTGCTTTTTTGCCGGGACCGCGATCTGGTTTTTGCCGTTTCTTTCGCTGAGCTTTGTCGAGCGCTCACCTGCGGTGGTCATCGTGGCGCGGATGGTGGCTGTGCTGCTGGCGTGCTGGTATCTGTTCTCAGGAGTTTCAGTGCTGGTGAACGCTTCCGTGGTTTCCTGAATCCTCGATCCTGATCGAGAGGACTGTTTATGGCAGAATCTTCTTCCACTATTCGGGCCTCGGTGGTTGCAAGGCCACCGGCGTTTCGCAGCCTCGGCTGGTCGGCGTTGCTTACGCTTCCCATGGCGCTGTGGGCGCTTTTGATGTTCACGCCCGTGTTTCGCGGAGCGGGGCACGACCGGCAGATTGCCGCTGCATTGACGATCGCATTTACGACGGTGCTGTTTTTTCTGATGATGCGGACAGGCGAGACGTACCGCTGGCGGCGCATCTTTTTTGTTGCGGTTGGATTTCTGTTTCCCATCGGCTTTATTGCTTCGCTGATCGCCGAGCGCGGGTCGATGAGCATTCCTCTGAGCCGCATGGTGGCCGGCGATACGCCGTTCTGCTTTATGGTGACGCCGTCGCTGATTTTGCCGGCGGCTTTTGCGCGGACGGTGATTTTCCCCGGAGCGATCATGCCGTCGGCGACAAACCCGCACTCGATCGCATTGATGATTGGCCTCTGGTTTGCCATGACGCTAGTGCTAGGAAAGGCATGGTGCAGCTACGCGTGTTTCTTTGGTGGCATCGAGGAGGGGTTCGCGGCGATTCCCAAGCGGCGGCGGCTGCATCGATTCGTGACGAAATACGGCGCAATCCTGCGGCTCATTCCATGGGCCATTCTGGTGTTTGTGGTGCTGGCTTCGGCGGCGCTGTTCGAGCCGGTCTACTGCATGTGGATGTGCCCGTTCAAGACCGTCACCGAGTTTCCCGCGGTGCGTAATGTGGAGACGGCGGTGCAGTTCGGTGTCTTCATCGCGCTGTTCTTCGGGCTGGTTGTGGCGCTGCCGCTGTTGACGAAGAAGCGCACTCAATGCGGATTTTTCTGCCCGTTCGGTGCGTTTCAGTCGATCTTCAACAAAATCAATTTGTTTGAGATTCGCTTCGACCGAGAAAAGTGCGTCGATTGCACGCTGTGCCAGACCAACTGCCCCACGGTGGCGCTGTCGAAGGAGTCGATTAAAGAAGGCAAGACGCTGCTGAACTGCATGAAGTGCGGAGCGTGCGTTGACGTTTGCAAAAAAGATGCGGCGGTGTGGCACCTAAAAGGAACGCCGGTTGCGGTGAAGCCCGAACGCGCGCGGCTGCTGTTTCTCTATGGCGCGTGGGCCATGGCGACGATGTTCGGTGGCAGCATCCTGGCGAATTCCATCGTCACCATGATCCATTGGATTCCGGGAAAGTGAAGGAGGGACCGAGATGCGCGCGCGTTTTCTTTCGATTCTGGCTTATGTGGGCGCGGGGATCACCCTGCTTGTTGCGGTTTGCGTGCCCTTTGTCCTCATCAATGGATTCAGCAACGTTGTTGGAAGCCTTGGGCTGCATTTGAATCCCGAGTACACCGGCGGCACGGTAGCGCGGACGATTCAACGCGATGGATACCGGATCGAGGTGTACCAGCCGGTGCGGCCGCGCATGCTCCAGCGGACCGAGCCGTTTGTGCAGATCGCTTTTGAGCCCGCAGACGCGCTGCCCGCGCATGTGAGTGAAGACATCGACCTCAATGGCGACGGGCGGCCCGATGTTCGCGTGAGCTTTGCCGTGCTCGCCGATGCGAACGCGAAGATGCACGGCGATGTGACTGCGCTCGATGGACGGTATGTTTCGTTGGTCAATGTGGCGGACGAATCGTTTTCGCGGATGGTGGTGCGTGCGGATAACCGCGTGGTGGTGAGGGTGCCGGTGCGTTGAGGTAGGGTTCAGTGGTCGAGTCGACGGGTCCATTTAATTCCGTGCTGTCCCACCCAAGCGAAGCTTGGATGGGGCACCCGATTCTTGTGCTGGGCCAGGACTGACGAGCAACTGCAGATCCTTCGGTCGCCGCGGCGACCTCAGGATGACAATGTGCGAAGAGTGCTTCCTCGTCTTCTCGTTCTCTTGATCCCTTGTTCCCTGCTTTATTGCGGAAACGCCACAAACTTGTCGGCGCAGGAGGCCGGGTTGCCTTCGGCGGGCTTGCCGGTGACCGTCGAATCGTCCTTTACTAGATCGGGGCTTGAGGGCAACGCAAGATTCGTCGGTTCCGGCCCGAGCGTCAGATCCACGTGGTCTAGCTTGTAGGTGTAGGCCGCTTCGTCGGTGATCTGCACACCCGAGAGCGTGGCAGCGATGCGATGCGTTTGGTCGTAGCCGTTGAAGGTAAACTTGCCACCGCCGGAAACCCTGACATTGTGCAAAGTGATGTCGCGCATGGTGGGCGGCGAATCGCCCTGCAAAGGCCCGTTGGCGGAGTAGGCTGTGTCGAGCGTGATGGGATTGGGCGAGTTGCGAATGCAGACGTCGTCGTAGACCACGTCCTGCGTGAGGCCGCCGCGCGAACCGTTCGACTTGATGCGAATGCCGTTGTCGGGGCCGTCGAGCGAGAGGTCGAAGACGCGGATTTTGCTGACGCCGCCGTTGGTCTCGCTGCCGATGGACATGCCGTGTCCCCAGTAAAAATGATTGTGGCTGATGGTGATGTTGGTTGCGCCGCCCGGCCCACCCTTGATGGCGACATTGTCGTCGCCGGTGCGGATGAAGCTGTGCGTGATGGTGATGTTTTTTGCGCCGTCGCCGGGATCGACGCCGTCGGTGTTGCGTGCGAGTCGCTGCGGCGTGTCGATCTTCAATCCCCACACCGTGAAACCGTCGCCGCCGTTATAGACCACATGGAAGTTGGGCGAGTTTCTGAGCGTGATGCGCCACAGCGTGAAGTTGTCAGAATCGTTGGCGACAATGAGGCGCGGAACCTGCTGGCCGCCCCCGGCGCGCGCCTGTTCAGCCAGGTCCCACCAGGAATATTGAGAGCCGAGCATTTTTTCGCCGCCGCGTCCGTCGATGACGCCATCGCCCATGATGCCGCAGTTGGGCGCGTGGTCGACAGAGATGAGCGGCTTGCAGCCCCTCATGCCGGGAGTGTGGCTGACGATGCCGCAACTGCCGGGCGAAACAGCGAAGAGGGCCGGATCGCGCGAGGCGAAGAGCGTGACGCCGGGACCGACGATGAGCGTGACTTCGGGCTTGAGCACCAGCGGGCCGCTAAGGAATGCGTTGTTGTTCTCGTCGACGCGGAGCATGACGGCGCGGCCGCGGCCGCATTTGTCGATTGCCCGCTGAAGCCGCGCGGTATCGAGCTTCTGCTCATCGGCGGGTGCGAGGCTGTGGCCAACTGTCGTAAGTTGCGCGCTGACGGTGGTGCAGAGTTGCGGAAAAAATGGCTCAACGACGGTGCGCGTGTCCTGCGCAAAAAGAAGGAGAGGCTGGCTGAACGCCAAAACAGCGAATGCTGCAAATGGGCGACGCAAATGTGCTGCTCCTGGAGGGAGATGAGGGCTGGAAAATGCAGCTACGTTCTTTAGGATACTTCGCCAACGGGGATGTTTGTCACACGACAGGCGGCTGTGACTGAGAACCGCCCTTCGGCAGGCGTACGATGAACCATGCGATGGATGCTTACCGCGGCGGTGCTTCTGTCTTCACTGGCCATGATGCCGGCCCAGACGATCGTGTCCCCCACAACCAAAGACAGCGATCACGACGGCCTGAGCGACGCCCAGGAAGCGGCGCTTCTGGCACAGTTCGCGCCGCGTTTCATGGTGAGCGCCGATGACTGCTCCGTGCGGCCCGCGCAATTCGTTCCCTGGCAGGCAAAGCCGGTTGTCGAACGGGAGGACGGCACGATCTATGGCCAAGCGACGCCCCGAGCAGGCCATGCCGATGAAGTGGAGTTGCACTTCTACCATCTTTGGAAGACCGATTGCGGCCGAATGGGCCACAACCTGGATGCGGAACATGTCTCAGCCCTCGTGACCCAGGATCAGGATTCGAGCTGGAAGGCGCTGTATTGGTATGCAGCGGCCCATGAGGATACAGTTTGCGACGCGAGCCAAATCGCACGCGCCACGACCGTGGATGGCGGGTCGCGCGGGCCGGAGATCTGGATCTCGCGCGGCAAACACGCGTCATTTTTGAGCGAGAAGATTTGCGCGCACGGCTGCGGAGGCGACAACTGCCACGAGACGATGCCTTTGGCGGGGACGAGCGTTATCAATCTTGGGGAGTTGAACGCGCCAATGAACGGAGCCGTCTGGGCCGGATCGCCTGCGTGGCCACTTGCGGCCAAAATGCAGCGCAGCGATTTTGCCGATGCGCGCACCGCGCGGGTGGACGAACTGCCGTTGACGAGCATTGCCTGGGCCAACCCTCAAAAACGGCCGATGCAGGCAGTCATCCATAGCGGCAACAACACGCTGGCAGGAGTGGCGACCGGCGAGCGAGACACCGGCACGGCGCTGGATTTGGCAAAAACCGATACTGGGCAGGCATTGACGGGGGCGCGGGGCAGCACACACAAAGGACTCGCGCGCGCAATTCGCGGAGTCGGAAGTGCGCTGCGCGCGACCGTCACCAAAACCGGAAAGGCACTTGCAGGGCATTAACCGGAAGCGACTGGGAATAGCGCGCACGCCGGGAACCGGAGTTGCGGAGCACGCAGCAAGTTGAGCGATGGCTAGAGCGCGTTTTCGCCGCGCTCGTCGTTGCGGATGCGGATGGCCTCGTCGAGGTGGCTGACGAAGATTTTTCCGTCGCCGATGCGGCCCGTGCGCGCGGCGCTGATGATCGCCTGGATGGCCTTCTCCTTCAGGTCGTCGTGAATCACCAGCTCGATCTTTACCTTGGGGAGGAGGTCGACCGTATATTCGCGGCCGCGATAGAACTCGGTGTGGCCCTTTTGGCGACCGTGGCCGCGGGCTTCCAGAATCGTCATGCCTTCGATGCCTGCTTCAAGCAGCGCATCTTTCACGGCGTCTAACTTTGAGGGTTGCAGAACAGCTTCAATCTTGAGCATAAACAGACATTCCTTGTTCCGATAGCGTAACAGGAGGGGCGGGGTTTTGGCCCGACACCCAAGTGAATTGAGCTTCTAGCTTCTAGCCCCTAGCTCCCAGCTGCGACGTGCGAGAGCGAAAAACGGCGGGTACGCGAGGCGAGAAGCAGAAGCGCCGGCAGCTAGGTGTTGAAATCGTATCCTTCCTCGCCGTGCTGTGAAAGATCGAGCCCGGCCATTTCGTGCTCGGGCGCGACGCGCAGGCCCATCACCTTATCGACCACGAAGAGCAGAACCAGCGTGCCCACAATTGAGATGCCCCATGCGACGCCCACGCCGGCCAGTTGATTCAGGACCTGGCTCCAGTGGCCGTCGATGGCGCCCGTGGGAACGCCCGCGCCGTAGATGGGGTTGATGACGCTGGCCGCAAAGATTCCGGTCATGATGGCGCCGAGCGTGCCGCCTGCCCCATGGACGCCGAATGCGTCGAGCGAATCGTCGTAGCCGAAGCGGGACTTGACCTGGAAAACCATCAACGAGCAGAAGAACCCGGCCGCAAGCCCAATCAACAGCGCCGACATGGGCTGCACGAATCCCGAAGCCGGCGTGATGGCGACCAGGCCGGCGACGGCGCCTGAGATTGCGCCGAGCGCCGTCGGCTTGCCGTTGTGGAACCACTCAAAGATGGTCCAGCCGATGGCTGCGGTGGCAGTGGCAAAGTGCGTGTTGACGAAGGCGCTGGTGGCGAGCGGTCCCGCGCTCAATGCGCTGCCCGCGTTGAAGCCGAACCAGCCCACCCAAAGCAGGCACGCTCCAATGAAGCTGAGCACCAGCGAGTGGGGCGGCATGGCGGTATGCGGATAGCCGAGGCGCTTGCCCAAATAGAGCGCGCAAACCAGTGCCGACACGCCGCTGGTGATGTGGACGACAGTTCCGCCGGCAAAGTCGAGTGAGGGTATGTGGCTGCCGGTCGCGTTCAGCAGGCCGCCCACGCCCCACACCATGTGCGCCATGGGGCAATAAACAAACAGCGACCACAGCGAAAGAAACAGCGCCATCGACGAAAACTTCATACGCTCGGCAAACGCGCCGGTGATCAAGGCCGGCGTGATGATGGCAAACATGAGCTGGTAGATCATGTAGGTCTGCTCGGGGATAGTCGCCGCGTAGTCGGTGTTGGGACTGAGCGAAACACCACGCAGGAAAGCGTGCTCAAGCCCGCCGATGAAGACATTGCCGTGGCCAAAGGCGAGCGAGTAGCCGACGATGGCCCACAGCACGCTCACCAGGCCCATCATGGCGAAGCTCTGCATCATGGTGCCGAGAATGTTTTTGCGGCGCACCAGGCCACCGTAAAAGAGCGCGAGCCCCGGGCCGGTCATCAGCAACACCAGCGCGGCTGAAGTCAGCATCCATGCGTTGTCGCCGGAGGTTTGCGCGTTCGCGACGGCCTGCTGCAGAGCGGCGATCTGGGCCTGCGTGGCTGGAGCCTGCGGGTTCGATATGTTAGGCGCCACAGCCATGGCGAGATGGCCGGAGATGAGGAACAGGAGAAGCAGCAGCAAAAAACGGCAGGAGTTGGAGCGAGAGTGCCTGGAACGGGAGTGCAGGGAGCGAGAGGGCATGTCGTCTTCCGTTTCGAATTCTCCGGCGCGAGGCCGCGAGAAGGACTGTTGGTGCAGGACGGCGGGCAATCGAGGGCCAAGCCGGCGGTGCAGAGTTCGAGCGTAAGGCAGCATCAGCCGCCGCAGAGAATGATATCGAAGCTGACTTGGAAGTCGCATATCATTTTCATAAAGATCACGCGCGTTGTCCAGCACAGACCAGGTGTCGAGCGCCGACGCTTTGCCGCCCATCCTGCAGCCGCAGGTAATCAGCACTTTTGTTTCTGCACGGAGCGGCGCACCTTGAGGAATCGAGTGCGGCTCAGTTCATTCCACTTGGCGCGGAGGGTGGCGGGTCGGGCGGCAAAGCGCTGCCTCGCATCCGCGCAAGCAAATCGGACGGGTGGACGGGCTTCCCCGGACCTCGAAGTCATGCCCCTGCGCTCTGGCGGCGGTGAGTAGCTCCGAGGTGTTCAGATTCCCTGAAATGAGATGAATGCGGCAGGCAGGAAGGATCTGGCGGACGGCGACCGCTGTTTCAATACCGCTCATGCCCCCCATCACCACGTCGGCGACCAGATGATCGAAGGAGTTCTCCCGAGCGAGCTCGAGCGCGCGCTCACCGCTGAATACGGCGGTGGCTTTGAAGCCACTGATGTTGAGGACGCTGGCGAGCGTTTCGGCGACCAGGGCGTCGTCATCAATGACAAGAACTGTGGGTGGATCTTTTTCTGGCATTGCGAGCGGCATTCCTCGAGAGGCTTGATTTGTCCAGACATCGTCCGAGGATGTCTCGACGCGAGACCGCGGGCGTAACGGCCATTTGATTGCACTTTAAGGGAAGGTTGTCGGGCCTGATGTGAGCTAAATCACTTATCCGCCGCCAACGAGGAGACGCGCCCGATGGCAGGTGGTCAAGGTCTACACCGGGGTCCCGCGGGCCGGTCCGCACCTGTGGGATGTTGCACCGAGCCGAGATGCAAACGCATCTTTACAAAACCGTTACTTGCTTAAATCCAGTACTTTCCGCACAATAAATGACGCAAGCATCCTTCGAACTCGTGCCGCTCGCTAGTCAGCGGAACCTCCAGGTGAATGCTGATGGCCAGCCCCGCTCGCATCCGGGTGCTCGTAGTCGACGACGAGGAAGTCATTGCCGACAGCCTCACCATGATTCTCAACACGTCAGGGTTTGAGGCGCGCGCCGCATACAGCGGCGAGATGGCCATACGCATGGCCCGAAATTTCCACCCGGACATTGTGGTTTCCGATGTCGTCATGCCGGGGATGACGGGAATCGAAGCGGCACTCCATCTGCGCTCCACTCTGCCCGCCTGCAAGGTTCTACTCATCACCGGGAACCTCTCCACACCGGCCCTCATCGCGGGTCAACGCGGCCACCAATTCGAAGTGCTTCGAAAGCCCGTCCACCCCGACGACCTGCTCGCCAAGATTCGCACCGTGATGGCTGAATAAGCACGCGCGCGATTGGTTTCGTGGCCTCGCGCGGCCCGAGCCTCAATCGTGCCGCGAGCTGGGCTGCGCCGGTATGGTGCGCTTGCGCGACAGGCAAAACCACGCTTTCGCATGAAGGTCGCCGAACTCGGCCGATCGCAGCTCGATGATCTCGAGTGCCGGCTCAATGGCGCTGGTGATTTCGCGCGCCGAGCGCCGCGGCGGCCCGGTCTCGCGCTGCGCACCTTCGGTGCTGCCGATCAAGCTGAACCAAAGGCAGCCCGGCGCCAGCGCGGCAGCCACTTGCTGCGCGAATCGCTGCCTCTCATCCGGTTCGTCGAACACGTGAAAGCATCCGCGGTCGAACACGAACTGGAAGGGCCCTTCGGGTGGCGCCGCAGCCAGAAAATCCAAAGCGGCAAAGCGGCAATTCAGGGCGCGTCCTTCCATCTTGGCGACAGCCTTTTCAACGGCCAACGGCGACACGTCGACTCCGAGCACGTCGAAGCCGCGTTCGGCCAGCCAAATCGCATTCGTGCCGGTGCCGGCGCCGATCTCGAGTGTGCGGCAGGGCGCCACGGCGCCAGAGTTGATGAAACCAACGAGCAGGGGCTCAGGTTGTCCGGTATCCCAAGGCAGCTCGCCTGAGGCATAGCTGTCGTTCCACGAAGGGTGCGGCATCTCGATACCAGTTTAGGGTGGTTTCGGTGCTCGGGCGCGCCGTCATCGTTCGCCATCGGCGCTATACTTGAGGTTATGGCGGAAACCGTCGAGCGCGACCGCTATCTCTTTGGCAATCTTGAGAGCAGCGCGAAAAACCGGCTCAAAGTAAAAGAAGCGAGCTACGGCTACGAACAGCCGGAGGGCGTGTTCCTCACTTCGTTGGATTTTGCGGTGAACTGGGTCCGGAAGAATTCCGTTTGGCCGATGACCTTCGGGCTGGCCTGCTGCGCGATCGAAATGATGTCGATGGGCGCGGCGCGGTTCGATATTGCGCGCTTCGGCGCCGAGGTTTTCCGGCCGTCTCCAAGGCAATCGGACCTGATGATCGTGGCCGGCCGCGTGGCCCAGAAGATGGCCCCGGTGCTTCGGCGACTTTACGATCAAATGCCTGAACCAAAATGGGTTATCTCGATGGGCGCGTGCGCCACATCGGGCGGCGTATTCAATAACTATGCGCTGCTTCAGGGGGTGAATCAAGTGGTCCCGGTGGACGTTTATGTACCTGGATGTCCACCCCGGCCTGAGCAACTGATTTACGCCATTTCGCTTCTACAGGAAAAGATTCAGCGCGAACCCCGGAGCCTGCTGAAGACTCTCAACGCAGAATAAGCCCCTCCATTGGAAGTCGGTCAGAGGGCAGAATTCCTTGATGAGACTCATCGCGAACCGCCTTGCGGCCCGCGAGAAAGCGTGCGTTCCTGCAAGATCCACGTTGGCTGCATAGATGCACGCGGAAAGACAGAATGTGCTCAACGTCCCTTCTATGTGCTAGGTTTAAAAGGCCTAATCAAGACATATCGAAGCTGCGCACTTTCTGCGAAGCCGAGAGGGGTGAATTGTGACGTCCTCTTCCAAAATCTTGACTCAACAACCAGGAAAAACTGAAACTGTGGAGCGTAAAAACATGTATTCACGCGTTTTTAAGTCTGTTTTGCCGGTTCTCGCCGTGGCGATTTTCGCCCTTTTGCCCATGGGATGCAAGAAGGCGCCGCCGATTACGCTGGCGTGCAATGCGAGTGCGCCGACGGTTTATCCCGGTGATCCGCTGACCGTGACGGCGACGGCCGCGTCTGTGGACCCGAACAAGAAGAACAATGTGATTTACAGCTGGAGCGGAGACGGAGTGACCGGCAACGGCACCACGGCTACGGTGAATACTGCATCGCTGGCTCCGGGCTCCTACACCGTGAAGGCCGACGTGAAGGAAGGCAAGAAGGGCAAGGAAGGCCTGAAGCCTGGCCAGACGGCGACTTGCTCGGCCGACTACACGGTGAAGCAGTTTGAGCCGCCGACGGTGAGCTGCTCGGCGAACCCGACAACGATCAAGCCGGGCGACTCGGCGACGATTACAGCCACTGGCGTGAGCCCGCAGAACCGTCCGCTGACCTATAACTACACGGCCACAGCGGGCACGGTGACGGGCTCGGGCACGACGGCCGAGTACTCATCGGCAGGCGCGCCGACCGGCGCAGTGGGTATCACCTGCGGCGTAACGGACGACAAGAACCAGACGGCGTCGGCGAACACGACGATCACGATTCTGGCTCCGCCTCCGCCGCCACCGGCACCGAAGGCGCAGGCACTTTGCTCGATCAGCTTCTCGAACGATGCGCGGCGTCCGCTGCGCGTGGACAACGAAGCCAAGGCGTGCCTGGACCAGGTTGCTCTGGACCTGAAGCAGCAGGCTGACGCCAAGGCCGTGATTGTTGGCGAGGCCGATGCGAAGGAGCAGGCGAAGACCGCGAAGGAAGAAGCCTACGCCGCCAAGCACAAACACGCGAAGGTGGAAGACGCCGCGGCGCAGCGCGCGGTGAATGCCAAGGACTACCTGGTGACGGAGCAGGGAATCGATGCTTCGCGCATCAGCGTGGCCACCACCACGACCGACGCGCAAGGGGCGCAGGACTACCTGGTTCCGGCGGGCGCGAACTTCAGCTCGGACGTTCCGGGAACGACGCCGGTAGACGAGTCGACCGTGAAACCACAGGCGCGCAAGCCGCTGGCGGAACGGCACCCAAAGAAGGCCGCGCAATAGCAGCAGCCTGCGCTGCGTGAAAGACACCCGCGAGCTTTTCCAACATCAGGAGAGCTCGCGGAGGTTTACTCCGGCAAAACTTAATCCTAAGTGTATTTTGAGGCTGGCCTGCGCACAAAAGGGTCAGCCTTTTCGTTTATATCCCCTGCATAGTATTCTTGCGCCCAGGAATCCCCGGCCCCCCAAACAATTTATTTCCCCAGGAGGGATGTATGAAACACAGGATCTTTGTACTCTGTGTGCTCGTCGTCGGCTTTGCCGCGACGGCACGGGCCCAGGTTCAGGCACTGCCTCAGGCTCAAGCTCCCGGCACATTCACCATCAAGTGCAACCCGAATCTCGTCACTTACAAATTCAGCACAACCCAAACCGTCTCGGCATACGAGTGCACAACAGATGCGACGATTAACGGAGTCGCGTTCAAGGGCCTGAGCTTTTCGCAAACCAATCAAAACGTCACGGGTGTCACAAAAGATTGGGGCGTGATCGTGGGCACGTTGACGAGCGGCGATATGGTGTTCTTCGACTACCAGGCCGAGGCACAGTCAACCAGCGCCACGACGTTCACGGGCGCAATGACCTACAAGATAGTCGGCGGCACCGGGAGTGCGAATGGCATCACGGGATCGGGAACTTGCAAGGCAGGTGGCGCCCAGGGAAAAGGAGACCAGCAGGTGTGCACTGGGACATACGCGGTTCGCTGACGTTGAAGGACTGATCTGCTTCGGCAGACGCATCAAGAAAGCAGCAATACATTGAGGCCGGCCCGTGTACACGATGGGTCGGCCTCATCGCTTTTTGCGCCTCGAATTGTCTATTCTTGAGGGAGATGATTGGGGAACTTCAGGCAAGGATGAGCCGCTGGCGGAGTGTGCGAAATCGCGGGCGCCGGTTGGGGACGCGGGCGCGGATTCTTTTTCTCATTGCGTTGATGTCTGGCTGTGCGGCGTTGCTGCGAGCGCAGAGTGCATGGACGGTTGTCGGTCCGGCGGGCGGCGACGCGCGCGCGCTGGCCTCGTTTCCGGGCCAGCCGAAGCATCTGCTGCTGGGAACCACGAATAGCTGGCTCTACGAATCGACGGACGAAGGCGCAACCTGGCGCAGGCTGGCAAAACTCGGGGACGGCGACGGCTTTGTCCTCGACAGCATCGCGGTGGATTCGGCCGATCCCAACACGATTTTTGTTGGCGCGTGGAACAACTCGACCGACGGCGGAGTGTGGATGAGTCACGACGCGGGCCGCACGTGGAGCGAGGCGGCGCAGTTGAAGGGCCAGCCGGTGCACGCACTGGCGCAGGCGCCTTCCGATGCGAGCATTCTTTATGCCGGAACGCTTGCGGGAGTTTTCCGCTCGAGCGATAGCGGCGCGACGTGGACAGAGATCAGCCCGCCGGGCAGCCACGAAATTCACGAGATTGAGTCGCTCGCGATCGATCCGGCGAACCCCGATATCGTTTATGCGGGAACGTGGCACCTGCCGTGGAAGACGGCCGACGGCGGCAAAACCTGGCACAACATCAAGCAGGGACTGATCGTGGACTCCGACGTGTTCTCGATCATCGTGGACCCGGAGCATCCGAAGACGGTTTATCTCAGCGCGTGCAGCGGGATTTATAAAAGCGAAAATGCGGGAGCGCTGTTCCGCAAGATTCAGGGCATTCCGTCGGAGGCCAGAAGAACGCGCAGCCTGATGCAGGATCCTGAGAAGCGCGACGTGGTGTATGCGGGAACCACGGAGGGGCTGTATAAGACCGAGGATGCCGGCAAGACCTTCAAGCGCATGACCGATGCGGATGTGGTGGTGAACGCGGTCTACGTCGATCCTGGCGATTCGAACCGCGTGCTGCTGGCGACGGATCGCAGCGGCGTGCTCGAGAGCAGCGACGGCGGTGCGACTTTTGCCCCGTCGAACCAGGGAATCAGCGAGCGCAAGGTTGCGGCGGTTCTGGTTGATCGCGGAAACCCACAAGTGCTTTATGCCGGCGTGGTAAACGACAAAAAATATGGCGGCGTGTTTCGCTCAGGCGACGGCGGCGCGCATTGGGAGCAGCTTGGCTCGGGACTCGATGGCCGCGATGTGTTCGCGCTTGCAGAGACCGGCGACGGCCAGGTGGTTGCCGGAACGTCGCATGGAATTTTCGTGCTCGAGAACGGCGATGCGGCAGCGGAAGATGATGGCAAAAAGGTTCCGGCGGTTGACGCTGCGCGCGCCAAAGACAAGGGGAAAAAAGCTTCGGGCCGCATTGCCGCGGCTCCAAAAGGAAAAGGCAAGGACGCAGGAAAGGGCAAGGACGATTCCGCGGCTGCATCTTCAGACGGTTCAAGTAGCGGATCGGCGGTCGCGTCCGGCACTCTGACGTGGGTTCCGCGTAACACGATTGCGAACACGGTGACGAAGACAGTGACGCAGACGCATCTGCACACAAAGGTGAATATCGAAAAGCAGGTGAAGCAGCCGGCGATTGAATTGGAAAGCCCGGTGAATGCGCTCGATGTCTCGGGCGAAGTGTGGGCGGCCGCGACAGCCTACGGCGTGGTGACCAGCAGCGACAAGGGGGCGAGCTGGCAGGGCGGCCCGGTGATGGGCAAGGGCGATTACCTTTCGGTGACGGTGGATGGCGCGAACATTGTTGCGGCGCGCGCCGACAGCGTTGCGATTTCAACAGACGCGGGAAAAACCTGGTGGCCGATGGGAGTGCCGACGATGCTCACGCGCATTCACCGCGTGGTGTTTTCGCCCGACGGCACGCTGTGGCTGGGCGCGCGCGAGGGCGTTTATTTGAGCCGCGACATGGGCAAGTCGTGGATGTGGGTTCATCGCCTGCCCTTCCGCGACGTGGACGATCTGAGCTACGACGCGGAGTCGAAGAGAATCCTCGTGAGCTCGCGCGCGAGCGACCAGGTGTATGCCATCGATCCCAAGACGATGACGTGGGATTTTTGGAGAGCCGGTTACGACATCGTTCAGATTCGTGCAGCCGGCGACAGGCTGGTAGCTGCATCACTCGACGATGGAGTTGTGGTTGGTCCGGAGCTGAGCGCTGCGGCGAGCGCTCCGGCGGCGAGTGCGAGCGCTACGCAATAGAGGCAATCTGCAATCAACCGCAACTTTGCGTTTTATCGCGAAGGCGCATCACTGCACGGTGAACGCCTTGTCGACGATGGCATTGGGATCGCGGCCGGCGGGCAGCATGGTGAACAGCGATCGCGTTGACGTGCGCACCACTGCCACGTCGCCGGAGCGGCGGTCGGCGACAAACAGCAGATGTCCGGCGGCCGAAAAAGCCATCGCCTCGGGGCCGTCGCCAACGGAGATGGAGCCGATGCGCTTGCCGTCGTCGATCGAATAGACCGTGAGCTGCTGCGAATGCAGGTTGGCGACGTAAAGCAGGGAGTTGTCGCGGGAGACGATTCCGCGAACCGGATTGTTGCCGATCATATACGTGTCTCCCACCTCGTCTGTGGTGTTGTAGATCTCCGAGATGGAATCGGAAAGCGAATTCGAGGCAAAGATTTCGCCGCCGTCTGGTTTGAGCGCGAGGTCGACGGGCGCGCGGCCAACGTCCATCAACGTTTCAAGACGATCGGGTTCGGCGGGGCTGGCATTGGGCTGCGCAAGGGCGACGACCATGATCTGATGACCGGTTGCGCAGGGAATAAACGCCTTAGTGGAATCGGGAAGGATGACGACCTCCGACGCTCCGGGGCATCCCGAGAATTGAGCGCGGATCTTCGCCGAGGCGGGATCGATGATTGTCACCGAGTTTCCGCCCTGGTCGGCGACGACCAGAGATTTGCCATCGGACGCGAGACGCGCGGCAACCGGCTGATTGCCTGCGGGAATCTGCGCAACTTCGCGGCGCGCGGCGAGATCGATGACGGAGACGGAGTTCGAGCCGGAGTTGGCGACGTAGGCGACGCTGCCGTCGGCCTTCAAGTCGATTGAGACCGGCTGACGGCCGACGGGAATCGTGGCCACAACTGCGTTGTGTTCTGCGTCGATCACTGAGACCGAGCCATTCGCGGGCGGCGCGCCGGAGTTGACCACGTAGATTTCATTGCGCGTGGCTGCGGCGGCGATGGCAACTGGATTGTGCCCCACGGGCAGTTCGCGATCGATGCGGACGTTCACCACGTCAAGAATCGTTACGGTGTCGCTGCCGCCGTTGGTCACGTAGACGTATTCGCGATAGTTGGCCGGGTACTGCGGAAAGTCGTGCGTGCGGCAGCCGCAGATGAAGAAAGTCGCTCCAGCGCAGCCGACGACAATGACCTGGAGACTTCTCATCTTTACTCTGCGCCGCGGAAAGGGACAGGCCATCGTGATCGCTTGCTATTTTGCTGCAACGGCCGCGGCAGCGGAGACGCCGCGATGAAGAGAGCGTCCGACGACTGACGAGATTTTCCCGATCTCGCTCATCATAGTGGCGAACTGCGCGGGATAAATGGATTGCGGTCCGTCGGAGAGAGCGGCTTCAGGATGGTTGTGCACCTCGACCATTACGCCGTCGGCGCCCGCGGCTACGGCGGCGCGTGCCATGGGCAGCACGCTGTCGCGGCGGCCGGTGCCGTGGCTGGGATCGACGAGTATGGGCAGGTGGCTGACGTGATGCAGCGCGGGCACGATGCTCAGGTCAAGCGTGTTGCGCGTGTGATCGGTAAACGTGCGCACGCCGCGCTCGCACAGGATCACTTCGTAATTGCCTTCGCTCATCACATATTCGGCGGCCATCAGGAACTCTTCGAGCGTGGCGCTCATGCCGCGCTTGATGAGCACGGGCTTGCGCAGCTTGCCGGCCTTCTTGAGCAGCGAAAAATTCTGCATGTTGCGCGCGCCGATCTGGATTACGTCGGCCCATTCGGCGACCAGGTCGAGCGTTTCGGAGTCGAGAGCCTCGGTGACTACGCGCAGCCCGAATCTTTCTCTGATTTCGGACATGATTTTCAAAGCATCCAGACCCAGGCCCTGGAATGCGTAGGGCGAAGTGCGCGGCTTGTAGGCTCCGCCACGGAAAAACTGCGCGCCAGCCGCGGCAACTTCGGCAGCGATGGCGAATGCCTGGTCGCGACTCTCGATGGAGCAGGGGCCGGCGACGACAGCGAGATCGCGGCCACCAATGCTGGCGCCGCCCGGAAAACGAATGACGGTGTCTTCTTCTTTCACGTCGCGGCTGGCAAGCTTGTAGGCCTTTGAGACGCGAATCACTTCCTGCACGCCGGACATCGACTCCAGATTGCCCTTGTTCGCTTCGCCCTTGTTGCCGGTGATGCCGATGGCAGTGCGCTGCGCGCCCGGAAGCGGATGAGGGCGGAAGCCAAGCTGCACAATGTGGTCGCAGACGGCCTGAATCTCTTCCGGCGTAGCCTGCGCTTTCATGACGACGAGCATGTTGAACAGTCTAGCGGGTGAGGAAGGGAAGGGCAATGGTAAGGCTGGGAGCAAGGGAACGAGGGAGCGAGGGAGCTAAGGTGCAAGCTACGTGTGCAGATTCTAGATATAACAGCGCAGATCCGGGAAAGGTGATGCTCGAGAAAACCCTTTCTTAATCAGTAGCGCCAGGACTTGTAACAACGCAGATCTGGGAATGAAGCACGTGGAGTAAGAAGCCGGAAGCTATTTTGGTTTGGATTCGTCGGTGATTTCGGTGGAACAGTTGGCAGCCACAATGGCAGGAGCGATGACCATCCCGATGAAGGCAAGAGCAATCAACAAGTCATGCATAATCTAGGTCCCCATTCGGCACGCAGCGAGTTTAGATGCCGGTCGGCATTGGCCCGTTTGGTTGATCCTGTCCCACGGCGAAAGCCGTACGCCGCAACGCGAGATCCCCAAAGGTCAAACGCAAGCCGAGCAAACCAGGTGCAGCCGATCTACCACCCGATCATCGACGGGATGAGAAGAATCTTGAAATAGCACGAAAAGTTGGATGCCTGCGCGGAAGTGGTAGGCTGCACGGACTTTGGAGAGTAACCAAAGGCACGTCGGTCCGCAGCGCGCGACGGAATTCACAATGCCCGGTGATGGCGGGCACAAGGGACTGTGACAATTTAAGGCACGAGAAGCCTACGAAGGCACCTTCTGCTTTTGCGTTTGCCACCTGACACAAATCCACGCAGCGTATCCGAGCTGGATGGCCCATGTGATGGTGTAGGCCGCTTGCGTATAGAGATGGTTGAGCGTGGCGACGATGGCATCGTGATCGGCCTGCGACATGTGCAGGCGCCAATCGAATGGCGGCTCAGCCGGCGCGCCGAACACGAGCCAGCACGCCCGGGCCAACAGCACAACGGGGACGGCGATGATCAATAGAGTACCGAGTTTTTTCATCTGGCGTTCTGTCCTTTCCGGCTCCGTCTGCGCTATCTGAAATTCAATGCGTTCTCGGCTTCCTTGGCGGCGATCTTCTGCTGCCGCCGCTCAACGACGTAGCGAAACGCGAGAATCAGCAGTCCCCACAGGAACCAGGCGAGCATATTCCATAGCAGCGCGCCCACCATCGAGGGGTCCATGCCGGAATTCGAATCGCCTCCAAAAACAGGCGCGGGGTGCTGCGTGCGCCACCAGCGGTTGGCCATGTAAACAATGGGCACGTCGAGCGCGCCGAAGATTCCCAGCACGGCGGCCAGCGTCTGCATCTGGGGACCGGCGGCAAAACGGCGCAGCAGCAGATAGCTCACATAAATCAACCAAAGAACCAGTGTGGTGGTCAGCCGCGCATCCCACGTCCACCACATGCCCCAGGCGCGGCGGCCCCAAAGCGGCCCGGTCACCAGGCCCACCGAGCAAAACACCACGCCCACTTCCGCACCAGCCAACGCAAGGGCGTCGGCGATCTGCGCGCGGTTGGGATTGCTATGCCGGAACGCAAGAAATCCGATGGAGCCGAGAAGACTCAGCGCAAAAAAGACAAAGCAGACTGAGAACGACGGCACATGGTAGTAAATGATGCGGAACATCTCGCCCTGCGCCGCGTCGTTGGGAGCTGCCCAGGCTCGGTTGTATGCCCAGCAGAGCAAGACGACGGTGAGAAGAAGATAGATCCCGATGGCGAGTTTCTTCATGGGGAATGCCCGCATCCAGTTTACGACGGCGGGCCGCAGGGTCTCGATGCTTCAAAAGCCGCCCTTGGGGCATCCAATGCCCAGCAGGCTTGGGGACAGCTCCTCATCCAGTTCAACGCACACTGCTACCATGATCGAAAGTTTCTCTTTGTCTCGGATGAAGTCTGAGTTGGAAGTGATGTAACCGGATCTCCGATGCGCGACCATCTTGCCACGCTGATTGACGATTTTCGGCGCTTCGACCGCGAAATCGCAGTGGTGCGGTACCAGGGAAATCGACGGCGCGTGACGACCTATCGCGAGCTGGCGCGGCTTGCCGGCCGTTTTGCTGCGCTGCTAGCGGCGCGCGGCATTGTCGAGGGCGACCGCGTCCTTATATTGGCTGAAAACAGCGCGGAATGGATTGGTGCGTTTCACGGCTGCATGCTGCGCGGTGTGCTGGCCGTGCCCCTGGATGCATTCGGAACCGCTGAGTTTGTTGGCCGCGTGGCAGCCGACGTGAATCCCAAGTTGGTGATCGGCGACGCGCTGCTGCTGGCCAAACTCGCTGCGGCGCACGTCGTTCCCGATTTGCCGAAGCTCGCCTTTGAAGATCTGCACAACGAACTACCCGCTGAGGAGATGGCAGCGATTCCGGGGCTTTCCGACCAAACAAAGCTGGAGATTCTATTTACTTCAGGAACGACGGGCGATCCCAAGGGAATCGTCTTGACGCACGGCAACGTACTGGCCAGCGTGGGACCCATTGAAGACGGCGCCAAACCTTACATGCGGTACGAGCGGCTCGTGCATCCGCTGCGCATCCTGCATACGTTGCCGCTGAGCCACGTGTTCGGCCAGACCATGGGCCTGTGGGTGCCACCTGTGTTTCTTGCCGAGCTGCACTTCGAGAGCCGGCTGGCCGCGCCGCGGCTCATCGAGCTGATTCACGATGAGCGCATCTCGGTTCTTGCCGCAGTGCCGCGCGTGTTGGCGCTTTTGAAGGCGCATTTGGAGGCGTCGCATGACGGCCTTGCGGAGCGCGTAGCGGAGTCGGCGGAGAAGATCAACCCGCTGCGGCGCTGGTGGCGCTACAGGAAAGTGCATCACGAGTTCGGCCTGAAGTTTTGGGCCTTTGTCTCGGGCGGCGGCGCGCTGCCGGGCCCGCTGGAGCAGTTTTGGAACGCGCTGGGCTTTGTGCTAATCCAGGGCTACGGCATGACGGAAAGCACGGCGCTGATCACGCTCAATCATCCATTTCACATAGCCGAAGGAACCATCGGCAAGCCGCTGGCCGGGCGCGAGGTGAAGCTCGGTCCCGATGGCGAAGTGCTGGTGCGCGGAGCGGTCATCTCCGCAGCTACGTGGGAAGACGGAGTGTTGCGCCCGCGCGAAGACGAGTGGCTTGCCACCGGCGATATCGCCGAGCGCACCGAGAGCGGCGATCTCAGATTCCTGGGCCGCAAGAGCGAAGTGATTGTGACTGCGGCGGGCGTGAATATTCATCCGGAGGATATTGAAGCGGCGATCGAAGAACAGCCCGACGTGGCAGCCTGCGCGGTGGTGGCCATGGATACGCCGACCGGTCCGGAACCGTGCGCGGTGCTCGCCTGCCGCGGGTCAGGCAATTGCGCGCTGACGGCGATTGAGCGGGCGAACGCCACGCTGCCGGAGTTTCAGCGCATCACGCGATGGGTTCTGTGGCCGGAACCCGATCTGCCGCGGACTTCGACGGGAAAGGTGAGGCGCAAGCCGGTGGCGGCGTGGCTCGCGCGCATCCAGAATGCGGCAGCGGCGCCGGGCGGCGGCAAGCCCGCAGCCAATGGCGACCACGCATTTGGGCCGTCGGCAGATTGGCTGCTGGCATTGATCGCGCAGATTACGGGAGAAGCGCATCCGGGAGTGGGTGACGAACTCAGACTGACTGAGGATTTGCATCTCGATAGCCTCGGTCGCGTGCAGTTGGCAGCGGCAATCGAGGAGCGGCTGGGAATCGTTTCCGGCGCCAGCCTGCTTGAAGACGTGCAGACGCTGGGAGAGCTGCGCAGGGCTGTGGCGGAGGGGCAAGGACCGGAAAAACAGGGAGCGAGGGAGCAAGGGAGCAGGGAAGGCGTAGCTGCAACGTCGGCGGTGCCGAATGGCCATCGGCGCGAAGGCAGTCTGAGCCAAGCGGCAGTAGCGGACGATGCATCTCGCGGAGATGAACCGCAGCAGGAACCGGCGCCGGCGAAGCCGCAAGGAATTTCCAGCGCGCCCGAGCGGCGGCGTTTTCGCTATCCCACGTGGCCGTGGTGGAAGCCCTTCCAATGGATTCGCGCCGCGTTTGTTGAGGCAGTGCTGCGGCCTTTCGTAGCTCTGCTGGTCGCGCCCAAAGTCATCGGTCCAAGCGAGCCGCTTCCCAAGGGACCGCTGATCATCGTCGCCAATCATGTCACCTCCTACGACGGAGCCTTGATCGTCTACGCGCTGCCGGGGCCGCATCGGCGATGGCTCGGAATTGCGATGCTCGGCGAAATGCTCGACGACTTTTTGCATTGGCGCAATCCCTGGAAGCCGGGAGACAAGAGCTTTTACATCTTCGGGCCGCCTGCTTACTGGCTGGTTACGGCGCTGTTCAATGTGTTTCCCATGCCGCGCCAGCGCGATTTCCAGCGCAGCTTTGCGCACGCAGGCAGACTGCTCGATCACGGCTACAACGTGCTCGTTTTCCCTGAAGGAACCCTGTCGCCCGACGGCCAATTGGCGGCGTTTCGCGGCGGCATTGGATTGCTGGCCAAGCAGAGCTTCGTGCCGGTGCTGCCCATGGCCATGCGCGGCCTGGGCGAGCTGAAGACGCACCAGCGTGGATGGATCCGGTCGGGGATCGTCGAGATTCGCGTGGGCCAGCCCATCTCCTTTGGCCCCGAAGAAACCGAGGCCGCCATCACGGCGCGGTTGCAGCAGGAAGTCACGCGGCTGCTCGGAGAGAAGAGTTAGCGCAGCGCCTCGAATCGAGTAATCTTTCTCTCCGGCGCTGGCAACGCAGGTGGAATTTGGGAGCATCCAAATTTCAGTCACCTTCCCCGCCTTCACAAAGCCAAACATGACCTGACGACTGGCCTGAAGACTGGGCATTGAATCCGGCGCGGAAGCCCCGCCGGGCATGGAGCAAGTCCCGCAGGATTGCGGAATGGAGTCATAGTTCGATGGAGCAAGAGACGGGCCGAGGCGACCTTCTCAACACAATTGGTCTTGGGTTGACCGCCCCGCAGAAGATGCCAGGGCTTGTCGAAGGCTTCGACTGGTCGAGAACTCCTCTTGGCCCACAAGCCGCATGGCCCGATAGCCTGAAGGCCGTCGTCCGGATTCTTCTCACCTCGCGCTTTCCCATGTGGATGGCATGGGGACCCGACCTCACATTTCTCTACAACGACGCTTATCGCCGCACCACGCTGGGGAAAAAGCATCCTTGGGCGCTGGGCAAACCGGCGGCTGAAGTTTGGCACGAGATCTGGAAGGATATCGGACCGCGCATTCAGCAGGTGATGGAGACGGGCGAGGCTTCGTGGGACGAGATGCTGATGCTGATCCTCGAGCGCAGCGGGTATCCCGAGGAGACCTACCACACGTTTTCCTACAGCCCGCTGTCGGATTCAGACGGCAAGATCGTGGGCATGTTGTGCGTAGTGATGGAAGACACGGTGCGCGTAATCGGCGAGCGCCAGCTCACCGCGTTGGGCACGCTGGCCGAAGCTCTTTCGGGCGCGATTTCAAAGCAGGATGTTTTTGCGGCCATCGAGCGCGGCCTTGCGAACCAGAAAGACATGCCCTGCACGCTGACGTACATGTTCGATGCGGATGGCGAGAGCCTCAGGCTCGTCGCCAAAACCGGCATCGACCAAAACCATCCTGCCGCCGCCAGTGTCATCGATCCCGATGAAACGCCGGCTGTTTGGCCGATCCAACAGATCCTGAATACCAACCGGGGATTCACGGTTGAGAATCTCATCGATATGTTTCCCGATCTTCCGCCGGGATGCTGGGACAAGCCGCCGGCGCAAGCGCGCCTGATACCGATGGCGCGCCAGGGTCAGGAAAAACCCATCGGAATCTTCATCACCGGGCTCAGTCCTTACCGGCAGTTCGATGGCTTCTACGAAGGATTTCTCGATCTCATCACAGGGCAGATCGCCGCCAGCATCAACAACGCCAGCGCCTACGAGCAGGAAAAGAAACGCGCTGAAGCGCTGGCCGAACTCGATCGCGCAAAGACCACGTTTTTCTCGAACGTCAGTCACGAGCTGCGCACGCCGCTCACGCTCATCCTCGGCCCCATTGAGGATGCGCTGACGAGCCAGGCGCCGCCGACAGCTCAAAGTTTGGAGATGCTGCACCGCAACGCGCTTCGCCTGCTCAAGCTCGTGAACGGCCTGCTCGATTTTGTGCGCATTGAAGTGGGAAAGCTGCGCGCCACCTTCGAGCCAACCGACCTGTCGCGCTTCACAGCCCAGCTCGCCAGCGTCTTTCGCTCCGCGGTGGAGCGCGCCGGTCTGCGACTGGTGGTGGATTGCCCGCCGCTGCCGGAGCCTGTCTATATCGATCGGGAGATGTGGGAGAAGATCGTTCTCAACCTGATCTCGAACGCGCTCAAATCCACCTTCGAAGGCGAAATCCGCGTCAGCGTGCGCAATGCCGGTGATCAGGTGCTGGTTTCAGTCAGCGACACCGGCACGGGCATTCAGGAAAGCGACCTGGCTACTATCTTTCAGCGCTTCACGCGCATCGATGGGGCTCGGCGGCGCAGCCACGAGGGCAGCGGCATCGGCTTGGCGCTGGTGCAGGAACTGGTGGAGATGCACGGCGGCGCCATCGAGGTAAGAAGCGCTGTCGGCGTC
The DNA here is from genome assembly GCA_035541975.1 of Occallatibacter sp. Taxonomy (GTDB): domain Bacteria; phylum Acidobacteriota; class Terriglobia; order Terriglobales; family Acidobacteriaceae; genus Telmatobacter. The sequence continues at coordinate 66,210 of DATKMH010000035.1, read as the reverse complement.
GGATCTGAGTTCACGGTTACGCTTCACTTCGGCCATCAGCACCTGACGCGCGGGCGAGTGGTCAGCGGCCGCGAAAGCGAGTCGTCTCTGCAAGGCTCTGCGGTTGCTTATCTGCAGGAGGCGATGGGCTGGCTCAGCGAGAGCGACAGTTTGAAGGACGAGGTGGCGCCGGCCATTGCCGGAGACGAGCCGCCCGAGCTGGCAACAAGCGCAGCCGGACGCACGCCGGTCGTTCTGCTGGCCGACGACAACGCCGATATGCGCGAGTACGTGGCGGGCCTGTTGCGAGGGCGCTTCCAGATTGTCGAAGCAGCAACCGGAACGGCCGCGCTTGCTCAGGCCGAAAAGATGCTTCCCGACCTGGTGCTCACCGACATCATGATGCCGGAGATGGACGGCTTCGCACTGCTCGCCGCATTGCGGCGGAATCCTGAGACGCGCAGCATCCCGATCATCATGCTTTCGGCGCGCGCCGGCGAAGAAGCCCGCATCGATGGCATCGATGCCGGCGCCGACGATTATTTGACCAAGCCATTTAGCGCCCGGGAGCTGCTGGCGCGCGTTGACGCCCAGCTGAAACTTGCCCGGCTGCGCAAAGAGGCCGTGGAACAGCAGGACGCGCTGAACCTTGAGATTTCAAAGACGCGGAGTTTTGCCTGGGAGGTTCTCGAACACATCCCCGACATCTTCTACATCTTCGACAGCCAGTTCCGCTTTACCTATATGAATGCCGCCGGCGTTGCTGTGGCCGAGCGGGTGGGAAAGAAACTGCTGGGAGAATGCATCTGGGACGTGCTTCCCGAGCTGCGCGGCTCGGTGGTGGAAACCAGCTTTCGCCGCGCGATGGAGAAGCGGCAGGCATTCGACTTCGAATATTATTTCGAGCCGTTGGCCGCCTGGTTCAGCGTTCAGTTGTATCCGCATCCTGAGGAGGGCCTCATCGTGTATGCCCGCGAGACCACCGCGGCGCGGCAGACCGAAGAAGCGCTCAGAAAATCCGAGCAACTGGCGGCCGCCGGTCGGCTGGCCGCAAGCATCGCCCACGAAATCAACAATCCTCTCGAGGCGGTTACGAATCTGCTCTACCTGGCGCAAATGGATAAGAGCCTTGCCGGCAATTCGCGGCAGTTGCTCGAGGAAGCCGACAAGGAGTTGCGGCGGCTTTCGCACATCGCCGCGCGCAGCCTCAAGTTCTATCGCCAGCACTCCGCGCCGTCGTGGTGTTCTGTCGAAGAGCAAATTGAATCGGTGCTCTTCTTTTACGAGACTGAGATCAAGATGCGCGGCATCGATCTCGATCGCCGTTATCGCCCCGCCCCACTGGTGCTCTATCACGCTGGAGAGTTTCGCCAGGTGATCACCAATTTGATCGGCAATGCGCTGGATGCGCTGCCGCGGCTTGGCCGTTTGGTGGTGAGCGTGCAGCCTGCCGAGGCAGCCACCGGACGGCCCGGCGTCGCGATCACAGTTGCGGACAATGGCTCGGGCATGGATCGGCAGATGCTCGATCGCCTCTTCCATCCCTTCGCCACAACCAAGGGCGAGGCCGGAACCGGGCTGGGGCTATGGGTCTCGAAGGGCATTCTCGACAAGCATGGCACCCGGATTGCCGTGCGCAGCCGCCTTGGCCGCGGTACAGTCTTCCGGATGTTTGTGCCGCTGGAATCCGGCGCGGACGAAGACTCCGAGGCACAGGCCGGAGAACTCGATCTTCCTCGGCGCCCATGAACCGCAGGATCTCAAGGACACTGCGGGAACCTGGCCGCAGCCCTCTGCGTAGTTGAGCTTGGGAGTCTTCGTGACAAATTTTTCCGCTGGTGCCGAGGGCGCCGGTTTTTTGCGTTCTCAGGACGATCCGGGCTCGGCATGGGCAAACGTGGTTCTGCTTCTGGTGTGGCTGGCCGCGCTGGCCGTCGCGTTTTTGCCGTTCGCATTCAACACATCGCCGTGGGACGCGGTGACATTGCGCGTTCCCGGCAACCAGGGCAACTGGTGGCACTTTCTGGCCGGCGCTCCGGCGTTTCTTGCCTTTCCCATGGTTTGGCTGCGGCTGCGCGCGCTGTTTTCTTCGCAAATGTCGACGGCCACAGGCAGGCGTGTGCTGTGGATCGTGGCGGGCTTGTCGATGTGCGGAACAACGCTGGTTGAGCTGCCGTTTCTGCTGCATCTGGCGGGAACCAGCGATTGGCAGCGGTTTGTGGTTTTGGGATTAGGATTTGGCGTGATGATCGCAAGCGGAGTTCTGCTTCTGCTGCGGAGAAAACGGATTCCGCCGACACGCGCCTGCATTGTTGGGCTCACCACGGCTTACCTTGCCAACATGGCTCTGATCCTGACGGTGTATGCCGGAGCGCGAGGCAACTTCTCTTCGCGGTCGGGATGGTTTGTTGCCATGGTCATCGTTTGGCCGATGGCGGTCGAAGTCATCTGGACTTTCGCGCAAAGCTTCAAAGGGCGCGCGCGGAGCATCACCGCCGCTCCCTGAGGGCGAAGGCGCAGTTTTCGGCTGCGGGCCGCGGGCGCGGGCGACGGCAGCCGGCGCCGCAGGATTTCAAGAGAAAGCCTTCTATTACAATCAAATACAGGAAGCATTACCCAAGAAGGAGATCCCCCAGATTGCTTGAGCGTACATTCAGCATCATCAAGCCCGATGCGGTAGCGAACGGAGACGCGGGCGCAATTCTCGCCGAGATTGACAAGGCCGGCTTTCGCATCGTCGCCATCAAGAAAGAATTCATCACGAAGAGAGAGGCGGAAGGCTTTTACGCCGTCCATCGCGACAAGCCGTTCTTTTCGAGCCTGACGGACTTCATGGCTTCGGGTCCGCTCGTCCTGATGGTTCTGGAGAAAGAGAACGCGATTGCGGATCTGCGCAAGTTGATGGGCGCGACGAATCCTGCCAACGCCGAAGAAGGCACGATCCGCAAGAAGTTTGCGCGCTCGCTCGGCGAAAATGCGATCCATGGATCGGACGCCGCGGACACGGCCGCCTTTGAGATTGGCTACTGGTTCGCCGGTTACGAGCTGATCTAGCGCGGTCGCCTGACAGAGGAGACATCCGCAATGGACCCAAGCGAAAACCGGCTCGCTCGCCAGTTTCTCGAGGCCTCGCAGAGGCAGCTTCTTACCGTTTATTTGCCGCGGCTCAGCGAATGCGTGGCTCCGCTGACAAATGAGCAGGTGTGGTGGCGGCCGAATGAGGCCTCGAACAGTATCGGGAATCTGCTGTTGCATCTTGACGGCAACGTTCGCCAATGGCTGATTGCATCGTTCAGCAGGAGTGACGACAAGCGCAATCGCCCCGCCGAGTTCGCTGCGCAAGGCGGGTCCTCGGCGGCGGAATTGCTCGCCCGGCTGGGCGCCACGCTGGAAGAGGCCTGCCAAGTCCTCGATCGCCTGACTGCGGAGGAACTACTTGCTCCCATTGAGATTCAGGGCTACCACACCCGAGGACTCGACGCTATCTACCATGTCGTTGAGCATTTTGGCTTGCACTACGGTCAGATCGTTTACATCACCAAAAGCCTGCTCGGGAAAGATCTCGGCTTCTATAAAGAGTTGAACAAGACCGGGCGCGCCTCGTGAAGCCCCGCACTCCCGGATTTAGGGCCGTCGCGCGATGGCCACGCGAGGAATGGCCTGCAAGTCCTTGGTGAACTCAATCGCCTCGAATCCCGCGGCGGCGAGAAGATCATGGATCGCCGCGTCCTGGCCGAATCCGATTTCGAGCAGCAGAAACCCGCCGCGCACCAGCGCTTGAAATGCCGTGGGAATCAGTCGGCGATAAATCGCCAGACCGTCGGCGCCCGCAAAGAGCGCCTGCGCGGGTTCGAAATCGCGAACTTCGACGGCGAGAGAATTGCGGTCGGCGTCTGCCACGTAGGGTGGATTAGAAACGATCAGATCGAAGGCCTGGCCCGCAACCGGCGCCAGCAGATCTCCTTCGAAGAAACGCACACGCTCTGCCACGCCGTTTCGCACGGAGTTGGCTCGCGCAACCTTCAGCGCGGCGGCCGATTGTTCTGTTGCATGAATCTTCGCTGCCGGTAAATGCTTCGCCAGCGCCGCGGCGATGGCTCCCGATCCCGTGCCCACGTCCACGATGCGTGGGCGCTCGAACGGGCGCGCCAGCTCTAAGACTTTTTCGACCAGATGCTCGGTTTCAGGGCGCGGAATCAGCACGTCGCGATTGACTGTGAAGGTGAGTCCGTAGAATTCCGTCTCGCCGGTGATGTATTGGATAGGCTCGCCGGCACGGCGGCGTTCAATTGAAGCGCGAAATGCGGCGATCGCATTATGGGCCGGCGCTTCTTCCTCGTGCGCGATTAACCACGCACGATTGATCTCCGGCTGCGCTTTTCGCATCGCATGCAACAGCAACGCCTCGGGGTCGCGTCGAGCGCGCTCCGGATGCGGCCCAACGGCGAGCAGATTTTCCGCTTCGGCTAACAGTCCGCGAATTGTCGAACGATCGGCGAGCGCCTTTGGCATATGCGTCAACTTCCAGAGCGGGCCAAGCCTGACGAATCGCATCGTCCCACTGCGAGGCACAGTTCAAATATAGATGTCTTATAATCGACCCCGAAAGCTCGCGTTCCCCATTGAATTTTTCTAACGCCGCGAGCGCATCCAACGAACGACAACCGTCCGCTGCGCAGGCGCGCGCAACAACCATCGATCGCAGAAGCGGCAGACAACCCTTCACTGCCGCGGAGGACCATGCAGCAAGGCCGCAGCCATTCCTCATCTCGATCCCGGCTCTGCACCGTTTTCATGTTCACGATCGGCGCTGTACCGGCCCTCGCTGAAGGCCCTCAGGCCACGCCCAGCATCTTCGCGCCCGCTTCCACGCCTGCGCACGAAATCTATGGCCTGTCGATTTTCGTTCTGCTCATTACCGGCTCCATCTTCGCGGTGGTTGCGGGCCTGCTCACATATGTCATCATCCGGTTTCGCGCGCGCGGACCCGACGCGGAGCATGAGCCGCCGCAAATCTATGGCAGCACGCAGGTGGAGCTCGCGTGGACCGTAATTCCCGTTCTCATCGTTGTGGTTCTCTTTCTCACCACCGCACGCATCATCTTCGCCATTCAGGACGCGCCCGAACCCAAGTCTGCGCTCGAAGTCACAGTGATCGGCCACCAGTTCTGGTGGGAGTTTCGCTATCCCAAGCTCAACATCGTTACCGCCAACGAGCTGCACATTCCCGCAAGCACGCGCGACGCCCCGCAGCCGGCTTATCTTCATTTGCTTTCGGCTGACGTGGATCACAGTTTCTGGGTGCCGCAGCTCGCGGGCAAAACCGACCTGATTCCGAACCATCCCAACGATATGTGGCTCGATCCGCGCCAGCCCGGACTTTATCTCGGGCAATGCGCGCAATTCTGCGGCATCGAACACGCTAAGATGCTCATCCGCGTTTATGTTGACACTCCGCAACAATTCAAGGCCTGGGTAAAGAATCAACAGCAGATCGGCGTTGAAGATTCCGCAGCCGCTGCCGGGCGCCAGGTTTTTGAAACACAGGCCTGCGTGAACTGCCACACAGTTGTTGGCACCCCTGCGCACGGAACCTTCGGCCCCGATCTCACGCACTTGATGAGCCGGGCAACCATCGGCGCCGGCGCGGCCGCGAATACACCAGAAAACCTGCGCGCATGGATTCACGATCCTGGCACTTTCAAGCCGGGAGCGCTGATGCCCGCCATGCAGCTCACCGATCAACAAGTGGACGAAATCTTGGCGTATCTTTCCACGCTGCACTGAAGGAAAAACAATGGCCGACCAGACACTCCCGATCCCCGGCTCGCTGAGAGCAACTCCCTCGCGCGGCGCGGCGCTGCTTGAATGGCTGCACGGCTGGGTGGTCACGGTCGATCACAAAAAGCTCGGCATCCTTTACGTGGTCTACGCCATCTTCTTTCTTCTCGTTGCCGGGGCTGAAGCGCTGGCGATGCGCATTCAGCTCGCCGTTCCTCACAATCACTTCCTGGGCCCGGAAACCTACAACGAGTTCTTCACCATGCACGGCACAACCATGGTGTTTCTGGTCGGCATGCCGATTCTATTTGGGTTCGCGAATTACCTGGTTCCGCTGATGGTGGGCGCGCGCGATATGGCTTTTCCGCGGCTGAACGCGTTCAGCTTTTGGCTCACAGCGTTCGGCGGGCTGTTGCTCTATTTCAGCTTCGTCGGCGGCTTTGGCCTCTATGGCATGGGCGCTGCGCCCGACGTGAGCTGGTGGGCTTACGCGCCGCTCACTGCCAAAGCGTTTTCGCCCGGCCACAACACCGACTATTGGGCGCTGTCGCTCATCGTGATGGGCTTCGGCACGCTGGGTGCAGCCATCAATACCCTGGCAACGGCGTTTTCCATGCGTTGCCGGGGCATGACGCTCTTCCGCATGCCACTCTTCGTGTGGCTGATGGTCGTGACCAGCGGTCTCACGCTCATCACCATCACGCCGCTGACGGCCGCGCAGATCATGCTGACCATCGATCGCTATCTTGGCGGGCACTTCTTTGACACACAAGCGGGGGGTTCAGCCACGGTGTGGATGCACTTCTTCTGGATCTTCGGCCATCCGGAAGTGTACGTTTTGATCCTGCCCGCATTCGGCATTGCGAGCGAAGTGATCCCGGTATTCTCGCGCAAAGCCATCTTCGGCTACCCGGTGATGGTAGCGGCCTCGGTTGGGATCGCGTTTGTGAGCGTAACCGTGTGGGCGCACCACATGTTCACGATCGGCATGACCTCGGTGAGCAACTCTTTCTTTGTGCTCTCCACGATGATGGTTGGAATTCCCACCGGCATCAAGATTTTTAACTGGATCGCGACCATGTGGGGCGGCAAAATCCGTTTCGCTACACCCATGCTGTTCGCCACTGCATTTCTGTTTCAATTTCTGATTGCGGGACTCACCGGCATCATGCTCTCCGTTGCGCCCTGGGATTGGCAACTGCACAACTCCTACTTTGTGATCGCGCATTTTCACTACACGCTGACTGGCTCATTCGTCTTCTGCATCTTTGCCGCCATCTACTACTGGTATCCGAAGGCTACCGGGCGGATGCTTTCAGAGAGGCTCGGTAAGTGGCATTTCTGGCTCTTTCTCATCGGCTTCCACATCACGTTTGACACCATGCATTTCGTCGGCATTCTCGGCATGCCGCGATCGATCTACACCTACGAAGCCGACCGTGGATGGAACACGCTGAACATGATCATCTCTGCCGGCGGCCTGGTTCAGGGAATCGCGGTGCTGGTCTTTGCGTGGAACCTGATTCACTCGTATCTGCACGGCAAGGTGGCTGGAAACGATCCGTGGGACGCGTGGACGCTTGAATGGTCCACGCCTTCGCCACCGCCCGTCTATAACTTTGCAGCCGATCCCGTGGTGCGCAGCCGGCGTCCGCTGTGGGACATCAAGCATCCCAACGATCCCGATTGGAAGTACGAACAATGAGCGCGATTCAGAATTCGATTCCCATCTTCGCCGACGAGAACTGGCGATTGCCCTCGCGCGGCCGCGTGGCGATGTTTTCGCTCATCATCGGCGAATCGGCCATCTTTACCATCTTCGTGGTTGCCTACATTTATTACATCGGCCGCAGCACCAGCGGGCCCACGCCGAGCATCCTCGATATTCCCATCTTCAATACGATCTGCCTGCTCTCGAGCAGTCTGACTATTTGGCTCGCCGAGCACGCCATTGAACGCGGGCGCATGCGCGCATTTGGCGCGTGGTGGGCGCTCACCATAGTGTTGGGGTTGGTATTTCTCGCCGGCACAGCGCAGGAGTGGGCACGGCTCATCACGCATGAAGGCCTGACCATCCGCACAAACCTATTCGGCACAACTTTCTACTCGCTCGTGGGCCTGCACGCAACGCACGTCGTGGTCGGGCTCGTGATGCTTTCGCTGGTTTTGATCTTCACCCTCGCCGGGCGCATCGAGCAGCGTCACGCCGAGCGCATCCAGGTGCTGTCGCTCTACTGGCATTTCGTCGATGGGGTATGGGTCGTTGTTTTCACCGTGGTCTACATCGTGGGCAGGTAAACGAAATGGCAGAGTCTTTCAAACACGACCAGCAACAAAGCACGGCGATTCATCTACCCTCGCCCACGGCGTGGCCCATTATTCTCGCTTTCGGATGCACGCTGGCCGCGGCGGGCCTGGTGACGAGCGCGGGCATCAGCATACTTGGCGGAGTTTTTGTGCTCGCCGGCTGCATAGGATGGTTCCGCCAGGTGCTGCCGCACGAGCAACACGAAGAAGTTCCGGTCACAGTGCAGCCGGTCACCATCGCGTCGTCGCGTGCGCTTGTCGATCGCATCCGGCTCAGCCCCGAGCACCGCGCGCGCCTGCCCGTTGAAACGTATCCCGTGATCAGCGGCATCAAGGGCGGTATCGCCGGCGGCATTGCCATGATCGGGCCCGCGCTGCTCTACGGCCTGATCGCGCAGCACAGCATCTGGTATCCGGTGAACCTGCTGGGCGGCGCGGGCGTGGCGCACTGGAGCAATCCGACCACGGCAGAGATTGCGGCGTTTCATTGGCAGAGCTTGTTCGTCGCCATCGTGATCCACACCGTTACGTGCCTGCTGGTCGGCTTGCTCTACGGCGCAATGCTGCCCATGCTGCCGCGGCACCCGGTTCTGCTCGGCGGCGTGCTCGCGCCGGTTTTCTGGACCGGCATTCTGCATTCCTTTATGGGCGTCATCAATCCCGCGCTCGCCGATCGCATCTCGTGGGGATGGTTTCTGGTTTCGCAGGTCGCTTACGGCCTGACCGCGGGAATTGTAGTTGCGCGCCAGGAGCGCGTGCCGACGGACCAATCGCTGCCATTTGCTGCGCGGCTCGGCATTGAGGCGCCAGGCATGATGCACTCGCGAGCCGATGCGGGCCCGCCTCGCGACAAGGAGAAACCGTGAGGCGTGCCGGTTTGTTCGCATTCGCCGCCGCGCTCGCCGCGTTTGTTTCGAGCTGCGGGCATGCGCCCGGCTATCCGCCGGAAGCGATTTCGCGGCCTGATTCGATCACCGACTTCGCAACACTCTACGGCCAGAATTGCGCCGCGTGTCACGGAGCGAATGGCCAGAACGGCCCGGCGATCGATCTCGCGAATCCCGAATACCAGGCGCTGGTGGACGATGCCACGTTACGCAAGTGGATCTCAGGCGGCATGCCGGGGACGCAGATGCCGGCATTTGCGCAATCGCAAGGTGGAATGCTGACCGACGCGCAGGTGAATGCGCTCGTCGCCGGAATGCGCCAGCGCTGGATGCGGCCGAACGCATTTGCCGGAGCTGCGCCGCCCGCCTACGCAGAACCACAGGCTGGCGATCCGCATCGCGGCCAGCTCGCGTATCAAGCGCATTGCGCGGGATGCCATGCGGCTTCGCCGCAGCAGATTACGAGCCCCGTTTATCTCGCGCTCGTCGGCGATCAAGCGCTACGCAGCATCGTCATCGCGGGACGTCCCGACATTGGACAGCCGGATTGGCGCAACGACGTTCCGGCCGGCAGCGCACCCGCGTCACTCTCCGACGGCGACGTGACCGACATCGTCGCCTATCTGGCAAGCCTGCGAAATGCGTCGCCGCAACAAGCCGCAAACACTGCGCCCGGCGAATCTGCGGCAGGAGGGAGCAGAACCAAATGAGCCACGAAGAAAGCACGCAGGGCACGCCGCCAGAAAGCGCGACCGCAACCGACGCGCCGAAGCCCGACGCCCCCCGCATCGTTTCGCGCCGCTGGCTTCTGTTCAAAGCCAGCATCGCGCTCAATGGAATTGTCGGCGTGGTGCTCGCCGTGCCCATCGTGCGCTACTTTTTCGCGCCCTGGCGCAAAGACTCGAGCTACAACTCCTGGGTTTCGCTTGGGAGCGCCGGTGAATTTCCCGAGGGGCAAACTCGGCTCGCGTTCTATAAAAACCCGGCGCGCAATTCCTGGGACGGCCAGACCGACAATGTTGCCTGCTATGTGCGCAGCGAAGGCGCCAATCAATTCAAGGTCTTCGCCATCAATTGCGCTCATCTTGGCTGCCCCGTGCGCTGGTTCCCGCAGTCGCAGCTCTTCATGTGTCCATGCCATGGCGGCGTTTATTACGCTGACGGCTCGCGCGCCTCTGGTCCGCCCGAGCGCGGACTCTTTACTTACAACTGGAAAATCGCATCGGGCGAGTTGCTCATCGACGCCGGCCAGATGCCCACCCTTTCAAACACGGCGAAGCTCGTGAAGATTTCAAACGGCCAGGGAGACTGCTCATGCAGCGGATGAAGCAAGCCGCGAGCCGCGTCTACAACTGGCTCGAGCTGCGCCTGCAGCTCGAAGGGCCGGTAAAGGATGCGGCATTTCATCCGGTGCCGCGCTCGACCGCGAGCTGGTGGTACGTGTTCGGCAGCGCCGCGTTCACGCTTCTCTTTCTGCAAATCTTCACCGGTATTCTCCTGGCTTTGGTTTATGTTCCATCGGCGGGAGAGGCGTGGAACAGCCTCAACGTTCTCAATCACCAGATTCCGCTGGGATGGTTTTTACGCGGGCTGCACGGCTGGGGATCGAACTTCATGGTTGCCATCGTGTTCATCCACATGGCGCAGGTGTTTTTGTTTGGCTCCTATAAATTTCCCCGCGAGCTCACGTGGATCGTCGGCGTGTTTCTGCTGCTGATGACGCTGGGCATGGCGTTCACCGGCCAGGTGCTGCGCTTCGATCAGGACGCGTATTGGGGCCTGGGCATCGGTGCATCCATCGTGAGCCGCATACCGTTCATCGGCGGCGGGCTCGTGCATCTGCTTCTCGGCGGTCCCATCATCGCCGGCGCTACGCTCTCGCGCTTCTTCGCGTATCACGTCTTCGTCATTCCGGGAGCGCTGCTGCTTTTTGCGTTCGTTCATGTTTGGATGGTGTTGAAGCTTGGCGTGAACGAGTGGCCCATGCCGGGGCGGCTCGTAAGGCGCGACACATATCTCGAGGAATACAAGCGCCTGACACACGACGACGGCATTCCATTTATTCCCGGCGCATTCTGGAAAGATCTGGTTTTTTCCGGCGCCATTCTCGCATGTGTCGCGTTGTGCGCGTTTGTCTTTGGGCCTTACGGTCCCAGCGGACAGCCCGATCCCTCGATCATTCAAACCGTTCCCAAGCCGGACTTTCCTTTTCTGTGGATTTATACCGTGCTTTCTTACTTGCCGCCGGAGATGGAAACGCCGTTCATTCTCATCGCTCCTTTGCTCGCCATCGCCGGCCTGCTCGCGCTGCCGTTCTTCGCGGCTGAAGGCGAAAAGAGCTGGCATCGCCGCCCCGTCGCAGTGCTCACGGTTTCTACGATTGCTGTTTGCTGGGGCGTGCTCACGCAGCTGGGAACCACCACTCCATGGAGCCCGCACATGAGCGCGTGGAGCAGCGATCCGCTTCCGGTGCGCGATTTGCAATCTGCAACGCCGGTGGTGCGCCAGGGTGCGGTCATATTCCAGGCGAAGCAATGCCGCAATTGCCACTCCATCGGCGGCGCGGGTGGCCAGCGCGGTCCCGCGCTCGACGACGTTGCCACGCGCATGACCATTGACCAGATGCGCTTCAAAGTGGTGACGGGCGGCGGCAACATGCCTGCCTACGGCAAGAATCTTTCACCCGCCGAGATTGAGGCGCTGGTCAGTTTTCTTGAAACGCTGCATCCGGCTAACGAGCCGCCTGCATACGACGCTTCCGCGCGCGCGGTTGATGGAGAACGCTCGCCGGAGAAGTCATCGCCACAAGCAAGCGCGCCGGCTCCGGGCAAATCCGGCCAATGATTACCGCTGCAGTTGCTCTATGAACGACTCGACCACCATCGCCGACCTTTTCACGCGCTGGGAGATTCCCTGGATCGTGACCTCCGAACTTGCGCTCGCGGCGGTCATCTACACGCGCGGCTGGCTGCTGATTCGGCGTACGCGACCGGTGCAATTTCCTGCGTGGCGGCTTGCGACATTTTTGGGCGGCATTGTCGCGCTGTTCGTCGCTGTCGCTTCGCCGCTCGATACTTTCAGCGAATCGCTTCTGTTCATGCATATGGCGCAGCACTACGTGCTCATGTCGATCGCGCCGCCGCTCATCGTCCTGGGCGCGCCCGTCGTGCCCATGCTGCGTGGCCTGCCGCGCTTTGCAATTCGGGGCGTGCTTCGCCCGCTGTTTGTCACGCGCGTGTTTTCAAAGCTCGGATCATTTCTCACGCGCCCACGCGTGGCGTGGCTGGCCATGAACGCGGCTTACATTGGCTGGCACATTCCGCGCGCGTACGAGTTCGCGTTGGCCTCAGAGAACTGGCACAACTTTGAACACGCATGCTTTTTCTTTGCCAATTTGATGTTCTGGTGGCCGATCATCCGGCCATGGCCCAGCCGGCCGCTCGCCTCGCGATGGGTTTTGATTCCTTATTTGCTGCTGGCCGACGTGGTCAACACCGCTGTCTCGGCATTTCTTTGCTTTTCCGGCCGGCTGCTCTATCCCAGCTACGCGCTGGTTGCGCGGCCGTTTGGCTTTGGCGCGCTCCAGGATCAGGCCGCGGCCGGCGCATTCATGTGGGTCTGCGGATCGATGGTCTACCTGATTCCGGCAATCGTGATTGTCGCGCAGACTCTGTCGTCGCCAACCCGCGTGCCCCGCACCATCGAAGCTCAATAAAGCGGCGCAGCGAATTCTAATAAGGCGCGCTGCTGCTACTTGCAATGTGCTGTCTGCTATTGGCTAATGGCTATTTGCTATTGGCTCCTGGCTGTCTCTCAGAACGGATAGCTTTCAACCTCGATGCATTTCCGGGCCACGCTGCGGCTTAATGCCGCGACATCCACTGGCGTTGATTTTGCCAGCCGCCGCAAGATTGCGAGCTGCGTCACCAACTCATCACCTTGGCTTGCTGCCGCGAGCACGCGCCGCGCGGCCTGTGTGGCAAGGGCGATCGCATCTTCTGCCAGCAGCCCCGTGATAGCGGCCGCGGATTCAGCGGCGCCGCTTCGCGACTGCGCCATCCTTTGCGCGCGCAGCAGAGAAGACTCAAGCGCATAAATCTGGATGATCATGTCGGCCAGATCCGCCATGACCTCCTGCTCGTTTTCGAGCGCCGTCATGAATCGCTGGCTGGCCACGCCCGCCGCGAACAGCGTGATCTTTTTCACCGCTCCCAGTGCGGCCGCTTCGCGCGCAAGAGGCTGCCCGCTTTCGCCGTCGCCGCCGAATGACGGCGGCTCCATCACTTCATCCATCACGCGCTTGATGGCGACGAGCAGCGGCAATTTTCCGTTCATCGCGCGCTTCATCATCCAGCCGGTGATGATGAGCTGGTTGATCTCGTTCGTGCCTTCGAAGATGCGGTTGATGCGCGCATCGCGGTACAGCCTCTCCGCCGGATAGTCTTCGACGTATCCGTATCCGCCCATGGTGGCGATCAGCTCATCAGTCACCAGCGAAAGCATCTCCGAGCCATAGACCTTCAGAATGGAGCACTCGACCGCATACTCCTCAATCGTGCGCGGAACGTCGACGGCTGAATTTGCGCCGGTCTCTTTCGCGTTCGCCGCGTCGGGCCGCGCCCCTTCCAAACGGGCATCGATCAGGCCGGCTGTGCGATAGGCCATGCTTTCGGCGGCGTAGAGCTGCGCGGCTGCCGCAGAAATCTTGCGCCGGATCAGCCCGAACTCGGCAATCGGCTTGCCGAAGGCTTTGCGCTCTTTCGCATAGCGGATCATCGCTTCCAGCGCGTGCCGCGCGCCGCCAATGCACGCAACGCCCAGCTTGAATCGGCCCACATTCAGCACGTTGAATGCAATGTGGTGGCCTTTGCCGGGCTCGCCCAGCAGGTTTTCTTTTGGAATTCGACAATCCTCTAATACAAGCGGGCATGTCGACGAGCCGCGGATCCCCAGCTTGTGCTCTTCCGCGCCGACCTTCAATCCCGGCGTGCCGCGCTCAATCAGAAATGCCGAAAATTTTTCGCCGTCAATTTTGGCGAAGACCGTATACAAATCCGCGACGCCGCCGTTGGTCAGCCACTGCTTTTCGCCGTTCAAAATGTATTGGGTTCCGTCGGGCGAGAGCACAGCGCGGGTGCGAATGTTCATAGCATCCGAGCCGGAGCTGGCTTCGGAGAGTCCATACGCGCCGATCAGGTCGCAAGACGCTAAACCCGGCAAATAGCGCTGCTTCTGCTCTTCGGTTCCGTACCAGACCAGCGGCAGCGTGGCGATGCCAACATGCGCGCCGAATGCCGTGGAAAAACTCGCCAGCACGGAGATGTGGTCGGTAATGAGTGTCGAGCTGACTTTATCGAGCCCAAGGCCGCCGTACTCCTCGGGAACATCGATCGCAGTGAACCCGAGTTCCGCGGCCTTGCGCAGGAGCGTGGGCATTGCGCCCGGCTCTTTGGCCTCGATCGCCGCCACGCGGGGTTGAATCTCTTCGCGCGCAAAGCGCTCAGCCGTGGCCGCGATCTGCCGCTGCTCCTCGCTCAGATCTTCGGGAGTGAAGATCTCATCCGCGGCGCGCGATTCGACAAGGAAGCTGCCGCCCGCGGCGGCAATCACCCGGGATGCGTCAGCGGAGATTGGAGCAGAGTTCGGGGCAGAACTCGGCATGGGGTCCTCCTCTGGAACATGTTGCTGAGGCCCACGTTACGCGAACAGACCGAATCCCCGCAATGACGCGCGCGGCTGAGACTGCGATTTTCGCCGAGCTACCGCGTCGCCTCAAACAGGAACCATGCGCGTCGCTCTGCCTGGTCGATCCAAACCTCAATCATGCTGGTGGTCGCATAGTCGTTTGCATCGGACGCAACCTCGTGCGCCTCGCGCAGGTTCTTCACCAGCGATTGATTGTCGGCCAGCAACTCTTCGAGCATTCCATGCGCGGGAACGAACTCGTAGTCGTTGTCGGCGATGCGCTGCAAGCTCGCAATCTGCCCAATGGAACGGATCGTGGTTCCGCCGATTTTGCGCACGCGCTCGGCAATGTCGTCCGAGATCGAGAAGATCTGATCGGCGTGCTCGTCGAGGAGCAAATGGTAGTCGCGGAAGTGTGGGCCGCTCATGTGCCAGTGGAAGTTCTTGGTCTTGATGTACAGCGCGAAAACGTCGGCCAGCAGCGCATTCAAACTGGCTGACAGTTCTTTCACCTTCTGCGCTGGGAATCCATCGGGATTCTCGGTTTTGGCCACTTTGGAATCGTGGTTTGACTTGGCGGAACTCGTATGGGTGGGCATCGATCCTCCTCCTTGCGAGGGCAAGCGCGGAGCCCCCAACGAAAGCGCGCCAGCGGGTCCACTGCATGTCTCGTGGGTAATTTGATGCCGTGAACAGGCCGCAGGTGCGGCTGAAATGTCCTGCCTTAGATGAAAATCTGTGAAGAAATCCACAGATGCGAACCGGGCGCCATCTTTGCGACGGCGCCCCGGCACATTCATCGATCGATTCGGCTTGCGTTTCTAGACCTTCAACGCCGGATGCGCCGCATAGTGCAGCAGCACGGCCACGGCACAGCTCACAAGCCGCGTCTCGGCCGAATCCGCACGGCTGGTAAGAATCGTTGGAACTCTTGCGCCTAGCACGATTCCAGCGAGTTGCGCGCCGCCCAGGTATTCAAGCTGCTTGGCGAGCATGTTGCCGCTCTCGAGATCGGGAACCACCAGAATGTCGGCCTGGCCCGTGACGGGCGAGACCAGCTTTTTGATCTGCGCGGCCTTCTGGCTCACCGCGGTGTCGAAGGCCAGCGGCCCGTCGAGAATTCCACCTGTGATCTGCCCGCGCTCGGCCATCTTGCACAGCGCCGCGGCATCGAGCGTGGACTGGATCTTCGGGTTCACCGTCTCTATAGCCGACAAAAGCGCAACTTTGGGTTCAGGGATGCCAAGCGCGTGCGCCAGGTCAATCGCGTTCTGGACGATGTGAATCTTGTCTTCGAGCTCCGGCGTAATGTTGATGGCTGCGTCGGTAATGAGCAACGTGCGCGCGTAGGCCGGCGTATCCATAATGAACACGTGCGAGATACGGCGCGCTGTGCGCAATCCTGTGTCGCGCTGCATGGCCGGCTTCAGCAGCTCGTCCGTATGCAGGCTGCCCTTCATCAGCGCCAGCGCGTTGCCCGCGCGGCACATCACCACAGCTTTCTCGGCGGCCTGCGCCTCGGTTTCCGCATCGACGATCGGATACGCGCTGATGTCGGCGCCGATCTTTGCCGCCAACGCCTTCATCGCCTTTTCCGGCCCGATCAGTGTGGGTTCGATGAGGCCGGCGGCTTCTGCTTCAACCGCGCCGCGCAGCGCCACGTCGCTCATCGGCCAAACCACAGCCGTGGTAATCGCCGGAAGATTCTTGCAGCGGTCAATGAACTTGTGGAACACGTGATAGTCCGGCGGATGGCCAACAAGCGGGTCAACGGCAACGGCTTCAGCCAAGGTGGCAAGGTCGCTCATAAATCGCATCTCCCGGCCGGCGATGCCGATGGCTCACTGGCCTTACACGGATATTGTCGCGTGCATGCCGCAAACCGCGTGTGCCTGAGGTCACACTTCGAACCCGAGTCTCTACATGCGGTACCACGCTCCCGCGCTGGGCGTGGCAGAGCGAACCTCCCATGCCTTCAAATCTCTCGTTGCCAATACGCAATTTCCCGCATCTTTAGCGGCGATTCGCGTCCTGCCGCACATTGACGCGGGGCGAAATTCGAGCCTATACTCACACATACCGGGCCTTCCCCCCAAGCCATCAACGGTGAACGGCGTCCCCCCGGACGCTCATATCCATTCAAGGAGAGTCTTATGAAAAGACTTCTCGCGATCGCCCTTGGTGCTGTCTTTTTCTGCGGAGTTTCGGTACCAACCACATCTGCCCAGCTCGGTGAGATCGGCAACGCCCTTAGCAAGAACAAGAAACAGCAAACCGACCCGAACGACATCAGCAACGTCGACAAGGACAAAATTGTCCGTATCGAGGCCATGCCCGAGGTGGCGGACGCCATTCAACAGGAATGGGACCAGCTCAGACGCAACGACATGCAACTGGCCTACGGCATCAACCTGACGGAGCACATGGGCCTGTCACAGGATGCTTCCGCCGGCGACTCCTTCGATCGGCAGCGTCTCTACGCCAATCCCGTGGTGCAAAGCTACGTCAACCATGTCGGGCAAATGCTGGTTCCCAAGAATTCATCGAACGTCTATACATTCCGCGTTCTCTACGATCCGATCCCCAAAGCGCTGACTCTCTCCACAGGAACCATCTATCTCTCTACCGGGCTGATCTCCATGCTCAACAGCGAGTCGGAATTGTCGTACGTGCTCGCGCACGAAATTGCCCACGTGGAGCTACGGCAGGCTTACCTGCGCATTCGCGACAAGCACATCGCCGAGGAGATCGCGAAGGAAAAGGCCGAGAAGGAAAAAATGATCACCGACGTGGGCTCGTTGGTGATGGGCGCCGGTTTGGGCGGCGCCATGATTCCGCTTCGCCTGGGCGGATTGCTGGGCGGCAGCGCAGGCCTGGCAACGGGGATGGAAGTGGGCCACTACTTCATTCATCCGCAGATCGAGCCGGTGCTGTGGGCCTCGAAAGAGGAAGATGACGCCGACGACATGGCGGTAAACCTGATGCTCCAGCAGGGATACGACCCGCGCGAAGTTGCCCGGCTGTTCGCATCGCTCAATCAGGTTGTCACGGCCGACTCGCGCATGGGACTCGGCTTCATGGGCAGCGCGCCGCGCATCAAGGAGCGCCAGGCGCACCTTGACACGTTATTGAACGGACAGCTGAAGGCGGAGATTGAGCTGCGGACCAAGGGCAAGGGCTTCAATCCGAATTCGCCCGATTTTGGGCCGACGGTCTCTTCCGTCAAGCGCGATAACGGAATTCTTTCCATGGACTACGACCTTTTTGCCGTGGCCAAGCGGAATCTTCTCGGCGCGGTCGCAGATCGGCCCGACGATCCTTATGCCAACTTCTATCTGGCCAAGCTCGAGCGCCTCACCGCGCGCACTCCCGAAGAACGGCAGGATGCGTTGAACCATCTGAACACCGCGCTGCGCCTGGATGCGGATCGAGGCGCAATCCCTGCGGCTCATCTGGAATTTGCCGTGGCATTAATGGAAGCGGAAGATCCATCGAATCACGATCAGATTTCGAGCGAGTTGAAGTCCTATGTCGTCCTCTCCGAGCGCGATCACGGCGGGTTGCCCGCGGATATGCCGCTCATCTACGACTATCTGAGTGGGGCCGGCGATTCACGGTGGTATTTGCCCCCGCAGTGGTACGACGCGCAGTTGACCAACAATCCCGGTTTCACGACCACGTCTCCTGAGGCGGTGATCCGCAAGGCGACCATGCTGGAAGGGCCGCCTCCTCCGCAAGCGCCTGCGCTGGCCGATGCTTCAGCGCATCCCAAAACGAAACCTGCTGCCAGCCACGCAACGAAGAAACAATAAGTGCGGGTTTTGCACGGCCAGGTTGTCCGTTCTCGCGCGATCTGACCCATAAGTTTGCTTTACTCTGAGTTCTTATGGGCCAGATCCGCGTCCTTCCCGATCAGGTTGCGAACCAGATTGCCGCTGGCGAAGTGGTGGATCGGCCCGCCTCCGTGGTCAAGGAGCTGCTTGAGAACTCGCTCGACGCCGGAGCCACGCGCATTCGCGTGGAAGTGGAAGGCGGCGGACGCAAGCTGATCCGCGTCTCCGACGACGGCCATGGCATGAATCGCGATGACGCGCTGCTGGCCTTCGAGCGCCACGCGACTTCAAAGCTGCGCACTGCAGATGACCTGCTCTCGATCGCCACGCTGGGTTTTCGCGGCGAGGCGCTTCCGTCCATCGCATCTGTGGCTCGAGTCACGCTCGAGACAGCAACCGGAGAGCAAGCCGCCGGCACGCGGATCGAAATTGCTGGCGGCAAAATGCATCGCGTGGAAGATGCGGCTTTGCCGCGCGGGACGACGATCGCGGTCGCCGATCTGTTCTTCAACACTCCCGCGCGGCGCAAATTTCTTCGCGCCGAATCCACCGAACTTGCTCACGTCACCGCGCTGGTTACGCACTACGCGCTCGCGCATCCTGAAAAGCAATTCGATTTGCTCTCAGCCAGCCACACCATTCTGACGGCGACCCCCGCCGCGCGCACCGCCGAGCGCATCTTTCAAGTCTTCGGCAAGGAAACGCTGAGCCAACTGCTGCCCGTGGCCGCCGAAGCGCGCCTGGAGCGCGTGGGCCTGCCGGAGCCGCCACCGTGGAAGAGAAACCCGGACGAGCCGCCGCGCCAACCAGGCACGCTCCGGCTCACTGGCTTCTACTCCAAGCCCGAACTGCAAAAGCTCAACCGAAATTCCATCTATATCTTCATCAACAAGCGGCTCATCCGCGACCGGCTTCTGCTGCATGCCATTACCGAGGCTTATCGCAACGTGATTCCGCCCACCAGCTACCCCGTGGTGTTGTTGTTCCTCGAAATGCCGCCCGACGAAGTGGATGTCAACGTTCATCCAGCGAAGACTGAGGTCCGTTTCCGGCAGCAAAGCTTCGTCCACGATTTTGTTCGCGACAGCCTGCGCGCTGCGCTCGTCCATGCGCGCCCCGCCGCTCAATTCCTGGCGGCACTCGATTCGCAGCCTTCAGCCAGCCCGTCGCTGATGCCGCAGGCAGCTTCCCCGGTTCCGGGAGTGCCCGACTCCGATCCAAACTCCCTCGCCGAGGCCGCGGCTTTCCACCTGACGCCGCGCGCGCCATCCCCGATGCCCGGCACGCTACCTTTCGCGGGCGGCGACATCAACAACCGACAAACTGAGAGCAACTTCGATCTGCAGGCGTTCGGCGAGGCGGCTGGCTCAGTCCTCGCTCCTGAGTCGGCTCTCTCTGCCGCGGATTGCAGCCCCGGCAGCAACGGCGCAACATCTTACGGACAAAATGCCGCCATAGCTGCAGCGCTCGTTGAGGCTGAGCAGGCCGCCAACTCCCTGAATCAACTGGGCTCACTCAAGCCTCTCGGCCAGCTTCGCGATTCGTTCATCCTGGCCGCAGGCGACGACGGGTTATGGATCATTGACCAGCACGTTGCACACGAACGAGTGCTCTTTGAAAAAATCCTCCGCGACCGCCAGGTTGAGCGGGTGCAGCGGCAGCGATTGCTGATGCCCATGCTGGTGGAACTGAAGCCGGAACAGATGGTCGTTTTCGCGCGCATCGCCGCAGAGCTTGAGGTGAACGGTTTTGAGGTGGAACCCTTTGGCCCTCAAACACTTGCGGTGAAAGCCGCTCCGGTGGGCCTGGAGGGCATCGAGCTCGAAAAAACGCTCGCCGAAGTCATCGATCAGTCGACGGTCGACTCGGCAGAACCTTCAGAAAATGAAGCACTTAGCAAGCTACGCTCGCGGATCGCAGCCTCCATTGCCTGCCATTCTGCCATCAAGGTGAATACACATCTTGATCCAAAACGTATAGAATGGTTATTGTTAGAGCTTGCAAAGACCAGTCACCCAACCAGTTGCCCACATGGACGTCCCATAGCTCTTCTGTACTCCTGGAAGGAAATCCAGCGGGCATTTCACCGAATTTAGGGTCCGGTAGAGACCCATCGGTCGCTTGGTAGTGGTGGCCGGCCGCGCTCTCAGGGGCGCGGGATTTGGCCGTGATCGCCAACCTGGAAGCGAGGTTTTCTTTGACAGCAGAACAATTGGAAGCATCGCGCGCCGAAAGGATGCGCCTGAACGGACGCGGGCAATTGACGATTGATGAGGCCCGCACTTGGTTGGAAGAGACAGGTTTGTGTCTTTTCCTGCCGCGGCGACAGTTCGCCTCGTTCGTTGCCCCCACCTTCGTTGAAGCCGTTGCCGGCGAGCACACCCCGACTCCCGCAGCCAAACTCATCTCCACCGCCGACGAACTGCTGGTTCGCCTGGAATCGGAGAGCGTGGCCGTGCGTCTGAATTTGCTCGGCCAGCCCGGCGAGCAGCCCGATTTCGTGGTTGCGGCATGGGTTCTGCCTTACGTTTACGCGCTGCGCGGCGACCGAGATTGGCGCCGCAGCCCGCAGCTCACCGGCTCACGCCAGGTTTCTCCGCTGGCTGTGCAGACTTACAAGCTGCTTGAGGCCGGCGACGCCACAATTCCCCAGTTGAAGCATGCGCTGGGCCGCGAGGTTTCGGAGTCCGCCGTGCTGCGCGCCATCACCGAGCTGTGGCAGCAACTGCGCATCATTCCCGTCTTCCCGGCGTCGGGCAAAACGCCGCAATGGCAGCTGTTGCGCACGCGCTATCAGAAGGCCATTGCCGAGGGAGCATCCACGTCGCAGGTCACCGCGATCTCCGTGCTCGCTTCCATCTATCTGCAGGCTGTGATCGCCGCCAGCATGGAAGAAGTAGAGATGTTCCTTGCTCCTTTGACAGCGCGCAGCAAGGTGCGCGAAGTGTTGCGTGGATTGGTTGCGACGCGCCAGGTGCATTCGCTCGCGCTCGGCCACGCTCCACACTTTTACGTTGCGGGAACTCTGCCTGAGTTCTCCGCACCGCCAACGATGTACGCAAGCTCGTCTATGCCGGCATCGTCGCACTTCCTGCGCTCCTTCGAGCATGAGGAATCGGCTCGCTTCTCGACCGCATCCCGGCCGGTCCCGCAGTTTGCTTCGGCGCCTCCACCGGCTCCGAAGCCTGCTGCGCCGCAAATCGAGCGCCCGGTGCAGTCTCGCGAGACGAATCCCGCTCCTCGGCCGCGCCATCAGCCTTCGCACGCTCGCGACCGCAAGCCGGCCCAGAAATCGACGAGTGGCCGCATCGCTCGCCGTCCGAGCCGTGATGCGCGCAGCGCTTCGCCCCGCTCCAACGGCAGCTCGCGCCATGCGCATGGTTCGCGCTGGGCAAAGAGCGCGTCATCAAACGGTCACAGCAACGGGCATAGCAATGGGCATAGCAACGGTCACGGCGAACGGCGCACCGCGAGCAACGGAAAAGCTGGCGCCAAGTCTGTCCGGCGGGCCGATGCTTCACGCAAGAGTGCGCGCCCGGGTGCGCGTGCCGACGCACGCGGCAGCCGAAAGCCTGCACTAACGGCATCGACAAAAGCGGGTAACCGCTCGCGTTATGGGTTTACGGCTTCATCCAATCGGCGTTCGAAGAAGCGTGGATGACGGCTGACGCCCGACACACGTTCGACCCTGAGAACGCTCCAAAGATCATTGTCGCCATCGACGGCCCTGCCGGCGCCGGAAAAAGCACGCTTGCGCGCCACCTGGCCCGGCACTTTGGCCTGCTCAACCTTGAAACCGGGGCCATGTATCGCGCCTTTGCTTTGAAAGCGCTGCGCGCGGCAATCCCCTTGGACGACGCCAAAGCGCTGGAAGAGCTCTCGCGCGAAACCGAAATCCGTCTCGAGCCCGGCGACGCGGAGAATATCGTCCTGCTCGATGGCGAAGACGTGACCGGTCTCATCCGCAATCCGCTCGTCACTGAAGCGGCATCGCGCGTCAGCGTCTTCCCCGCGGTGCGCGCCTGGATGGTTCGCCTGCAACAGCAGCTCGGCGCGCGCGGCGGAGTGGTGATGGAAGGCCGCGACATCGGCACCGTCGTCTTTCCGCATGCCGAAGTGAAAATCTTTCTCGATGCTGCACCCGAGGTGCGCGGCCAGCGCCGCTACGAGCAGCTTGAGCAGAAAAGCTCCGCGCCGGCACCGCCGCCTGACGAGATTCTTCGCGACCTGCGCGCACGCGATGAGCGCGACCGCAATCGCAAGGATTCTCCGCTGAAGCCCGCCGATGATGCCGTCATTCTCGACTCGACCAACATGTCGCTCAACGAGGCGCTCGCCGCCGCCGAAGCAATCGTGGCATTGAGGCTCAGGCAGCCGCAACTCCACTAGCCCGCCCGGTCTACTTCTTCGCTTCTTCACTCTTTCACTCGTTCACTTCTTCTCTCCTCCGCTGTCCTCATGCCTTATGCGTTACGCTCTAACTATGGAGCTGACCTGCAGCCGCTGTCACCAGACTGTTGAGCCGGAGGACTGCTTCTGTCCGTATTGCGGGCTTCCTCAGCTGGTTTACAACGCAAACGGGTCGGCCGCGCCGGGCCAGCCGGAGCGCACTGGCGAGCCCGTCCGCGACGCGGGGACCGTGGACTGGAAGCAGGCAATGCGATATGGCCTGATGCTTGCCGTTCCGGCCGGCGCGCTTTGCTCCATGTATTCTCCCGCGGGAATTCTGGGATTGCCATTGATGGCTGCGGCCGGCGCATGGGCGGTCGCGCTCTATATGCGCGGGCGGCGGCCTGCATGGATCACGATTGGAGCCGGAGCGCGCATCGGCCTGGTGATTGGCATCCTGGGTAGCTGGGCCGCGGCCTTCACCACTGCAGTTTCGCTCTACGCCATGCGCTTCTGGATGCATCAAGGACCGGCGCTCGACGATGCGTGGGCTTCGGAGATCAACCTGTCAACCCAGATGCTCACTTCATGGGGTGTGGACGCGCAGCAGATCGCAATGAATCGAGCGATCATGACTACGCCGGAGGGGCATGCCGGCGCGTTGCTGCTCGATACCTCGGTTCTGGCGCTCATTTTGCTCGGCTTTTCTGTGGCCGGCGGGGCGCTTGGGGCGCGCTTCCTTGGCCGTCCCCGCAGGATTCAGCCGTAGACCCCATAAACCCAATGGTCTCGTCGCACTTGACCTTGCGCCCGGCTTTCGGTATCTTGAAACTCATGAGTTTGATGCTCACCAAGTCGCTGTGTAGGGCGTGTTGTCACACGTCACACCGGCCTTGTTGTTGAGCGGATTTCTGACTCAGCCGATTGACCTTTAGGCCGCGTAACAGCACAACTGCTGGCGCGGTTTTCGTGTTTCTGGCGCTAAAGGCAAGCCAAATCGCAAAACAACCAAAAGATCTCCATTGATGCAAAGATGACCTCGTTTCCCCGAACCCGGAACGAATCACCTGCCTCCCGGCAGGCCGGTCGTTGTTGTTGCTGTCGCTAGATTTCCCATTCCAATTCTCCATTTGAAGCGCACCCAAGGATATCCCTGATCCTTTTTGGACGGTCCCCAAGGGCGCACTCATATCCCAGGAGCCTGTAATGCAGGCTCAGCAAACACTTCAGGAGACCGAGATGAGCCTTCAGCAAAAGCACTATCGAATACTTCTTGTTCTGCTCGCCACGATTGCGCTTGGCGTCGTGTCGGCAGCTGCGCAAATCGTCGGCGGCACCATCAGCGGCACGATCCATGACTCGAGCGGGGCCGCAGTATCCGGCGCAAGCGTGACCGTGCGCCAGATTGACACCGGCTTCACGCGCACGCTCATCACGGGAGGCGATGGTCGCTATGCTGCGCCCTCAGTGCCCGTCGGTCCCTACTCGGTTTCTGTCGCGCACGATGGCTTTCAGCCACAAGAGCAGACCGGAATCGTGCTCTCGATCGGGCAGAGCGTGCAGGTGAACTTCATCCTGAGCGTAAGCACGGTGCGCGAAACCGTTGTCGTCGATGCCGGGGATCCCGTGGTGAACACCACCTCGCAGCAAGTTTCCGGACTGATCGACGAGCGCCAGGTAAAGGAGCTGCCCCTGAACGGGCGCAGTTACGACCAGTTGCTCACACTGAATCCCGCCACAGTGAACTATACGAACCAGCGGTCGGGCAGCATTGGGACCTCGAACTCCTCGGTTGGCAACATGTTTTCAGTTTCGGGCCGCCGCCCGCAGGACAATCTGTTTTTGCTGAATGGAATCGAGTACACCGGCGCATCGCTCATCAACGTCACGCCCGGCGGAACCAGCGGCCAGTTGCTCGGCGTGGACGCGGTACGCGAGTTCAACGTCGTCTCCGATACCTACGGCGCAAGCTACGGCAAGCGCGACGGCGCGCAGGTAAGCATCGTGACCACCTCCGGCACCAATACGCTGCACGGCTCCGCATTTGAATTCATTCGCAACAGCGCGTTCGACGCACGCAACTACTTCGACCAGGCAACGATTCCCGAGTTTCAACGCAACCAGTTTGGCGGCACGCTCGGCGGGCCAATCAAGAAGGATAGGCTCCTGCTGTTTGGCAACTACGAAGGCTTCAGACAAGCGCTGGGCTTGAGCGACGTCACGCTTGTCCCCGACAACGATGCGCGTCAAGGCAACATTCCGAATTCGTCGGGTGTGGAGCAGCACGTTGGAGTGAATGCCGCTGTCGCCCCGCTGCTGAACCTGTGGCCCGTGCAGAACGGCCCGGAGTTGTTATCAAATGGCCACCCCAGCGGCATCGCTGAAGCATTCAGCCATCCCGAAGAGCACATCAACGAGGACTTCGGCACCACACGCTTCGACGACAACCTCAGCAGCAAAGATCTGCTCTTTGCCGTCTACACCGTGGATGCAAGCGCCGCCACCACGCCCTCCGCAAACCCGCTGAGCTACGTGAATGAGAGCCTTCGCGAGCAGGTAGCGAGCGTGCAGGAGCAGCACGTCTTCTCGCCCTCGCTGCTGAACACCGCGCGATTCGGATACTCGCGCGGCAGCTATTACTTTATGGGGCTGGTTCCGGTGAGCGGCGTTACGGGATGGGTCTCGGGCGACCCGGTGGGAGCCATCGTTATCAGCGGCAGCACGGCCTCGAACGGCGCTTCGTCCATCACCGGCGCGGGCGCGAATGTCGGCAGCAACAACACCACCGCGCGTAACCTGTTCACTGAAGACGATCACGTTTATTGGTCGAAGGGCCGCAACCAGATTGAGGCGGGAGTGTGGCTGCAGCGCGTGCAGGCCAACGATTTGCTGGCCCAGGATCAATACGGTCAGGCGTCGTTCTCGACCGAAACCACATTTTTGCAAGGCACAGTGGCCACGTTTACGCTGGTTCCCGCGCCAACCGAACTGGGCTGGCGATCGCTCGAAGGCGCTGCGTTCTTCGAAGACACCATCAAAGTCACGCCACGCTTCGAACTGCGCGTCGGCTTCCGCTCGGAATCGACCGACGGATGGAACGAGTCGCAGAATCGCGCCTCAAACTATCAAATCGTCAACGGCGTTCTACAGACGACGCCGCTCGTCGGCAGCTCGGGCCTTTGGAACAACCGCGCGGAGTTCCTGCCCAATCCGCGGCTGGGCTTTGCATGGGACGTGTGGGGCAACGGCAAAACGGCCGTCCGTGGCGGCGCCGGCCTTTATCACGGCCTGCTCGACACGCTCGATTACCGCCTGGACCAGACAGCGCCTTACAACACGGCGGAATCCATCAAGAACATTGCCGTCTCCAGCCTGAACTTCACGCCCGGAGTGCCTCCGGCTCCAACTGTCAAAGTGTCGCCGAGCAATGTGCAGCCCGATCTTTCAACTCCCACTGTCGAAACCTGGAGCTTGCGGGTTGAGCAGCAGATTGCCCCCAACACGTCGCTCACCGTGGGCTACGTGGGATGGCACGCCTATCACCAGATTCTCTCCGAAGACATGAATGAGCCCGCTCCGGTCTATGCATCGACCGGCCAGGTCTATTACCCATCGACCACCGACGTGAATCCGAACCTTGCCAACTCCACCTCGTGGGTGTCGCAAGGCACGGGCTTTTACAACGCGCTCGAAATCGACGCCCGCCACACTTACGCTCACGGCCTTCAGCTTCGCGGCAACTACACCTGGTCGAAGAATCTTGACGACGGCTCGGCGTGGAACACCAGCGTCAGCGGCAACACTCCTGCCTTCGTCGAGTTTCCCCTTAATCCGAAACTCGACTGGGGCTTGGCTGCGACCGATGTTCGCCAGGCAGCCTCAATCAACGGCAGCTACGATCTGCCCTTTGGCCCCGGAAGGCACTTCTTGAACCACGCCTCGGGTCCTTCGAACTTCATCGCCGGCGGTTGGATCGCAAGCGCCATCGTTGCCATCCAAACCGGCTTCCCGTTTTCGCCGCAGCTCGGCTATAACCCACCGGGCAATGGCGATTCGCGTAACCCCATCCGGCCCAGTTGGAATCCTAACTTCACCGGCAACCTCTATCCGCGCACGCAAACCGAATATTTCAATCCGAGCGCTTTCATTCAGCCCACAGTCTCCATTCCCAATGGCAGTGGAGGCAACACCATCTATGGCACCTACGGCAACGTGAAACGCGACTCTCTGACCGGTCCCGGTCTTT
This sequence comes from Occallatibacter sp., assembly GCA_035541975.1. Taxonomy (GTDB): domain Bacteria; phylum Acidobacteriota; class Terriglobia; order Terriglobales; family Acidobacteriaceae; genus Telmatobacter. The sequence continues at coordinate 39,103 of DATKMH010000035.1, read as the reverse complement.
CTGAACTCGACTTTTCGGCGATCAAAGATTCGCACATCACCGAGCGGCTCGATCTTCAATTCCGCGCCGAGTTCTTCAACATCCTCAACCACGCCAACTTTCTAACGCCCAATGAAGTTGTGTATTCGGCGGCGCCCACCGTCACCACGTCAGGCGGGCTGCAGACTGTCGTTCCCTCCTCAACTTCGCCTACGGCAGGCGTGATCACCGCCACGTCCACCTCCTCGCGCCAGATCCAGTTCGGCGTCAAGCTGCACTTCTGACCTCGCGATGCGATCGTCAGAATCTCCATTCGGGCGCGACTCTCATCTTCGCGCCCGATTCGCCCGATGAGGCTGCTAGGTCGCGTGAACCGGCGCGGCGTGTTCGCTGGGGGAATAGCTGCTCCGGTTAGGTGCCTCCTCCAAAGACGGCAACGAGGGAAGGTAAACGGTGAAGACCGTGCCGCTGGGTGCGGTGGTGCGCGAGTGAAAGCGCAGACGGCCGCCGTTGCGCAACACGATGTCGCGCGTGAGCCATAAGCCAAGCCCGGTTCCGCGGCTGCCCTTGGTGGTGAAAAATTGAGAGAAGAGATTTTTGCGTATCTCCAACGGAATGCCGCTGCCCGTATCGGCAACTGTGAGGCGCGCGTAATGAAAGCCTCTGCGCGTGCAAGACGAGACGCGTACGCGGACACGGCCGCCGTCGGGCGTGGCATCGAAAGCGTTCCCCAACAGATTGACGAGGGCCTGGCGGATTTCTCCGGCAGAGCAGAATGCATAGGTCTTTTCGACATCGAGCTTTACGGGAATATTGCGCCTGCGCATCATGCCATGGAACAGCGTAACGGCAGAGGACGCCAACTCGGCGATGTCGGTGAACGCCGGCTTGGCAGGCGCGCGGTGAAAGCGCAATGTCTGGTTGACGATCTCGCTGATGCGGGAGAGCTCCTGCGACGCCAGCCGCCCGAACGAGCGCGCATCTTCCACCGTGATGCTGTTCTCGATGAGGAAAAGCAGGTTTGTGATCGCCTCCAGCGGATTATTCACTTCGTGCGCCATCGTCGCAGCCAGCTTGCCGGCCACGGCAAGCTTTTCAGTGTTGCGCAGGGTCTCTTCAGTTTGGAACTGGCGCGCCAGCGCGTCGCGCATCTCCAGCTGCTTGAGCCGCGAGTTATACGCCACTTGCACCGCGCTCAACAGCAGTTCCTGCCGCATCGGCCGGTCGAGAAGGAAAACGCTGCGAAACTCGACGCGGACCTGCGTGGCTATGGCGCCGTAGCGGGGAATGCTGGCGCCGCTGGTCAGCAGCAGCAGCGGCAGATCGGACCAGACGGGCTGAACCTCCACGACGATGCGCAGCGCCTCGAATCCATCGGCAGCGAGAGCCTCGTCTGTGAAGATCAGACCCAGAATCTCCGCGCTATCCAGCTGTTCCAGAGCGCGAATGGTGACCACATGCTCCGCCGCGTAGCCAGAGGCATTCAGCAGCGAGCAAATCAGCTCGCCATCGCGCCCCACGGGAGCAGCAACGAGAAATCGGGGAGTAGCCATTACAGCAGCGTTTCGCCTCCCATATATTCCGGTGTGCCGGTGAGCACGCCCTTGAAGTTTGTGAGAGGCTCGCCGATGTTGATCTTTCCTTCGTGGATGCGCATCTGGCGAATGGATCGCTCGTGCGGGCCGGAGCGGCGCTTGACTACCGAAAGTGCCTGCCGCACCTCGCCATCCGCCTCAAAGTAACGCAGCAAAAGCACATTGTCGGCCAGGTAGCTTACGTCGGTGGGCGACGACATTGCCCCGCCCAGCAAGCCATGCTGGGCCAGCACCATAAACGATGCCACTCCAATCTGATTCAGATAAGAGAGAACTTCGTGAAGCTGCACGGTGAGCGCACGCTCCTCGCTCATCGAGTTCATGAGCCCGTTCAGGCTGTCAATCACCACCAGCCGCCAATTCTGCTCTTCCACGCCGCTGCGGATGCGGTCAATGAATTCGCCAGGAGACAGCTCGGCGGGATCCACCTGCTCCAGGTGCAGCATCTGGTTCGAGAGGTAAGCGTCGAGCTCCATCCCCAGCCCCCGGCTGCGCTCGCAAAATGAATTCCGGGTTTCATCGAATGTGTAAATGGCGGCTCGCTCGCCGCGCTGGGCCGCAGTCAAGGCAAACTGCGCGCACAAAGTTGATTTGCCGCAACCGGTGGGCCCCACGATCAAGGTGCTCGTTCCACGCTGCACGCCGCCATTGAAAAGAGCATCGAGTTCGGCAAGACCGCTGGGCAGAATCTCCTCATGAAAGGAGATTCCGCGATGCTCGCCGGACACCAGACGCGGAAACACGCGCAAGCCGCCACGCAGGATCACGTAATCGTGATAGCCCTCGCGGAAACTCGAGGCGCGGATCTTGAGCACCTCGAGACGGCGCCGGGTGATGCCGTAGTTACGAGCCAGCACCTCCAGCCTGATCACGCCATGAGCAATGGTCTGCACCTGGCTCTCCTCATTGTCGCGGAAGCGCTCATCGAGCAAAAGAGTGGTACAGTCGCGGTTTTCGAAGAATTGTTTGAGCAGCAGAATCTGCCGCCGGTAACGCAGCGAATCGCGCGCGAGCATGCGCAGTTCCGACATGGAGTCGATGACTACGCGTGAGGGCGCCAATTCCCGCACCTTCCCCAGGATGGTCTCGAGCACGTCGGCCAGCTCAACCTCAGAAGGCTGGAAGACCGTGTAGTGCTCGCCGCTGTTTCCGGCCAGCTCGGGCGGGGCAATCTTGCAGATGGTAATGTTCGACAGGTCGAAGCCGTGCGACGCTGCAACGTGTCGCAGTTCCGCTTCGCTCTCGGCCAGCGAAAGATACAGGCCGCTTTCACCGCGCCGGGCGCCTTCCAGCAGGAACTGCAATGCCAGCGTGGTCTTGCCCGCGCCAGGATTGCCCTCGATCAGGTAAAGGAAGCCCTTTGCCAGGCCGCCGCGAAGAATGTTATCAAGCCCCGGAATTCCCGTAGACAGTCTTGCCTGGTTTTCTTGCTCCATACGACTTTCAAATCTCCTGGACAAAAAACCGGCAGTCCCATTGCGGTGTGTAATGGCGTGCGAGGAGCCGGGAACCGTTGCAGGAACAACGTCTGTTTGAACCAAGCGCGCTGGAAGCGCGGCAGAATTGGTCAATTTTTTTGATGCGCGTGCAGAGTCAAAAGTTGGGTTGGGGCCAGCGGTCAGGCGCGACCCTCGGAAGCTCCGGCGGACGCCGTTTCAACCTGCCGGTGCCCAAGGTTTCCCCAACCTTCCCGCGGCCCGGTCTAAGCTCCAGGCGCGTGACCGGCACCGGAAAACATTCTCCGGCCCACAATCCCCCGGTCCGTCTGAGATCATCGAGACGTGCGCCACTTGGGCGCGGGGGTCGTTCGGAAATGAGGGAAATGGTTACGTTTATCTTTGGGTTGGCCCTCCTGGGCAATGCCGCCCTTTTCGTGCCCCAGGCGCTTGCGGTCTGGCGCAGCAAGTCGGATGAAGGCGTCTCTCTCGTCACCTTTGGCGGCTTCTGCGTTTTGCAGGTCATCGGGGTCGTCCATGGCTTCTTCGAACACGACAAGTCCCTCATCATTGGCCTCGGCGTCAGCTTTCTAACCTGCGGAACGGTTACCCTCCTCACCATCGTCTACCGGCTTCGCCGCCTGCGCGGCGCGTCCAATGGCGCCCGGGCCTGAGACCTCCCTGGTGGGCGGGGATATGTGATCGTCGTCACATCCGGTCGTCCACAAGCGCGCATACGACAGTTGTGTGCAAACCGGGATATACTTCTGTTCCAACGAGCTGCTCGCCTGCCGCACGGGCGCTTGCCGGTATGCGACCGCTGACCGCCCCAAGGAGTGCCCTATGCGCATCACCGACACCATTGGATCAATCCTCAAGCACAAAGGACCCGTGAAAATCCTGTCCATTGCCCCCGAGGAATCGGTGCACGAAGCCCTATCGCTCATGGCGAAGCACGATATTGGGGCGCTGATGGTCATGTCCGGCTCGCGCCTGCTCGGCATCTTCTCCGAGCGTGACTATGCGCGCAAAGGCATTCTCCGCGGCCACCACTCCCGCGAGACGCAGGTGCAGGAGATCATGAGCACCCCGGTCCGCTCCGTCACCCCGCTGCACACCGTCGATGAGTGCATGACGATCATGACCGACCACCGCATTCGCCACCTGCCGGTTCTCGAGGGCGAGACCGTGGTGGGCATCGTGTCGATCGGCGACCTGGTGAAGTGGGTCATCACCGGCCAGGAGCACGCCATCCAGGCGCTCGAAGGCTACATCACCGGCGCGTATCCCGGATAAGCTTAACTTGGATTGCAGTGGATCGGTTTGAACCTGTTTTGAAAGGGCTCGGCCGTGGAACCCACGCTCTGCGTGGGTCGCCGTGCCATCAATGAACGAAAACGAATCTACCCATTGGAAAGCTGCCCATGTGCCGCAACATTAAAATACTGTTCAATTTCGATCCGCCCGTGACGGATGCGGAAGTGCGCGCGTCGTCGCTGCAATACGTGCGCAAAGTGAGCGGCTTCAATAAGCCGTCAAAGGCGAACGAAGCCGCGTTCAATGCCGCGGTCGACGAGATCGCAGCGGCCTCAATGCGGCTGCTCAGCCGGCTTGAAACGCAGGCGCCGCCGCGCAATCGCGAAGTAGAAGCCGCCAAGGCGAAGCTGCGCAGCGCTGCGAGATTTGGCGTTTAGGAGCTCTTCGCAGGTTCCGCCATCCTGCCTGGAATCGTGTTAACTTCGAGATGTTTCGAAGGCGTGCACGATTTCCGAGCCGAGCATCGATCAAAAAACCCGGCTACGGCCGGGTTCTTCGCTCAGGTGAATGACTAGCCTTCCCACCGACGCATTTACCCCAGGAAGATCCCCGCGATCGACGCCGAGATCAGGTTGGCCATTGTCCCCGCCATCATGGCTCGAACCCCCAGCCGCGCCAGGTCGTTGCGCCGCTCGGGAACCAGCGCGCCAATGCCGCCAATCTGCATTCCGATCGATCCCAGGTTCGCAAACCCGCATAGCGCAAACGTCGCGATGGTGAACGATCGCGGCAAAAGCGTCGCCTTCTCCGCGCCCAGCCCGATGTAGGCGACCACCTCATTCAGCGCCATGCGCGTGCCCAACAGGTTGCCGATCGCCGGGCAGTCGCGCCACGGCACGCCGATGAGCCACGCCACGGGCGCGCCCACGAATCCCAGAATCTGCCCCAGGCTCGCGGGAACCCAGTGCGTGTAGGGCATGCCATGGAACCAGCTCAGCATCATGTCGAGCAGCGCCACCAGCGCCAGGAAACTGATGAGCATGATGGCCACATTCATCGCCAGCTTGCCGCCGTCGATCGTGCCGCGGGCAATCGCGCCGATAAAATTCTCGTCCGCGTGCATCTCGTCTTTGGGAATGACGACCTTGCCTTCGGTGGCCGGCACTTCCGTCTCAGGCACAAGCATCTTCGCCATCAGAATCGTTCCCGGCGAAGTCATGATCACGGCCGACAGCAAATGCCGCGCTTCGACGCCCTGGGAAATATACATGGCCATGATGCCGCCGGAGACGTGCGCCATGCCGCTGGTCATGATCGTCATCAGTTCTGAACGTGTCGCCTTCGACAAAAACGGGCGGATCGTAAGCGGCGCCTCAGTTTGCCCCATAAAGATCGACGCCGCAACGTTCATGCTCTCCGCGCCGGAGATGCGCATGGTCTTCAGCATGATCCACGCCATGCCGCGGATGATGATCTGCATCACCCCGATGTGATAGAGCACAGCGAAGAATGCAGAGATAAAGATAATGGTGGGCAGCACCTGAAAGGCAAAGATGGCGCCCTGAGCGGCCGTATGGTTCGGAAGCGTCGCCAGCAGCTGGCCGAATGCGCCGGAGTTGGGAAGGCCGAGCTCGCCAAACAGAACCCGCGTTCCCGCGAACGTGGCCGACAGCATGTTGGTGACAACGCCGCCCGCCCAGTTCATGACGATTTGCCCGAGGCCGAAGCGCAGCACCAGGAACGCGAAGGTGATCTGCAATCCCAGGCCCCACGCGATGGTGCGCCAGCGTATGTGCCTGCGGTCGGTCGAGAAAAGCCACGCGGCCAGGAGCACCGCAATGATCCCCAGCACGCCAGTAAAACGTCCCAATGCGAATCTCCTCGCCTTGAAGTGAGAAGGGCTTTGGATAACCTTAAATCATCCCGCAACCGGCTGGCCTGCGAAAATTGGTTCGTTCGCGCTATGGGAGGTTCACATGGACAAGGCGGCACTTCATGCGTTCATGACGCGTTTTCGCTATGGAATTGTCTCGAGCATCTCGAAGGCGGGCACACCGCAGTCAGCGCTGGTTGGCATCGCCACCACGCGGCAGCTCGAAATCGTCTTCGATACCGTCAACTCGTCGCGGAAGTATTCGAATCTCATCGACCGGCCCGCTTGCTCCTTCGTCGTTGGAGGTTGGGAGAGTGAGCAGACGGTTCAGTTCGAGGGGCTGGCCTTCGTGCCGCAAGGCGACGAGCTTCGCCGCTACCAGCAGGTGTACTTCGCCGCATGGCCTGACGGGCCGGCGCGCATGAGCTGGCCCGGAATCGCCTATTTTGTTGTGCGGCCGCGCTGGATTCGCTTCAGCGACTTCGATCAGAACCCGCCGCTCATTGAGGAGATGACTTTCCCGGCCTGATTTCGGCCCAGCTTGGCATTCGCACGCCCTTCGCTCGGCGGCCGCGCAGTCGCCGCGCTACGAGCTCGGTGTTACTTGTGCTGCCGCGTCCATGTTCGGCCTCTGCTCCCGCCGCCGGTTCAGCCATTCCCGCCCGAAGGATTGGATCGGCCGTTCCACGAGGAAGTGCGACGCGCTTGCCAACGCGACGACCACCAGGAACACGAAGAAGTGTCCCCGATCCAGGCCGATTCGCTCCGTGATCGCGATGGCCACCATTCCCCAGAGATAAATGCCGTATGAGATCCGGCCCAGATAGCGTCCAAGGGGATTCTCCAGAATCCGCCACTCGTAGGTTATTGCCTGCAGAATCAGAAGGCCGGCAAAGGGAATCGCGGCCGGCACTCCCCACCACAGTTGCGCGTTGCGTGGCAACTGCGCCAGGCAAAGAAGCGCGATCAGCGAAGCTGGCGCCAGCCAGGGAGCCAGCGCGAATCGAGGCAATCGCTCCGGAAAATACCAGAGCAGAAGCGCCAGTGCGCAACCGGCAAAAATTGCGCAGGAAGCAGTTTCCGTGGCCAACTCCGCATACACGAATCTGCCGGCAAATCCCAGGGCCATCCGCCACGTCAGTTGCAGTCCCATTACGATCAGGCACATTCGGAGCAAGTTCCGGCGGCGGCGCACGATAAAGAACAGTAGAGGCCAGATGAGATAGAAATGTTCCTCGACCGCAAGCGACCAAGTCTGTCCCAACCCGTTCAGCGTGGCGCTTCCTCGGATCAGTTCGTAGTAATTTGCGATATAAAATGCGCTTGCAAATGCGCCACCGCGGCTCACTGCAGGAAAGTGGGTAATCGTTTGCCAAACAAGAAGCACAAGAAGCGGCGGAAGCAGGCGAAAGGCTCGCCGCCAATAGAACGCCGACCGATCGACAGTGCCCGTCTCATTGTCTTCGCGCAGAAGCAGCCAAGTGATCAGCAACCCTGAGATCACAAAGAAAACCTGCACCGCAAGTCTCCCCGGATACATGGGGCCCTTCGCGTGCGCGAAAAACTGATCATGAAATCCCACAACACAAAGAGCCGCAATTCCCCGCAGCCCGTCCAGGCCGGGAATCTTGCTCTTTGTCAGGTTCTCCAGCAGGCGGGTGCGAGCGTCGGCCCCGGCACTCGGATGGCTCAAGATCTGCTCCCCTTTCGATCGAATCGCTGCAATGGAATCCTCTACTCGACTAAATCTCTCGCGAACGAACGGGGCTCTCCCAGTGAGCCAATCGCGCAAAGAATAGCATTTTTTGAGACTCCAACAGATAGCACGAACGGTGCAGGTATACATGCCGTTAGGTGCGCGATTCCGCTGTAGGGTTGCATCACGCCGCGAATCGTTCAGTGCTGGTTCTTTAGATTGCTTTCGTGACTTCGACAGGAATTCGTTGCTCATCGAATTCCGCCGCTTCGGCACGGCTTTTCGGCCGACACGGAGGCAGCGCTACGAATGCGCCGCAGACGCCAAATGTGTTTCGGCGTTTTCTTTCGTAAACACCTGCCCCACCAGCGGCACTGCCTCGGGCGGAGTTTTGGAGAAGTGCACAGCCTCTTTGAGGATCTCCACCGGCTCCGCCAGCATTTCCGGCCTCGTCGCGTAAACCGTCGCAAACGGCTGGCCTTTTTCCACCTTCGCTCCGCGCCGCGCGTGAAACAGAATTCCCGCATGAGAATCGACCGGCTCACCCGGCTTTTCGCGTCCCGCGCCGGTTCGCTGCACAGCCCAGCCCAGCGCCGTCGTATCCATCTCCGCAACAAATCCGCTCTCCCACGCCTTCACAATCTCGGTTGCGCCGGGCTTGTGAAACTTCGCCGCGTCGTCGAAGACGCTTACATCGCCGCCTTGCGCGTCGATCATCTTCATGAATGCCGCCAGCGCGGCTCCGTCGTCCAGCGCCGCCTCCGCAAGCGTGTATCCAGTCTTCGCCGAATCGGCTTTCCCGCCCAGATAGATCATCCATCCGGCAAGAATGAGCGAAAGCTCGCGTACATCTTCGCTGTAAGTCGGCCGCGCCCCACGCAGCAGCTCCACGCATTCCACCAGCTCAATCCAGTTGCCGGCCGCGCGGCCCAGCGGCTGGCTCATGTCCGTCAGCAGCGCAACCGTCTGCGTTCCCGCGGCTTCGGCGGTGGCAACCATCAGCGCCGCCAGGAATTCTGTGTCTTCCGCCTTGCGAAGAAACGCTCCCGAGCCCGTCTTTACGTCGAGCACCAGCCCATTCAGCCCCGCCGCCAGTTTTTTACTCAATATCGAGGCGCAGATTAGGCCCGGATTCTCGACCGTCCCCGTTCTGTCGCGCAGCGCATAGAGCTTGCGGTCTGCCGGAGCCAGCTGGTCGGTCTGCCCGATGATCGATGCGCCGCATTTTTTGATCACGCTTTCGAATTCATCCAGTGTCAGCGCCGTCCGATAGCCGGGAATTGCATCCAGCTTGTCGAGTGTGCCGCCCGTATGCCCCAGCGCGCGTCCGCTGATCATCGGCACCTCCACGCCGCACGCCGCAGCCAGGGGCGCCACTAGGAAGCTCGTCTTGTCACCCACGCCGCCCGACGAATGTTTGTCCACAGTCCGTTTGCCCAGTCCCGTCGGCGAAAACTTCAAGCCTGAGTCGCGCATGGCCAGCGTCAAAGCACGCGTCTCACTAAGCGAAAGCCCCCTGATCCACGAAGCCATCAGCCACGAAGCCAGTTCGGCCTCAGGAATCGAGCCGCTTGCCGCACCCGCCGCCACAAACGCAATCTCTCGCGCGTCCAGCTCGCCACCGTCGCGCTTTTTACGGATGATGTCGATGATATGCAGAGGCGCAGCTGAGTGGGATGTCATGACGTTTGCCCCGAGTGCAAGGCAACCAGAATACCTCATCATGCCCGCCCCAGCGCGCAACACTGCGCCGTTCCGAATCAGTTCTCCCTTGACACAGCCCCGCCGCTTTCCCTAGCATTTGGCAACTTCTTCATTCACTCGCCATCCGTTCCTGGCGCGAAGTGAAGCCCCCGGGAAGCCGCCGCAACCCATCTGCAAACAGGCGCTCATGATCCGGCAACTCCGGTGTGCCGCGCGAAACCGCAGAGGGCTTAACCAGAATGAAGGAGATTTGCCATGATCTGTCCCGCATGTGGAAAGACCAACATCGACAGCGCCGCCTTTTGTGAACAGTGCGGAGCAAGTTTGCGCCCTCAACCCGTTGCAGGGCCTGCCGTCGCCGCGCCGCCTCCGCCGCCTCAAGGCATGCCCGTTGCCGCCGCACCGGCCGGAGTCTCCACATCGCAACTTGCGCAGCAGGGCCAGGCGATCATCGCAGCCATGTCGCTGGGCGAGAAGATCTCAAGCGCAGGCGCGATCGTTGCGCTTATCGCTTTCTTCTTGCCTTGGGTGTCCGTCGCGATTCCAGCGCTTCTCACAGAAGCGACAACAACTCGCCTCAGCGGCCTGGACTTGGGCAAGACCGCCGGTGCCGTGTATCTCATTCCTCTGATTGCCGCCGTCGCAGCCGGCCTCTGCTACTTGTCGAGCAAGGCGGCGCCGCCTAAGAAGCTGGCCATTGCCGGCTGGCTTGTCTTCATTGGCGCTCTTTGCGGCCCTGCAAACCTGCTGGCGTTGATCTTTGTCTCTCAGCTACAGTCGATAGCCGGCTTCGGCTTGTGGCTGTTTTCTCTTGGCTACACCGCCATAGCGGCAGGCGGGCTGATGACAATCCGCGAGTTCAGCAAGAGAGTTTATTGAGCCGGATCGGAAGGCTGGCGCCAACGAAGTTCAAGCGTCCTACTTGAGCTTCATCTCCGACCCCAGCGGCAGCAGCTCGCTGAAGGTCATTGTGCGCGTGCCGTTTGCGACTGGAAAAATCACCGGCGCGCCGGGGTCGATAAATTCCGCCAGCACCTGTCGGCAGGCGCCGCACGGTGGGCTGGCCTGCCCGTTCAGGTTTACGATGGCCGCGGCCGCGATGCGAACCTTCGGTCCGAATTGTGAAACAGCGCGCGCAACCGCTGCCCGCTCGGCGCAAATCGTGAGCCCATAGCTCACATTTTCAACGTTGGTTCCAGTCACGATCTCGCCGTTCGCCAATCGCAGCGCCGCGCCCACGCGAAACTCCGAGTACGGAGAGTACGAGTTCTCCGCGGCCTTGCGCGCCAGGGCCAGGAGTTCATCGAGCTGCGGTTCCTTCAATTCCTTCGTCATGCGGCCACCCTCGAACCCGTCAAAGGGAAGAATTAGAGGCTAATCGATCGCATCCTCCTATGTACACCCTCGCCGCTCCAGTCCCTCGCCCTCCCTTTATCCCCCAAAAGTGGTATGCCCAAGCCCCTTTTTACCGCAGACAAACAATATGGATTCTGCTACAAGTAGTGGTGTACAGAGAATATTCAGGGTTCGGACAGTAGAGCATCAAGTGCCGATAGTCTGAATTTTGGGGTCGATTGATGGCATTGCTCGTATTCCAAGTTGCTGCCGTGGTTGCGATCGCGCTTGTTCTTGTGAAGTGGCGCAAGAGCGTGCAGCGGCGCAACGCGCAAACATGGGATTCGTTGCTTGCCCGCCTCCGTCCCGAGTGGAGCGCGCGTGAGTTGAGCGATCACTTCCTGTGGCAGGAAGGCCTGAGCGCCACTCCTGAAGATGCCTGGCAGCGCATGGAAGGTCCCAAGGGACTGTGGGTCATCTACCAAAATGCCCGTGTGATGCAGGAGATGGCAGACTTCGCCGCCAAGAATTGCGAAGCAGTCGATCGCTTGCTTATCGAGACCTTGCACAGCGATGCGATGCAGATTCGCTTCTGTGTTCTGCTGGCACTGGCGCAATATGCGTTTCGGAATGCGAGTGAAGGCGTTCGGATAAACGCGTACCGCGCCGCATCGATGTATACCGGCATGGCCGCCCGCACTACGCAGATGCTGCAGGAACACGCGGCAGTCATGGTTCCGGACTTTGTCGCGGCAATGTAACCGAGATTCTGCGTTCGAAACAAAACCCCGGCTTCGGCCGGGGTTTTTATTTGTGCGCGTTCAGCAGCCTGCTCAAGGTTCCATTGTGGCCAGAAAATCGACGATGCGCGTGAACTCGTCCTCGCTTAGGCGGAAGGTCAGCGCAGCGGCCGTCTCGTCCACCTGCTGCGCACTGCGCCCGCCCACAATGGCGCCTGTAATGGCGGGATTGTGCAGTACCCACGCAATAGCGACCACGCCGGGCGTTACGCCATGCCCGTTGCCGATTTCGCGCAGCAACTCCACGAGGCGAAGATTTTGGGCCAGTCGCGGCTGATTGAATTCCTTGTTCCCGCGCCGCCAGTCGTCGGGCGCCAGATTTGCCGCGCGCTCGGCCGTCATCTTGCCGGTCAGCATGCCAGAAAGCATGGGCGAGTAGTTGATGACGCCAATGCCGTTGGCCTGAGCAAACGGAAGAATATCGGCCTCGATTTTGCGGCGCAGCATGGAATAGGGTGGCTGCAAACTGGTGATCGGCGCAATCTTCATGGCGCGCTTCATCTGGTCGACGGAAAAGTTTGAAACGCCGATCCAGCGAACCTTGCCCACTTCCTGCAGGCGCGCCAACGTCTCCCATCCCTCTTCGACGTCTTCCTCAGGCTTTGGCCAGTGAATCTGGTAAAGATCGATGACGTCCACGCCGAGCCGCTTCAGCGATCCCTCAACTTCCTCAGCGATCGAATCGGCTTTGAGCGAGTTGTATACGGCGCGGTCCGAGCCCCAGCGGAGCGAGCACTTAGTAAAGATGTACGGCTTGCGCTTAAGCGACTTCACAGCGCGGCCCACCATTTCTTCCGAGTGTCCGAGCCCATAGACCGCTGCCGTGTCAATCCAGTTCGCGCCCAAATCGATTGCGCGATGGATGGCGGCAATGGAATCCGCATCATCCTGCGGGCCCCATGCGTTTGACCAGTTGCCGCCCCCGATGGCCCATGTGCCCAGGCCTATGGGCGTGAGTTCGAGGTCGGAGTTGCCGAGCGTGCGCAATGAAATCGAAGCCGTCTGTGTCATATCTCCAAGGTAGATGATGGAGCGCGGCAGGGGGTTGCGGAAAACATTGTCTCCGCCCGCGCGGGCGATTCAGTCCTGCGCGCGCGGCGCCCCAACCGGGGAAAATGAACGCCGAGTCGGAGGCTTAGTTTTTGGCTTGGCGGCTAGAGGAAAGCGGACCGGAGTGTGCGGGCGTCGCAATTTTGGCCTCAGCGCGCTTTTCGATTCCGTGCATCTAAGCGCGCAAGGAGGGAGAGAAATGAAACGTGCGTTTCTGGCGATGAGCTGCTTGTGTCTGTGTTCGCCTTTCGCGATTGCGCAGGCCTCAAAGCCTATGACCGATCAGCAATTTGTCGACTTCGCTGCGCAAACCGACATGGTGGAAGCACATTTGGGAAACCTTGCACAAAGCAAGGCCACTTCACAATCCTTGAAAGACTACGGTCAGATGCTCGAGGCCGACCACACCAACGACTTTCAGCAGCTCCAATCAGTTGCGCGTCAGGCTGGTTTTAACGTGCCCACCGCGATCGATGCGGAGCATAACAAATCGATGATCGCGCCGTTTTATGCTCTGAAGGGCGCTACGTTCGACCACAAATTCGTGCAGGACATGGTGAGCGGGCATACCCAGGCCATCGCCATCTACAAAAAAGAAGCTGACAACGCGCAGAACCCGGAGCTGAAGTCCTACGCGCAAACCGCACTTCCCGTGCTCCAGAAGCATCTCGATGATGCGAAGGCGATCGAGCAGGGAAAACCGCCAGCCGCGAGGTAGAGGGAATCGGCAAAGTTCGCGTCCCGGGCGGATTGTTACGGCAACTTCCGCCGGGCGCGGCTGCGTCTTTGAGCGCATCTCTTGCCTTCGCGGAGCCATGTTTTCGCAGAAGGCGATTCTAAGTAAGGAAGCCGCTTCCGCCCTCCATGTTTTTGTCTCGGAGAGCCGCGTTCAGTTCAGAAACATCGTCCGGTAAAGAGTGTCGCGCTGGACGGGTTTGAAGCCGGCGTCGCGGATAATGCGCCGCAGCTCTTCTTCCGTCGTGCAGTTCGAAGTGCCTGCCGCCTTGACTACATTTTCTTCGAGCATTACGCTGCCCACGTCGTTGCCGCCGAAGTGAAGGCCCAGTTCCAGCACCTTCAATCCCTGCGTCACCCAACTGGCCTGCACGTTATCAATGTTGTCAAGGTACAGGCGCGCGATGGCGAGGACCTTTAAATACTCAACGCTCGTGGCTTCGTCCCAGCCGCGCCCGCCGAGCGCAGTGTTCTTCGGTTGGAAGCTCCAGGGGATAAACGCCGTGAACCCGCCGGTCTCTTCCTGCAGACGGCGCACCACTTCAAAATGATTGATGCGCTGGTCGAACGTCTCGCCCACGCCGAACATCATGGTCGCCGTGGTGCGCATGCCAAGTTGGTGCGCGGTGCGATGCACGCTCACCCAGTCGTTGGTGTCGCACTTCAGTCGCGCGATGCGATGCCGCACCTCGTCGTCCAGAATCTCCGCGCCGCCGCCGGGAATGGAATCGAGCCCCGCGTCGCGCAACCGCGCAATCGTCGTGCGCAGGTCCAGGCCGGAGTATTCGGCGATCGCCAGCACCTCAGACGCCGACAAACAATGCAGCCAGATCTGCGGAAACCGCTCCTTGATGCCCTTGAACAGCCGCTCGAACCAGTCGATCTTCAGGTCGGGATGAATGCCGCCCTGCATCAGTACGCCTGTGCCGCCCATTTCCAGCGTCTCGGCGATTTTCGCGCAAATGGTTTCGAAATCGAGAATGTAGCCGTCGCCGGAGTTGGGGTGGGGCTTGCCGTTGATGGGGAGCGGCCGATAGAACGCGCAAAAGGTGCAGTACTCCGTGCAGTAATTCGTGTAGTTGATGTTGCGATCGATGATGTAGGTGACCACGCCCTCGGGATGCAGGCGCCGGCGCACGGCATCGGCCTCGAACCCCAACCCGATGAGGTCTGGCGATTCAAAGTAGTCGAGAGCCTGCTGGCGCGAGATCGGCATGGTTTGATTTTAGCAATTCAACTGAGACGAACTGGCTGCGCGCAACGATACGTGATTCCTGTTCGCACCCGGTGGACTTATGGTGCCGCTCGCTGCTTCTCGTTTCTACTGATGTAAGCTGGCTTTGTTTGGCACTCTGCAATGACCTGCAGTCTCGGGTGAAAACATGGAATCTGCGCAGACGGAAGCAAAGAAGGCGGTACGGGCGCCCATGTACTGGCAGCTAGATTACGTTCTGGCCGGAGTGGTCTTCGTGGTCCGTGCATCACTCGTCTGGAAGCACCTTCAGAGCCATCCGGCGGAAGCCCTGGCATTATTCTATGGCGGCTTGGCAACGCTATACAGTTTGCTGCCAGTCATCGTGGGGCGATCCTTCAGGCGTCTTTTGAAAAAGAGGCTGGAAACGGACTCACTGAGTATTCAGACCTTTAGTGTTTGCGACTGGAGAATTGCGCAGCTGCTGTACGTCGCCTACCTAGGGATGCTTTTGTTCAGCGTGCAGCGCTTCTAGGGTCGAATGGCCCGCGTCTAACGCCGTGCGCTCCGCAGATGATCCGGGCAGCCACTCTACTTCCACACGAACGTTGCCTTGTCCTTATCCTTCCGCACCTTGCTCACCGGGAACACCTGCCCGTGCATCACCACATAAACTCCCGGCTTCAGCAGCCGCGCGGCAAACAGGCTTTCCGTCAAATTCTGCAGCGCGTCCGAGCCCTCAAATCCCAGCGGCGTCATCGCGCCGGTCAGAATCACGGGAATCTTCACTTCTGGAAATGCGCGCTCCAGAAACATGCCCGTCTCAACCATCGTGTCCGTTCCGTGCGAAATGACGATCGGCGCGTTTTCCTTCAGCAGCTCCGCCACGCGATCCCTCACTTTGGCGCGATCTTCTTCCGTCATCTCCAGGCTGTCTTTGTTCATCAGGTGCTCGGCGCGGATCTCCGCATCGGGCAGGCGCAGCATGCGCAGGTAGCGTTCGAGTTTGGCGGCGCGGTTCTCCACCACCCCACTTTGCTCGGAGTAAACCTTCTCGATGGTGCCGCCGGTCGAAAGCAAATAGATGCGCTGCATTTCCGTTCCCCGAAAAGTCCCTGCACTTCAAACGGAGTGTCTGCTCTTCAAACGCTGTACCGCTTCTGGTGCCACACCCATGCGGTGCGAATGATCTCGTCGAGTTTCGTGTAGCGCGGCTTCCAGCCAAGCTCGCGCATGGCCTTTGCCGAACTCGCCACCAGAACCGCCGGGTCGCCCGGCCGCCGTGGATGAATCTCCGCCGGAATCGGATGGCCGGTCACGCGCCGCGCCGACTCGATGACCTCGCGCACGCTGAAACCGGTGCCATTGCCGAGGTTGTAAATCAGTGGGCCTGCAGACTCCGGCCGCGCATCCAGAGCCGTTAGAGCCAGCATGTGCGCCTCAGCAAGGTCGGAGACGTGAATGTAGTCGCGAATGCATGTGCCGTCGGGCGTCGCGTAGTCCTCCCCGAAAATCCGGATCGCCGCGCGCCTGCCCAGCGCGACATCGAGCACCAGCGGAATCAGGTGCGACTCCGGCTCGTGCGCTTCGCCGCGTGTGATGCCGGCGGGCCCCTCGTGAGCTCCCGCCACGTTGAAATACCGAAGCGACGCATAGCGCAGCCCGTGAATGCGGTTGAACCAGGAGAGCATCTGCTCTACCAGCAGTTTCGATTGCCCATATGGATTCGACGGCGCAAGCCGCGCGTCTTCCTCGATCGGAACCGACTCCGGCTCGCCATAAACTGCCGCGGTCGACGAGAAGACCAGCCGCTTCGGTCCCGCTGCCAGCACTGCCTCCAGCAGCGAAAGCGTTGACGCGGTATTGTTGCGGAAATAAATCTCCGGCCGCGCCATCGATTCGCCCGCCTCGATCAGCGCTGCAAAGTGCAGCACGGCGTCGAACGGCTCGCCCTGCTTCCGTGCAGAATTGAAGATTCCTTCAATCGCGGCCCGGTCGGCCAATTCGCCTTGGATAAACTCCACACCGGCCGGAAGAAGCTCGCGCCGGCTGTGGCTTAAATTGTCGAAAACGACAGCTTTATGCCCCTTTTCGACAAAAAGTCCTGCGACGGTGCCGCCGATGTACCCCGCCCCGCCAGTCACAAAGATCTTCACAAAAAAGCTACCCCGGCGCCCCAGAATGGTTTAAGTTGAGTCTATAAGAACTATATGACCGTGCGGACTTCTGAGCCGCATGGCTTTCATCCCCCCGGCGATCTCACCCAGGGAGGGCTTCGATCGAGCGAAAAGGGCTCCGAATCAGCAGGACCCTCGATTTGATGCTTGCCCGATGCATCTTCGCTAGGCTGGCTTTCGTCTCCTTTTACAGCGCCTTGGATCCTATAGGAAGGAAAAGGACTGTTCGTGGGCAGGGAGCCCGGGTCGGGTGAGTGTTCAGGCGGATTCCACCCGTTCCCTTGGTACCAATCCATACACACTTTGGGTGATAAGTGGGTAACTTACCGGTCCGTATAATGGTAATGATTTCACTCCAATTTTCCCTCACGGAGGCTGGACTTGGAAGCGATAAGAGGGATAGGCGGAGCCATCGGGATTAGGAAAAAGCAGATGGCGCCGCGCCGCCCTCGTTTTCGGTTGCCGGCCATCAATTTTCCTTCCGATTGGATCAAAACCAGGTAAGGCGCCGGTTTGAACGGCTTTAATTGAGTTGGAAGAACGCAGTAGGGCTGATTTGAAGGCTTGCGTTCCCCAAATTTGCATTTCTTCCCAAGGGACGCCCTTGATTTTTTGGGGGCTACAAGCGAGGTTTAAGAGATATGGCGACGTCATATACCCCTGGACAGAGCACGTTCGGGTTGCTTCCCGAGCCCGAAACCCGTCCGCTTGCCTTTTTGATGAGCGGCGGCATCAACGTGGCAATCGCCGTCACAGCCATCATCATCGGCATGACCGCCAAGCATGTGCTTCAACAGCACTATGAGATGACGGAGCTGATTGTCCCCGCCACACCCCCGCCCCCGATGAAGATCAAGACTCCGCCTCCGCAGGAGCTGCCGCCGCCGCCCGAGCCTCCCAAGGTGGAACTGCAGCCCCGCCAGATCGAAATGCCGAAGCCGAAGCCAGAGCCCAAGCAGATCGAGATGGAAGCCAAGGTCAACCTGCCGGTAATTCAGCCCAAGCCGCAGACTGTGATCATGCAGCCCCAGCCCAAGGCTGCCCTCGCGGCCGCCATGCCCGCGCAGAACAACGCCGTCAAGGCCTCCACTGCGCCCGTGCATCTGGGTGAGACATTCGGCGCCACACCGAATCCAAATGCCACGCGGCCTGCCACTGTGGCCGCCATCGGCAATCCCTATGGTGGCATGAACGGCCCGGCTGTCGCGCCTCATGGCGTTGTCGGATCCACCGGCCTCGGAAACAGCACCAAGTACGGCTCCAGCGCTGGCAATATGGGCAAAGTTGCCTCTGCAGGAATCCCGGGAGCCACCGGCACCGGACCCGCGAACTACGGCAAAGTTAGCTCGGCGGGAATTCCGGGCATGACGCAGGTTGCCGCAGCGCCGCGGATGAATACCCAGGTGGTTCGCTCCACCGAGGTTGAAGTTCTCTCCAAGCCGCCCGTGCGCTACACGAGCGAAGCGCGCCAGCTCCGCGTCCAAGGTGACGTGGTGCTGAGCGTAACCTTCCTGGCCAACGGCCAAGTGGTGGTGCATGGCGTCATTCAAGGCCTCGGCCACGGC
Source organism: Occallatibacter sp. (assembly GCA_035541975.1). Lineage (GTDB taxonomy): Bacteria > Acidobacteriota > Terriglobia > Terriglobales > Acidobacteriaceae > Telmatobacter. Next base: position 20,709 of record DATKMH010000035.1, on the reverse strand, counting down.
CTTGATGAAGAAGCCAAGCGCGTTGCGGAGCAAATCCGCTTCCGCCCCGCGACCAATAACGGCCAGCCTGTGGACGTAACGACCAAGATTACCATTACGTTCCAATTGGCCTAGGTCGACGCTGCATTTGGCGTAGCCTTACCATGGTAAGGGACGATAATGGCCCTACACTCAGCCCCCGGATCGACTCGCAGGCCGGGAACTAATCGGCAAACATCTCAACAGGAGTAACGAATGAAGTTTCGGAAGATCCCCCTAACCTTCCTGATTCTGTCCCTAAGCGTTGTCAGCGCGAATGCAAAGAAGCAGCCGAAGTATGAGCAGGCGCGTCAGCTTACCCCTGAACAGGCTGCGCTGGTACAAAGGGCCATCGCGCAGGAAAAAGTCCTCATCAAGAACATTCAGCTGCGTACGCCGCTGGTTGAAACCTACATTCAGGACACGCGCCCGGATGTGAAGCTCTATGAAGTTCCGGTTGACGACCAGTACATGCTCAGCCGCGTGGACTTCAGCAAGGGATTCTTCGACAAATCCTACGAGCCCAAGGCAGAGGTCCATCACGGATTCTTCAAGGGATCCATGGCGGCCATGACCGGCCTGAGCAAGGCCCTGGGCCTGGAGAAGTTTACCTACAATCCCAACGGGTTTATGCAGATGATGTTCATCGATCCGTCGGGATTCGATCAGCAGCATTATGTCTTCAGCTTTGTGCGCCGGGAGTTCCTGGGCTCGGTCCGCACCTGGGTCTACGACGTGCATCCCAAGACCGACGTCAAGGGCATCGGCCGGTTCTACGGGCGCATCTGGGTCGAGGATCAAGGCGGCAACGTGGTCCGCTTCAACGGTACCTATACCGGCCCCACAAATGAAGATTCCTCGAAGTATTTCTTCCACTTCGACAGCTGGCGCATGAACGTGCAGCCGGGCATCTGGCTGCCTGTAGCCGTCTACGTTGAAGAAACGCAGCGCACCGAGGCCGAGAAATCGGTCGGCCTGAAGGCGCAAACGCACTTCTGGGGCTACTCGCTTAAGCTGCCCACGCGCGAAAGCGAAAACGTGAGTGTGAAGGTCGACGAAGCCGTTGACAAGAGCGACGATTCGCAGGATGTAGGTCCGCTGCAGGCTTCGCGCATGTGGATCACGCAGGCTGAAAACAATGTGATCGATCGTCTTGTGGAAGCCGGCCTGGTGGCGCCGCTCGATCAGGGCGGATATGAGAACAAGGTTCTTGATCAGATCGTGATCAACCTGGTGGTGCCCAATAACCTGGCCTTCACTGACCAGCTTCATACCCGCGTGCTGCTCACCGATACCATTGAGGCCACGACCGTGGGCAACACCATTCTGCTGAGCAAGGGCCTCATCGACTCGTTGCCCAGCGAAGAAGCCATCGCCTCGGTGGTCGCGATGGAGCTTGCGCACATCGCCATGGGCCACCACATCGATACCCGTTACGCGTTCAACGATCGCCTTCTGTTCCCTGACACGGCTACCTTCCAGCGAATCGACATGAACCACTCCGAGATCGACAACGAAACCGCGTCGAAGCGGGCCATGGAGTATCTCGAGAACTCCATGTACAAGGACCGGCTGGCGAATGCGGGTCTCTACTACGAGCAGTTGGTCGACCGCGCCAAAGTGCTGAAGGCGCTGAATACGCCCATGCTGGGCGATTCGCTGCTGCGGCCCGATGGCACGCCGTGGATGGCCGCGCTCGAACACGACGCTCCCAAGATCAACTGGGACGATCTGGCGCAAACGCCTGCATTGCCGCTGGGCAGCTGGCTCAAGACTGATCCTTGGGACGACACGGTGCACATGCTCAGCGCCAAGCGCTATGCGCCCATGAACGCTCGCGACAAGATGCCGTTCGAGGTGACGCCGATCTTCTACAAGCTGCAGCGGTACGACGAAGCCAGCGTTGAGCCTCCGGCGCCCGCGCCCGCCGCGCCTGCAACCGGAGCGCAGCCTGCCAACGATCAGCCGGCTGCCGTGCCTGACAATGCGCAACCCCCGCCGCCCGCGCAATCGGGCGGCAGTGCGGCTGCCCCGCCGGACAACACGCAACCGGCCCAGCAGGCTCCTCCTGGCGGCGCATCGCAGGCGCAGCAACCTGCTGCCCCGAATCCTCAGCCGTAAGCTAGAATGAGCCCCGCCGAGACACATAACTTGCGCTGCCCCAAAGCGGCGCGCTTGACAGAAGCGACGGATTCGCAGCCCGAGTCCGGGTCGTTGTTGCCCGTGCAAGCGGAGATTCACAGAAAGTGGACGAGCGCTGTTGCTATGAAGAGATCGATCTTTCTCTTGATTGCGTTTTCCCTTGTCGTTGTTGCCGCGAAGGGGCAGGTTGTACCTTCGGCAACAGCGCACACCCTTTCCGTCTCCGTCGGCGGTTTAGGATCCATGGGCCAACCCGATTGGGCCGGTGAGCCAATTGCCCAGACCAGTCCCAATCGCCTCTACGGAGTGGGCGTCTACTTCGACGCGCATTTCAGCCGCTGGATACAGATCGAAGGCGAAGGCAAGTGGATGCGCTTCAATCAATACCAAATTTGCCCGCAATGCCCGGGAAATGGTGAAGACACGTACCTGATCGGCCCGCGCATTCCCATTGTGGACTTTCACGGTTTAAAGCCCTACGGCAAATTCCTGGTGGGCCTGGGCAATGGACCCTTTCTTACTGCGAATACGTTCGTCTTTGCCTACGGCGGCGGCCTGGATTACAGGCTTTCGCGCAGATTCACGCTACGCGCCATCGACTTCGAGTACCAGCAGTGGGAAGTCGCTCCCACCCTCAATCCGTATGGCGGCAGCGTCGGCATCAGCTACAAAATCTTTTAAAGACAGTTCGAAGTTCTTAGTTCGCGGTTCACAGTTCAACGCGCTCATCGTTGTGCGTTCCTCTTTTTGAGGTGAGAACTGCGAACTAAGAACTGCGAACTATGAACTGCCTTCACGGCGCCACGTGCAGCGGCGCAGCCTTCGCCGTCGGCATCTTCACATGTAGAATCCCTGCCACCGTCGGCGCAATCTGCCGCATGTCCACGGTGCCTAAATCGCGATGGCGCGCGATTCCCGCTCCCACTGCGAAAAACGACGAATGCATCTCGGGATCTTCAGGCGAGAATCCATGCGAGCCGCGATCTTTCGAAGGGGTAATCAACGGACCGGCAAGCCCTTCTCCGGTATAGTAGCCCGGCTTCAGAACCACCAGAAATGCCGCATCGGGAAAGCCGCCGCGCTTGACGATTTCGTCGTGATCGAGGACCTCTACAATGCCATTGGCAGGATCGACGACGAGACCATCGAGAAGAGTCTTCACCTGCGCTTTCGTTGCCTGGTCGTTGGGATCGTGCAGCATGATGGCCGCCATGCCTCCGGCCATCCACGGCTCGGCCTTCCACGACTTGATTACCGGAGCATGCGTCGCGGGATCCACCGACCCCTGAATCAATCCCGATTGAATAAATGGCACTGCGAGGTTGACGTTTTTGTAAATGTTCATGAAGCCATGGTCCGAGACGATGACCAGGGCCGCGTTGGGGCTGCCCGCGAACAACTGCTTCGCCAGCCGCTCCACCATACCGTCCAGCGCTTCAAGATCGGCGCACGCCTCGGGACTGAACGGCCCATGCTTGTGCTGCGATGAGTCGAGCGAGCTCAGGTGCAGCGTCATAAATCCGGGCTTGAATCGCCGCAGAATCTCGAGTGTATACTTCGTCTTCGTCTCATCGCCTGCGATCGATGTATCGTTGCCGTTCATGTATGAGCCGGCCCCCGGCTCGAGTTGCTGGATCAGCGTGTCGGGCCGCGCCAGCGCCGCCATCAGGAGTTGATCGTCGGGATTGGCCGACGAATCGGCATCTGTGCCGCGCCAGTACTCCGGAATCAGGTAGTCCACGTCGGTTGCGCCCACGCTCACCGGCCAACCCACACTCGCTGTTCGCAGCCCAGCGCGGTGCGCAACCTGCCAGAGGGTCGGCACGCGGATTTGCGCCGTATACCAGTTCCACGCCTTGTCAAAGCGCAACTCCGGGTCCCACTGATGGTTGTTGTAGATACCGTGCTCCGCCGGCCACACTCCCGTGATCAGCGTGGTGTGGCTGGGATAGGTGACGGTTGGCCAGATGCCAATCACGCCATCGGCATACGTGCCCTTTTCCAGAAGCGTGCGCAGGTAGGGAATCTTCATTCCATGCGCGTCGGCTTGGGTAATGTACTCGGGCTTGAGGCCGTCGATCGAGATCATCAATACCTGCTGCGTGTTCGTAGCCGGCGCGGCATGGGCCACGATGCCGAAGAAGAAAGTGAAAATGACCAGAATGAGCGGTAGAATCACCGGCCGGCGGGCGAACAGGCGTAGAGCGGCGTTCATTGGCAAACTCCTCCAGATATTTTGATGGGAGCTGACGACGCCGTCCGCACTCTCAAGTTAAATTCGCAAGCGAGCGGCAATAAGGTCTGCGGGGGAAGTATACAGAACAAAAGGCCGCAGAGAATAGAGTCGCTCAATAGCCGCGCAAGAAGGCCGCTCTCGCGAGCGGCCCTCTGTGAACTGCGAACTAAGAACTGTGAACTGTCTTATGCCGGTGAAGACCGCTCCTGTGGGTTCTGGCGACAGGCGATTGCGTTTTCCGGCGCTGTGTTAGTCTGTGTTCTCTGGAGTGGTGCAAACGCTGACCGCGCCGGAAATCCTCGCGTAACTGGCGATTCAGGTGGGCCACCACCGGGGAGCGCGAGGCAGGTCCCAAACGGTTCCAGGTGCGCCTTCTAAGCGTCAACGGAGCCGCGCAAGCCGATCGCCTGGGCATATTCTTCTCAGATCTTCAGCGACCGCAACGAGAGGACTGCCCATGACCGCGTTCCGCGATTTCTGTTTTGCTTCCGACCCAGAGGTCTTCCAGGCGATTGCCGGCGAGGAGCTTCGCCAGCAGCAAGGAATCAACTTGATTCCGTCGGAGAACTACACCTATCCCGAAGTGCTGGCCGCGCTCGGGTCGGTGCTTACCAACAAATACTGCGAGGGATACCCCGGGCGCCGGTACTACGCCGGACAGGAGTTTTCTGACCGGCTGGAGAACCTGGCGCGCGACCGCGCTTGCCGTCTCTTCCGCGCGGAGCACGCGAATGTCCAGCCGCTTTCCGGCTCGCCAATGAACCAGGCCGTGTATCTGGCGTTCATGAAGCCGGGTGACACGATCCTGGGCATGGACCTTTCGCACGGCGGTCACCTGACCCACGGCGCGCCGGTGTCGCATATGGGACAGCTCTTCAACTTCGTCCGCTATAAAACAGAACCCGGCCTGGCCGGGGCCATCGACTTCGAGGAACTACGCCGCATTGCGCTGGAAACGCGGCCTAAGATCGTGCTCTGCGGCTACACGTCATATCCCCGCGAATACGATTATTCGATCTTTCGATCCATTGCCACCGAAGTGGGCGCGCTGGCGATGGCCGACGTGTCGCATGTGGCGGGCATGATCGCGGCCGACGTGCTCCCGAACCCTCTCGACGCGGGCTTCGACATCGTGACCACCACAACGCACAAGAGCCTGCGCGGACCGCGCGGCGGCATGATTCTCTGCAAGAAGGAGCTGGCGCGGCAGATCGACAACTCTGTCTTCCCGGGCCTTCAGGGAGGACCGCACATGAATAGCATCGCGGCGGCGGCGATTACGTTTCGCAAGGCCGAAGAAAGCAATTTCAAAGATTACGCGCGCCAGATTCTGAAAAACGCGCGAGCTCTTGCCGAGGGCCTTTCTGTCGCTGGAGTTTCTCTCGTAACCGGCGGCACCAGCAACCACATGCTTGTGGCCGACACAATCGCGAGTTTTGGCCTCGACGGCAAGCGCGCCGAACAGACGCTCGAAAGAATAGGCATCGCGACCAACAAGCAGGTTATCCCCGATGACCCGAATCCTCCGCTCCGGCCGAGCGGCATTCGCCTGGGCACGCCGGCCTGCACAACGCGCGGTATGACGGAAGCGGAGATGCGGCAGATCGCCCAGTGGATCGCCGAAGCACTCTCAAATGCCGATGATGAGGCGCGGCTCCAGAGAATCGCAGTTGAGGTTCGCAATTTGAGCGCGAAGTTCCCGATCCCCGGCTTCAATTCCTTGCCGTGGTGAGGCTTCCCGGTCACGCAGAGAGCGAAAAGGGAACTAGCGCAAAAAAGGCCGCTCTTGCGAGCGGCCCTTCTGTGCTATCGATTGCTGCTTGGCGGCGAAGCCGCGTCTGCCCCACCGCAGGTGGTTACGCCGGGCTCGGCGACCCTTCGGGCAATCCGCCGCCCGTGCCGGTTCCGCGGCCTTCGGGTTTCAGTACCTGTTGTGGCTGGCCTCCGTCGGAATCGCCCGGCCCCGCCAGCGACGAACGCATTGGCGGCAGCGCCTTGCCTTCGAGCAGCAGCTTCAACTCCTCGTTGTCGATTGTCTCGCGCTCCAGTAGTGCGGCGGCGATGCGGTGCATGGCGTCCGCGTTCGCTTCCACAATGTTGTGCGCCGATTGGTACGCTTCGTCGATGAGACGCCGCACTTCCAGGTCGATCTGCCGCGCCGTCTCTTCGCTGAAGTCGCGGTGCTGAGCAATCTCGCGGCCCAGGAAGATCTGCTCTTCCTTCTTGCCAAACGTCAGCGGACCCAGCCGGCTCATGCCGTACTCGCAGACCATCGCGCGCGCCAATTCCGTGGCACGCTCAATGTCGTTGCCTGCGCCGGTCGACATCTGGTTCAGGAACACCTCTTCGGCCACGCGCCCGCCATACATCATGGCCAGCCGCGTCTCCAAATACTCGCGCGTGTAGTTGTGCCGGTCGTCGGGCAAGTGAACCGTGACGCCCAGCGCCATGCCACGCGGAATAATCGTGACCTTGTGCACCGGGTCGGAGTGCTCGCGCTTCAGCGATACCAGCGCGTGGCCGGCCTCGTGATACGCGGTGACGCGCTTCTCCTCGTCGCTCAGGATCATGGACTTGCGCTCGGCGCCCATCAGCACCTTGTCCTTGGCGAGTTCAAAGTCGTACATCGTCACTTGCTTGCGATTCATCCGCGCTGCGTTCAACGCTGCTTCGTTCACCATGTTGGCCAAATCGGCGCCACTGAAGCCGGGCGTTCCCCGCGCCAGCACGTTCAGGTTGGTGTCGTCGGAGACGGGTACCTTCTTGATGTGAACCTTCAGCACTTCCTCGCGCCCGCGAATGTCGGGCAGACCCACCACGACGCGCCGATCGAAGCGGCCGGGCCGCAGCAGAGCCGGGTCAAGCACGTCGGGCCGGTTGGTTGCCGCCACCAGAATCACGCCGTCATTTGACTCGAATCCGTCCATTTCCACGAGCAGTTGGTTCAGCGTCTGCTCGCGCTCGTCGTGTCCGCCGCCCAGGCCTGCGCCACGATGCCGGCCAACTGCGTCAATTTCATCGATAAAGATGATGCACGGCGCATTCTTCTTGCCCTGCTCAAACAGGTCGCGCACCCGGCTTGCGCCCACGCCCACGAACATCTCCACAAAGTCGGAACCCGAAATCGAGAAGAAGGGAACATTCGCCTCGCCGGCCACAGCCCGCGCCAGCAGCGTCTTGCCGGTTCCGGGAGGGCCAACCAGCAGCACGCCCTTGGGAATGCGCCCGCCCAGCTTTTGGAACTTCTGCGGCTCGCGCAGGTACTCGATGATCTCCTTCAGCTCTTCCTTGGCCTCGTCCACGCCGGCTACATCTTTGAACGTGACTTTCTTCTGCTGCATCGAGAGCAGGCGCGCGCGGCTCTTGCCAAAGCTCAGCGCCTTGTTCCCGCCAGACTGCATCTGGCGCAGCATGAAGAACCACACCGCAATCAGCAGCACAAACGGGCCCGCATTAATCAGCAGAGGAATCAGGACGTTGTTTTGCGGCTCCTTGATGGAGAAGTTCACCTTGGCCGCGATCATCGCCTTCAACAGGTCTTCGTAGTTCGTCGGCAGCGTGGTGTGGAACTCGTCCTTGGGCGAGACCTTCAAGTGGCCCTTCAGCTCGTCGCCCTGAATGGTGGCGTCGAGCACCTGGTTGTTCACCACCTTGTCATACAGGTCGGAGTAAGCGTACTCCGGCTCCTTGCCCATGTTGGTGCTTCTCTCCACCACGCCCCACAACAGCACGAGGCAGATGAGGATGAAAAGCCAGAACATGATGGTTTTAACGCTCGAGTTCACCAACGTCTCCTTTTCGCGGCGAAGGAGAATGACCCACCGCGACCTCCGAATTCAATCCCTGGCCGAAGGCCACCTTCTCTTAGACGCCTCCGCGCCCGGTAAAGTGGCAAAAATCAACAACCGACTTTGAGAGACACGCAATCTGTGCCGCCCATCAGGCAGTATCCAGATTGTACTCCGGCGAAGCCTGAAAGTCGCTGGGTGGGCCATGGTACGAAAGGGGAAGCATATTTGCGATAAACGCCCTCTCCCGGCTCAGATTGAGACATTTAGAGTTGCTGAACGGGTCAGCCTTTGGCTCGGATCAGCAGTCCCGGCTCCGGCTCCAGCTCTACGCCTCGCATCCAGGCGATTCGCCCGTCGATTTCGAGTACCGGCCAGGTCGCGCGGTCCGTTCCTGTAACCCTCAGCCGCTCCAGAACTTCCTTCACTTTCCTCGGCCCGCTTGAGTGGCGAAGCGTGACCCGGTCGCCGGGCTTCCAGTTGCGGAGCGTGGCCTTCTTCGGCTGGTCCTTGCCGCCGTTGCTTGGCGGTCTGCTGGGGTTATCTGAGAATCCGCGGGCTTCCGCGGAACTGGCCAGTTCGATCCGGATTCGCAACCCGAACGCCGGCGCATCGATCTCGCCCGGGATCGCCGTTTCGTAGGTCTGCGCTGCTCCCGGCGCTCGCGCGCTTTTGCCCTTTGGACCGGATTCCGGCTGAGTCGAAAATCGCATTTCCCGCGCCGTTCTTTCTGCGCGCAACCCCTGCGGCAAAGCGATCCTCTGGCCGGCGCGACCCGTCAAGGCCAACTCCCGCACAGCTTCCGTCGCTTTAAAGTCGAGCGCCGCTCCGAATCGTTCCGCCGCATGGCGAATCAGCCGCCTCTGCAGGGCCGGAGCCAGCGCTCCAAGCCGGCTCACCTCGATGGCCAGGTCCGTAGCGCCACCCGCGCCGGCAGCCCGGCCCCCTCCGCGCACGGGGCGCCCCGACAGCAATAACTGCGGCGCCAGGCGCGCCAGCTCTGCCTTCCAAAACGCTTCTTCATCGCGAGCCAGCTCGGCCATCTGCGCCAGGTGCTCGCGCAGTCGCGGATTCCAGCCCTCGAGCAGCGGCAGCAGTTCGTGCCGGATGCGGTTGCGCGTAAAGGTCACGTCGCGATTCGTTGCGTCCACGCGCCAATCCTGGCTAATCTCGCGAAGGTAGCCCTCGATCTGCGCATGCGTCGCGCCCAGCAGCGGCCGCAGAATCAGGCCATCCGGGCTTTCGAGTCTTGGAGCGATCCCCGACAGGCCCTCGGTCCACGCTCCGCGCAGAAACTTGCCTAGCACCGTCTCCGCCTGGTCATCGAGCGTGTGCGCGGTCGCGACTGCGTCGAGCAGCCCTTTGGACAAGAGTGTGTGAAACCAACCGTACCGCAGCCGCCGCGCCGCTTCTTCAATGCTCTCGGCTGGCTTGCCCGTCTTCGCGTCCGCCGCCGCTTCGCGCGCCGTATCCACGCGCGCCTCGTGAAACGGCAGCCGCAGCTTCAACGCCAGCTCGCGGCAGAATTCCAGGTCGCCGTCGGCCTCCGCGCCGCGCAACCCGTGGTGCAAATGCGCAACATGCAAAACCAGGCCCAGCTCGGCTCTGCGCTCAGCCAGCAACCGCAACAGCGCCACCGAATCCGCCCCACCCGACAGCGCGACGGCGACGCGCATGCCGGGCTTCAGCAGGGCAGTTTCCAGCCCCAAGATTTCTTTCGCACCCACATCCAAGATGATAGGCTGCTCACGCTCAGGCGCTTGAAGCGGAATTCACTTCCCGGGCGCGGCACACACAAAGTTCTTGGCTTTATTGGTATCTCTTTTTCCCTTGTACCTGGCGCTCTGGGGATAGGGGCAAATGGGGCGTGTCATTACGGGAACGCTCTGCGCCTGGCCGCCCATCTTCGTCGCCACCAGAGGCCCCGGCGCAGTCCCCTTTTCGACCCAGAACTCGAGCGCAACCCGCGCATTGTGCTCCGGATCGTGCGCCTGCCACTCAAGCGCTTGCCCGAACATGTCCGGTCCCGGCCCGCCGCCGCAATGCTGCACCCCTGGGAGCATATAGAGCCTGACGAACGAGTTCGTTGCCGATCGACCCAGCTTTGCTTCTACGGTCTCGTAGTAATTCACTGTGTTGAGTGCAGCGATCGCCGGATCGTCCCAGCCGTGATACAAAATCAGCTTTCCACCGCGTTCTTCGAATGCGCTCAAATCCGGATTGACCGCATCGAGCGCAGCAGCCGTTTTCTCGCGCGCATCGCTCAATGCATTCTCCACTGTGAACGACGCCTGATCCCAGTCGGCCTTGTCGTACACCATGTCGGAGAAATAGCTTTTGCCAAACAATGCCATCAGGCTTCGTCCCGGCGTTGATCCGAAAATCCATGTTCCCCAGCCATTGCCGCCTTCCTCTGCACCAGGCAAGTAGCCCGGAAAAATCTGCCGCCCATCCCCATCGCGTGCCCCAGCATAGAGCGCCTTCAGCGCCGTCACCTGCGCTGCCGTCAGGCACGCATCTGTGTCTTCGCCCGCCTTGCACTCGATCGTTGCCGGATCGAAATGACACTGCCGCGGATCGTTCAATATGCCGTCCTTCACGCCGTCCATCTCGTCGCACTTCGCCAGCACCGCTTTCGCGATCGCAGGGATTTTCGCCTGCGGAATAAAGCTCTCCGGCTTGGCGGTCAGCGCCAGAGTGTCCGCGATTCCGGTAGTAAGCAGTGCGGTCCAATTGTTGGCCGGCGCTCCGGCCAGTATGCCGTCGTAATCTTCGGGAAACCGCTGCGCTTCCATCAGCGCCTCGCGGCCGCCGTCGGAGCATCCGGCAAAATAAGCGCGCTTGACGCCCGCCGCGTAGAAATTCTGCACCACGGCCTTGGCTGCCAGCGTCATCTCGTGGATTCCACGATACCCAAAATCCGCTACCTTCTCCGGATGGCCCAGCGCCCAGCGCGCGTCGGTTAACGATGCCGAGTGGCCCGTGTCTGTTCCCGCAGCTGCATAGCCGCTCGCGAGAGCCGCGCCCAGCTCGCCGTACCCGATCGATCCGGCGAAGCCGCCGTTCCCGATGCTCTGCAGCTTCCCGTTCCACCTCTGCATCGGCATCCAAATCTCGATCGGGATATCAGAATCAGCCGATGGGTGCGAGTGCACGACAACCCTGCAGAATGCAGGCAATCGCTTCCAGAATGCTGCATCGCTAGGCCCGCCAAACGGATCTGGTGGCGCGGGATATGCGCCTGCCTCGACTACCTCCGCAAGGGTCACCGTAGCGTTCGGCAGGCTCAGGCTGGCGAGCTTCTCGCAGGGGATGTTCGCCGCTCCTGCCGCGGCGGGGGAACCCATTTGCCCCGCAGAAAACATCGCGGTCAAAGCCATCAACGATCCGCAGAGTCCATTGACGATCCGCATCGCACGTCCCTCCTTGGAAAGAATGCCAACAGTCTAACGCTGGGCGCTTGCCGCCAGCCCATACCTGTCTCCACTATCCTCCAGGTCAGCGTAGCCCTTCCGATTCAGGGAGCGAGGGTGAGTCGCGCCAAAAACCAGGAGCCGGCGAACCCCGTTATCATTTCTCCATGTTCGCCACACGCCCAGCCAGCCTCACCGACGCCGCACTCATTACCGCGCATCGCCGCGCCATGTTTCTTTCCATGCCAAACCCCAATGAGCCTGTTCTCGAAGAGATGTCCCGCCACTTCGAGCCATGGGTAAGCGAACGCCTCGGCGACGGCCGTTATGTTGGCTGGATCGCAGAAGAGGCTGGCCGCGTTGCGGGTTCAGCCGGCCTCATCATTCTCGATTGGCCGCCTCACGCCTTGCATCCAACTGCCGACAGGCGCGCGTACGTCCTCAACGTCTACGTCGAGCCGGAGTTCCGCAAGCGTGGTCTGGCGCACCAGCTTCTCGAGCGTTGCATGGCCGAGGCGCGCAGGCGCGGAATCCGCGTGGTCACCTTGCACGCCGCCGAAGCTGGCCGCCGCGTCTACGAGAAGTTCGGCTTTCGCCCCAGCAACGAAATGATGTACATCGAGCCGGAAGCAAAAAGCTAGCTTCGACTCGCCATCCTTTCGCTGGGTGCGATCACTGAACGCTAAGAGCCGAGAGCTGATGACCGCCAGCTGTTTGCTGTCTGCTGCCTGGCGAACTCTGAGCATCGGACTGCTGACGGCTGAAGGCTCGCTTTCCCGGTGCTATACTCCACGAGTTATGCAGGTCTTTGTCATTCTTCCGGCTGCGGGTTTAGGCACACGAATGGCCGGCCCCCAGCCCAAGCAATTTTTGGCGCTGGACGGTGTTCCCATCCTCATCCACTCGCTGCGCGCCTTTGCCGCAGTGCCCCGCGTTACCGCGATGTACGTGGCTGTCCGCAAGCCCGAAACGGAGCGCGTTGAGGCGCAGGTGGCCGAATACGGTTTCGGGGCCCAGGTCCACGTGGTTGAAGGCGGCGAAAAGCGCCAGGAGTCTGTCGCCAACGCGCTGGCCGCCCTGCCCGCCGAGCCCGACGACATCGTCCTCGTTCACGACGCAGTACGCCCGCTCATCGACGCCGCCACGATAGATCGCACCATCGATGCGGTGGCCGAGTTCGGCGCGGCCATCGTCGGCATGCCCGCCGTCGACACCATCAAGCAGGTGGAGCGCACCGCCCACGGCGCACTGATCACCGCGACCATTCCGCGCGAGTTTGTGGTGCAGGCGCAAACCCCGCAGGGCTTCCGCTTCGGACTGCTGCAGCGCGCCTTTGCCGAGGCCAACGCCGATGGCTTTGTGGGCACCGATGAAGCCTCCCTCGCCGAGCGCGCAGGAATTCCCGTAGCCGTGGTGCACGGTTCTCAGGTTAATCTGAAGATTACGCAGCCCGGCGACCTGGCCTTGGCCGAGTTCTATTTGCGCCAGCGCGCCCACTGAAAGTTGGCAACGATTCGGGCGCAGATTCAGTATTTTTTATTTTGAGCTTGTTCGCTGTTTCATTTGTTTCTACTTTTTTCACTCGCTTCACTTTTTCACTCAATTCACTGTTCTTCACTCGAGGCAGGCACGACGGCAATGATGGATACACGCATCGGATTTGGCTACGACTCGCACGAATTCAAGTCCGGCGTCCCTCTGCGCCTCGGCGGCATGTCCGTCGATCATCCTCAGGGCCTGGCCGGCCACTCCGACGGCGATGTGCTGCTCCACGCCATCACCGATGCACTGCTCGGCGCTGTGGCCGCGGGCGACATCGGCAGCTTCTTCCCTCCGGGCGATCCGCGTTGGAAAGACGCCGACTCCGCCATCTTTTTGAACCTCGCCCTCGAGGAACTGCAGCACGCCGGCTACACGATCGTGAACGTCGACACGACGCTCGTGCTGGCCGCGCCCAAAATCGCGCCCATCGCGGCGGAAATGTCCGCCCGCGTTGCCGACCTTCTCGGCGTCAACATCGATCAGGTCAGCATCAAGGCCAAAACTCCAGAGGGGCTGAATCTCGATCACGTGGCCCAGTGCCACGCCGTCGCGCTCGTCGAGCGTGTGCAGGAGCCCGAGGAGCTCAAATCCATGAGCGAAGTGGTCGAGAGCCAGCGCCAGCTTGAAGATGTGGTCGAGGACCTCCTCAGCTCCGTGCACGGCGTGCCCAAAAAGCGAACGATCACGCCAGTCTACGACACCGAGGACATCACGTAAGACCGGCCCAGTGGCAGCGGACGAAGTGAGAACCTTGGCGAAAATCATCGTAATAAATCTCCTGCTCTGGACCTTCGTTTTTGCTTCGGTCGTGTTTCTTTGGTACCTCGCGGAAGTGAGTGTTCACCCTCACGCCAACGCGCACGGGTTAATTCCACTCGTGGTGGGTCTGGGCCTCTCGGTTGGCCTAATCTCAACAATTCTGGTAACGCCGTTCTGGATGATTTTCAAGAAAGCAGGGTTCCACCCAGGCCTCTCGCTCTTGATAATGGTTCCTGTAGCGAACTTCGTCTTGCTTTATGTCGTCGCTTTTTCCGAATGGAAGACGCCTTCGCCGCAGAAGCCCTAGCCTTTCCGATTTTTATTGAAGATTCGGGGCTTTCGCTGTACCTTGACTGCGAACCCAATTCCACATTGGAGACTCCTCATGTACAACCTCGCGCTTTTCCTCCAGGACCAGCCCGATCTGACTCAGGCGCACCATGCCTTGATGATGATGGTTCCGATCTTCATGCTGTTCGGGGTCATCTTCCTGGCCATCATCATCATTCCCTTCTGGTTCATCTGCAAGAAGGCCGGCTTTTCGCCATGGCTTTCGCTGCTCAACGTGATCCCGTTAGGCAACCTGATCCTGGTCTACGTGCTGGCCTTCGCGCAGTGGAAGGTCATGCCCATTCCTCAGGCAGCATACCCGGTCCCATATCCGCCACCGCCGCAGCCGCCCTACCCGCCGCAGGCCTGAGCCTCATCGCTCACAGGTTTGCCGGGAGCCTTGCGATAGCATCGTGAATAGAAAGTAATCGATACGATGCCTGATCCAAACTCTCCCGGCGCTGCTCCGCGCGTTCGTTTTGCTCCCTCGCCCACCGGCTTTCTGCACGTGGGCAGCGCCCGCACCTTCATCTTCAACTGGCTCTACGCCCGCCATAATCACGGAACCATGGTTCTGCGCCTCGACGACACCGATGTCGAGCGCAACACCGACGCGAGCGTGCAATCCATCTTCGAAGGCCTGCGCTGGCTCGGCCTCGACTGGGACGAAGAGTACAAGCAATCCGAGCGACTTGATCTGCACCGCGCCGCCGCGCTCCAGATCCAGGAAAAAGGCCTCGCTTACCGCGACTTCACGCCCGCCCACGCTGGGGACGACAATCAATCGGGCGCGCAGGGCGCGTGGCTCTGCAATCCCGGCATGCGCGAAATGTCGCGCGAAGAATCGGACCGCCGCGCCGCGGCGGGAGAGCCGTTTGCGCTGCGCTATCGCGTGCCGCGCGGGCTGGGCCGTGTGTTGCGCTTCGCCGACAGCGTTTACGGCGAACAAACAAAACTCGCCGACGAAGTGGAAGACTTCGCACTGCTGCGCTCCGACGGCATGCCGACCTATCATCTTGCATCCTGTGTCGACGACGCCGATCTGCGCATCTCGCACATCATTCGCGGCCAGGACCACCTGACCAACACCTTCAAGCACCTGCTCATCTTCGAAGCGCTCGGCGCTCCGGCTCCGCAATTCGCGCACCTGCCGCTGCTCGTCGCGCCCGACGGAACGAAACTCTCCAAACGGAAGCACGGCCCCGTCGTCAGCGTCACCACTTATCGCGATGCCGGCTTTCTGCCCCGCGCCTTTATCAACTTTCTCTGCCTGCTCGGCTGGTCGCCCAAAAACGACAAAGAGTTCATGGCCCTCGACGAGATTCGCGATCTGTTCACGCTCGAAGGCGTGAACCGCGCCAACGCGGTGGTGAATTTTACGGAGGCCGACCCCTTCGATGCGAAGGCCGTATGGCTCAACGCCGAGCACATTCGCGCGCTTCCCGTCGACGAACTCAGCCGCCTGCTCGAGCCGTTCTTCGCTGAGGCAGGATTCAATCCAAAGCCTGGAAGAGTGGAGCTCGTTGCGCCGCTCATCCGCGAGCGCATCAAACTCTTGTCTGAAGCCGTCGCAGCAGCCGACTTTTTCTTCCTCGATCGGCTCGTGCCCTACGATCCTGCCGAGCTCATCCCCCAAAAAGGCGATGCAGCCATGGCCCGCCGCGTTATCGAAACCGCCGAGCAGGTCCTCGCCGCCACTCGCTTCGATCACGATTCGCTCGACCACGCGCTGCGCTCGATGGCCACTCAACTCGGCTTAAAGGCTGGGCAGGCGTTCCAGCCGATTCGTGTCGCCGTTTGTGGACGCAAGAACGCGCCCCCACTCTTTGAAACTCTGGTCGTCCTCGGCCGCGATGTATGCCTTGAGCGCATCCGCCAGGCAGAAGATAAACTCAAATCGCTCGGGGCAAGTGATGCGTCATCGCACTGATGCGAGACGCCAATTGGTCAAAGTGTTACCCGCTATGAGCTACAACGTCGCAATTTGCGTTCCGCCAATTCCCGTCGACGATACGGTGGCTTGGGCGCAACTCGATAGCTTTATCAATTCGCAGGGTCCGCCTGCGCCCGTTTTCCGGGAGCTCCACGATTTATTGACCGCGCGTTATCCGTGTATCTCCACGCTGCCTGACGATAGAGTTGACGAGGATGGCGTGTGGAGCGATGGACCCTTATGGAACGATTTTGGCCACAAAGCAGCCGTCCTGGGAGTTGTCTATTCACGGGCAGAAGAGGTATTGCCGTTTCTTGTGAAAACAGCGAATGGCCTCGGTCTCACCGTGTTCGATTGGGGAGGGCCGCGCATATATCGCCCAGTCAACGAGTAAGACAAGGTGGTCCCGTGACGAACACATGCTCACGGCGCAAAACGTCTCTCAAGCAAAAAATGAAAGAATAAAGAACGACAAAAGAGCTATGACGACTTTGAATCCGGAAAGCCAACCCGCCGCGACTCCAGAAGCGCCCGTTCACTCCAACTTCCTTCGCGACATCATCGCCGAAGACGTCCGCACCAAAAAGTACGGCGACGCCGTAATTACCACGCGCTTTCCACCCGAGCCCAACGGCTACCTCCACATCGGGCACGCCAAGGCCATTTGCATTAACTTCAGCCTTGCCGACGAGTTCGGCGGCAAGACGAATCTGCGCTTCGACGACACGAATCCTGAGAAGGAAGAAACGGAGTATGTCGAAGGCATCAAGAACGACGTGCGCTGGCTGGGTTTTGAGTGGGAAAGCCTCTGCTTTGCATCCGATTATTTCGGCCAGCTCTACGAGTGGGCGTTGCAACTCATCAAGGCCGGCAAGGCCTACGTCGACGACCTCAGCGCCGACGAAATTCGCCAATACCGGGGCACGCTGACCGAGCCTGGGAAAGACTCGCCCTGCCGCACGCGTTCCGCCGAAGAGAATCTCGACCTCTTCATCCGCATGAAGCAAGGCGAATTCCCTGACGGCTCGCGCGTGCTGCGCGCCAAAATCGATATGGCCTCGCCCAACCTGAACATGCGCGACCCGGTCATGTACCGCATCCTCCATGCCGCGCATCACCGCACCGGCGACGAGTGGTGCATCTACCCGATGTACGACTTCGCGCATGGTCAGTCCGACTCGATTGAACGCGTAACCCACTCCATGTGCAGCCTTGAGTTCGCCGATCACCAACCTCTGTATCGCTGGTTTATTGAGCAGCTAGGCATATTTCCGTCGTATCAGTATGAGTTTGACCGGCTCAATATCACATACACCTTGCTTTCCAAGCGCAAACTTCTTCAGCTCGTGCGGGAGAAACACGTCAGCGGGTGGGATGATCCGCGCATGCCGACGCTCGCTGGGCTGCGCCGCCGCGGCTGCACGCCCGAGGCGCTTCGCACTTTTGTTGCGACGGCGGGCGTCTCACGCACCAACGGCATCGTCGACATTGAAATGTTTGAACACTTCCAGCGAGACGATCTAAATCGCCGCGCACGCCGGGCCATGGCTGTCTTGCATCCGCTCAAAGTTGTCATTGACAACTACCCCGCCGACAAGGTCGAGTATGTCGAAGTCGCCAACAATCCTGAAGATCCCAACGCCGGCACGCGCCAGGTGCCCTTCAGCCGCGAGCTCTATATCGAGCACGACGATTTCCGCGAAGTGCCTCCACCCAAGTACTACCGCCTCTCGCCCGGCAAGGAAGTGCGCCTGCGCAACGCGTATTTCGTTACCGCAACTTCGGTCCAAAAGGCTGCCGACGGCAGTCTCGTTGAGGTGCATTGCACCTACGACCCCGCCAGCCGCGGCGGCAACTCGCCTGATGGCCGCAAGGTCAAGTCGACCATGCACTGGGTCTCTGCCGCGCATGCCATCTCCGCCGAAATCCGCGTCTATGACAAACTCTTCTCCAAGCCCGATCCCGACGATGTGCCTGAGGGCGGCACGTTCCTCGACAATCTCAATCCCAATTCGCTCGAGGTCGTGACCGGCGCAAAGCTCGAGCCCTCGTTGGCGAGCGCCAAACTCGAAGACCGCTTCCAGTTCGAGCGCGTCGGTTATTTCTGTCTCGATCCGGACTCTTCCGAGACAAAGAAAATATTCAATCGAACGCTGGCGCTGAAAGATTCCTGGGCGAAGATCGAGAAGAAGGCGGGAAATTAGCAAGTCGGCAAGTTGGCGAGTTAGCAAATCAGCGAAAGGTCCAGGCCCCGGAATAGGTGTCCCGGAGCGCCCGGCTATTTAATATAGCGCGTATGATGACGGTTTTTGTCCGTAGCATCCTTAGTATCCTCGCCGCATTCTCTGGGCTGCTACTAATCTTTGGGTTGATTTACGCCATGGAAGGGATGACCACGCGCGTTCCCACCTCAGGGTTGAGGGAGTTGGCAATCGCATCGGTGTTCATGCTTCCATGGACACTCCTTTTTTGTTCTGGATTGCATGACTTGGCGTCGGCCTTCAGACGCGATTGGTTGTTCTGGGCAGGAATAGTGATTCTCGTTGTATCCCTGTACTACTTCAGCCGGAACACATCCTTCGCTAGATCAACGAAAGCGATTATGCCTCTGATTGCTTGTCTGGGTGCGGCTTTGCCGCAAGTGCTTCGTCCAATTTCTGGAATCTATACTGCGGTATCTGTGCTCTTTGCATTCTGCGGGATTTGCGTGCTCTATTTCGTTGGGCGAACAATATTGATCCCAGGACGATCCTTCGCCACGCCTGTTATCGCGTGCCTCGTTCTCTTATTTGCTTTAGCCGCGATCGCCGCAGGCGTACTTGCGGTCAGCCATCGCTCTCACCGCACAAGGACAGCGATTTCATAGGGAGGGGATTCTGGCCTCGACGGAGGGCTGCGATTCAGACTCGCTGGCTCGCAGCCGCCATCTTGCCGTAAAGTGATTTCGTCCACAAGGGAGAGATTCATCGTGCATCGGAAAGCTAAAGGGCTCGGATTACTCGCGCTAACATCGGCACTCGCGCTTGGAATTATCGCAACTTCGATCGTCTTCGCCCAAGCCACCACGCTCGGAATCTTCGAGCAGCAATCCGACGTCGGCATCGTCACTCCGCCCGGCAGTGCGAGCTTCGACGCCGCATCCGGCGTCTACACCATTCGCTCTTCCGGCGCGAATCTCTGGGTGAACGTGGACGCATTCCACTTCGTGTGGAAGAAAGTCTCCGGCGACGTTTCGCTCACCGCCGACGTCAGGCTCGCCGACGCCAGCCCCGCCTCAAGCCCGCATCGCAAGGCGCTGCTTATGTTTCGCCAGTCGCTCGCGCCCGACTCGATGTATGCCGACGCCGCGATTCACGGAAATGGCGAGACGGCTCTGCAATACCGGCGCAACCAGGGCGACACCACGCAGGACATCGCATTCAACATCGGCGCGCCCCAGCGCCTGCGCCTTGAGAAACGCGGCGACACCATTACGCTCTTTTTGAGCGCGCACGGCGAGCCGCTGCATCAGGTCGGCGCGTCCATCAAGCTGCACTTCGACGGCGATTTTTACGCCGGCCTCGGCGTTTGCGCGCACCAGAACGGAGCGGTCGAGCAAGCCACTTTCGCGCATGTTGAGCTTGCGCCGCTCACAGCCATCGCAACACCCGCGCCCGTGGCACTCTACAGCACTCTCCAGACCATCGCCATCGATAACAATGCGCGCATGGCCTTCGTCATCCAAACCGGCAAAGGGCAAATGGAAGCGCCCAACTGGAGCCGCGACGGCAAAACGCTCATCTTCGATCGCGCCGGCAAGCTCTTCACCGTTCCCGCCGCAGAAGGCGACGGCGCCATCGCCGAAGCCAAGCCGCTCGACATCGGCAACGCCGGCGACTGCACCGGCAGCCACGGCCTCTCGCCCGACGGTAAATGGCTCGCGATGACTTGCACCACGCCCGACCATCCCGGCCGCCGCGTTTACATCATTCCCGCAACCGGCGGCGCGCCGCGCATGGTCACTGCGAATCCCGACAGCTACTTTCATAGCTGGTCGCCCGACGGCAAAACCATCCTGTTCACGCGCCCCAGCCACGGCACGCTGAATATCTTTGCCATCTCGCCCGATGGCGGCGAGGAAACGGCGCTCACCACCGGCACGGGCGTCAGCGACGACCCCGACTACTCCGCCGACGGCAAGTGGATCTACTTCAACTCCGACCGCGCAGGCGGAATGCAGATCTTTCGCATGCATCCCGATGGCACGGCGCCCGAGCAGGTGACCTTCGACGACAAGCGCAACTGGACCGCGCATCCCTCGCCGGACGGCAAATCGATTCTGATCCTTTCTTACGAACCCGACGTGACCACCCACGCCGCCAATAAAGACGTGACTCTGCGCATCATCAATGTTGCGGATGGAAAGATTCGCGACCTGGTCAAAATTGTCGGCGGCTCAGGAACCGATAACGTCCCCAACTGGGCTCCTGATGGCGCGCACTTTGCGTTCGTGAGCTACCAGTTTTTGCCCACAGACGACAATGGCTCGACGCAATGAAGCGATGCAAG
>DATKMH010000034.1:0-24778 GCA_035541975.1 Occallatibacter sp. | reverse complement strand
CGTTGACCTATACCAAATCCATCGTTTCGATCAGACCACACCAGTGGAGGAGACCCTGGAGGCCCTGCACGACGTGGTGCGCGCCGGCAAAGCCCGTTACATCGGCGCGTCGTCCATGTGGGCGTGGCAGTTTGGGAAGATGCTGCACCTGGCCGAGCGGCACAGTTGGACGCGCTTCGTGACCATGCAGAACCACTACAACCTGCTCTATCGCGAAGAAGAGCGCGAAATGATGGGGCTGTGCCGGGCGGAGGGCATCGCCGTGATTCCCTGGAGCCCGCTGGCGCGTGGAAAACTCACGCGCGCGTGGCAGGCTGAAACCACTGTGCGGTCCGAGAGCGACGCCTTCATGAAGATCCTGTATGCGGGCACCGAGGACGCAGATCACAAAGTGGTCGATCGGCTGGGCGAGATCGCCGAGAAGCGCGGCATTCCCAGAGCTCAGGTGGCTTTGGCGTGGTTGCTGTCGAAGCCGGCCGTCACAGCGCCAATCGTGGGCGCGACCAAGCCGTATCATCTTCAGGACGCAGTCGCCGCGCTCGACGTGAAGCTCGCTCCAGACGAGATCAAGGCCCTCGAAGAGCCCTACATTCCGCATCCGGTGCTCGGGTTCAGCTGAAATCATCTTCGCTTCGGGATTGGGGCGTGGCCGGTTATTGGAATTCCCGTGAAGATTTCTGGTGCGTTTCCTTCAATGGGAGGAATCGTGGGGAAGGCGCCCGAGCAAGCTGGCAAAGCACCCCGGAATCTGCCGATCCCACTCGCCCCAGTCATGGCCGCCTGGAGCGGTGTGGAATTCATACATATAGTTGCGGGCCTTTAAGAGTGTTATGAATCGGAGAATTGGCGCCAATAGCGGCTCCTGTTCTCCGGCAGTGACATAGAGGAATGGAACCTTGTCTGGCGCAGCTGACCTCGCCAGAACAAAAGGGTCGCTACGAATGCGTGTGTCGCTTCCAGTAGGCCCGAAGATGGTTCGGAAACGAATGCTTTGTGACCATCTCCTCAAGCTAAAGCTGCGGGCTGGCACGTCAATGGCTGGGCTGAGCGCGCCGGCGAACGCAAATAGCTCTGGACGAGTGAGCGCTAGCCTGACGGCTGCGAAGCCACCCATCGAAACTCCGACTACGGCTCGATTCTCACGCCCGGGGCGCACAGGGAATCGTGATTCTACGTCAGGAATCAAGTCGCGAACGAAATAGTCCTCATATTTTTCTTTTGGGCTTAAAGCCTCATTCATGTAGTAAGAACAGTCACCATCGACCATCACGAGGATCAGGCCCTTGCGAGCATATATCCCGACATCGGACTAGTTAGACCAGTCTCTGAAGCTGGTGCCACATCCGTGCAGGAGGTATACGACAGACAATCTCGCGCCTGAATCAGAATTCTGTGGTATGTAGACACGGTATTGCATGTCCCGGTCGAGGGCCGAGGAGAAGAAGGTTACATCCTCAGTCCTTACGCCAGGAAAACTGCGCGGATGGTCGGTCATCGGCTTGGGATGACCGTGACAGCCGATCAATGCGCCGATCGAAGCGAGAACAACCCACGAGGCAACACACTGCGATTTCATCGGGGATCGATTATACGCACCGATGGTGCGCGATTTAGCATCCAGATGTGCCTAACCTCAGCGATCAGGTGCAGTATGTGCGCGGCGTCGGTCCGCAGATCGCCGAGATGCTGCGCGAAAAAGGCGTCCTGACCGCCGAGGACCTGCTTTATCACCTTCCTTTTCGCTATGAGGACCGGCAGAATCCTGTAAGCCTGGACGAGCTGAAGCCGGGCGAAACGGCGAGCGTGATCGGCGAAGTGCGCGGCTCGGCGCTGTTGCGCACGCGCCGCGGGCCGATCTTCGAGATGACGCTGGGGCAGGGTCTCCTGGCGATGAAATGCCTCTGGTTTCACGCCCCTTATCTCGAAGGGAAATTCCACGCCGGCCAAACGGTCGCGGTTTACGGCAAAGTTGAACCGTCGCGCTCCAGCCGCAACTTCAAAATGATTCAGCCGCAATTTGAGATCCTGCCTGATGCCAGCGCCGACGCCGAAACGCAGATGCTCGAAGTGGGGCGCATCACGCCGGTGTACGAATCGTTGGGCGGGAGCCGCCTGGCCTCACGCTGGCAGCGGCGCACCATCTTCAACTTGCTCGAAAGCATGCGTGGCGCGGTGCCCGAGTGCCTGCCGCAATCGATGCTACGGCGGCTAAGCTATCCCGATCGCGAGACAGCGCTGCGCGAAGTGCATTTTCCGCCGGAAGAAACATCGCTGCCCGATCTGCAGAGCTTCTCAACCCCCGCCCATCGCCGCCTGATCTTCGAGGAATTCTTTTTTCTCGAGCTCGGCCTCGAGCTCAAACGCCGGCGCATGAAAGAGCGCCAGGGTATCGCCTTCGCAACCAACGAAAAAGTGCGCGAGGCGATCCGCGAGGTGCTTCCCTTCCATCCCACGGCCGCGCAGAAGCGCGCGCTGGGCGAGATTGTGGCCGATATGCGCGCGCCCAGCCCCATGCGGCGCCTGCTGCAGGGCGACGTCGGTTCGGGTAAAACGATTGTCGCGTTTCAAGCTATGCTGGTCGCCATGGAAAACGGCTACCAGGCTGCGCTCATGGCACCCACTGAAATTCTCGCCACACAGCACTTTCTGGCCGCGCGCAAACTCCTCGAGAAATCGTCGCGCAAGCCGCGCATCGTGCTCCTCACTGGCTCGCTCGACGACGACCGCAAGCGGCGCACGCGCGGGCTCATCAATCGCGGCGATGCGGACCTGATCATTGGCACCCATGCACTGATCGAAGAAAAAGTCGAATTCGACCGGCTCGGCCTTGTCGTGGTCGACGAGCAGCACCGCTTCGGCGTGATGCAGCGCTTCAAGCTGATGAAGAAGCCCAACCAGCCCGAGCCCGACGTGCTGGTCATGACGGCAACCCCCATTCCGCGCACATTGGCGCTCTCGCTCTATGGCGACCTTGAACTCAGCACGCTCGACGAGCTGCCGCCGGGGCGTATGCCCATCGTGACGCGCCGCATCGACGGCGAGCGCGCCGACGAGGTGTGGCAGTTTGTGCGCAAGCAGGTGGCGCAGGGCCGGCAGGCTTACATTGTCTATCCGGTAATTGAAGGGACCAAAGAAGATCAGCCGGAGCTGGATTTCTCCCACGAAGATGCATCGTTGCGGCCGGCGCCCACAAGCCGGACGAAAAAAAGCGCCAAAAGCGCGGAGCTGTTTCCGGGTCTCCAAAAAGAATCTGCGCCCAGCGCGAAATCTGGCCTCAAGTCCGCGGTCGACATGCACGAGAAGCTCCGCAAGGGCCCGCTTGCGGGCCTGCGCCTGGGTCTGCTCCACGGGCGTCTCGACGCCGACGAAAAAGAAATCATCATGCGCCGTTTTCAGCGCGGCGAAATTGACGTGCTCGTCTCGACCACGGTGATCGAAGTCGGCGTCGACGTGGCTAACGCCACCGTGATGGTTGTCGAGCACGCCGAGCGCTTCGGCCTTGCGCAGTTGCATCAGTTGCGCGGACGCGTCGGACGCGGCGCGGCAAAGAGCTACTGCATTCTCGTCACCGGCGATCGCATCTCCGATCTCGGCGAAGAGCGCCTCAACGCCATGGTTCAATCGCAGGATGGATTCGAATTGGCGGAGCTGGACTTGCGACAGCGCGGCCCGGGCGAGTTTTTTGGCACGCGTCAGGCGGGCCTGCCCGATTTTCGCGTGGCGAATCTCATCCGCGACCGGCAACTGCTTGAGCTCGCCAAGCGCGAAGCATCGCGCTTTGTGGAAGGTCCCGAGCCCGAAGTAACCGAAGCCGAACGCGCTGGGGTGCGCACGCAGCTCAAGCAGTCCTGGCAGCGGAAATACGGGCTGGTTGAAGCGGGGTGAAACAGAAGTTTGAATTGAAATTGGCGGACAATCCTGCCGGTTGGCGCATTCTAAAAACCCGGGGTTGATGCGGCAACTAGTCCGCTCGCTGGTAATAGCAATTGCCCCACGGGGTCTCGAAAAACATGTGATCTTTGTCGGTGAATTTGTAGTTCACGTGGTCACCGTTGGCCATGACAACCACAAGCGAAGGAGAAGGCATGTAACGATCCACGACCATGTTCACCGTCCTGCCTGGAACGGCCGTGCTGTAGGGGTTATTCGGTAAAGGAGGCCTTTCCGGGTAGTTAAGAACGATCGCATCATCCTTGAAAACCGCTGATGCGAAGCAATTGGTCGTCGTCCCGGTCAAGCTGGCGAACTTCCAACTGCCGATGAGCTGATTGCCGCTTTCACCCTTACAGCCACCGACCATCGGCGTGGATAAGGCCAAAACGGCGGCGGCAAGGGATGTGAGTTTTGAAATGAACCTGAAATGAGTCGGGGACAATGACATCCTGGTCATGCAGTTCGTCCTTTCAGTGCGGTTCAGAATTTGTGGTGTATTTATGCAGAACCGCTCTGGCTCCATGCCTGACTGGGGAAGAGATGGGGTCGGGGCGGCAGACTCCTGCCAAAACCGGGGAAACAGAAGTTTATTGTGGAAATTCTGCCGAACGCGCGGGCATTTCGTCAACCAGAAAAGCGTGCGTGAGCCGGCATGAGCCGCTTTGCTGCAGTGAGGCCGTCGGTGCGCCAGAAATAGCGCGCCACTTATCGGCCCCGCTCAAGTCACCCCACGGACCAAGACCAGTCCGTGGGGACCCCGACAAGCCGTGTCGTTGTTACAAAAGCCATTCGATGGAGTGTTTCTGCAAGCCGTGAAGTCGTGCGCTTGTTACAGAGCCAGTTCGATGGAGTTTTTCCCCAGCCGGCTTTAGACAGGCCCCGACGTCTGCACCATGTCGACAATCTCCCTCGGAAACGTCTGCACCTCCAGATCGACGCTCGCGATCTCCGCCCCGCAATCCCGCTGCTGGCTCCGCGTGCACTGGCAGAGTTCGGTCAGGCGAATGTGCCCGTTCTGGCTCAGCTCCAGGCCTGTGGCGATCAGAACCGTATAGATGTCCACGCACGCCTGCCGCTCGAACTCAAACAGCATATTCACCCTGCCCGAGTCGTTCGCGCCCCGGCTCAGCACCCACCCGCCGCAACCAAGGATGGCGCCGGTCAGCGTCTGCACCAGCCGCGACGGGTCCTCGGTAGAAACGGCCTTCATCTGCATCGCCCACGGGATGCCCAGACTCTGGCGACGGCTCAGTTCCTGCATGTTCTGCTTCACGGGCTGTTTATCGGAGACATGCTTCTGTGGATGAATCCTGTTGCGGAGTCGAACGGGCTTGACCGCCTTTGACACAACCCCGCGAACCACAGTTTGTGGATCGCCAGACCACGGTCATCAGCCGTTTTTGAACCCTGCACCCCCGGCCTTGCGCAGCCCCGCGCAAAACCCGCCTCCCGCTGGAATGTTGTAGCTTGGTACACAAGATGATCGTGGGTTCCGGAATCGATGTCATCGAGATTGCCCGCATCCAACAGGTCATGGATCGCTTTGGCCATCGATTTCTCGACCGCATTTATCTTGGGGCCGAGCAGGCTTACTGTGAGCGAAAACGGAACGCTGCGGAAAGCTTTGCCGCCCGCTTTGCGGCCAAGGAAGCGGCTGCCAAGGCGCTGGGAACCGGAATCAGCAACGGCGTGAACTGGCTGGAAATTGAGGTTGTTCGCGAGCTCAGCGGAAGGCCGACCCTCCGTTTTCATGGCCGCGCCGCGCAAATTGCGGGCCGCCTTGGTGTCGTCCATTCCGCGCTATCGCTTACGCACACTAAGGATCTGGCGATGGCCAGCGTAGTGCTTGAGGACGGCCACCAGGCGTGAAAGGTCGGGCCTCGGAAACCGGGCTTTCGAGGGGCTCCGGGCACGCCCATTCTGCTATCCTCAAGGCGTTGATTCAGTGGGTTCCGCAAGGGGAGAAAATTGCCAAGTCGCAAAGAGATTCAGTGGTCGCAACTCAAAGTGGGCGCACTGGTTCTGGTCGCGCTCGCCTTGCTGATTGCCATCATTTTTCTTATGACTGCATCCTCCGGCGGTCTGTTCGCGCACAAGGTCGAGCTGCGCTGCTACTTTCCCAATGCCGGAGGCCTGAAAGACGGCGCCGTCGTTTCGCTCGAAGGCGTGACCATTGGCAACGTAATCCACACGCGGGTGGTTCCGGCGCGCAATCCCAATCCTGTTGAAGTCACCATGCAGGTAGGCGAGCGCTACCTTGACGACATCCACACAGACTCTGTCGCCTCAATTCAAGCCGCTGGCGTTCTGGGCGACAGTTTTGTGGATATCGATTCCACTCACGCTTCGGGGCCGCGCCCGGCCAATGGCGCGGAGCTGCAGCAGTCTGGCTCGCCGACCATTCAGTCGGTCATCAACACTAGCCAGGTCTCCATCCAGGAAATCAACGTCCTCATTCACAAAATTGAGACCCTCGTCGACACCCTCAATCACGGGCACGGCACTGCCGCGGAGTTTCTCAACGATCCCACGATGGCCAAGAACATCGGCGCCATGGCCAACAACTTGAAGACGATCTCCGACGAAATCTCCAGCGGCAAAGGAAGCCTGGGCGAACTGATCAACGATGACACGCTTTACAAGAAGCTGGATTCGGCCGTCGACAATCTCAATTCCATCACCGCGGACCTGCAGGCAGGCAAAGGCACTGCCGGCAAGCTGTTGAAGGACGAGACGCTCTACAACAACTTGAACGGCGCAACAGCGAACCTGAAGCAAATAACCGATCAGATTAATGCCGGCAAGGGTTCGCTGGGCAAGCTCGTAAAAGATCCGGATTTTGCAAAGAAGCTCGACGACACGATCACGAATCTTGACGAAATTGCGAAGAGCATCAACGCGGGCGAAGGCAGCGCGGGCCAGCTGGTGAAGAACCGCCAACTCTACGATCACCTCGACCAAACCGCCGACCAGGCACAGCAGCTCATCAAGGCCATTCGCCAAGACCCGAAAAAGTACCTCGTGATCCAGATGAAGGTGTTCTAGGGCCCGCCAGCGAAGTTGGACTTTTTCACGGAACCGCTGAACGGCCCGCGACGTATGGTGCCGGTATGAGAGGTCATTCCCTTCCCAGAATTCTTTTTGCTGCGGGCGCGGCCTGTTTGTTTGCCGTCGCTTGTGCTTTCTTTCAGGCGCAAGCGCCAACGCATAGCGCCGTGACAGCGTCCACTGATTCTGCGCCCGCCTACGCCGCCAACGGCGATATGTTGCCGCCCAAGGATTACCGCGAGTGGATCTATCTGAGCTCCGGAATCGATATGAGCTACTCGCCGCAGCCGGCAGGCATGTCGATGTTCGACAACGTGTTCGTCAATCCCGCGGCTTACAGGAGTTTCATGGCTACGGGGACGTGGCCCAACAAGACCATCATGGTGCTCGAGACACGAGAGGCCAAAGACAAGGGCTCGATCAACCAGAGCGGCCATTACCAGGGCGGTGATGTGATGGGGATCGAGGTGCATGTGAAAGACGTATCGCGCTATCCGGGAGGCTGGGCGTTCTTCCACTTCACTTCGGCGACGGCGAACGGAAAAGTGTTTCCGCCGACTGCGTCCTGCTATTCGTGCCATCAGCAGCATGGCGCAGTCGACACGACCTTCGTGCAGTTCTATCCCACGCTGCTCCCGATCGCGCAGCAAAAAGGAACGATCGCCGAGTCGTTTCTCAAATAGAGATGGCGCCCGGCGACGCGCCGATCGCCGTCGGGCCACGAAAAATCTCCCAAAATCCGACGAATGCTTTGAGCCGCACCACCTGAAAGAAATCGTCCGCTGCGAAATAGAACAGAATCGATGCCGCAGTGACGAAGTGCAAGGCGCCGGCCCCAAGTTCATCGGCGAAGGGCAGCGGCGCGGCGGAAAAAACCATCGCCACCACCAGCAGCGCCAGCTTTACGATTCCGAGGACCAGGTTGACTTCGGTAAGCTTGCCGGTGAACGCCTTTCCCAGCCGAAACGCTTCTCCAAAACCTGAAAGGGCGGAGCCCTTGAGCAGAACAGGAATCGGCGCGATGATGAACGCCCAACTGGTAAGCGCGAACGCTGTAAAAAACGTGAGCGAAAGAGTGATGGCCCAGATGAAATAGCCGATCAGATCGGGTTCGCTCAACCCGGAAATGTGCGTGGCCGCCACCCACCGCATCGAAACAAACCATCCCCAAACCGCCAGCCCCAGCCATGCGAGCCACGCGCCTTGGAGGAGAATCATGGCCACGGGCCGAAACCTCATGCGCGAATCCATCCGCATAAAAAGAAAATTGCGCCCAAGGCCTGAAACGATCATCCACGCCACGGCCGCCATAGGCAGCAGCCAGCGCAACGCTGCTGCAATGTGCGGCTCATAAAAGGCGATGACGTTCGAAAGCTGGACTGCGCCGACCCAGGGATTTTGCGTATCGATCGAATTCGCACCAGAGGAGTCTAGCGGGTAAGTTGCCACAATCTGCTCGAACTTCCTCCAAGACAAGAAAAAGAACGGAATTCCGAAGAGCCAGCGCCAGCCGATTTCAATGGCAACAAGTGAGGGCCTTCGAAACACTTTGCTCATGTGTTCCACGAGCAGTTGTGTTCCCCGCACCGGTGCTTTGCCGTCGGCAATCGCCACGGAAACCGTCTTCACTTCACCACCAGATTCACGGTTCGGCCGGGCACAACAATAATCTTCACCACAGTTTTGCCTGCGATACGAGCCTTCACCTTGTCGTCTGCCAGCGCCGCGGATTCGAGCGTCTTGGAATCGGAGCCGGCCGCCACGCGAACGACCGCGACCAGCTTGCCGTTGATCTGCGCCGGGATTTCGATCTCGTCTTCTTTCGCAAGGTCCGGATCGCTTTTCGGCCACGGCTCGCGAAGAATCGCGCCCTTTTCGCCAAGTTGCTCCCACAATTCAGCAGCCAGAAATGGCGCGAACGGCGCGAGCAACAGGACGAGCGTGCGCAGCAGCTCACGCACCACCGGCGCGGGAATCTCGCCCGCAGCCATCTGGGGCTCCGCGTCCTGAATCTCGTTCACGAGCTCCATGATCGCGGCCACGTCGGTATTGAAGTGCCAGCGGCCCTCGAAATCCTGCGTGATCTTGGCGATGGTCTGATGGAGTTTTCGCAGGAGGGCTCCGCCCACTTGGGTTTTGGATGAGACTTGTGGCGATGCCTCCGCACTGCGCGCGACCGCGGCGTATTTCGTGACGATGCGCCACACGCGCCCCAGAAAACGGCTCACGCCGGCAACGCCGTCCTCCTGCCAATCCAGGTCCCGATCGGGAGGCGCGGCAAAAAGCGAGTACATGCGCGCTGAGTCTGCGCCGTATCGCGCCACCATGTCATCGGGCGAAACCACGTTGCCCTTCGATTTCGACATCTTCGCGCCGTCTTTGATCACCATGCCTTGCGTGAAGAGGCGATCGACCGGCTCATCGTTCCTTATCAGGCCCAGGTCTCTCATCACCTTCGTCCAGAAGCGCGAGTAGATCAAATGCAGAATCGCGTGCTCCACGCCGCCGATGTATTGATCGATGGGGAACCAATATTTCGCAATGTCCGAGTCGAACGGCGCTCTAGAATTGTGCGCATCGGTGTAGCGATAGAAGTACCAGCTCGAGTCGACGAACGTGTCCATGGTGTCGGTTTCGCGCCGCGCCGGGCCGCCGCATTTCGGGCAAGTGGTGTTCACGAACTCCGGCACGCGCGCCAAAGGCGATCCGCCTTGCTGCGTAATCTCCACGTTGTCGGGCAGGATCACCGGAAGCTGATCTTCAGGAACCGGAACCACCCCATCGCGCTCGCAGTGCACCATCGGAATCGGCGTACCCCAATAACGCTGCCGGCTTACGCCCCAATCCTTCAAGCGAAAGATGACTTTCGCTTCCCCAAAGGCGCCGCGCGCCGCAGCCTTTTGGAGTTTCTCCTGGGCTTGGACACACGTGAGCCCGTCGTACTCCCCGGAGTTCACCAGCACGCCGTCTTCTGAAAGAAAAGGAAGCGCATCCGCGCCTTCGCCTTCGCTGATCGGCTTGATCACCCGCCGGATCTCGATTCCGTATTTCGTCGCGAACTCAAAATCGCGCTCGTCGTGCGCAGGCACGCTCATGATGGCGCCGGTTCCGTAGTCCATCAGGATGTAGTTCGCCACCCAAATCGGCACGCGCTCGCCGTTATATGGATTGATGGCGAAGCGCCCGGTTGCCACACCGTGCTTCTCAATTGCGCCCAGGTCGCCCGCGTCCCGGGCCGCCTTCTGCTGCGCAATCAACTCATCAACCTTCGGCTTCAGCGCCGCGTCTTCAGCCGTGAACGTTGCAACCAGCGGATGCTCCGGCGCCAGCTGCACGCTGGTTGCGCCAAAGATCGTGTCCACGCGCGTGGTGAACACGCGAATCCGCTGCCGCTCCGCACCTTTGCTCCCTCGCTCTCTCGTTCCCTGCTCTTCCAGGAAGAAATCAACCTCCGTTCCTTCGCTGCGGCCAATCCAGTTGCGCTGCATGGTGCGCACCTTTTCCGGCCACCCCGGCAACTTCTCCAGCCCCTCGAGCAACTCCTCGGCATACGCAGTAATGCGCAAGAACCACTGCACCAGATCGCGCTGCTCAACCTTTGTATCTTCGTGCCGCCAGCAGCAGCCGTCCACCACCTGCTCGTTGGCCAGCACCGTGGCACACTCCGGGCACCAGTTCACTTTGCTCTTTTTGCGATACGCCAGCCCCTTCTCATACATGCGCAAAAAGAACCACTGGTTCCACCGGTAATACTCAGGCATGCACGTCGTCACTTCCGTCGCCCAGTCGAATCCCATCCCCAGGCGATTAAACTGCCGCTTCATCGCGGCGATATTCTGGACCGTCCACTCTCTCGGCGGCGTATTGTTTTTGAGCGCGGCATTCTCAGCCGGCAGCCCGAACGCGTCCCACCCCATCGGGTGCAGCACGTTGTAGCCGCGCATCCACATTTGCCGTGCCAGCGCATCGCCAATCGCGTAGTTGCGCACGTGGCCCATGTGCAGCTGCCCACTGGGATAGGGCAGCATCTCCAGCACGTAATATTTCGGTTTTTTGCTGGTCGCAGGCTCAGCCGCGTAAAGCTTCGGGTCCGCGGCCCAGCGCTCCATCCATTTCTGTTCAATCGCCGCAGGATCGTAGCGCGCCGCGGCGTCGTTGCGCAGTTGTTCTCTCTCGTCCGCCATCACTTTTCAGTGTAAACGGCGACCGCTATTGCGTAGGCGGGCAATCAACTTTGTGCAGCTCTTCCGTGGTGATTTCGTATCCTTCCGGCGGCTGAAATGTGATCGGGTCCGGCTCGCCAGGCGTGAAATCGACCAACTCGCGCGTGCGCTTTCCACTGCGCGGATCGTCAGTTACGCTGCGCACAATAAGACCGAATTGGGTTGAAGACCAATCTTCATGCGTGGTCACGATCGGCTCGTCGTTTCCAACCTGTCCCGCCTGGATAGTCGTCGTAAATCGATGTCCATGCGCTTCGAGCCCGTCGATGGTCTGAGTGCCGAGATCCTCGATCGTGGGCTTAGGACGCGTGTACGCGGGCAAGTTCGCCGGAACACCCGGTAGCGGAAGCGGCATATTTGGCAATGCCGCGCCTCCAACCGTTATCGACAGGTTGCTCGTGGGCGCTGAGTTTCTGGCGCCAGAATCGTTAATGCGGAAATTTCCTGCTTCATCGGCCCAACAACCTTGGCGCTGATCGCGCGGCGGCAGCTTGATTACCTTCGCCGTTTTCGTGCGCGAATTCCACGACGATTGTGTCAGCCCCACCGGATCGTTTGCACTGGCGAATGTTCCCAGATCGTGGTCAAACAGCGGCGTCGCCTGCGTGACCGAATGCAGATGACGGCCCTCGGAGTCCTGCGCTTCGGTCTCCGTCGACTCGCGCGTGATCACTGTGCCATCGGCGAGCGTTTGCTGCGTTGTGACGTCAAACGTTGCGCTGTAAGCCGGGCGGGGGTGTTGACTGTGAATCGGCTGCCCAGGCGCTGAAGAGAGTTGTGCAAACACCGGATACGCCAAAGCAACGAAAGTGAAAACTGCGAGAGAACGGCAGATGCTCATCCGCATCGCGCACCTCCCCAATGAACATCGTCCAGACGGTCGAAACCATCTTAACCCGAAACGCTCTGCTTAGCGCTGTTTTTGCGACGATTTCACCAGCCGCTTCAGCGCCTTCACGTTCCGCTCTTCGTCGCCTTCTTCATCCACAGGCGTCTCCGCGATAAATGCGCAATGCGCGAATCGCGGATCGTTCAGCAGCCGCCGGAATGGTTCAAGTCCAATCGTTCCCTGCCCAATATGCTCATGCCGGTCGAGCTTCGATCCTCTGATCGCCTTCGCGTCGTTGCAGTGCCACACGCGAACGGCATCGAAGCCCACCGTATCGCCCGCCTGCTTCATCGTCTCTTCGTAGCCCTCGTCAGTCACAATGTCATAACCGGCCACGTGCGTGTGGCAGGTATCGAGGCAAACGGCCACAGGCGCATGATTCTTCAACCGCGCCACCAGCTCGGCAACCTGCTCAAAGTTCCCGCCCAGCGAAAACTCCGCCCCCGCCGTATTTTCAATCAAAATATGAAACCCGGTTCCCTGCCACTTCTGCCCTTCGATTGCGCGCTCAATGGAATCGGCTGCCAGATCCAGCCCTTCGTTGCGTGTCATCCCTTTCCACGAACCCGGATGCAGCACCAGGTACTCGGCGCCCAGCGCCAGCGCACGCTCAATCTCCGCGCGAAACGCAATCACGCTCTTCTCGCGAATATCGCGCGACTGGCTGCACACATTCACCAGGTAGCTGGTGTGAATCACCAGCGGTCCCACGTCGAGCTTGGCGCGCAGCTCGCGCATGCGCACGCCCTGCGCGGGATCGACCTTCGGCGCGCGCCACATGCGCGGGCTCGAAGAAAAAATCTGGAACGTATTGGCGCCAATTTGAGCCGCGCATTCCACGGCGTTCGAAGCCCCGCCCGCCGTCCCCAGATGCACTCCGATCCGTTTCACCATGGGAACAGTTTATCGGTTCAACGTGATCGGGCGCGGCCTGCAAGCGCAAACTTCTTCTTGCCAGCGCTACAGCTTCAATATTGAAAACTGCGCATCAAGCGGTTATGATTGGCCTTCCCCGATAGGCAGCGCTCAGAGCTGTTCCTGCTGCAGATCTTCTTCCCCGATTCCTGTGGTTAGCACCTGAGGTCATCCCATGTCTTCATCATTTCCGCGGACGGCCGTGCCGCGAGCGTGGTTCCTGTCAGCAGCTGCCATTCTGTTGGTCGTCTTTGCCCTGGAGCTCTATCTTTCTGCCCGCCTCGAGTCGCAAACCTTCGACGAGCCGGCGCACATGTACGCTGGCTATTCTTACTGGCTGCGCTCAGACTTTGGCATCAACCCCGAACATCCGCCGCTCGTCAAGCTTGTTGCTACGCTGCCTCTCCTCCTGTCGAAGCCAAAGTATCCCGCCCCGCTGCAGATTCACTTCCGCGCACAATCTGGCTACGGCGGCATGCAGATGATGAGTGAGCCCGGCGCGGATGGGATGCTCTCTGAGGTACGCGTCGCGGTCAGCATCTTCGTTTTTGCGCTTGCGCTGCTTGTGTTTCTCGCAGCGCGGGAGATGTTCGGCGACGTTGCGGCGCTTCTGGCGCTTTTGCTTTTCGTCTTCGATCCCCTGATCCTGGCGCATGGCCCCTTGCTCGGCACGGACATGGGCGCAACCTGCTGCATCTTCGCGGCCATTTATACGTTCTACCGCTATGTAAAGCGGCCCACGCTGGCGCACCTCGGCCTGTGCTGCCTCGCCACAGGTCTTGCATTCGCAGCCAAGCACTCGG
Organism: Occallatibacter sp.; assembly: GCA_035541975.1. Lineage (GTDB taxonomy): Bacteria > Acidobacteriota > Terriglobia > Terriglobales > Acidobacteriaceae > Telmatobacter. Next base: position 10,967 of record DATKMH010000034.1, on the reverse strand, counting down.
CGATTCTTGTCTTCCCGATGATCTTTCTGCTCGCAGCGATCGATCTGTTCATGACCCCAATGGATGCGGATCTATCTGCAGCAGCCCCCACGACGAAACATCGTGTTCTGCGCATGGCCGGCGCGTATGCGGTGATCGTCGTTTCGTCGATTGTGATGCTATGGGCGTTTTACGGCTTTCGCTATGCCGCGCGACCGGGAGGCCAGCAGATCGTGCCGCCAACGGCTGTATACCTTCAGGACTTGCATCATCCGGTCGAAGCAAATCTGATCGCCTTCGCAGAGCGGCATCATTTGCTGCCGGAGTCGTATCTCTACGGCCTGACTGATGTCACCATTCTCAGCCGCGAAGGCCGCGTGATGTTTCTGCTCGGCAAGCGATACCCTGAAGGCAAATGGTTCTATTTCCCGGCAGCGTTTGTCATCAAAATGACCATCGGCTTCTTGATTCTGCTGGCGCTTGTTCCATTTGCGCGCGCTCTCTGGAAAAGCGATTGCCGGCGCGAAGTCGTCTTCCTCATCCTGCCTGTTCTGCTCTTCTTTGGTTTCGCCATGACCGCGAAGCTCGACATCGGCATCCGGCACATCCTTCCCATCATGCCGTTTCTCATTGTGCTGGTGGCCGGCGCGGCGGCCGCGCTGCTCAAGCAGGCGCGGAAATGGGCCTGGGTTGTTGCTCTGCTTTTGTTGTTCGACGTTGCGTCTTCTCTGCACGCGTTCCCAAATTACCTGCCCTATTCGAACGAAGCGTTCGGTGGTCCTTCTCGCACGTATCTTGTTCTTGAAGACTCAAACGTAGGTTGGGGCGGAGGCCTGAAAGCACTGCATGCCGATCTCGCCGCGCGCGGAATCACCGATTGTTGGTTTGCCTATTCGGACTTACCCGATCCGGCCAACTTTCACATTCCATGCAGGCGGCTACCAACCTACTTTTCATTCGTTGGTGACCAGGGTCAGCAGCAACCGGTTCCGGCTCACATCGACGGTCCGGTTTTCATGAGCTCAGAAGAGCGAACCGGGTATTTCTGGGGCCCCGGCGATATGAATCCCTATCAACAGTTCGTTAGCCTGCAGCCGTCTCACGTAATCGCGGGCGAGATCCTCGAATACGAAGGCAGCTTCGATATTCCTAAGGTGGCGGCCATCAGCAATTATGTGTACGCGATCGGACTTCTGCGCCAGCGAAAGGTTGCGCAGGCGGTTGCGCCCGCCGAGCAGGCGATCGCCCTCGATCCAGATTCGCTCAACGCGCACGAGATTCTTTCCTCGGTCTACGCGGCGAACGGCCGCAACGACGATGCCGAGCTCGAGTATCACGTCGCGCTGCAGCTCTACCAGCAGGTGCCCGCCGACTACAAGACGCTCGCGTTTCCGCCTTCCGACCCGCTGGCGAAAAATTGATTCTGTCCCTGTGGCGTCACTGCGACGAAGATTTTGTTTGCGTCCGCGCCTACTTGTCCACGCCCTGCACAGGAATCTCGATCGACCCCGTCTTTGTGCTGGCCGGGTCGTGCACCACAATGCGCAAAAACACATCGCGCATCGGCAAATCCAGTGCAAGATGAGCTGAAATCGTTCCGCCTTGCGCGATCGTCTTTTGGTATTGCTCTGCGGAAAGATTGAAGTGGAATGCGCGGCCTGCGGAGTTCACAAGTTCCCCATCCGCGTCATACGCCACCAGCGCACACTGGATCTGCTCGAGTGCCGCGCCGCCGCTTCCTTCCGCAATCGTCAGCTGTCCGAGCGGAACGTTCAGTTGCACATCATAGCGGCGTGTTCCTTCCGGAAAACTCGTCGACCTTTCCCCGGCAACATCTTTGTCGGGCCCCGCGGCCCCGGTCGTTTGCGTACCCTCCGGCAGCACCCGGGCCTGAAACACAATCTCTGTCGACGGCGGCGCACCAAAAACGGCCGCCTTTGCCATCACCTCCGGAATTCTTCCATTGCTCTCTTCCGGCTTGGCTGTGTCGTCGGTGTAGTAGCCGCGCCGGTACGCGAGCTTGTACTTGGCTCCGTCGATCTTCACTTCGATGCTTCGAAACAGCACTCCGTTCTGGCCACTCTTTCTTTCCGGAGGAACATACGTGATGCTGTAGAAGTTCGAGCCATCGCTCAGCGCATCCGCGAGCGCTTGTTTCAGGCCGTTGGAATCGTGTACCGCGCGCCCGCCCGTTTCTTCGGCCAGAACATCCATGCTGCTGTGTTCCGTGTCCGTCTGAAGCGCATTTAACTGCGTGTCCTGAGAAAATCTGTTCGGCCCGCCACCAACGCGCGCTGGCATCGTCGTCCTGCCGTAATTCTGCGCCTGAACCGTCGGGTCGAACATGGATTGCCTAATCACACCCCGTGCATCCACCGGGTACAAAGCAATGCGCTCAGCCGCCAGCAAATCGGCCGTGTCCCGCACCTGCTGGCTGGCTTGCATACCGGCGTTCAAAGCGATCTGCTTGATTGGGTCGCTGCCGATTGCGAAAAACTGCAGCGGGAACGAGCTCGAGAACCATACAACATTTTTGCGCCCGGGAATTCCGCTCAAATAGCGCGCCAATTCCTGCAATGCCTCGAAGGTCATGTCGATGCGGAGGCTGGTCTGCTGCATCTCCGCGTCATTAAAAAAATCCTGGGTGTTGGCGATGTCCTGAGCAGACACCTCCGCATCGGTCATTTGGTCAAGCGTCTGCTGGTCCTCCGTCTTTTGCTCAGCCGACTGCCGCAGCGACGCCGGAGCGGCAGACTTTTTCTCGGCCAGCGTCGCAAGCAGCTTGGCGGTGTCCTGGGTGAATCCCTGAATAAGCCGAAGTTTCGCGCCCAGCGTGAAGATCGCGATGTCCTCGCCTGCTGGCATCGTCTTCAGGAAGCGGATCATCTCGCGCCGCACATACATTTGATCGGCTGCCTCTGTGTTCAGTCCGTCAAGCAGAAGCACATTCACGGCGCCGGATTTGGGATACGCAGGAACATTCGTGTAGGTGTCCGGCGGCAATGCCGGCGCGTGCACCACCGCTGGGGCGCCCTCCGGCACGTTCTCTTCAAACGATGCGATGTTCTGCTCGTGCCCATCCTCAAACACATGGAACCTGCTGCGGTCCAGGCTCTTCACAGGCCGTCCGTGATCGGTCACCACTACGTCGACAAGGACCAGCTTCGATTGTGCGTGTAACACCGTTTTCCCGGCCGCAACATCCGATGTCTCATTCACGTTCGACGTAGGCGGATTTTCGGCCGCCTCATTCGCAGGCGTCGCATCTGCGCTTGGAGCAGGCGCTGCCTTGGCGGCCAAAGAAGCGTTCGGAGATTCGGCAGCCTGCGTTTCCGCTTTCGGCACCGCCGGCGCATTCGAAGGCGCCTCCGCAGCCTGCTCACCAGCCGGACTCGCCGCAGCCGCCGGAGCCGTCGCCAGCGTTGCGGCAACGGTTGCGCCACCTGCCGGCTGTGCAGGGTTCCCAGGCGCCTCCGGCGCCGCGGCCGCATTGGCGCTCGGATCGTTGCTGTCACCACTCGCGCCGGGATTCGTCACGATCCGCACCTCGGCGCGAAATTCGTGATAGTTCGTAAACGCTACGTCGTTCAGTTCGCTCTTTATCGAGCGTGTACTTTGCGTCTCCGGATCCGCATAGATGCCCAGGCCGCTCGGAATCGGAAACTGCGACAAAGCCACGCCCCGCACCGGGCAAATGTAACTGCGCCCCGCAATCGTCACCGGTGCGTAATCCACGGCGATCTCAGCCAGCATGTCCGCGTGGGGCGCTACCATGTCCGCAATCTGGCTCAAGCGAAGAATCGCCCCGGTCGCAGGGTCAATCGTGATCTCGCCGTGATACGCAGGCAGGAGCTCCTTTGCCCCGCCTCTGCCCGCGATCCCCACTTGAAAGTGCGAATCGGGTTGCGTCACAGCATAAGCAAACACCGCGAGCGGTCCATCGGGCCCCTGTTCCCAGTCCTGCCATCTCACCCTGCCGTGCAGCGCGTCTTCGATCACCACGTCGAGAATCGGCCCGAACTCGCCGCTGGTCGTAAGCGCCAGCGCCGGCTCCTCCTTCATTTTGCTGCCCTTTTCATACAGCACCTCTTGCCCATCGCGGTAGGTGACCATTCGGTTGTATGTGCCCGCCGGATGCAACTCAGCGGATACACCGCCCACCGTATTCGCCGGCGGCGACGGAGTGTTCTCGAAGTGCGTGGTCACGCGCGTTGCATAAAAGTCCGGCAATCGCGTGATCGTGTTCCCCACGTACTCCACTGCCTGCTTCAGAATCTGTAGTTGCGTTTTAACGTCCGGCCGCGGGGCCCGATCCAGATCCGGCGCAGGAGGATCCAGAAACGCCGACGCATCGGCCAGCTTCATCAACTGCTCATGCGTGCGCGTCCCTGTGAACTCGCCTTCCCATCGTGCTAGCCTCGCCGCGCTCACTCGCTCTGAGAGTTGCAGATTGTGAAGCTCGCCGCTCACCTTTCCATCCGGCTTGCCGCGCAGCGTGATCAGCAGCTCTTCCATCTGTTCGATCGTCAATGTCGTAGCCGCCGCCATGGCCGGCCGCGCTACTCCACACAGCATCAGCAACGCCAATACGATCGGCCATCGGGAGCGCTTCATACAGAGAATCCTACTCTTGAGCCGCTTTACGCCGCATGTCGGGCTCTCGGCCGGCCAGCAGCAGCCGAAAGTGCTGGCGCAACTGGTCGACCGCGCGATCAAACGGCTCAACGGATTTGTAGGAGCGGGAAAGCATCACGCCGCCTTCCATGACAACTAGAACGAACGTGGCCAGCGCATCGAGATCGGTATCCGGCGGCAGCGCCGCTGCCATCGTATCCAGGCACTCCCGGATACAGCCCACCCAGGCCTGGAAATTCTGCGCCATCAACGCGTGAGCCGGCGCATTCTCAGGATCGATCTCGAGCGCAAGCCTTCCGATGGGACAGCCATATCGGCAGTCGGTGGCGACAATTCCCCGCCTGTATCCCTCAAGAACAGCAAAGATGCGTCCCAGCGGCTCCTCAACCGAGGAGAATGCAGGATCGATGACCATAGGCCGCAGAAGGCCGCGATAGCCATCCAGCACCTCTCGCAGCAGCGCCTCTTTGCTGTCGAAGAAGTGATAGAAGCTGCCCGAATTCACGTCGGCATTGGCCAGGAGGTCGGCCATGCTCGTGCCTGCAAAGCCTTTCTCCCAAAAGAGATGGCGAGCAGAGTTCAAGATCCGATCGCGGGTTGGCAGGGCAGTTTCCGGCATGTTGCTTCCAGATTTCTCTTGACATCTTGGATGATACTCCGATATTTACTTGAACGATCAACTAACCGTCGATGCGAATCAACAATCTCATTCTCTTTACCTCGCTTCTGCTCCCAGGCGTTCCTTTCTGGTACGGCCACGCCCAGAGTGCGCCACAACCTTTAAATCCACCCGGCAATCCCGCGGTCACGTCCGCCGACAATCCAGCTCCGGGTCGAAAACTTGTCATCGAGCTCGAAGTGCCAGCCCCCACTGGCGACGTTTGGAAGGCATTCACCACCAGCGAAGGACTCGCAACCTGGCTCGCTCCACAAGCGCATGTCGATCTGCGCCCGGGCGTCGACTGGATCGTGAGTTTTCCCGGCGCCAAAAGCACTGGGGGCGGAACAATCGTGAGCTTTGTGCCTGAAAATCAGTTGGTCCTCTCTGCTCTTGCGCCTGATCAATTCCCCCATGTCCGCGCGGAGCGAACGCGCGCCGTTTTCGATTTTGAGCCGCGCGGGCGCGCGACCCTTGTCCGACTTACTCAGACAGGTTGGAAGACAGGCGATGAATGGGACCGAGCCTACGAATATCTGATTGCCGGAAACGCGCAGCTGATGAGCGCGCTGCATCGCCGCTTTGCAGTCGGACGAATCGACTGGAACAAGCTCGCCGCCAGCAATTGACAGGCTAGCCAGCTGAGACGAAGGAGAATCAATGAACCTGAGCACGTTGAACTACTGGGCCGTTTTTGCAGCAGCATTGTCTGCGTTCCTCATCGGCGGACTTTGGTATTCGCCACTACTCTTTCTCCGCGTATGGGCGCGTGCGAACGGCTTTTCTGCTGATCCGCCAAAAGCTGGTCCAAAGGTTTTCGCGCTCGCGTTTCTCTTCAGCCTGGTAATGGCTTTCAACCTCGCCATGTTCTTGAACGATGCAAAGACAACGGCGGCATGGGGCGCGACGGCCGGATTTCTCGCCGGCTTTGGATGGGCGGCGATGTCGATCGCGATCGTTGCCCTATTCGAGCGCAGGCCGGCTTCTTACGCAATCATTAACGGTGGATACGTGACGGTTGCACTCACACTGATGGGCCTGATCCTGGGCGCGTGGCGCTAACGCACTTGAGAAGGTTTCCGATAGATCAACATTTGCTTCGGAAAACGGGCGACACTTCAATTCACCAGAATGGTAAAGGTGGTTGTGGGCACCGGGAGACCGCAGGATTTGCTGTTGCCGTCACTGTAAAAATGTAGGTCCCGGGAGTAGTCCCGGGATTTCCTCCTCCTCCGCCACCTCCTCCTCCACCACCACCTCCCACGCCGGAGCCTCCTTCGCCGCAATCACACGAGAATCGGCGACGACAGATATTCGTTTTTCGCGTCCGCGAGTTCCTGAACGCCACAGCCCGCAGGCCCGCAGGATCGCTCGTCGCAGCGAACCCAGTCGTCCGATTTTTCGCGTCCGCGAGCTCCTTGGGAAAGTCTGCGAAGCGGACGGGATCGAGGGGGGAGGGCTCGCCAAATCCGTCCGAGCGGACGCGCAAAACCGAAAACTCAAAATCGTCTCATTTTTTGCATCCGCAAAGGCACCCAGGCAATCTCATTGACAGGTTAAGAGTACGAGCGTACTCTTTGTGATAATGCGCTACTCCCAGGAACATAAAACAAGAAATCACGCCAACATCGTCGCCATGGCCGCGCGCTCTTTCCGCGAGCGCGGCAGTGACTCCAGCGGCATAGGGCCTGTCATGAAGAAAGCAGGCCTCACCAAAGGCGGCTTCTACCGGCATTTCAAAAGCAAGGACGACCTTTTCGTTCAAGCCGTGGCGCGCGCACTCGACGAGACGGGTAGAAGCATGGTGCAGGCTGCAGAGGCCGCGCCCGCAGGCGAAGCGCTGCGGACCATCATCGATCGATATTTAAGCGCGGTCCATGCGGACTCACCTGGAATGGGCTGCGTGCGCGCCGCCCTTGGCCCCGAACTCGCGCGCAAGCCCGTCGCCGTGCGCAAAAGGATCGAAACCCTGCTCGAAGCCTATCGCGAGCGGTTCCTGCCGTTCATGCCCGGAAAAACGCTAGAGGAAAAGCGGAGGAAGATCAGGCTGTTCTTCCCCAGCATGGCCGGCGCGCTGATGATGATCCGCGTTTCTCCGGATCCTCAAAAACGCGAGCTGCGACTAAAGGAGGCGAGGGACTTCTTCTTCAAATGCTTCGCTGAAGACTAATTTTTTTGCCGCGAAAGAGTACAGTCGTACTCTTTCTTCACACAACCACCCTAACCTGAATTCGAGAGGAGAAACCCGATGAATTCCACGATGCTTCTTTTGGGGGCATTGCTTCCCGCAATGTCTGTCGCACAATCGCAGCCTGGCGCCGCCACCGGCGTGCCCAGCGTCGCCATTCCTAAAACCACTGCTGTACTGGTCATTGTCACTCCCAGGCAAGGCGTAACCGCTCAGCAAGTCATGGCCGTCATACCGGAAGAAATTCAGGCGACCGTGAAGCTTTACCTCGACGGCAAGATCCGCGAGTGGTATTCGCGCGGCGATGGCAAAGGCGTTGTCCTCCTGCTCGATGTAAAGACCGAGGAGGAAGCGCGCGAAATTGAGGAATCGCTGCCTCTCTCCAAGGCGCAATTGATGGATCACCAGTACATCCCTGTCGGTCCGCTGATGCCGTTGCGGGCGCTCAATCCGGCGGCATTTCAGTAACTGCCCTCCCGTACCGCGACTGAACTCAAGAATCACCGACCTCAATCAGGAGAATTGTCATGCCATTGCAGATGATCTGGTTTTTCGCAAGCATCGCCTTCAGCTTCGTCGTGTGGGGAATTGTCACCGCTCAACATATCGCGCCAAAACTCCGCACGCTGCCACGAACTGAGGCTTTGCGGCCTCTGCTCATCCTCCACAGCTTCCGCTTCATTGGCTTGGCATTCGTCGTCCCCGGAGTGGTCTCGCCGGATCTGCCGCCCGCCTTCGCCCACGCCGCCGCTTATGGAGACGTCGTTGCGGCCACCCTTGCATTGCTCGCGCTTTCGTTGCTCTTCACCCCAGCCGGTGTCACCGTCGCGTGGATCGCTAACCTCTGGGGTGCGGCCGATATCCTCAATGCCTTCTATCAAGCCAATCACGCCGGACTTTCGGCAGGACAGTTGGGTGCTGCATTCTTTCTTCCCACATTGATCGTGCCGCTGCTGCTCATCACGCACGGACTCGCTTTCCAGATTCTTCTCCAACACCAAGCCGCCACCGCAACACACGAGAATCGCCAGCGAGCGCTCAATTAGTCGTCCTCGCCAATTCAGTTCCCCAGCCTGGTAGTCGTCCTCGCCAATTGACCTCCCCAAGCTGAATCAGCCAAAAGTCGCCTTACGGCGGGCCAACACTGTCCCGCCTTTCCATCCCGATCATGCCGTCGATGAAGAACTCACCATCGATGAGCGATTCGGCCTGTTATCGATTCTGAGGTGCTCCGCGCCTGATAAGACGAAACGCGGCGATTACTGCGGCGCCGGCGGATATACCATAATGGAAATACGAGATTAGATCGACTGGATCAACTATGCCTGAAGCGCCTGTAAAACCAGACTTGGCAGCGCTGCGCATCGAAGCCCACAAGCGAGGCTCCCGAAACGGGGGCAAGCGCATTGCGATCATTCTTTTCGCGCTGCTCGCCGCGCTCGTGGTCGCAGGCGGAGTCTACGCTTACGTGCATCAGCCGCCTTCAGTGCAGGTTGCTACTGCAGACGCCCCTGACACCGGGCGACAGGCCCTGCTGAACGCGAGCGGATATGTCACCCCGCAGCGGCGCGCCACCGTGGCGGCGAAGATTACGGGGCGCGTTACGGGCGTTTTCTTTACCGAAGGAATGCACGTACACACGGGCTTCGTGCTGGCCACTCTCGATGACTCCGATGCGCAACGGACGCTGGCTTCAGCGAAAGCGGATCGCGATGCTACGCAGGCAAGCATTCTCGACCTGCAAGTGCAGCTGAAGAACGCGCAGATTGAGTTGCGTCGGGCCCAGGACCTGAGGACGGCAGGAATTCAAACTCAGGAAGCGCTCGACAATGCAACGATGGCGGTGAACAGCCTGAAGGCCAAGATCGATTACACGCAGGCACAGGTGCTTTCTGCTGACGCGCGAGTTAAGGAGGCGCAGCAGGCGGTTGACAACTGTGTTATCACCGCTCCGTTCGACGGAATTATCGTCTCCAAAGACGCACAGGTGGGAGAGATGGTGTCGCCAATTTCGGCTGGCGGGGGATTCACACGCACGGGCATCGCGACGATTGTCGATATGGCCTCGAATGAAATCGAAGTGGACGTCAACGAGAACTACATCGCGCGAGTCAAGCCCAATCAGGAAGTGACCGCGGTTTTGGATGCATATCCGGATTGGAAGATTCCGTGCCACGTGCGCACCATCATTCCCACAGCCGATCGCCAGAAGGCAACCGTCGAGGTGCGCATAGCTTTCGACAAGCTCGATCCGCGCATCCTGCCCGACATGGGCGTAAAGGTCACGTTCCTTGGGGATGAGACAAAGGCGGGGAATGAGGCGCCGGCGGGCGTGATGGTGCCGCAGAGCGCGGTCCGCGACGATGGCGGGCAGAAGATCGTATTCCTTGTAACAAGCGATCACATCGAGCGCCACGCTGTGAAGGTGGGCACGACGAACGGCGCGCAAACGCAAATCCTGGCGGGGCTCGTGGCCGGAGACACGGTCGTAGTTGGTGGACCGGCCGATTTGAGAGATGGCGAAACAGTTGCGATCAAGCGTTAACGCGCCGCTCATGCAATTCAATTATCCTTCTGTGATTGGGAATTTCTGATTGTGACATACGATGCTGTCCCCAGTGGGAACAGCGCGATTCGGCCTCTGGATCGCATTTCGCGGGAATCAAGGAGCGTTGATCATGGTACGCGTGGACGGCACTGGCACAGTGGGCAGCCTGATTCAGGTTCGCGGGTTAGACAAGACTTATCGCCGAGGCAACGAGGAAATCGATGTCTTGCAAGGCTTGAACCTCGATGTCGATCAGGGCGACTTCGTAGCATTCATGGGACCGAGCGGTTCCGGCAAGACCACGTTGCTCAATTTGATGGGCGGCCTCGATGTTCCCTCGCGCGGCACCATCAGTGTGGCCGGCGATGAGATCACGCACATGTCCGGCAGCAAGCTGACTCAGTGGCGGGCGCGCCACGTCGGATTCATCTTCCAGATGTACAACCTCATTCCTGTGCTCACAGCATTTGGGAATGTCGAATTGCCATTGCTGCTGACCAAGCTGTCCAAGGCCGAGCGCCGCAAGCACATTGAAACTGCTCTTTCCATCGTCGGGTTGGGCGACCGCATGAACCACTTTCCGCGCCAGCTTTCAGGCGGACAGGAACAGCGTGTTGCCATTGCCCGCGCCATCGTTGCCGACCCCACGTTCCTGCTTTGCGATGAGCCCACCGGCGATCTGGACCGCAAAAGCGCCGACGAGGTGATGGAACTCATCAAGCGGTTGGTGAAAGAGCACGGAAAAACAGTGCTGATGGTGACGCACGATCCGGTGGTCGCGCGCCAGGCCGATACCACGCTGCACCTGGAAAAGGGAGTGCTGGTAGAAGCAGGGGCGCGGCCGGCGATTGCCGGGGGAGCCCTGTCATGAAATTCAGCAAACTCATTTTTGCCAATCTGCTTCGCAAGAAGGCCCGGCTGGTTCTCACGATCGGTTCGTTCGCTGTGGCGCTTTTCCT
>DATKMH010000033.1:0-3306 GCA_035541975.1 Occallatibacter sp. | reverse complement strand
CTCCAGGCGCTCCACGAGAAGGCGACGAGGCTTTCGCTTGAGTTCGGCCGGAACATCCAGGAGGGAGGCAAGACGATCGTTGCCACCGAGCCTGAGCTGGAGGGCCTGCCGCAGGATTATCGGGATCGCCACAAACCCGATGCAGAAGGCAACATTTCAATCTCTACAGACCCGCCAGACATGCAGCCGGTGATGACTTTTGCCTCGAGCGCGGCTCTGCGCGAGCGCATGTTCCTCGCCTATAACACGCGGGCATATCCGGCAAACCAGCAGATCCTGCTCGATCTTCTGGCTACGCGCCAGGAGATCGCGACGATCCTGGGCTTCCGCAGCTGGGCCGATCTGGCAACCGCCGATCAGATGATGGGTTCGGCGGCAAATGTGCGTGGGTTTCTGTCGCGTCTGGACGAGGCCAGCCGCGAAGGCGCGGCCCGAGAGCACGAGTTGATCGTGGACTTTGCCCGCCAGAAGCAGCCCGGCTTTGGGGAGATCGACATCACGAGCCGCGGCTACTGGTACGAGCAGTTCCGGCGCAGGGCGTTCGATTTCGATTCGCAATCCGTGCGGCCGTATTTTCCGTACGCGCAGGTTGAGGCGGGCGTGCTCGAAACCGCGGCCAGGCTCTTCAAGATCGAGTTCCACCGTTCTGACGCTGCAGGATGGGACAAGGCCGTATCGGTCTTCGACGTCATCGAGGATGGACAAAACGTGGGGCGCTTCTATCTCGACATGCATCCCCGCCAAGGCAAGGACAAGTGGTTTTCCGCCGCGCCGATCGTCACGGGTGTGCGCGGACGCTATCTTCCCGAGGCTGCTCTTATCTGCAATTTTCCCGGCGGCATGCCGGACGATCCGGGCCTGATGCAGTACAACGACGTGATCACGTTCTTTCACGAATTCGGCCACCTGATGCACGCGATCCTCGGAGGCCAGACGGAATGGGCGGGCGTTTCGGGATTTGCGACGGAAGGTGACTTCATCGAGGTTCCATCGCAGATGCTTGAGGAGTTTTTCCGCGATGAGAAGCTGCTGCAGGCATTCGCGAAGCACTATGAAACGGGCGAAGTGCTCCCTGCCGAGATCATTCGGAAGATGAAGCTGGCGGGCTCGTTTGGGCGCGCAGACTGGGTCAGGGCGCAGCTCTATTACACGACGCTATCTCTTGATCTGCATGACCAGGATCCGGCGCAGATCGATCTCGACGAAATTACAAAGCGGCTGTACCAATCGCTGCAGCCGTGGACCTGGCTCGAGGGCAACCGCATGTATGCGAGCTTCGGCCACCTTACGGGCTATTCGTCGAACTACTACACGTACGCATTCGACAAGGTCATTGCGCTCGACTTCTTCGGCCAGTTCGATTCTGCCGATCTGCTCGGCTGCGACGCGGGCACGCGCTACCGCAAAGCCGTGCTCGAACAGGGCGGTTCAAAGTCGGGACGCGAGATGGTGCGCGCCTTCCTCGGGCGCGATGAGGAGTTCGCCGCGTTTTCGAAGTGGCTCAACGAAGAATTTGAGACCGATCTGATCAGCATGAACGCTTAGGAGCGGGGTGCCCCAGGTCTCGATTCTGAGACCTGGGAAAACATGAGCGCACGGTTCCGCGCAGGGACTTTGGGCCCCGAAGGACCCGATCATGGAAGCTTCAGATTTTCGTCGGATCGCGCTCAGCCTTGAAGGCGCACAAGAGGGCTCCCACATGGGCGCGATTGATTTTCGCGTCGGCGGACGCATCTTTGCCACGCTTGCGGCCGTGAAGCACGGGTACGGCAACCTGATGCTTACGCCCGAGCAACAGACTGCGTTTGTTAGCGAGGCGCCTGAAATATTCGTTCCCGTTGCGGGTGGCTGGGGGCGCAACGGCGCAACACACGTGGTGCTCGCCAAGGCCAATGAAGACCTGCTGCGCGGTGCGTTGGTGACGGCATGGAAACGTCGCGTCGAGTTGAACGCAAAGGTCTCCTCAAAGAAACCCGCAAAGCCCCGCTCAGGGCGCAAACCAGCAGAGAGTCCGTAGACTTTTCTTCGATTCGGGGTTTGTTAAGTGGTGACTTGAGGTGTGGAAGCGGGTGGCGCAAAGAACGCTCGATGGCGAACCAGGATCGCCGCAATCAGGATGCAGAAGATCAATCCGAAGATCATAGAGCCGCCGAATATGGCATTTTGAAACCCCATGGGCAGTTGAGGCTGCGATGGGGACATCATCCTGTGAACCTCTGCCTGGTATTGCTGGAATGATGACGGACGCAGGAAGTTGAAGGCCAGATTGAGCGCCGTGAAGCCGAGCATGGCAAAGGTCAGGCGGCGTCCCCATTCCCGTAGTCGCCAGAGTCCCATGAAGGTAAGCGCGTCAAGCCCGCACATGACGGCATACACGACGGCTTTTCCCGTGCCGTGCAATGTCCATCCGAACATGAATGCGGGGAGGGGCAGCAGCGCTCCCAGAAGGCACGCCGCGGCACCAAACAACTGCAGTGCCGCGAGAAAGGTGATCGGCAGCGGGCGCCGGCCTGGACCAGAATCCAATGGCGCACCCGCTGCGAACAGTTCACGGAGTGAGGGCCGGTTGAAGTACACGAGCCACCAGATGGCTACAGCAAGCAGGCCGGCATAGAAGACCGCCATCGACGCGAACATGAACCTCGCAACCATCTGAGAAGCGTGAGCTTGTGTGGGATCGACACCCGGCGGCTGAGGAGAGGGGATGAACGCTATCAGAATCGAGGTGAAGATCGACACGAAACTGATGAACGCCAAGCCTGCAGCGATGACGAGGATGGAGTAGCGCGCCCACCGGCGCAGCCGAAAGAGCCCAGCGGCGGTGAGGATTCCCCAGACGCACAGCGCCAGAAGAAAGGCACTCATCGCGTGCATCATGAACGGCAAATAGGGATACTGCGCGACTGGAGATGATGGGCTGGCCGCTCCAGCATGGGCTTGCCAACGAATGATCACCGGAGAAAACGCCATGAGGCACGCGCCGAGCAATTGCAGCAACGATGCCATGACAAGAAGAACAGCACTAATCACAAGGCCGGCCGGGCGCTTCACTGGCACCTCGCTTTTCGCGATTCTGAAACAGTTAGGGTGAATCTGCTTTGAAACTTACCGAGCACTATAGCACCGGCGGCAATGGGAGGCTGGCGCCGGCTGCGTGTCAAAGTAGAGCGGGTCCGACCGGCAATACTTTCGGCGCGAAGCGCAGATGGCCGCAACTCCAGAAAGTGCGCGTACAATCGGCGATGCAACCTCAATGAGACGAATTCTCGTGCTCGCACTCACTTTTGCCCTTGCCTCGACTTGTTT
>DATKMH010000032.1:0-4306 GCA_035541975.1 Occallatibacter sp. | reverse complement strand
CGCCTCAGCCAACCATGCCCGCAGTACGTCACGCCATCCTCGATCTCATCCTTCGGCCGCCGTCTCAGCAGTGCCCATATTGTCGAAAACAAATCCCTGAAAAACACTGGCGCAAATGAATTCTGCCAAAGTAGTGCTAGCTAGCTACCTGATGCGAGCTCTCATTCTCTCCCACGGTTTGCGGCGGTCCAGAAAATGGAGCGCAAACAAGAGTTGACAGGCTTGTCGCCAGAGGGCCGCTTCGTACCGGCTCAGGCGATCGAGCGGGTGGCTCGGCAAGCTAGACAGGCGAAGAAAGGAGCAGGTGAGGTCTTCAGGAGCATCGTCCTGATTCGCCACGAAGGCAGAGCTAGCAGGATTATCGTCCAGATTCAGCTCGAGGTGCGGCCCGCAATCGGGCACGATATGGGTTTGGCACAAAGTGTCGATTGCTCCGTCACGAGATCCATCAACCTGCCGAGCGCCTCGAAATTGGAGCAGCTGCCGCGCCTGTATCCGGAACAGCCCGCTTTCAATCGCGCTCGCTCGACGCAGGCGCCACAACACGCTTGCGAGCCGTAGAACCAGCTCGCGCTCGACGGCCGATTGCGCGTCGAAATCGGCGGCAATCGCCAGCTCGAAGGCTGCGTAATCGTCGGCGTCTTCGAGCGCGTCAATAACGGTCTCGGCTGTCAGTCCATGCCGGATGGCATTCTGGCGCGACCTTCTTTTGCCCTTTTCAGTGGTTGGTCCGGTGCTGAGACGCGCATTGCGGCGGTTGGCTTCTATCTGTCGGAGAGAGGTCATCGGGCGCGTTATCCAAATCTGAATTCGTCTTGCTGGTTTCTCTAAGAGCTGGGCGCAGCATCATCGGATCTGAAGCGGACACCATTGATGGACCCTCCCGGCTCGTCGCTGCTGGTTTCCGGACTCTCGCCGGAATGGGTGCTGCGCCAGAATGCGGAAGCTACCTCCAATGGCTCGATACCGTATCGCCGCCACCACAAGCGTTCATCGCCGTGCCGGTGAAGTTCGCGGTGATGCAGTCGGCAAACCGGGACCGTGTATTTGTCACTGACCTTCCGGCCCATTGCGCGCGGCTCGGCAAATCTGATGTGATGGGCGTCCGCAGGCGTACGGCCGCAGATCAGGCATGGTTGTGTGGTCACGAATTTGAGATGCTGACGGTCGCGCTCGCGGACGGGCTTCTTGACGACGACCACGCCGTCGTTGTTCGCTTCCACTCGGATCGGTTCTGGGTCACTTCCAGTTGCCGTTGGTCCTTTGGCCCCGGAGGCGCCGCCTGCTTTACCTTGGAGCTCGAGCCTGGCTTCAAACGCCGCCTCGACCATCTGCGCATCGGCATTGGAGAGCTGGTTTTTAAGGCGAAGAATCCTGTACGCCCATTTGGTGAGCGAATGGATATCCGTAAGCTGCTCGAGTTCGGAGATCAGTTGACTGCGAAAACGCGCTGAGGCTTCGGGCGTGAGAGGGGCCGCCGAGCGCTTTTCTGTCCGGGCGCCGGTGAAGGTTTGTTTTGGCTTGGCGCCTGAAAGCGCTGGCGGCCGGCTGATGGGCTTCGCAGAGACCGGTTGGTCCACAACGGCGCTTTCCATCTGCAACGGACCAGCCGAAACCGGCAGGTCTGGTGCATCGAGATCGTCCTCGCCGGCGATGCCGACCAGCGTGAAGAGGGCATAACGTCGGGCATAGGTGAGGGCGGCTCCCATCCGGTGCGGCGCGACCGTTTCGCCGACCGGGCAGACCGGCCAATCGGAAGCGATCCATTCACCCGAGCCGTGGACGAGGGTGGTCGTCAGCTTGATCAGGCCACTTTCCGGATCGATCGCGGTGGCCTGTACGGTTGCGATCTCGTGCTTGCTGAGGCACTTGCGCACGATCTCGAGCCCTCTGGCGAGCGAAGCGTAGCGAAATGTGCGATCTTCGCCTCGGGGAGAGGGAGATGGAATGGTCGCCGTAAGCGCTTTCTCCGGATTCTCCAACTCTGCTTGAGCCTTTGCCAAGGCTCCGGCGATCTTCCCAATACTCTCGCTTGCACGTTGCATCAATTTTGTCTCTGATCTGGCTGATCATCAATTCGAAAGCGGCTGCCACGCTCTCGAGGGCGTGGGACTTGCTTTACGATGTGATGACACATCTGCGGAAAGCGACCCGCGGCGGCTTCAATCGGTCAGCTCAAAACTGATCGCGCCCGATTTCGAGCGCTTCGCGCGGACCCCATGTGCGCTCGCCTCCTTGGCGTCGCCGGGGACCAAACCTTTCAGTTCGGTTTTGGCTTGCTCGTGCTCGAGGAAGGCTTGGCGGGTGTTGCGATAGATCGCGGCAAACTCAACCCAGGAGTTCGATTCCGTCATATCGACCACACGAACGGCATCCACTTTTGGGCGGGGCGGCTCAATGCCGAAGAGGCGAGGGGGCTCGCCGCTCTGGACGCAGCGCCAGAACTTCCTTTCAGCAGTGAGCAAGAGGTGCTGGTAGAGCGGATCCGCAGCGATTGTCATTTCCACCCATTTGCCGCCACCGGTAATGATGGAGAGGACCGCCGTCTTCGCTGCGACGACCCACATGTTGTGCTGCAGCTGCGGCATGTGCTTTTCAGCAGCTGCCTCTTCGGAGAAATTCCAGGGGAGCGCAAACTTGGCTTCGAAAATGGCGCTTGTGGCTTCAATCTTGCCGTCGAGTGTTGCCGCCATCCACCGATGCACCGGGTGAAAAACCCGCCTCTGCACGTCGGAAACCTTGCGGCCGGTGTTCTTTTCGTACCAGTAGCGATTTAGGTGCTCGGTGACCGTCCCGAGCTGGACGAGTAGATCGCCCGACAAATCCTCGGGCTCAACCTCGCCACGTTTTTCTTGCCACAGCCGCAACAGGGCGCGCTCGTTATCGCCCATGACGACCTTAGCATCGGATCCGCCGAGAAAGCCTCGGCGCTCTGCACCTAAAGTGTTGTAGGGACTTTCCTTGGGAATCACATCATTCTCCTGGGTACTAGGTTGATCAACAAAAAATGTTGATAAATTATCGAAATAGGGATGTCAACATAAAATGTTGATTGTTATGGCCCCCTCCCAATGCCGTGGCGCACGAGCGCTGCTCGCTATGACCCAGCCTAGGTTGGCGACCATCGCAAGCGTCGGCTTGTCGACTGTTGTTGATTTCGAACGAGAACGCCGAAGTGTTTCAGAAGAGGCGATTTGGAAGATGCAGCGTGCGTTGGAGAACGCTGGAATCGACTTCATCCCGGAAAATGGCGGTGGGCCAGGAGTTCGGCTTCGTAAGCCCATTAAACAGAGGCCACAAAGATGATGCGAGGGCGGAATCCGCACGTCTGATCAAGACGAGGCAAGCGTCTGGGGTTGGAGTGTGCGGCGCATTCTCTTATTCAGCGGCGGCCCTGCTTTCGCGGAATGGATCTGAAAATTAGGCGCGCATTTGAAGCCGCCGGTGTCGAATTTTCGACGAGAACGGTGGCGGGGAAGGTGTGCGCCTTCGAAACCCGGCAGAGCAAAAGCGGTGACGAGTTGGCGGGGGATTGTTTACGAAACGAAGCCAATTTCGATTTCAGGCCGACATTGTCGGGAAAATGCTGGCGGCTTGCGTGATGGCACGTGTCGACCGCATGGGTGTTGCTCAATGGCAAGAGGAGCGCTTTCGCAAGCGCGCGCGGCCGTGGCCGCGATCACGTCAGAACGGATCGCGCCCTCTCCGGATATGAGCGCAACACAACCGCCATTCTGCTGACCGAGGCAGCAGCAGTTCGAACGGACGCAAGCAGGGCCGCCAGACCAGGCAGGCCCACTCGGCTACGTATGGTCGGCCTGCTCTCGCCGAGCGATCTCGGCCTTGAGTTCGTGTGTTGTCATGTCAGAGATCAGGCGCTCCGCGCCCCCGTTTGCCTTAGTGTCGGTATCGCCAGGCGTCATCTTTTGCAAGCAATGTTCGAACAATCGCAGCTCATTCTCGGTGAGCTTGCTAATATCCAAAGTTTGAGGGGATAGCCGTTCGCTCAACACGCCATAGCGCTCGGCATAGCTTAAGAACGTGCGCATCGCATGCGGATCTCCATGCCGGGCTTTTTCGACCAGTTTGAACATGATGGCGTCGAACGCTGCGATCGGCTCGCCATTCTCACTGTACTGGACGGGACTTTTCAGCGCGTCCACTAGTTCTACTGAGTCAGAAAGCCGCAGGTTTAGGGCGATCGGATTCAGATAGGCTGAGGAGATTCGTTTTTCAGCATGCGGGGGCTGGGATGGATCTTCGAGCGGGGAACAGTGAGAGGCGGTTTTGGGCCTATGTCGAGGAG
>DATKMH010000031.1:0-27679 GCA_035541975.1 Occallatibacter sp. | reverse complement strand
CCTGCGCATTGACTCATCACGTATACGGTCCTGCCATACCACTGCCCATTCGCGCTGTGATGTGAGTCAGCCATGGGCATTGAGCTCTTGGGTTCGAAGCTAGTAACCGCTTTGCAGTTCGGACAATTCGCCGAGATGCTGTGGGTCCCTGAAAGGATACGAGGCTTCATTCAGACCTCACTGTGCTTTACTGCGCACCATCATATTACGCCTACGGCTGTGCTCCACTTTTGAGACATCGGTTGACGATCCAGTGGACCGTGCTTTGCGCTAGAAGCAGGCTTTCGGGTCCGTCGTGCGCTCTTGGGAGAGGTTTCGACTCTTGTCGCGAAGCCTTCGGCGTCTCCGTTACAATTTCCTCAATGAAGCTCGGCGAATTGGCAACGAAGCTTGGCGCGGAACTGCGCGGCAATCCCGATCTCGACGTTACCGGCGTGAAAGGCATTGAAGAAGCCGGACCGACCGACATCACTTTCGTCGCCAACGTGAAGTACACCGCACTCGCCCGCACCACACATGCAGCGGCCGTGATCGTTGAACCGGAGTTTCAGGAGATCTCCGCAGCCACGCTGCGTATCAAGAATCCCTATCACTCATTTTCGCGAGCGCTTGGGCTGTTCTATCAGCCGCCGGCTTACGCGCCGGGAATTCATCCCACTGCTGTTGTCGATCCCACCGCCGAAATCGGCGCGGATTCGCACGTGGGCGCTTACGCTGTGATTGGCCCGAACGTGCGTGTCGGCGATCATGCGACCATTCTGCCGCATGTGGTGCTTTATCCCGGCGTCAAGATCGGCAGCCACTTTTTTGCGCACGCGCATTCGGTGGTGCGCGAGCACTGCATCCTGGGCGACTATGTGACCCTTGAAAACGGCGTAGTGATCGGTGGCGATGGATTTGGATTTTCGAAGAACGCCGAGGGGCATTGGGAAAAGATTCCGCAATCGGGGCCGGTGCGCATTGGAAGCCACGTGGATGTGCAGGCCAACGCGACCATCGACCGCGCCACCGTGGGAGCCACGGAGATCGGCGACGGGACGAAGGTGGACAATCTTGTCCAGGTCGGGCACGGATCGAAAATCGGGAATGACACACTTGTCTGTGCTCAAACCGGGCTGGCGGGCTCGTCGGTGATCGGGAATAATGTGATACTCGCGGGACAGGTGGGCATCGCCGGCCACTGCACAGTGGGCGACGGCGTGATTCTGACCGCGCAATCGGCAGTGTCGCACGATGTGCCGCCGGGCAAGATGATTTCGGGATCGCCGGGTTTCGATAATCGTATCTGGCTGCGCGCGGTTGCAATCTTCCAGCGGCTGCCCGAATTGGCGAAGCGGCTGGACCGGCTGGAAAAGCTGCTGGCAAAGCATTTGCCTGGAGCCGCGCAGAGCTCTTCGTCGAGCGAGAGCGGGGCGAAAGAGTGAGGGCGCAAAGTGCGCGCGGGCGTGTTTGCTCTTGGACTCCAAGGGCGCCGTCGCGCAGGCAGGTTTTCGCGCTGGTTGTTGCCGGTGCTGCAAGTTTGCTTGCCGGCTGCCACTCCTACCACATCGACACGACAATCGAGAATCGCACCGGTGCGGACGTGCAGCTTCTGGAGGTCGACTATCCCGACGCAAGTTTTGGCGTGGACCGCATCGCATTGGGGGCCGACTATCACTATCGATTTCAGGTGCGCGGAAGCGGAGCGTTGAAGGTGACCTATACCGGCGCCGGGGAAAAACAAGTGCAGATCACCGGGCCTACGCTCGTCGAACGGCAGCAGGGGCAGCTGACGATTGAGTTGTTGCCGGGCGGCAAGGCGAAGTTTGTGCCGGAGTTGACGACGCCGGATTAACCCGCGGCAATCGAACGAGTAAACGCGAGAAAGGGCGGAGCACATTCCGCGCACCGCCCTTCATTCTTAGATGACCCGCTTTCTATTCCCTTTTCCCGAGTCCCTGTTCCCTGTTTCTAGTGCACCATGGTCTGGAACAGCGGCGACTGCAGCAGCGCGCTGAATTCTGTATCGGACGCCGCGAAATGAACCTCGAGCTTGCCTGCGTTCGAATCGATCGAAGTCTCGTTGAGCGCCTGCTTCTCGGTGTCAGAGCCGGTCATCTTTCTGAGCATCACAGCCGCGGACAGCAGCGAAGAGACGGTGGCTGCGGCAAAGGTGTCGCCGGTCTGGATGGTCAGATCGAACCGAACACCGTGGGAAAAGTCCATGCCGTACCAAGAGGCCTCAAGGCGCTGCTTCACGCTGTCGAAGTCGGTGACCGAGCCGGCCTCGCCCAGGAGCTGCTTCATCATGGTCTGCGTGCCCTGATTATCGAGAATGCTCCACAGCGAAGTGGAATCGATGCTCTGCATCGCGTCCATCATCGAGTTGTTGGTTAACATGCTGGGCTGCATGCCGTCGCGCACATCGAGCGCCCTGGTCACGGACTCCTTGCTGCCGAAGACCATGGTGGAGGGATCGACGAAGCAAAGCACCATGCCCGTCTTGGTCATGGGGTATATATTGTTGGTCCGCAGCGGAGTGGGCTTGAGCTTTTGCGCTCGAAAGCTGGCCAGAATGTCGTCGGTGGGAAACTGGCCCTGCGCGATGCCCACAGATTCCAGCGCATCGCTGCCAGGCGTGGGACGAAAGAGCGCAAACGCGAGCTCGTCGACGTACTGATCGATGGGCTCGCCGGGATTCGGGCTCGGCTTTCCGTTGGGCAAAACAGGCTTGAGCGTGAACTTGCTCAGCGCTTCATCGAACTGCTTGATCTCCGGCGGCTCCACGCGGTTGCGCAGGTTCATGGCCGCAGTTGAATTCTGCATGGCGCGATAATCGATGACGACCAGTTGCTGCACATCATGCGGAATGGCTCCGCGCGCGTCAGTGGATAACTGCGCTGCAGGGGCCGGCATCGCCGCCAGCATCATCGCTGCAATCGAAAGCCCAACGTACTTCTTCACTGCTTCATCCCTCCGGAAACTGTTCGCGACCGTCGTTTGCGATCCTGGTCTGTGCCCTATTCTACCGATTTCGAACTCGTTTTGAGCGCGGCGGGGGTTACTTCGGTGGCCACTCCAAAGGATGCTCGAGCCGCCGTTCCAGGACCTTGGTTTGCTCGTCGAACTCACTTAATTGACGCATCCAATCGCTTTCCCGCTCACAAGCAGCCTCAGGAATGAGCCCGATGACCTCGCCTTCGGCCAACCGGGTTTTGTGCTTCGCGGCCAGGCTGGTGACCTTGCGGTGGACCACAGAGAGCGGCGTCGCTTCGAAATCTGTAATGTTCATCGACAGTTGCGCGCGTCCCTGTACAAGGACGCCCATGGCTTTTACGCCCTTGAGGCCGCCGGAAGCCGCGCGGATTTCGCGGGCGATGGCGCGGGCCATGGCGACGTCGGCTGAGTCGAAGTAGATGTTGTAGGCAACAAGGAACTTGCGCGCGCCCACCACGCTGGCGCCGCCGGTGGGATGAAGGCTGGGGCCGCCCAGATCGGGCCGCCGAGAGGGGTCTTTTTGCGCCGCGTCACGCAGCTCTTCGAACTGGCCATGGCGTATGTCTTCAAGATTCTTGCGGTCCGGCCGGGCAGCCGCGGCCTCGTAAAAATAGACGGGGACGCCAAAGCGGCGCCAGATTTCCAGGCCTGCCTGCCGGGCCAGCATCACGCATTGCTCGAGCTTGATTCCGCTGACGGGAACGAACGGTATGACGTCTGCGGCGCCGATGCGCGGATGCACGCCATGCTGGCGCGTGAGATTGATGAGTTCGACGGCTTTGCCTGCGCCGCGCACAGCCGCCTCGACAACTGCAGCGGGCTCTCCGGCGATTGTAACCACGGAGCGGTTATGGTCGGCGTCCATCGACCAATCGAGCAGGTGAACTCCGGCGACGCGCATGGCAGACACGATGGCTTGCACGCGAGCGGCGTCAGTGCCCTCGGAGAAGTTGGGAACGCATTCGACGATCGTGCCGCTCATGTTCGGGCTTGCTCCGGGGTTCTCGGATCAATGTTTCCAGTTTAGAGTGCGCAGCGCACGGTTCGATGGCGGATTCTTCGGAGCGAACTGAAGGCCGATGGCTACGAGCCGGCTCTCATTATTTCCAGAACGTGTAGCCGGCCTGGATTTGAATGCTGGCGTTGACGCCTGGGTTGCGGTCGCCCAGAGAGGCGGAAGAGATGTGGACCGCGTTGATGCCGAGATCGATGGAGCGTTTTGACTTGAGGAAGTAGTGCACCCCGAAGCCGCCCTGCGGCGTGAAATTCCACACGCTGGTGCCGCCGTCAATGATGGGCCCGTTGGCGGGGTTGTTGTTGCTCATGAGATTCGGCGGAAACTTGTGGGTGGTGTAAATGAGGCCGCCTGCGCCCTGGAACCACGGCTGAATGCGGCGCGATTTGGTGAGGAAGTTCCAGCGGAAGATGACAGGCTCAATGCTGACGCCGCGGAACGTTCCCCCGCCGAACGGGAGATTGCACGTGTAGAAGGCGCCCTGCGGGGTTTCGCATGTGTAGGCCTGCGAATGCGGCGGCGGCGTGTAGGCCTGCCACAGCGGCATGATTTCGCCGCCGAACTCAAATTGTCCGCTGAGGATGCCTGCGTGGAGGGGCCGGAACATCACTTTCGATAAATGGAAACCGGCCCAGAGAAATTTGTAATCGGAGCGGTCGCCAACGCCGGTGCCCCAGTTGACGAAAGGGGCAAGGGCCCAGAGGTGGTCGGAGCGGACTTCGGCGACGGGGTTCTCGTCGACCGGACTCGCGATGGCCCGACTCTCGCTGGCCTGGCCGGTCAAGACGTCCGTTCTTTCGCCGGCGCCCACTGGCGCCATAGCCTGCTGATACGGCCCTCGCGAAACAGCTCCACCGTCCGGCGTTTGAGCGACAATCATTGTCCCTGCCAGCAACAAAAGCAAAACAAGTCCTTCAACTCGCTTCAAGCTCTTCTCCCACCCATTTGTTAACCCCGGTCCCAACTTTGTAGGCCCTACTTCTCCGGTCCCGAGTCTTCAGTCCCTATGTCCCTAGTCCTTACGTCCCTACGTCCCTGCATTCGTGCTTCTACCAAAAAAAGACCGCCACATCCGGGCGGCCTATTTCCTGTCCGCTCCTGAAATCCTTATCCGGCAGTGTGCTCCATCTGCTCCGCATCCATATCGAAGTTGGAGTGGACATTCTGCACATCGTCCAAATCTTCGAGTGCTTCAAGCAGGCGGACCATTTGAGCAGCCGCGTTGCCTTCAAGCTTGTTATAGGTGGAGGCCACCATGGCGACTTCGCTCATCACCGTGGGAATGCCGGCCGCCTTCACTGCGTTGGCGACGGCCTCATACGATGCAGGATCGGTGAGAATCTCCCACGTGTCGCCTTCATCCTTCAGGTCTTCGCCACCGTGTTCCAGAACGATGTCCATCAGCTTTTCTTCGCTGGCAGCAGACTTTTCCACCGCGATGAGGCCCTTTTTGGCGAACATGAACTTGACCGACCCGGACTCGCCCAAGTTTCCGCCATGTTTTGAGAACGCATGGCGGATTTCGCTGACCGCGCGGTTGCGGTTGTCGGTCATGACTTCGACAATGATCGCCACGCCGCCCGGTCCGTAACCTTCAAATGTGGCTTCTTCGTAGGTGAGGCCTTCGAGCTCGCCGGTGCCGCGCTGAATGGCCCGCTTGATGTTATCGGCAGGCATGTTTTCGGCCTTGGCGGCCAGGATCGCGGTGCGCAGCCGCGCATTCGAGTCGGGGTTACCGCCGCCCTTGGCCGCAACAGCGATTTCCTTGAGCAGGCGGGTGAAAATCTTGCCGCGCTTGGCATCGAGCGCGCCTTTTTTATGTTTGATGGTGGCCCATTTCGAGTGGCCTGACATAGGAACCTCAGCGGTATAGAAGATGGCGGCGCAGGGCGCACCCAACCTGCTGAGTATACCATCGGCAAGGTTCGAGGATCGACTGCTCGGGATGCCCGGAAACAGCGGTTCAGCCATGGGTTCGCAGGGCTGTTGGCGCGGCCGGAGGCCTAAGCGAGGACGCATTTGTCGGCGAATCTGCGGCGGTTTCAGCTTTCGATTCGGGCGCCTTCTGATTCAGCCTACGCGAAAACTTCGGCGTCTTTCAGCAGCTTTCCATTGGCGTCTTTCCCCGAGACAATCGCCTCTGCTGAGTCGATCGGCCATTCGATTGCGAGCTCCGGGTCGTTCCACAGGATTGTTCGCTCGCCCTCGGGAGAATAGTAATCCGTGACCTTGTAGGCGAAGCCGGCAACGTCAGTGAGCACGAGAAACGCGTGGCCAAACCCGGCCGGGATCCACAACATTCGGGCGTTGTCGCAGCTCAGCTCCACGGCTACATGCTTGCCGAACGCCGGCGACGATCGGCGCAGGTCGACGGCTACATC
The DNA here is from genome assembly GCA_035541975.1 of Occallatibacter sp. GTDB lineage: Bacteria > Acidobacteriota > Terriglobia > Terriglobales > Acidobacteriaceae > Telmatobacter. The sequence goes on along the minus strand of DATKMH010000031.1, from coordinate 21,307 downwards.
GAGCACCGCGCCATGAGTCACGCGCACAAGCTTTCCCTGCGGCTGCACAATTTGATAGTGAATGCCGCGGAGCACGTTTTTGCGCGAGATGGAAAAGTTATCCTGCACCCACTGCGTGGGCAGGCCCGTCTCAGCCATGAGACGCAGATTGAAGGTCTCGGAGAACGCGCCGCGGTCGTCGCGATAGATATTCGGCGTCAGCAGCAGCACGCCGAGGAGGGATGTTTGTTCAATCTTCATGGTTTCGTTTCAGGCTGCATTTTACTTTGCCGCGGTCAGCAAGAATTGCATGCGCCATGGGGAGCTATTCCCTGCTGGCGGCAAAATAGGGTTCGCTCAGCAATGCTTGCAGATATTTTCCGTAGCCGCTCTTGGCAATCGGCGCCGCAAGTTTTTCAAGCTGCGCGGCATCGATGAATCCCTGCCGATAGGCAATCTCCTCGGGACACGCGATGTCGAGCCCCTGCCGCCGCTCGATGGTATGGACGAAGAGCCCTGCCTCAAGCAGCGAATCGTGGGTGCCGGTGTCGAGCCAAGCCATGCCGCGGCTCATGATCTCCACTTTCAGCTTGCCCGCTTCAAGGTAGCGCCGGTTCAGGTCGGTGATTTCGAGTTCGCCTCGCGGCGAAGGCTTCAGCTCCGAGGCGATCCTGACCACATCGCGATCGTAAAAATAAAGTCCCGTTACGGCGTAACGCGATTTTGGATTTGCTGGCTTCTCTTCAATGCTCACGGCCCGGCCGTTTTTGTCGAACTCGACCACGCCATAGCGCTCGGGATCTTCAACGGGATAGGCAAAGATGGTGGCGCCATTCTGAATCTGCGCGGCGGACTGCAATTGCTTTGAGAATCCCTGCCCGTAAAAAATGTTGTCGCCAAGCACCAGCGCGCTGGGCTGGCCAGCGATAAAATCCTTCCCGATGAGAAACGCCTGCGCCAATCCATCGGGGCTGGGTTGCACGGCATAGCTGAATTCCATGCCCCATTGCCGGCCGTCGCCAAGCAGTTCCTTGAAGCGCCCAATATCCTGCGGCGTGGAGATGATGAGGATTTCGCGCATTCCCGCCAGCATGAGAGTGCTGAGCGGGTAGTAGATCATCGGCTTGTTGTAGACCGGTAACAACTGTTTTGAGACCACGTGCGTGACAGGATAGAGCCGCGTTCCCGACCCGCCCGCCAGAATGATGCCTTTCATGCCTTGCCCTTCCCGCTGCGCGCAACTTGATTGGTTTTCAACGTTCCACGCTCGCCATAATTCTTCTCAATCCAGTCGCGATAGGCTCCGGTGCGCACGCTGTTGACCCACTCGGAGTTGTCGAGATACCAGCGCACGGTTTTGCCCAGCCCGTGCTCGAATGTCTCGGCAGGTTTCCATCCCAGTTCGCGGCGGATTTTCCTGGCGTCGATGGCATAGCGGCGGTCGTGCCCGGGACGATCTTCGACGAATGTAATGAGCCTGCGCCGCGATCCGCCGCTCTCAAGCGGCCGCATCTCGTCCAGCAGGTCGCAGATCTGCGTCACTACGTCGATGTTCGCACGTTCGCTGTTCCCGCCGATGTTGTAAGTTTGCCCGGGACGCCCGCGCTCGAGCACCGCACGAATCGCCGCGCAATGATCCTCGACAAACAGCCAGTCGCGCACATTTTTTCCGTCGCCATAAACCGGCAGCGGCTTGCCTTCAAGCGCATTCAGAATGGTGAGCGGGATTAGTTTCTCAGGGAATTGAAAGGGGCCATAGTTATTCGAGCAATTGGTGGTGACGACCGGCAGTTTGAAGGTATGGAAATATGCGCGCGCCAGGTGGTCCGATCCCGCTTTCGAGGCCGCGTAGGGGCTGTTCGGCGCATACGGAGTTTCTTCGCTGAACGCGGCATCGCGCGGGCGCAATGATCCGTAGACCTCGTCCGTCGACACGTGCAGAAAGCGGAAGGCTTCTCGGTCGGACTCATCGAGGACGGCGCAATAAACCCGCGCCAGTTCGAGCAGCGTGAAGGTTCCCAGCACGTTCGTGCTGACGAACTTCTGCGGTGATGTGATGGAACGGTCGACGTGGCTCTCTGCGGCAAAGTGGACGATGGCACGCGGCCGGTATTTCTTCAGGAGGGAACCGACCAGCTCCGCATCGCAGATATCGCCGCGAACGAAGGTGTAGCGATTGTCGCCGGCGAGCGATGCCAGGTTGGCGGCATTGCCGGCGTAGGTCAGCAGGTCGAGATTCACCACCGAACCGGTCTTCGCGCGAGGGCCGGTTTTCATCCAGTTCAAGATGAAATTTGCCCCGATGAATCCCGCGCCGCCGGTGACCAGAATGGTTTCGCTGATGCGCTTCATTGCCCCGAGTATACGGTACAAAACAGGGGATATGAGATAACACGAGAGTTTCAATCCTGCGCCATTCAGGGGCAGTTCGGCAGGAGTTTTGGCCCGCGTTGAGATAAGCATGACGCTCAGTGCTTATTGCCGGTTATCCCGGTTCCGTCCCCTATGCTGAAAGACCCTGCTGCATTGACGGCGGTTTTTCGTTATATTAAAAGCAGTGCCCCTTCGGGATGCGGCCGGAGCGGCTCACGCATATCACTCGTTTCTTTTGGCCAGGCGATTTTTCGGCCCCAAATCGCAGAGCGGTTGTGTACTCCGCCGCACTCCAGTTTTCGCAAGAGAAAAATGCTCCAAAAGGATGCCATGGAATCGACGAATCGTCCTCAGAGACTCCCGCAAGCGCAAGGCCTCTATCATCCTCGGGATGAGCACGATGCCTGCGGCATGGGCCTGGTGGCGAACATCAAGGGCGAGAAGAGCCACGAGATCATTCGCAAGGGCCTTGAGGTGCTCATCAACCTCACGCACCGTGGCGCGGCCGGATGCGATCCGGAGACGGGCGATGGCGCCGGCATTCTCATCCAGATTCCGCATGCTTTCTTTTTGACCGAATGTTCTGAACTGGGCATCAAGCTGCCGGAACCGGGCGCCTATGGCGTGGCCATGTGCTTCCTGCCTGTGGAGCGGCAGCAGCGCCTGCAGTGCGAGGGCGTGTTTGAGCGCATTGCGCAGGAAGAGGGATGCACTGTGCTCGGCTGGCGCGACACGCCCGTGAACGGGGACGCCATTGGCCGCGAAGCACGCAACTCGCAGCCGTATATTGAGCAGCTTTTTATTGGCCGCCCCAGCGGGATGGATGAAGACACATTCGAGCGCCTGCTCTATCGCGTTCGCCGCCGCACGGAAAACGAAATCTTCGTTTCCGAGATCGAAGACAAGGACACGTTTTACGTTCCCTCGTGTTCGTGCCGCACGATTATTTACAAGGGCCTGATGCTGGCCCCGCAGATTGAGAAGTTTTATTTCGAGCTTGCCAATCCCAGCGTGACCAGCGCGCTTGCGCTGATTCACCAGCGCTTTTCTACGAACACATTTCCCAGCTGGAAGCTCGCGCATCCTTATCGCTACGTTGCACACAACGGCGAAATCAATACCATTCGCGGCAACATCAGCTGGATGAATGCGCGCCAGTCGGTGCTGGAAAGCTCGCTTTATGGCGACAAAATCAAGGATCTCTATCCCGTCATCGTCCCTGGCGGCAGCGACTCAGGCTCGTTGGATAACGCAGTTGAGTTCCTCTTCCAGTCCGGGCGTTCCCTGCCCCACGTAATGGCCATGCTGATTCCCGAGGCGTGGGCCGGCAATCCCGACATGGACGAAGACAAGCGCGCGTTCTACGAGTACCACGCATCGCTGATGGAGCCGTGGGACGGGCCTGCCGCGATCGCGTTCACTGACGGGCGCTTGATTGGCGCAACGCTCGACCGCAACGGACTGAGGCCCGGCCGCTACATCGTGACCAAGGACGATTTAGTCGTGCTCGCCTCCGAGGCGGGCGTGATCGAAGTTCCGCCGGAGGACATCCTGAAAAAAGGCCGCCTGCAGCCCGGCCGCATGTTTTTGGTCGACACGGTGCAACAGCGCATCATCTCCGACGCGGAGATCAAGAAGTCGCTCGCCGCGCGCCAGCCTTATGGCGAGTGGCTCAAGCAGCAGCAGGTGACCATCGACTCGCTGCCCGAGCCGCCGCGCGTGATCGCATTCAACCCCGAGACGCTACTGCGCCGGCAGCGCGCCTGCGGATATAGCGAAGAAGATCTTCGCATCCTGCTTGCGCCCATGGGCGCAAACGGCGAGGAACCGGTCGGATCGATGGGCACCGATGTGCCGCTAGCCTGTCTCTCCGATCGCCCGCAGCCGCTCTTCAACTATTTCAAGCAACTGTTCGCGCAGGTCACCAATCCGCCCATCGATCCCATCCGCGAAGAGCTGGTGATGTCGCTTATCAGTTACATCGGGACCGAGCGCAACATTCTGGACGAGGCGCCCGAGAATTGCCACACGCTGAGGCTGCCGCACCCGATCCTGACCAACCGCGATTTGGAAAAGCTGCGCCGCGTTTCTTCAGGTGATCTGCTTGCCACCACGCTGCCCGCGTTGTTCCGTGCCGAAGACGGCGAGAAGGGTCTGCGCCATGCACTTGAAGACCTGAGCAACCGCGCTTCGCACGCCGTCGACTCGGGCTATTCGCTGCTCATCCTCTCCGATCGCGGCGTCGATCCCTCATACGCGCCCATTCCGAGCCTGTTGGCCATGGCTGCCGTTCATAACCGCCTCGTCCGTGAAGAAAAGCGTACGCAGGTGGCGCTCATTATCGAAAGCGGGGAGCCGCGCGAGGTGATGCACTTCGCACTGCTGATCGGCTATGGCGCCAGCGCGATCAATCCGTATCTCGCTATCGAGACGATTCACGATTTGAAGCGACGCGGCCTGCTGCCCGAGAAAATCACGGCCGACTACGCAGAGAAGAATTTCATCAAAGCCATCAACAAAGGACTGCTGAAGACTTTCTCGAAGATGGGCATCAGCACGCTGCAAAGCTATCGCGGCGCGCAGGTGTTTGAGGCGGTGGGACTCAATCGCTCGCTGGTCGAGGATTATTTCCCGGGCACTGCCTCGCGCATCGAGGGCGTGGGCCTGGGCGTGCTGGCGCGCGAAGCGCAGATGAAGCACGAGTACGCGTTCCAGCCGCTCACTGATTCCGAAACCGATCTCGCAGTTGGCGGGCAATATCAATATCGCGAGGGCGGCGAGTTTCATCTGCTCAATCCGCTGACCATCAGCAAGGTGCAGCACGCTGTGCGCAACAACAATCCGGCCACGTTCCAGGAGTACACCGACCTGATCGACGGCTCGAATCGCACGTTGTGTACGCTGCGCGGCCTGCTGAAGCTGAAGTATCTCGATGAGCCGATCCCGATCGATGAGGTCGAGCCTGCGAAGGAGATCGTGAAGCGCTTTACGACTGGCGCCATGAGCTTCGGGTCGATTTCAAAAGAGGCGCACGAGACTCTGGCGATCGCCATGAATCGCCTGGGCGGCATGTCGAACACGGGCGAAGGCGGCGAAGACGAAGCACGATTCAAGCCAGACGCCAACGGCGATTCGCGTCGCTCTGCGGTGAAGCAAGTTGCCAGCGGCCGCTTCGGCGTGACGACGAATTACCTGGTCAATGCGACCGAGCTGCAGATCAAAATGGCTCAGGGCGCAAAGCCAGGCGAAGGCGGCCAGCTGCCCGGCCATAAGGTCGACAGCGAAATCGCGCGCATCCGGCACTCGATTCCCGGCGTGGGACTGATCTCGCCGCCGCCGCATCACGACATTTATTCGATCGAAGATCTCGCGCAGCTCATCTACGACCTGAAGAATGTGAACACGGAAGCGCGCATCGCGGTCAAGCTTGTTTCCGAAGTCGGCGTGGGCACCGTCGCTGCGGGCGTTTCCAAAGCTCATGCAGACGTGGTGCTCATCTCGGGCGACACGGGCGGCACGGGAGCATCGCCACTCAGCTCCATCAAGCACGCGGGCCTGCCCTGGGAACTGGGCCTGGCGGAAACGCAGCAAGTGCTCTTGCTCAACGACCTGCGCAGCCGCATTCGCGTGCAGACCGACGGCAAGCTGCAGACCGGACGCGACGTGGTGATTGCTGCGCTGCTCGGCGCGGAAGAGTTCGGCTTTGCCACAATGCCACTGATCTCAATGGGTTGCATCATGATGCGCAAGTGTCACTTGAATACTTGCGCCGTAGGCATTGCCACTCAGGATCCGGTTCTCCGCGAGCGCTTTACTGGCACACCCGAGCACGTGATCAACTTCTTCTTCTTCATCGCGGAGCAGATGCGCCAGCACATGGCGAAATTGGGCTTCCGCACTGTTGATGAAATGGTGGGCCGCGTAGAGAAGATCGAGACGCACATTGACGATGCGCACTGGAAGGCCAAAGGCATCGACCTTTCGTCGATCCTGCATGTGCCGCCGTTGCCCTCGCGCGTCGCACGGCGCCGCACCACGTGCCAGGATCACGGCCTCGGCCCTGCGCTCGATCACGCGCTTATCGCGAAAGCCAAGCCCGCGCTCGAATCGCAGACGCCGGTCACCGCGAGCTTCCCGATCCGCAACGTGCACCGCACCGTCGGCGCCATGCTGGGAGGCACGATCGCCCGGCGCTTTGGATCGGCAGGATTGCCCGACAGCACGCTCCACTTCAAGTTTCGCGGATCGGCAGGCCAGAGCTTCGGCGCGTTTGTTCCCAATGGCGTGACGCTGGAGCTTGAAGGCGACGCCAACGATTATCTCGGCAAGGGACTTTCCGGCGGCCGCATCATCGCTTATCCGCCCAAGACTTCGAGCTTCCTGCCCGAGGAAAGCATTCTCGTGGGCAACGTCGTGCTCTATGGCGCAACCAGCGGCGAAGTTTTCCTGAACGGCATTGCCGGCGAGCGCTTTGCGGTTCGCAATTCCGGCGCGACCGCGGTGGTTGAAGGCGTCGGCGATCATGGCTGCGAATACATGACCAACGGCCTCGCCATCATTCTCGGAGCAACGGGCCGCAATTTTGCCGCGGGCATGAGCGGCGGCATCGCCTACGTCTACGACGACAAGGGCGACTTCGCCACGCGCCGCTGCAACAAGGCCAGTGTTGATCTCGAGCCTCTGGTCAACTCCGAGGATGTCGAAAAAATTCGCGCACTGCTCAGGCGCCATCGCGACCTGACGGGCAGCCCTCGCGCCGCATGGGTTCTTGAGCACTGGGCCGACGCGCAGCCGCTCTTCATCAAGGTCTTCCCGCATGAGTACAAGCGCGTGCTCGGGGTAGAGCGCGCGCAATCCGTCTACACTTCTCCGCTTGCCGCGGCAACGCTAGTGGCAGCAGCCGAGGTGCAGCATGGGTAAGGTGACAGGCTTTTTGGAAATCACTCGCGAACAGCCCACGCGCCGCAAGGCCGACGAGCGCATCCGCGACTGGTTTGAAATCTACGAGCCGTTCCCCGAAGAAAAGCAGCGGGAGCAGGGCGCGCGCTGCATGGATTGCGGCGTGCCTTTTTGCCACACCGGCTGCCCGGTGAACAATCTCATTCCCGACTGGAACGATCTCGTCTACAACAATCGCTGGCAGGCCGCGGTTCGACGCCTGCACTCTACGAACAATTTTCCGGAGTTCACCGGCCGCATCTGCCCTGCACCGTGCGAAGCCGCATGCGTGCTGGGCATCAATCAGCCCCCGGTTTCGATCAAGCTGATCGAGCGGTCGATTGTTGAAAGAGGATGGGACGAGGGCTGGATTCATCCCGAGCCGCCCGAGCAGGCCACTGGCAAGCGCGTGGCCGTCGTGGGCAGCGGACCCGCGGGCCTGGCAGCAGCGCAGCAGCTTCGCCGCGCCGGCCACTCCGTTACGGTTTACGAGAAAAATGACCGCATCGGCGGCCTGCTTCGCTACGGCATTCCCAACTTCAAGCTGGAAAAGCACGTCGTCGATCGCCGCATCGCGCAGATGAAAGCCGAGGGCGTGATCTTCCAGACCAACGCGCATGTCGGCGTGAATACGCCTGTCGATACGCTGACGGAACAGTTCGACGCAATTCTTTTGTGCGGCGGCGCCGAGCAGCCGCGCGACCTTTCGATCCCCGGCCGCGAGCTGAAGGGCATTCACTACGCCATGGAGTTCCTGCCGCAGCAGAATCGCCGCAACGAGGGCGACACCGAAGAAGCGCTGCTGCGTTCGATGGGAGCCGCGGGCTCGATCTTTGCCACCGGCAAGCGAGTCGTCATCATTGGCGGCGGCGACACCGGCGCAGACTGCCTTGGCACCAGCCATCGCCAGGGCGCGAAGAGCGTCCACCAGTTTGAAATCATGCCGCGCCCGCCGGCCGAGCGCGCAGCATCGACGCCATGGCCGCTTTGGCCGCTGCAACTGCGCACCGAAAGCTCGCACGAAGAGGGCGGCATTCGCGACTGGAGCATCAATACCGTGAAATTCACGGGCGACGAGAACGGCAACGTGAAGCAGCTTCACTGCATTCGCGTGGGCCCGCCGCCGAAGTTCGAACCACAAGCCGGAACGGAATTCATTCTTGACGCAGATCTGGTTCTGCTTGCCATGGGCTTCCTCGGGCCCGTGAAGAATGGCATGATCGAGCAGCTTGGCCTGGCGCTCGACCAGCGCGGCAATGTCGCAACGACGAACTATATGTCGTCGGTTGAAGGCATCTTCGCCGCCGGCGATATGCGGCGCGGCCAGTCGCTCGTGGTCTGGGCGATTTCGGAAGGCCGCAAAGCCGCAGCGGCCGTTAACGAGTATCTTGCCGCGCAGGAAAAAAAGGCGCCGAGGCTCAGGCAGGCTGTTTCCGCGCGCTAACGCTACGCCCCTTCGACGATCCGAACATCCCGCTCCGCGCCATTGCCAAGCGCCACGAGCGCTTTCTGATACGCTTCGCTTTTGCGCGCGGCGAGCGCGATTTCGTAACTGTCGAACTCCACAAGGATCGTTCGCTGCACCAATCCGGCCTCGAATGCCTCGATTTGGCTCGCGCCGCTCGTCAAGAAGCGGCCACCGAACGACTGAATCGCCGGAACGGCCAGCGCTGAATACGCCTTCTGCGCCGCCTCATCTTTGATGGACCTGTACGCATTTACCCAGTAGCCCTTTTTCATGGTGACCTCCTCGGAATCGCCGCACTGATGCTCGATGATGGTACAAATTCAGAACTAACTACAAGACATTACTCTCCCTCACGCATATTAGCCCGAAAACTTGCAGCCAACACCACCGAGGCGTAAGCTCGGCAATGAATAGGCCGGGAGGACTGGAATGAATACGCTGCGTTCCGTCATTCGCAGAGGCTACACGGTGGCCCAGGCCGGATACTTCACCGTCACCAGTCCCAACCGGTGGTTTTCAGCTTCGCAATTTCCAGAGCGTTTCCCGGGTCTTTCCCGGCCCAAGATTTCATCGCCGGCGGATTCGAACGCGATGCCGGCGCAAACCGCGACTACCCTGCAGCGGACCGAAACGGCTCCGCCGCAATTTGAGCTCATCGGACCGCGACAGCAAAACCATCGCCTGCTGCGCTTCGCATTGGTGGTATTGGGCGCCGTCTTTCTTGCACTGGTTGGGTTATGGGCCGCCGGCGACACACCATCGCCGAAACATTGGACCTGGTAAGCGGGCACAAAAAATCTTTCCTGAACCGCCGACCAGCCGGCAGCCGCGGGCTACTCCTCGTCTCACTGCCCGCCGCACACGCACTTCCTGAAATCGTCCGCGTCTTCGCCCATCAGATCGCACGCGTAAGTCTTCCAAACCGGCTTGAGCACCTCCAGGCTCGCGCCGTGAGAATCGAAATTCTGAATGTAGCTTGCGCTTGGCGCCGACTGTGCGCTGGGGTCAGCCCTGAACTCAGCAATCAAATCTCCCACCGTCGCAGCGGTAAACGCGGGCTCATGGTAGGTTTTTGCAAAGTCGTACTCTTCGCTCCACTTCGCGCCCGTCTTGTCCGTCGCCGCAAAAACCTGGTAGTCCTTCATCTCTGTTGTCGCCGGATCGATCTCCGCCACTGTAAATGAGGGGTTATTGCCGCCGATCGGTGAAATGGAGCCGACCATCTTGATCGCCACGCCCTGCTGCGGCCCGTCCTGCGTCTTCGGCTTCAGCAGGCGCAGTTCGTCCATATGCGTGTGGGCAAAGATTGCCAGTTGGATCACGTCTCCGTATTGCGCAATCGCGTCCGCCAGCGCATCGGACTTCAAAAACATCTGCGGCTTGCCCCCGCCGCACACATCGGTTCCCCTTGTCACCGTCGCATAGATGTTCACGCCCGGGGGGATGTGCGTCATCACCCAGACCTTCTCGTGGTGCTGCCGCGCTGTGGCCAGTTGCTGTTCCAGCCACGCAATCTGCGCGGCTGCCGGTGCGGGATCGTCTTTGCCTCCGCAGGTCTGGTAGCGCTGCGACATGAAGAGGTCATCGAGCACCAGGATTCTCGTCCGCTCCAGCGGCACCGGCAAGCGCGCGCTATAGAAGCCGCCTTCGGCAAACCTACGCAGCGCCGACGCGCGATCGCCTTTGGGCAAATCCGCCGTCATGTTGTCGCCGATCGCCTTCAAAAACTCGCCGTTCGCATCGAGTTCGTAGTCGCCGCAATCGGAGTCGTTGTTGCCCAGCGCCGCATACACAGGCACGCCCGGCAATGCCGCGCGCAGTTCGCGCATCACAAACTCAATCGTCTTCTCGGCGAATGCGCGATATTCGCCTGGCGTTGCCTGGGGCGCAAGTGCCATGAACTTGCACTGGAACTCGTGCGCCATCAGGTCGCCGCTGAGCACGACAAATCTCACTTTGCCGGCATCGGTACTTATCGCGCGCAGGCTTGCAGCATAAAGCTCGTAGGACGTATCTGGCGACACGCGAAGCTTGCACGTCTGTTCAAGCTGCGTAAACCGCTCGGCTCGATCCGCTGCCTCGGGCGCGGCTAAAATCGTCTTCCACTCGCTCACCTGCGCGGCTCTTAGGCGATCCAGCTTGCTCGGATCCCAGAACGGATCAAAGTGAATGTCGCTCACAAAGAGGGCCTTCACCGGCGCCGGCTTCGGCGCAGGCGGCTCTGCTTTCATGCTCGGTCCGGCAACGGCCGTGAGCACGCAGAGCACTAATAATCCCAACCACACACCGGTCCCGTAAATCTTTTTCATCGATGCTCCTTGTTGATTGGTCCGGCTTCTCTCATCTCTGCGCTGGCTTTGCTTAGCATAACCTTCTTCTCCCCGCCGTTTCCCTTCTCTCAGCCGCGGCGGACGCTAACTTGCTAACTCCGGTAGGCCCGCTGTTCTATCCTTTCTTCATGAAAAGACCAGCCCTTTTTGCACTTGCAATTCTTGCCAGCGTATCTCTCGCTTCTTCTCTTCTTCCCGCACAGACCGTCGCTCCCACTCCGCCGATGGGCTGGAACAGCTGGGATTCCTACGGATTCACGATCGACGAGGACACGTTCAAAGCCAACGCCACCGTGCTCGCATCGCTCGAGCAGTTCGGCTGGAAGTACGCCGTCATCGATGAAGGCTGGTACATGGCCAATGCGCAGGGCAAGTCGCTGGAGGACCGCCATTATTTGTGGAACGCCAACGGGTTGCTGGTGCCCGACCCTGCGCGCTATCCAGATGCGGCCAACGGTGCGGGTTTCAGGCCGCTGGCCGACTGGCTGCATGCGCACGGGCTCAAGTTCGGAATCCACATCGTGCGCGGCATTCCGCGCCAGGTGGCGGCGGCGAATTTGCCCATTGCCGGCACATCGTTTACTGCCGCCGATGCGGCCGATACCAGTTCTCCCTGCCCGTGGGACGAGGGCAACTGGGGCATCAAAGACAACGCGGCGGGGCAGGCTTATTACGATTCCATGATGCGGCTCTACGCGTCGTGGGGACTGGACTTTTTGAAGGTCGACTGCATTGCGGATCATCCGTACCGAATCTCCGAAATTCGCCAGATCGCTGCGGCGATCCACAAATCGGGCCGCCCGATCGTGCTGTCGCTTTCGCCCGGGCCAACGCAACTTGAACACGCGGCGGAGATCGCCGAATATGCGCAGATGTGGCGCATCACGAACGATCATTGGGACGCGTGGGAGTTCGCGCACCACACTCCCGACGGATATCCATTCGGGTTGAAGGGCGATTTCGATGTGCTGGCGCAGTGGTTCACCTACACCAACCCCGGAAACTGGCCCGACCCGGACATGCTTCCCGACGGATGGCTCGGTCCCAGCCCCGGCATGGGCCCGGCGCGGCAATCGCGCCTGACGCGCGACGAGCAGCGCACCGAGTTCACGCTATGGACCATCACGCGCTCGCCGCTGATCCTGGGCACGAATCTCACGCGACTTGACGACTACACGCGTTCGCTCATCACCAATCAGACGGCGATTTTTATCGATCAGAATTCGACCTACAGCCGGCCCGTCGATGTCTCCACACTGGGCCCGGGGTTTCAGGATGCGCGCGTCTGGCGCGCGTCCATCGGGCAGCCGGGCGACCGCGGCCACGCCGAGTATGTGGCTTTCTTCAACCTCGCGGACACGCCCTCGACCTTGCGCACCACATGGGGCCAGCTCGGGATTGACGGGCAAAAGCATGCAGCGCGAAATGTTTGGGAAGACGCAACGCTGAAAGAAGCCAAGGAGATCGGCGTCACGCTGCCGCCGCACGGGTGTGCGTTGTTTGAGGTTCAGTGAATGGCGTGGGCTATCGCGATCCTGGTTTTCGCGCCGCGATGGTGCCCGCCGCATTACACGAACGTGTTAGCCGCCACGCCTTGAGCAGGCGCTTTATGCGAAACTAGCTTCGGCCCGGTGCGCTCCCTGAGGCGCGCCGCTCAACAAGGGCTCGTGATGCCGCTTCTTCGTTCTGCCTTTATCGCGCTCTCGCACAATCGCCCGCTGCGCCGTTTTTTTGAACACTCCGCGCTGGGCACGCGCCTGAATAAGCGCTTCATTGCCGGCATGCAGCCCGAAGATGCGCTGCGCGTCGCCGAAGCCATGAACAGGCAAGGTATATCGGTCACGCTCGATTCGCTGGGCGAAAGCGTGACATCGCCGACCGAGGCGCATCGCGCAGCCGACGTTTATCATCGCCTGCTCGACTCCATTGCCGAGCGGGGTCTGGATGCGAACATCAGCGTGAAGCTGACGCAGATGGGCCTGGAGCAATCGGCGGAATTGGCTGGGAGCATCGCGGAAAGTCTGGCACAGCACGCGCGCTCGACGCAAAATTTCGTTCGCATCGACATGGAAGACTCGCGGCTCACGCAGGACACGCTCGATATCGTGCGCCGCGTTCATGCACACGCGGGGCTGCGCGGCGCGGTCGGCGTAGTAATTCAGGCCTACCTTTATCGCTCGCAGGCCGACATCGAGCAGCTTCTGGCCGACGGCATTCGCGTTCGGCTTTGCAAAGGCGCTTACAAAGAGCCGCCGGAAATCGCCTTCCCGCGCAAGGCAGACGTTGACGCAAGCTTTTTTAAGCTGGCGAAGATGCTGGTGGACAGTCCCGTTTATCACGCGCTGGCGACGCACGACGATGCGCTGATTGAAGAAATCAAGGCCTACGCGAAGGAGAGCAAGATCGATCCCAGCCACTTCGAATTTCAGATGTTATATGGTGTGCGCCGCGATTTGCAGCGCAAGCTCGTGAGCCAGGGATACAAGGTGCGCGTTTACGTGCCGTTCGGCAGCGAGTGGTACCCCTACTTCATGCGGCGGCTGGCGGAGCGCCCGGCCAACGTTATTTTCCTCGCGCGCAACTTCTTCCGTTCCTGACCGTGGTTTTAGCGGTCGCGGCGATCTTGACTACAAGTGGAATTATCCACGCGCGCCCGCTTTGTCGAGTCGCCGCAATCCATCTCTCGCCAAATCTGCAATTGCCCGCGCCAGCGTCTGCGATGCGTTTAATGACTCGGGGCGCTCGAGTCGAATGTTCAGCTTTTCCGCGTACTCGCGGAACTGAATGTCGATGTCGAACAGAATCTCCACGTGATCGCAGAGAAATCCAATTGGCTGCAGGATGAGCGCCTTCACGCCTTCGCCCGAAATCCGATCCAGCGTTTCTTCCACGCTTGGACCGATCCAAGGACCGCCGCTCGCTCCCTGGCTTTGGAATGCAAACCACCAGCGCGGAATTTCGGGCACGCGAGCCGCAACCAGCTCTGCAGTGCGGCGCGCATCTTCGGCATAAGGATCGGCGCCCTCTCCCGGCCATAACTTCGGGCCGCCGCTCGCGCCTTCCGCCGGAGCCTGAACTGTTCGCGTCGGCACGCTGTGCGCTGTAAAGAGAACCGGCACCGGCTTGCCCGCGTCCGCGCTGAGTCTTGCCAACGCCGGTCTCAGACGCTCCGCAAAAGCATCGGCGAGCAGAGGATGCTCCGCCCAGCCTGCAGTGAAGTCGATCTGCAATCCGCCCGCTTCCGCTTCTGCCGCGCGTCGATAGAGGCCGACGCTGGTGCGTGAGTTTTGCGGCGCCATGCAAATGACCGCGGCCTGCTCCACGCCGTCCGCGCGCATTTGCTTTACAACCTCTGGAATATATGGGCGCCAGTTTCGCATGCCCACATACACGGGGACTGCAAGGCCGGCACGCGCGAGCTCCGCTTCCACCAGCCGCGCCTGCGCGTTGGTAATCTCCGTCAGCGGACTTTTGCCGATCAGCGAATAACGATGCTGAATTTCTTCGACCACGTGCTGTGGAACGGGCCGGCCGCTGACCACGTTGCGCAGGTATTCGGGAATCTGCTCCACCGTCTCCGGCGTTCCATGCGCGAGGAGCAGCACTGCTTGCTTAGGCATGCGCGCCCTCCAGCCGGAACTCGCGCACCATTTTCACCACGGCTTGTACATTTTCAACCGGAGTTTCGGGCACAATGCCGTGGCCGAGATTGAAGATGTGACCCGGCCGTCCGCCTGCAGCGCGCAAAACTTCTTTTACGCGAACCGCCAAAACTTCATGAGGCGCAAACAGAGTGATGGGATCGAGATTTCCCTGCACCGCATGCGCCTGCCCCACTGCGCGCCACGCTTCATCCAGCGGCTGGCGCCAATCGAGGCCGATCACATCAGCTCCGGTGGCCGCCATCTGGCCGAGCAACGCCGCCGTCTCCACGCCAAAGTAAATCACCGGCACGCCCATCGCCTGCACGGCGCGCACCAGCCGCTTCGAGGCCTCAAACGCGTAGTCGCGATAATCGCTCAATGCGAGCGAGCCGACCCAGCTGTCGAAGATCTGGATCACGTCTGCGCCGGCCTGCACCTGCAACCGGCAATACTCAGTCAACACCGTGACGATCTTGTCCAAAAGTCCTTTCCAAGCATTGGGGGAGCGGTACATGAGCTGCTTGGTGTGGATGTAATTGCGCGAGCCGCCGCCTTCGATCATGTAGCTGGCCAAGGTGTAGGGGGCGCCGCAAAACCCGATCACGCCGAGGCGATCGCGGAAGTGCGCGGCAACTTTTTCAACGGCGCGCGCCACATAGGCCAGATCGCCCGCGCGATCGGTCCGCAGCGCGTGAACATCTTCAGCGGTGCGTACCGGCGTGTGCACCACCGGGCCCTCGCCGGCCTGGAACTCGAAGTCGAGCCCCATCGCCTCGAGCGGCAGCAGAAGGTCTGCAAAGATGATCGCCGCATCCACATCCAGCTTTTCAGCGGCGGTAATCGTCACTTCGGCAGCGAGCTCTGGTTGCTTGCAGATTTCAAGCAGCGTGTGGTGCTTGCGCACGTCGCGGTATTCCTGCATATAGCGGCCAGCCTGGCGCAAAAACCACACCGGCGTCCGGTCGACCGGCTTGCGCAGGCAGGCGCGCACAAAGCGGCTTCCGGCGAGAATCGTCTCCGCCGCATCGGGCGTCTGGCGAGCTGAACTCATATCGTCCATTTTACCGGCCCGATCGACCCGCGGCCGCCGTTTAAACAAGCCCCATAACAAGTGCTGTATGATGAGCCTCTGCAGCGAGCAGCGCGTCTCGCTTATCTGCGGCGATCGACGGGAGACATGAGATGAAGCATGCGAGACTTGTTGGCGCCGTTTCCGGCGCGTTTATTTGGGCCGCGACCGCTGCCTCCGCTCAATCTTCAGCGCCAGTTCCGCAACCAGCGCCGGCCGCACCTTCGCAAGCGATGAGGAGTAGCGCCATTCGGCTCGATGTCGTGGTCAATACCAGATCCGGCGAGCCGGTCACGAATCTTCCCGAGCAAGCTTTCACGGTCCTCGTCAACAACTCTCCACGGCCGATTACTTCCTTCCGCCGCGTGACGCCGGCGCAGGAACAGGTTGAAGTGATTCTGTTGATGGATGCGATCGACATTCGCTATAGCGATGCAGTCTCTATGCGCGATCAAACAGAAAATTTTCTGCACGCTAACGGAGGCAAGCTCGCTTTTCCCACGACCATTGCCGTTCTGAAGGACGAGGGCATTCAGCTCGCGACCGGTTTTTCAAAGGACGGAAGCAAATTGGGCGATGCGCTCGAACGCTACACTATCGGCCTGCGTTCGATTACTCAAGACGCGCAGGGAGGCGAGAACGACCGGCTGGGGATTGGGATCAATGCGCTTCACCAGATCACGACCTATGCCGCATCGCTGCCGGGGCGCAAATTGATCATCTGGATCTCGCCCGGCTACCCATTGGTTTCCGGTCCCAACATCAACCTGACCGCGCACCAGCAGGATCAGATCTTCAGAGAGGTGATTGGTTTATCTCTGCAACTGCGGCAAGCGGATATCACGCTCTATGACGTGAATCCTCTGGGCGTTTCCGAGTCGATGAGCGCCGCGAATTATTACCAGACTTTTTTGAAAGGGGTTGGAAAGCCCCGCGACGCGCAGTTCGCCGATATCGGGGTCCAGGTGCTGTCGGTGCAGACCGGCGGTCTTACCATCGAATCGAACACCGACGTCAGTGGCATGATCCAGAGATGCCTTGAGGACGCCGCTTCATGGTACGAGATCAGCTTCGATCCACCGACTGCGGACAAGCCTGACCAATATCGCAAGATCGATGTGCGGCTGAACCAGCCCGGCCTTGTGGCGCGCACGCGAACCGGATACTACGCGAACCCCGTCGCGGTAGATCCCGCGCATTGACGTGTCGTCGGCGGGCCAACTTCGCGCGGGCCGCGATCGCCGGAGCTAATAGGGATTTGCATCCTGCGTGATCAGCGGCCATGTGTCTGTGCGGAACGGCGCTGCGGGCAACCCCGCGCCATTAAAGAGCGTGGCCTCAGGGTTCGACTGCCACGCGTACCGGACCTCTACAGGGTGCGGCACCTGAGGCGATGAGACGATGATCGTTTTGCCATCGAGGCGCGCATCGGCACAGTACCACTTTTTGTCATCGCCGGCGATCGAAAATTCTGCGAGCTTATCTCCCTTCACCACCAGGCCGCCGTCGGTGTGCGCGAAATGCAGCTTGATTTCTCCCGGCAATCTGTCAACGGATTTAAGGGTTGGCCCCGAATCCACGACGTGCTTGTGGTAACCGAGGTCAAGCGCGCAAAATGCCAGCCGGTCGCCGACAGGCTGCTTCAGCTTGGGGTGAATGTTATCCGCTTCGCCTGTATCGATGCTCACGGCGAGGCACGAGTCGGGCGTCTCTTTCGCTGCGATCGCCTGCGATTCGCGAATGTCGGCCCAGCCGTCGTCGGTGGGCGTTGCACTGCGCGGCGAGAATCGCGGCAGACCGGCAATGAGGAATGGAAAATCTCCCTGGCCGAAAACGTTCCGCCAATCCGCGATCATCGCTGGAAGGATCTTGCGGTATTGATATCCGCGCGTCGAATTCTGCTCGCCCTGGTACCAGATGGCGCCCTTGATTGCGAGCGGCGCAACCGGCGCCAGCATCCCGTTGTATAAAACGGCGGGCATCACCGGCCAGTTCTCCCACGCCACCGGCAATGGATGCGGCGGCCGCGCATCGACGCTCAGCTTAGCCTTCCACTGGCCGGCGAGCGCGATGCTCGACTTATCGCCCAGAACCAGATGCAGATCGGCGGGCTTGGCCATGAATCCACCATTGGGCTTGGTTTTGAACACGCGAATCGCAATTAGGTTCTTGCCGGGCTTGAGCACGCCATCAGGCACGCGATACGCGCGTGGATTCTCGACCCACGAACTGGCGCCAATTTCGACGCCGTTGATGTAGACCGTGTCCATGCGCTCGATTGAGCCGAGCAGAACCAGCGCGCGGCCTGCTGGAACGGGATCCGGCACGTCAATCACTTTGCGAAACCAAACCACGGCGGGCGCATCCGGCACTCCAAGCTCTGCGAAACCGCCGGGAACGTCGACCGTCTTCCAATCTGCATCGTCCAGCTCCGGCGCGAACCATTTCTGCTTGACGCCCAGATCGTAATCGTCATACCAGTGCATGATGAAGTTTCCGTACTGCGGCGCGCCGGCTGCGTCGAGTTTTTGAACATCCGCAAGAGGCACATCAAAGTCGTGCAGCGGAGCGAGAGCGTCGGCGCTGGTCCAGGCTTCGGCAGGAGTTCCACCCACTGCGTCGATCACCAGTCCGATGGGAACATGAATCTCCGGCTGCAACTTGCGCGCAAAGTAATACGCGACAGCCGACATAAAGCTCGCCGTGTCCGGGGAGACCGCCTTCCACGTTCCCTCCACCACATCGCTCTTGCGGTAAGCAACGTGTTCGGCCACGGTAAAGTAGCGGATCTCAGGAAAATTCGCCGCCTTCACTTCATCCTCTCCGTTCAATGTAAAGCGCAGCGGAAGTTGCATGTTCGATTGGCCGCCGCAGAGCCAAACATCGCCCACCATCACGTTCTTCAATTCAACCGACTCGTGCCCAGTGATCTTGAGCGTGTAGGGGCCGCCGGCTTTTGGCGGATCGATCTTCACCTGCCATCGGCCATCGCTCGCCGCAACCGCCGTTGCGGAATGGCCGCCGATTTCGACGCGCACGTTGTCGCCGGGTTGCGACCAGCCCCAGATCGCGTCGGGCTTGCCGCGCTGCAGCACCATGTTGTCGCCGAAGATGGTACTGACAAAGGGCAACGGCTTGGCCGGGGGCTGCACAGCACCGGCGGCCTGCGCGAATGTGCCAATATTCAGCCCAAGCAGACAGAACGAGGCAGCGAAGAATAAAAGGCGGCGTAGAATCATGGGTTTTCTCATATTCCTTCAAGCAACAGCTTCATTTTGAACTTTGACCTCGTGCGGGCAGTTCTATCCGGAAAGTCGGGGAATGCTCAAGAGATGAACCCCCTGAAGCGACTCTTCGTTAAGAGCCCGCTCGCCCGCTCAAAATCAATCATGGCACGCTCACGCAGACTTCTTCTGTCCGTGCCGCTTCATCGCGTCGAGGGCCGGCTGAATCAGAAGCGCAACGACTGTGCATTCTACAAACATCCACGGGCGCATAACGCCGGTCTCCATGAAGTGCGCGCAGCTTATCACGGTCAATGGCCAGAACAGTCCGAGCCCAGTCACCATCCCCGGTGAGTAGCTCCGCGTTTTTATTGCGCCACGCAGATGATAAATCGCGTTCCAACTCATGAATGTGGCAACGACCAGCCAGCTTGATATGCCAAACCCAAAGCCACCGCGATAATCGAACGCACCCAGCACGACAAGCAACGACAGGACCAGTACATACCCATTCAGTTTCACATAGTAGGAAGCGGAGGTTCGCGCGAACTGAGGCCTGAACAAGTTATTCCAGCTAATGAACCCGCCAGGCGCGATGAACTCTTCGGTCACGTGCAAGCCGAACACAATGGGCAACATCATCAAAAGTGCGGTTTCTTTTGCGTCAGGAACGATCTTCAAGCGGAGAAACAAAAGAAGGAGAGCCAGCGAAACAACTTCTACCAATACAACGACCACGATCAGCCGTTTTCTTACTTCCACCTCTTTTTCCGTCATAGCTGTCTTTCGTGCCGCGCCTTTCTGCTTTCAGGCACGGCCCAGTATACGCCGCCGTTACAAGCAAAAAGCCCCTCGGCGCGTGCCGAAGGGCTTTGTCTTTGCGATGGCTGAGGCCTGACGGCTGAAGGCTGCTTCTACGCCGTTACGGGTTCGCTGGAATCGACTTTTACGGGCGTGAGCCAGCCAAATTTGTCCGGCTTCAGTCCGTTGGCGATGCCGAAGAATTCGTCTGCAATCTTCTTCGTAATCTCGCCGGGCTTGCCGTCGCCGATCTGGATCCGGTCGATGGAACGAATCGGCTGCACTTCCGCTGCGGTTCCCGTGAAGAAGACTTCGTCGGAGATGTAAAGCAGCTCGCGCGGAATCGCCTGCTCGGTGACTGTGAAGCCAAGGTGACGGGCAATGGTGAGCACGCTGTCGCGCGTGATGCCGGAGAGCGCCGAGCTCGACAAAGGAGGTGTGAACAGAACGCCATTGCGCACGATGAAGACGTTCTCGCCCGATCCCTCACTGACCATCCCATCCACGTCGAGCGCGATGCCTTCCTGGTAGCCATTGGCTTCGGCTTCCATTTTGATGAGCTGCGAGTTCATGTAGTTCGCGCCCGCCTTGGCCAGCGCCGGCATGGTGTTCGGCGCGAGCCGGTTCCAGCTTGAGATGCATACATCTGCGCCGCCGTGGCCGGCCAGATATTTGCCCCACGGAAAATTCGCGATATAGACGTTGATGGGCGTGCCCTTGGGGTTCACGCCAATCTCGCCATAACCGCGCAGCACGATGGGGCGGATGTAGCACGGCGCCACGCCGTTCGCCTCGATGGTCTCAACCACGCCCGCGCAAAGCTCCTCCAGCGTGAACGGAACCTCCATGCGGTAGATTTTTGCGGAATCGAGCAGCCGCTGCATATGCTCCGGCAGCCTGAAGACCGCCGAGCCGTGCGGCTGCCCGTAGCAGCGGACGCCCTCGAAGACGCTCGAGCCGTAGTGGATCACGTGGCTCATCACGTGGATTTTGGCTTGATCCCAGGCAATCAGGTTCCCGTTGTGCCAGATTTTGTCTGTTGGTTGGATAGGCATGGGGATTCAGGAACTCCTTCTTCTTTGAAAACTTGTGCTCTGCCTTCAAGGTTGTCATGTTTGCCGTTTGAAGGCAAGCGGGCGGGTGGATGGCTTCTTGCCGTCCCAGAGTGGCACACGCCGCGGTCTCCGTCGATCCGACATTCCATCAAATGTTGCCTTCCTGTATCGCAACCCATGCCTGCAAGATACAATCCAGAGACTTGGTACTGGAAAAGGAGTATTTCCCCATGGTGAGGAAGTTGCGCCGCGAGGCCCTCGTGTTGTGCACAGTCGCAATTTTGCTGGCTGGCTGCAAATCGTCTCAGAGTGCAACCGCACCTTCCGCCGGGAGTGGCGGCCCTGGAACGCAGTCCGGAGGCAAGCCCGGCGCTGCAACCTACGTCTCTGCCTCGCCGCTATCCAGTCAACTCACGACGGCGAAGA
>DATKMH010000030.1:0-80552 GCA_035541975.1 Occallatibacter sp. | reverse complement strand
CCGGCGGCCATTCCAACGTTGTCGCCACCTCGACGGCGCCGCCGATCACGGGGCTCCTCGATCGCTGGCCGGGTGGGTCCAACGAGTTCCCGTTCACTGGCGCGGCCGCTGCCAATCGCGCCGCCAACAGCCTGAGGCAGGCCGTGAAACTTTGCGGCGGTAACCTCGCGAACTAATTGCTGCCGCTACTTCTTGATTTTGCGGGCGACCGCGTCGGGGTCCCAGAAATCAGCGGGCAGGTTCTCGTTGAACTTGACGTGGTCAACGTAATACTGGTGGACGGTTTCACCGTTTTTCATGCGCGTAACCGTGAAGGGAGTGGGGAAGCCCTGCATGGTGTGATAGTCGTCGTATTCTTCGGTGTCGGTATTCTTGTCGTGATAAACGGGATCGCGCCATTGAAAGGTACGCGCCAGCGGCAGATGCGTTTGCGTATCCAAAGTGATGGTGATGGAGTCGTTTTGCGGCGAGATGAGTGTGACCTGCTCTCCCAAGTGCCGCTCGACCATGCGCTGGCCCTCGTAGAGCAGGATGGTATTGGGGTCTTTCATCCAGACTTTGACGGCGGTTTCAATGGAGTGATCGCGGCGGCGCAGGTAGTCCTCGGCGATGTCTTTGTCGAGCGGCTTTTTGCCGCGGTAAGTGACCTCCCACGCCTGGCGGCCGAGAAAAAACTGCACGACATCGCGGTGGCTGGTGTATTCAATGCGGTCGTGGTCGGGCCACTGGTAAAACTCGAAGAACTCCGTGGTGCCAGGGTCGGGATTGCCCTGATAGAACGCGGCAACGTGACCCTGCCGCTCCATATTGTTAATGTTGAGCCAAAGCTCGCCACCGAGGGCCTGCACCATAGCATCGAGGGCGGCGCGCGCCTGGGCGGCGTTCTTGGCTGCGTCCTGATCGCCCGCTTGTGCCCGTGTGGGGGTGGTTGCCTGCGGGGCGATCAGCAGGCAGACTGCGACAGCGAGCGGCAAAAACTTCCGCATGAAGCCTCCATCCTTCAAAGTCTCTGGATAGAATGACGCGGATCGGACGCTAACGGCGCGTTGGGTCCGGGAAAAAAGCGTCAGGACCACGCTAAAGGATTGCGGACGGTGATGTCGAGGCAGGCAAGGGGCCCATGCAGCTGAGGACCGGGGCCTCAGATTGCGCGGAGGACGCGGCCCGGCAGAAAGAAGAGAGCGGCAATTAGATCGAGCACGCCGCCCACGGCGATTCCGACCACGCGAAAGGGCAACAGGAGCAACCAGACGATGGGATAAAGCAGAAGCGCGAGCAGGGCCAGCGGCCAGCACAGGACGAGAAGGATGCAAAAAAGAAGGAATTTGATCATAATGGCGGCTCCCCTTTTCGCGGAGCGATTTATTGATTGTTACGCAGCCGGGCGGGCCCGGGTTCCCTCCGCGGCTTAACCGCGCTTACCTGACTTTTTGGACGTTTTGGCTGCTGCGCGGGAGGGTGGCGTGGCTTTCTTGCGTTTGGATGAGGCGCCGGCTTTTGCGGCAAGCGCCCTTTTGCGGTCGCGAATTGCCCTGGCGCGCTCCTTTTCCGGGAGTGCGAGGATTGCTTTGGTCCGTGCGGGCAGCTTCGCGGTGATGAGCGCGTGCGCGCGGGCGAGTTCGTCAGCGATTTCACGAGGCCGCAATACGCTCCAGTGCTCGATGGTCACCCAGTGAGCTTTGGCGAGGTAGGGCGATGCGATGATGCCCTCGCGCTCCAGGAGTTCGTGAAAGCGCTCAGGCCCGCAGTGGAACCAAAGAACGCCGGTGCCCAGACCGTCGATATCGGTCATGGCGAACATTTTTCCGCCGATGTCGCGGTCGCCGGCCCAGTAGACGAGGTGATGGCCCCAGTTGAGTGTTTCAACGGCGTGCGGCAGGGCGAGGCAGATTTCGCGAATGCGCTCGTTGTCCATAGCAAACAGTGTAGGACGGGCGTGGCAGGACGGGTGAGTTGAAGGCGCGGCTTATTGCCCGTGGAGCAGGCGGTCGAATGCAGGCCCCTGGAATTTGGCTTCAAAAACTTGGAAGCGTCGCTCCAGTTCCCATTGAGCGGAGGCTTTCTGGCTTCCGCGGAGGAAGTCGGCGCAGCCGGCCGAGGGGTTGTCGGCGCCAGGAGTGTCGGCTTTGCAGTCGCCGACGGCTGCGCGGAAGTCATCCGGCTTCGCCCACAAGCTCGCTCCTGGCAGAAAGGCGTGCTCCATGCCGGTGCGGGCCAGTTGCTTGAGGTCGCGGTAGGTGAGGCCGTAATCCATGGCGGCGCGCACATACTCGTGGGTCAGGTCGATGCGGCTGACGCCCTCGTCGTCGGTCGAGAGCGCGACAGGGACGTGCGCAGCGCGATAGACAGGGAATGGATGCCGATCGCCTTCGACGTGGAGGATTCCCTCATTCGAGCTGAGGTTGATTTCGACCATCGTGTGGCGGGCGGCCATCTCAGTGAGCAACTGGCGCGCATTGTCTTCGTACATGACGTCGACGCCGTGGCCAATGCGCTCTGCGTCGCCGAGCTCAATGGCCTGGCGGATATGGAAACGCAGGCCCTCAGGCGGGACCATGCCGGGCGCCAGCTCACCTGCATGGAGCGAGATGTTCGCGCCGGGATAGATGGAATGCAGATAGCCGACCATCTTCATCTGCAGCGTGTAATCCCGCATGGAAACAAGATCATCTTCGGGCTGCACAAAGTTGATGCCGACCCAGGTGTCATCGTGGGCGTTCATGCTGGTTTGCGCGGTTTCAAACCCTAACAGCGCTTGCGCGAATACCTGCTCCGGAGCGTTGGCGCGAAGAACCTGATAGATGTAGCGAATCTGGACCTGGCATGCGGGAGCGGCCTGGGGCGTTCCGCAGTGCTCGATTTGTTTGCGGCCGGCTTCGGCCTGCAGCGCTTCGTTGCGGTCGGCCGAAACTTCATCGCGCAAACCGTGGTCGAGGAGCTGTTGCCGGAACTCGGCGAATGCCTGCGGCTCGGCCTGGGCCAACTTTGCATTCCAGCCGATCTGGTGGGCGATTTGAATCGCATGGCTGAAGGCAGGCGTGTGCATCAGCTCGAGGTACTGGTTGTTTTCGGCTGCTGATCGGCTCGCGGCTTCGTCGACCCACTCGGGCAGATGGGTTTTGCTCAACCCGCCGAAACGGTCGAAGGTTGCGAAGAACTGGTCGTGCTCGCTCCAGTCCGGTGTTGCGACGAAATCGCGCAGCGAGAATGAATCGACAAGCTTGTCGTAGAGGATCTGAGTTGGGCTGTCGATGTTGCCGGAGAGCTGAGCGGCCGGGATCAGGTCTCCACGGCAGGGCGGCTTGGCGAAGCTGAGACTGGTTTTGTCCACGCAAAGCCCGTCCTGGCCGGCGTCGCGGATGAAGGTCTCGGCATAGACGGCGCCGGAGAGATGAACGTGCAGATCGGCGCCCTTGGGAAAGTCGCTCAAGAAAGCGCGCAGGGTTTCGGGGCCCTGGTGCAGTTCGGCTTCGTAAATGAGGCCGGTGCGTGCCTCGGCGCGAGTCGGCGTGCCCTGCGAATTGGGCTTTTGGCCGCAACCCGCAAGAGCAGCCAGGGCCACTGTTACAGCGACTTGCAGGAGGGAATTACGGATAAAGCTACGCATGATTGCACTCCAGTTTAGTCCACGGCCGAGCCTTGGCCTTGCAGTTGTGGCTTGGTATACTGATCAAGTTGTTTTGAGCGCACGGCACGTGGATTGACCCACCTCACCCGGCTACGCCGGAACCCGCGCAGATTCATTCAACTCTTGTGGAAGCTGAGGCCAGGTAGCTCAGTGGTAGAGCGCGGCCCTGAAAAGGCCGGCGTCGGCGGTTCAATCCCGTCCCTGGCCACCACCATTGCATGGAGCAGCCGCTCGCTTTTCGCTCGCAAAAGATTCGATGTAGACGCTTGAAGGGCGAGACTCTTTCTCGATGAGCCTCCGGGGTCCTTCTCCCGCCACGGCGGGATCAGGATTTCGCCTGCGGGCTCGGACGCCAGCAAATCACGAGTGGTTTATGGATTGACAGTCGCTGGACGTGTCAATTCACCTTTCAGAAGCGCACTACGCGCTCAATTGGAACTTCGATGCAGGCAGTAGCCGGCAGGCGCAGTGCATGTGGAGGCGAGGAATGGGTCGAGAACGGTGGGTTGGACGCCCTTTGCTGAAAACGAATGCAAGCCGGTGGTTCACGGCCGGCGTGCTTGCCATGGTTTGCGCAGTAGCCGGAGTTTCGATGCTGGTTGGCGCATCGCGGGCGCAAGATGACTCGCAGGTCTACGATCGCGATCCGGCAGCGTTGATTGCGGCCTACAAGCACGTCGAAGTGGCATCGGTCTCAGACGCGATGGAGCAGCTGTTGCACAGGCGAATGTATCTTTCGCATCGAATGCAGCCGCTGTTTCCGGCAAGGTTCGCCGGCTACGCGCTGACGGTGCGGCTGAAGAAGGAAGAAAATGACGACCCGCATGCGCTCGATGGCATGCTTGCGGCGATTGATAACGGCGATCGCGATTCAGTCTACGTCATGTCGATCGAAGACGGCACGGATATTGCCGGAATGGGCGGGTTGATGGGCACGGCGATGGAGGCGCGCGAATTCAGCGGGGCGGTGATTGACGGAAGCGTGCGCGATACGGCTTACCTGCGCAAAATTGGATTCCCCGTGTACGCAACCGGAATTACGCCGGCGACGGCAGTCGGACATTATCGCTTTGCCGGATCGCAGGTTCCGGTGGTTTGCGATGGTGTTCCCGTTCGGCCAGGGGATATTGTGACTGCGGACAGCGACGGAGTGGCTGTTGTGCCTCGCGAAAGAGCCGTTGAGGTGTTGCGGCTTGCGCAGCAGCTCGATTTCCAAGAGCACTCCATGTACCCGCTGATCGAGAAGATGGAATCGATCGAGTCGGCGGTGAAGCAGTTCGGCAGGCTGTGAGACGCAGACAGGCGCGCGGATGGCGCGCCCGGGCGCCGGGAGGTTTCGCGTCAATGAGATTGAGCCCCACGGTTCAGCGATGAAGCTGAACCGCGGGGCCGATTGGAGCCAGTTAGAACTGGTACTTCGCTGCGAGTTGCAACTGGCGCATATTCCCTGTAACTCCGGTGATGCGGCCGAATGTGGAGGAAGCAAGATTCATATTCGGAAGGCCCCAATTCGGGTGGTTGAGAGAGTTAAATGCCTCAAAACGGATCGCTAATTGGTGCTTCTCGTTGTAAGGCATGTTGAACGCCTTGTGGAGCGAAGCGTCAAGATTCGTGAAGCCAGGCCCTGTGAAGCTGCCGCGCTCCAAAGTGCCGAAGACGCCCGCCGGCATACCTGTCGACGGCGTTTGGTAGGCAGCCTTGTTCACCCAGTCGTTCAGTGTTCTGGCACTGCCGCTGAGGTACGGACTCTGTCCCGTTGGGTTTGGCCGATCGAAGTTGCCGAACGGAGACGCGATACTTGCATTGTCAACACCGAGGATTGGAGTTCCGACCAAACCAGTCTGGTGGGTAAAGATGCCTCCGATTTGCCAGCCGCCGATCAGGGCATTCAAGACTCCCCTCACCGGTACTAACTTGCCGGGCCCGATGGGCAGCTCGTAAAGCGCAGAGCCAACGATGCGATTCTTCACATCGAACGCGGACCGGCCATATTCGCAGGCAATGCATTCGCTGTCCTGCGGATACAAGTTGTCGTTCCCCTGGTTACGAATTCCGCTCGTATCGTCGAGGGATTTGCCCCAGGTGTAGGAAGCGATCACGTTCAGGCCTTTGCTGAAGCGCCGCGTGGCCTTGACGCTGAACGCGTTGTAATTGCCAGTTCCCTGGTCGTGCACATATTGCAAGCCATATTGAGCAGGCAGTCCGTTTGAGCCCAGCCCAACATAGAAGGGAAGTCGCGACGCGACTGAAGTTGGCGCGCCGGTGCCCAGGTAGCCGTATGGAGTCGGCTGATTCGCGTTTTTGAATCCATAAAGATGACGGCTCAAAGCGCCCTGGTATCCCAGCTCGAAGGACCAGTCCTGCCCAACCTGCTGCTGGATATTGAGCAAGTACTGCTGGGTGTAGCTGGTCTTATGGCTCGGGGCGTTCGCATACTCGACCGTGGTCGGGCCGAGAGTTACGGTCGTGCCGCCGCTGGCGCCCGGCGCTGCGTTGGCCCAAGTCAGGTTGGAGTTACCGTAAATCCCCGTGGTGGTGTCCGCGTTGATCGCGGTCGCGCGCCCGGCAATGTTACGCGCCATGTCGAAGTACGCGTTGCCAATATCCTGCGTGTAGAAAATGCCATAGCCTGTGCGAACCACGGTGGTCGCAGTGGGTGAGTACGAGAGGCCCAAACGAGGCGCAAAGTTAAAGTACTTTGTGTCCATCAGCGGACCATTGGGCAGCAGGCCGTTGCTGCACTGCGGCGGGGGACCATAAGTGCTCGTCCATCGGATGTTGAGACCCTGATACACATTTGAAGCTGTACAAGTGCCCTGGCGGACCTCCACCGGCCATCCGCTCTGCGCGTATGTGGTGCTCGTGTCGCCCCTCTTCGGCATATTCGGAACATATGCGTTGAAGTTATTCCCAAACGTGTCGTTCCAAGGAGGAGTCAGTTCATACCGGAGTCCCACTGAAACCGTGAGCTTGGGCTGAACCTTGTATGTGTCGTCGGCGTAAAAGGCTTCAACGTTGCGCATATAGTTTGCATTCGCAACGGCCACCGCGACGGTCGCCTGGCTTAGATCGCCGAGCAGGAAGTCAGCCAGCGAATCGCCGCCAGAAAGCGATACCTTTCCACTTACTGGATCTTTCGTTTCCAGGGCAGTCGATATAGGCTGAGCGAAGAACTGTCCACGAGAGAACTGGTTGCCAAGCTGGTTGAATGTTTGCCTGTTGTACTCAAAGCCGAACCGGAATGAGTGCTTGCTCTTCACCCAGCTGACATTGTCTACGATCTGCCATGTAGGGTCGGTCACAACATAGGGGCCGTCTCCGCCGATATCCCCAATTTCCTGCCAAATTGCGGGAGTAGTGCCTGTCGGTCCCTGACTGAAAGCCATATCTGGAATGCCCCACGTCGAAGGGGCGCCGCCCGATAGTCCGGGAATTCCGATCGCATCCACCACGTCGTTTGTGTAAGCGGACAACAGGCCGAGAGAGTTGAAGAAATGGCTATAGCCGAAGCGCGCTTCGTTCACGACGGTTGGCGAAAATGTCCACGTGTTCGATCCCATGTACTGGTAGTAGTTGGTAGTGATCTTGCTGCCCGCTCCCATGAACCCTGTCGATATGATGTCTTCGTTCCCTGAGCTGTAGCGGAAGGCAAACTGGGACTTCTGCGAGAGGATGTAATCTCCGCGGACGGCCAGCCCCTGGCGATCCTGCGGTCCCGAAGTACTGTATGCGTAGTTCGCGACCACCTTTCCGCCCGAGTAAAACGGCGTCGTGCTGGTTCCGAGGTATTTCAGCAGTGCCTTGGACTGCGAGGTGATCTCGCCGGGAGGAATCATGTTGTTGGGAAAGGGCATCTTGCCCAGGCCATTGGCGTCTCCGGTTGACGGATCGTAGATGGTGACAGGATTTCCGTTCTTGTCAGTAAAACCCTGGAAATTGCCGCCCGCTATGGCCGGCGAGGGAATGGTTGCGGAGCCCTGACCGATGGTGCGGATCTTTCTCCATTCATCATCGACCATAAAGAAGAACTTGTCTCGCCCGTTGTAGATTTTCGGGATCCAGATGGGGCCGTCAAGCTCGAATCCATAATCGTTCCACTTGTAAGGGAACACTTTGGGCGGGGCTGCGTTGTACGGGAAATAATACGGAGTTGCATCCGCGATGTTGTTGCGGATGAAATCGTACATACTTCCGTGATAGGTGTTGGTTCCACTCTTGCTGACTACGTTGACCTGCGTTGCTTCGTGACCGAACTCAGCCGGATAAACACCTGTCTGCACCTTGAATTCCTGGATGCCATCAAGGGAAGGCAGGCCGACATAGGTATTGAAATCAGGATCGGTGTTGTTCACGCCGTCGAGTGTGTAGTAGTCGAACATGATGCGCTGGCCGCCGACCGAAATCGATTGGCTAGCGCGATCGCCGCCGAGGCGGCTTCCCGCCTGGCCCGATGCCGTCGAAAGCGTGTTGGTATTGGAGGAAAGAGCGACTAACGACAGGTAGTTTCTGCCGTTCAGGGGCATCTCGTTGATCGCGGCGTTCTCAACGACGGTGCCCAGAGATGCGTTTTCAACCTGAAGCAACGCGCCGGTGGCCTCAACCGTTACCGACTGCGTGACCGAGCCAATCGGGAGCGTAAAGTCCTGGCGCAATGCCTGCGCTACGTCCAATTCAAAGTTGCTGCTATCGATGGTTTTGAAACCCTGGTGCGTGACGCGAATTCTGTAAGCTGCCGGCGGCACATCGGTGAAGGTATAGTCCCCGGTGCCGGTTGTCACCGTGCTGCGAACACCGCCAGTGCCCACGTTGGTGAGCGTTACCGAGGCGTCGGGAATGACCGCGCCGGTGGGATCGGCGACGTGCCCGGAGATGGAGCCGGATGTCTGCCCTGACAGCTTGATCGGCGTCAGCGTGACAAACAGAAGCGCCAAGCTTAGGCAGGCTAGCGCCCCGACGCATCTCCTCAGCAGACGGCATGCCGTTAAAGACGCGACCGCATAACTGCTCTCATGCAAATTCAGTTCAAGACTGGACGAGCCCAAGGACGAATCACAGTTGCTCATTGATGTATCACTGGCAAGAATGGCTGGCATGTTTACTCCCCTCTGCCGCTTTTTGGCGGCACTTTCTTCAGTTTTGTTGGGCTCGACTTGCTTTTCGCCACCGGGTAAAATCAACATTCCCGGGAAGCGTTTACTGGCCCATGATCGTCGTTTGCAGCGCCGCAATGCGTGGCGCGCCTGGCTTAGTTGTTCGGTTTCTGTTCGTTCAGGATCTGTTCCACCGTGCTCTTCGGCACCGGCAGGCGATCCTCATTTTCTTTCAGCCACTGGTGATAGTCCGCCTCGATTTCAGGCGTCCATCGCGCGTCGATCTGCCCAGCGGTGTATTTCTTCTCTCTCAGGCGCTGGTGGCCGAACATATCTTCAAGGTGCGTGCGTTCGGAGTATTCCACGACTTGCTGCGCCAATTGTGGCGGAATAAAAATGACGCCGCCGTTGCGTCCGAGGACGACATCGCCCGGCATCACCAGGACCTGCCCGATGCGGGTGGGCCCGTTGATGCTGACCATCGTCGAGTTCAGCAATCTGCCGCTGGAAAGCGATCCAAAGTGGTGCGACGGATCGTAGTAGCGAACAAAAGAAGTGAAGTTAGGCAATTCCTCAAGGCCGTTGATGTCGCGAACCGCGCCATCGTAGACGATGCCGTTTCCCGATCGCGCGTAGATGGCATTGCCGACGTTGTCGCCGATCGATGGGCCGTCCTGTTTAAGGCCGAAGTGGTCAGAGACATAAACATCGCGCGGCTGCAACATATCGACGGGCCACGCATTCGTTCCGCCAAGGCGATGATCCCGCTTGCCCTGGTCCTCGATTTCTTTTTCGATATCCGGCCTTCCCGGCATCCACGCCGAGGTCAGCACTCTGCCCACCAGAACCTGGTCGGGGTGAATGCAATACCAGCCGTCTTCGTATTGGTGCATGAATCCCGCGTTGCGCAGCGTGGCCCAGGCTTCTTCCAGAGTGACCGTCTTCATGCGATCGAGAATGTCATCGGGAACTTTGGGCCGGCCGTCAGGAAATCTCTCTCCCGTCCAATACGAGGTGTACTGGATGACTTGCTGGGGCGTGAAAAACTCTCCGTAAAAGTCGGGCGCAATCTGGTCCGCTGCCGCCGGCGTTGCTGGCGCCTGCTGTGCCGTCAGGGGTGCAGCGAGCCCCGCAACCAGCAATGCAACCACGGCGAGAATGGCTGACCTTGACGGCATGATTTTTTCGGCTCCCATCATGTGAAGATCTACCCTTCCGCCTCGAACCAGGTGGTACCGGGGATCTGCGCCTTCTTTGCCACTTCCTCGTTCATCTCCACGCCAATGCCGGGCTTGTCGGGCGGCGTGACGTATCCGTTCACGATGATCTCGCCTTCTTTCACCCAGTTGGTCCAAAGGTCCATGTGGTTGATCCAATGCCACTCGCAGCAAAGGAAATTCGGGAACGTAGCGCAGGAGTGGCACGTTGCCATCACGCCGATGGGCGATACCACGCAATGCGGCGCCACCGGAACGTAATAGGCCTGCGCCATATTGGCAACCTTTTGCGCCTCGGCAATTCCGCCCACTTTTTCGAAATCGGGCTGGATGATATCAACGGCCTGCTTGTCAAGCAACTCCCGGTAGCCCCATCGCATGTAAAGGTTCTCGCCGCAGGCGATTGGCGTTGAGGTGGAGTGCCGGATGTCTGCCATGGCATCGATGTCTTCCGGCGGAACCGGCTCTTCAAGCCACAACAGGCGGAACGGCTCCAGCGCCTTCGCCACTTTCTTGCCGGTCGTAGCATCGTAGCGCCCATGCATGTCGCAGGCCAGCGCCATGTCGGCCGGAATCCTGTCATGCACGCTCGAAACCCACTTCACCATGCGATCGATTTCGCCATTGCTCGCGGTCCAGTTGTAGCTGTCCCAGCGCGCCGGATCGCCCGCGTCATCGAGATCGATCTTCATGGCTTTAAAGCCTTGCGCCTTGATCCAGGGAAGTTTGCGATCCGATTCCTCGCCGATGGGGACATCCATGTCGGAGTCGCAATAAATCTGAATTTTGTCGCGCATTTTTCCGCCCATGAGCTGATAAATGGGCAATCCGAGGGCTTTGCCGGCGAGGTCCCAGAGCGCAATCTCGACGCCCGAAAGCGCGGTGATGTACTGTCCGCCTTGCGCCCCGGCAAAAATTCCCTGGGTCCGTATGCGTTCCCAGATTGCTTCCACGTCGAGGGGATTGCGGCCGACGAGCATTCGCTTCCAGCCGCGGATGAGCGATGCGGATCCGACAGCGGCATCGGTACATTCGCCCTGCCCGTAGATTCCCTGGTCGGTATAAATCCGCACATGAGTCTGCGGACCATGAACCAGCACCTGGGCGGTGCGAACGTCAGTGATCTTGAGATTCGGTCTCTGATAGGTCGTGCTGTTGGTTTGGATGGCGGCGGCCAGGGCACGAAGGGAAAAGGGCGAGAACATGCCCAATGCCGGCAGCGCCGCGCCTTTCAGAACTGTTCTTCGCGAAAATGTACGCATGACCTGTGGGGCCCCTCTTGCAATCTTGCGTGCAACTTTCTTGTTCAGTAAGCGCTTTCGGCAGCCTGTCGCCACTGGCGGGCAGCCCGTTTTTGAACAAAGCTCTAAAGGTGGTGAAGCCTACAGAACCGATAGATTGTTTGTCAAGAAAAAGCGAAATCGGACATCCATCTGTCTCGTTCGAACCCCCTCCGCCTGCGCGAAACGTCTCCAAGTGGTTTAATTAGTTTTCGATACGGTCGACGGCGTCCGGGGCTGAAAATAGCGCTTCCGATTGGTGGGGCGGTACAGCCCGGGGGAATGGGCGCCATCATGCTGGTGCGAAGCTCGGAGAATTCCGTGCTGGCGAGAGAAAGCGTTTGCTGCCGCTGCTGGTCGCGAGTGCCTCGTTAAAAGCTCCTGGCCAGGTGTAGGATTGTCTGGCACCGCTCGGGATCGGAGCCTTCGGGGAATGCGCATTGTGCCAATACGGGCCTGGCTCGTTTTTTGGATCTTTGTTCTCAGCGCCATCGCGTTCCTCGATCGGACGAACCTGTCGATCGCGGGCCCCGAAATCACCCGGGAATTCAGGATCGATAACATCCATCTGGGCTGGGTGATCAGCGCCTTTCTGATTGGCTACGCGGCGTCGCAGGTGTTTGCCGGATGGATCTCCGTCCGGCTGGGGCCGCGAAAAGCGCTGACGCTGGGAGTGTTGTGGTGGGGCCTGTTTACGCTTTCCACGGCGCTCGTCCCGCCGGGGATTCGCGGAGCGCTGTGGCTTTTGATTGCGGTGCGATTTGCGCTGGGCATCGGCGAAGCGATCGTCTATCCGGCCTCAAACCAGTTCGTGGCGCGATGGATTCCTGCCAGTGAACGGGGAATCGCGAACGGTGTGATTTTTGCGGGAGTCGGCGCCGGAGCAGGGCTTACGCCGCCACTGCTCACCGCCATCATCTCCGGCCATGGCTGGCGCGCGGCGTTCTGGTTCAGCGCGATCGCAGGCGTCATCGCCGGAGTCATCTGGTTCTTTATCGCCCGCGATGCTCCGCAGGAGCATCCGCTCATCTCTGCCGGCGAACTCGGGCGCATTGAGACCGGTATCGCCATCGCTCCCGCAACCGTGCCCGGCAAAGCTCGCGTTCCATGGGGTGCGATCCTGGGCAGCCGCACGCTGCTGCTGCTCACCTTCTCCTACTTCGGTTTCGTTTATGTCGCCTGGATCTTTCTGGGCTGGTTCTACATGTACATGGCGCAGGCGCGCGGCCTCGACCTGAAGGCCAGCGCCATCTACACCATGTTTCCGTTCCTCGCCATCACGGTCTGCTGTCCCATTGGGGGATTGCTCGTGGACTGGATCTCGTCGAAGCACGGCATGCGCGCGGGCCGATGCGGAGTCGGCGTTGCGGCCCTGCTGCTCACTGCAATCCTGCTTGTGATTGGTTCGCGGTTTCCCGGGGCGCAAGCTGCCGCGATGACGCTCGCGGCCAGCGCGGGGACACTTTACCTCTGCCAAAGCTCTTACTGGTCCGTCGCGGCAGATATCGCCGGCGAACACGCTGGAATTGCTTCCGCGGTGATGAATATGGGCGGCCAGATTGGCGGCGCGGTCACGGCGTCACTGACTCCGTGGATCGCACAGAAGGCCGGATGGACTTCATCGTTCCTGGTGGCAGGGCTCATCGCCGCCGCGGGCGCCATCGCGTGGCTCGGAGTCAATCCTGAAAAGCAGCTCCTGAATGCGGTGCCGGAGCTCTCCGCAACGGAAGATGCATCGCGGGCCAGATAATCTACCGGCCGACTGCGCTTACCCGGCAATCTCGAATTCGTACACGTTGATGCTGATTGCGGGAATTGAAACTCGATCGGAGAGCCCGCTCTGCGGGTACTCAAGGATTTCTACGGCGGGCTTCTCACCGGGCAGGTTCGTCGCTTTCACATCGGCTGCCGTGATCTGCCAAAGCTTGCCGGCCCCGCCCAGCTTCAACCCAGCAATACGCGGCGAGAATTCCTGTTGCTCGGTCGTTGGGTTGACGACCGAAAGCAGAAACGACTTCCGGTCGCTTGCGAGTGCCGCCACAACATCCAGCGGATAGGTCGCGCTCCCCGTCGGCCTGGTGCCGATATCCACCATCGGTGTGCCGGCCATCGGCTGCTGCGGCGAAGTCCCACTCACATCCACGGGAAGCGCCCCGGCAAAGTGGTTGGCCATGAGCTTCATCACCAGCCCTTCAGGCGCATAGCCGGCCGCGTCGCCGTATTTGTCGATCAGGACCGTGAACAGTCCACCCGTGGGACAACTGGCGGTCACGCCATCGGAGTGGCGAAACAGCTCATTGAGGAAGAGCGCGTAGGAGAGCGGCGAGACCATCCCTTCAGGGGGATGAGATTTTCCGTCGGCTGTTCGGAACCGCATGCCCCACTCATCGAAGATGAACTTGATGTCCTTCTGCTTCAGCGACGGCATCGTCTCCACATACTTCTGCCATGCTTCAAACGCTTCGCCAACGCGGTTAGCCATCCTCCGGGTTCTGAATTGCAGCTCGTCCTGCACGTCGACAAAGCGCTGCTTGTCTGCATCGAACGCCAGGTTGGGATAGGCATACGTGTGCTCAGAAAGGTTGTCGATGTTGTCGGCGCAATTTTTGAGCAGCCATCCATCCCAATCGTTCAGGCTGCCGAACTCGTACGGGAGGTGTTCGGTCACGGGCGGCTCCCACTCGCTCGGGAAGAAATCGTTCTTCTTTTCCGCGCCACCGATCGACTTTTCGCAGATGCTGGCCCCGGAAACCGTTACCTTGATGCCGGGGTCCACCTTCTTCATGGCCTCAACGATCATGTTGTGCTTCACCCAGTATTGATTCAGCGACATGTGTCCGAATTGCCAGGGGCCATACATCTCATTGCCAATGCACCACAGGCGAATGTTGAATGGCTCGGGATGGCCGTTTTCAGCCCGCAGCTTTCCCAACCGAGTTGCGGTTGAGCCGTTGCAGTATTCCACTTCCTCGGCGGCCAGGCGCGCATCGCCAAATCCGCTGTTGATGGCGAGATACGGCTCCGCTCCGAGCAATCGGCAGAAAGCGACAAACTCGTGGATGCCCACATCGTTCGGTTCGATCCTGTCGGACCACATGGGCTGCGGGCGCGGAGGGCGGCGATCGCGATCACCCAGCCCGTCGTACCAGTCATATGCCGAGACAAAGTTGCCGCCCGGCCATTTCACCATCTTGAATCCCGCTTCCTTGTAATGTGCGACCAGTCCTGCATTGAATCCCTGAAGATTGTCGGCAGGCATCAGGGAGACCGCGCCGATGTGAAAAGCGCCGCTGCCGGTGCCTGCGATCTCAATCCGTGCGTCTTCCGAATCGGCTTTCGGCGTGAATTTCAGCGGGAATTTCCGATAGTCGCCGCCTTGCAAAACGATCGGGACATTTTCAGAGTCGGATGCGCCGGAACCCCACACAAGCCGGACATCGACCTTCACACCCGACTCGCCTTTGAGATAGATCCGCCCCTCGTATGGGCGGCCCGCGCGCACGCGTAACCCGCCTTGCTGAATGCCGCGTGCCGCAGCGCCGCCGAGTTTGATGCGCGGGCTTTGGGCGCCTGTAAACGGCTGCGCCGTGTCCATCTCCACAGTGTCTTCCGCAGCTAGGGGTTTCCATGGCTCACCGGCAAAACGCCGGAAGAACGGATTCACGGGCGGGGCCGGAGCATTGGTGATTGCGTTCGCGAATTTCCGATCGGTGAGCATCTCGGCCCATGCCCTCGTCGTCGCCGGCTCCATATAACCGCCAAAGATGAGCGGAGTGACAGGCTCGCCGACCTTCGACGCATCGATCGCGACCTGGATGCCTGCAGCTTGATCGGCCCACGCGTTCAGTCCCCGCGGCAACATGGCAGCGCCGGCAGCGGATGCCGCCAGAAATTCACGACGATTCATTGGCATTTGAACTCTCCCTTTTTCCTTGGATCCCGCGCGGGCGCGGAGAACTGTTTGCAACAGAAAAATTAACACAAAAGCCGGACACGAGAGCGGCGGCCTGCGCATTTGCCTTTTTCAACTGTCGCCCATCGGTCAGTGTTTTTCGCGGCGAGCGGCGGTTGCGGGTTGAATTTGCGTTCGTCTCTTTACGGAAGCGCTCAATTCGACGTAATGTGGCTGTTATGAAAATCCGGCAGCAGCATCCCTTCCCGAGCCGCACTCCATCGAATCCAGAAACCTTCAGCTTTGCAATCGATCGTCGCGAATTCCTGCGGTATGCGGCGGCCACCGGAGCGGTGGCCGCGGTGGGGCGCAACCTTTTCGGCCAGGCTCCCGGCGCGGCTCAACAGGCGGGCGTTGCCGGCTCAGGCGAATCGCGCCTGCCCGACGGCACCGAGTTCGTCGCGTGGGAGCAGCCGCTGACTTTTTCGAAAACATATTATGTCGACAACCAATCGGCGAAGGCCGACGACAATGGGCCGGGCACGAAATCGCACCCTTTCCGCACGGTCAACAAGGCAGCTCAGGTTCTGATGCCGGGAGAGCGAGTCGTAATCGCTTCCGGGATTTACCGGGAATGTGTTCGCCCCGCACGCGGCGGCGCCAGTCCGGCGCAGATGATCAGCTATGAGGCCGCGCCGGGGGCGAAGGTTTTCATCAGAGGCTCGGAAGTGTTGAAGGATGGGTGGGAAGAGCAGTCCGTTTCCGCGGGCCGCTTTGGCGGGCCAACTGCCAGCAGCCAGGGCGCAAGCCAAGTCACCGTGTGGCGGCACGAACTCAGCGGCGATCTGTTTCCCGACGGCTACCAGCCATTCGCCCTCGCCAGTGTCGCAGGCAACTGGGAATGGCTCGATCCCAGAACTGTAGACATGGGACCGTATTTCCGGCGGCGGGGACTTGTGTTTGCGGACGGAAAGCCGCTGGAACCAGTGGAACAGCTTCGCGAACTGGCGTCGCCGCATCTTCAGCCCGAACCTGTTTTCACAACTCCACCGGTATCGCAAAATGGACTGCCTCCGCGCCGGCGGGGCGGACCCATCATGCAGGAGGTCGGTGGAACCCCGGATGCCCGATTTTGGGTGAGCGATTCCGGAACCATGCTTTACATCCGATTGGCGTCGGGCACGCCCGCCGACCACCTGATTGAAGTGACTACGCGGCAGCAGGCCTTTGTTCCATCGCAAAAAGGGCTGGGCTTCATTCGCATCAAGGGAATCGCTTTTCAGCATGCAGCGAATGTGTACCCATTTCCGCAGTATGGCCAGGTGTCAACCGTGGGCGGCAATCACTGGATTATCGAGGACAACACAATCGAATGGGCGAATGCTGTTGGCCTCGACATTGGCAGCGACGGCGACAGCGGATTCGCGCCGCAGTCCGGCGCCTCGCAGATCGTCCGCGGCAACACGATCCGATATTGCGGCGTGGAAGGGATCGGGGGAATGGGAACCCGCGACACCCTCGTCGAGGACAACCTGATCGAGTGGTGCGGCTGGGCCGACGCGGAGCGCGGCTGGGAAGCAGCCGGAGCCAAATTTCACTTCGGGCGCAATTTGCTCTTTCGCCGCAACGTCGTCCGTCATATTCGCCACGCCAATGGCGTGTGGCTTGACAGCAACAACACGAACTGCCGAATCAGTAGCAACGTCTTTGCAGATGTTGTCACCGTGAGCGCGGCTGTTCACATGGAAATGAACTTGGAACAGAATCAGATCGACAACAATGTGATTTGGAACGTGCGCAATGCCGAGCCTGGCACGCCGGGCCAGAGAGGTTGCGCGGGATCGGGCGTGTTCATCAACGCCACAGATCGGCTCATCATCGCCCAAAACCTGATCGGCCGATGTGACAACTCAGGCGTTTATGCCATCACGCGACCCGATCGCGCCCACAGCGGAACTGCGACAGGAAACAATATTGCGAACAATATCTTCGCGAGTTGCGGCAAATCGGCGATTGTTTTTCTCAACCCGAACAACTCAGCCGAGGGGAATCTTTACGTCTCCATGCCTGGCCAATTCCTGGGATTCTTTACCGGCGCGACGCAGCAATGGCTCGACTTGAGCGATTGGCGCGAGTCGCACGGGTGGGATAAGAGCGGGGCGATGTTCGATGCGCAGATTGACCTCGATCCCGACAGCCTGGAACTGAAGTTAAGCAGCAATCAACCGTTTCCGCAAGAAGCGATCGTCAATCAAATCGATACGGACATTTTGGGCAAAGCAACGGGGCAAACGCGGCCGCCGGGCCCATTGGCCGATCCGGCTGCTGCGCGGGCCGTGGAGCTTGACCCGCGCAAAGCAACTTGAATGTGGCTCGGGCGCCAGCCATTACTCCGGCAAAATCACCCGGCCGTCGACCTTGAAGTTCCCGCTGACTGACGGGGCGCCGGTTCCCGGCTGTCCGCCGCCGATCGAGACCGTGTAATTTCCCTGCGCCACGATGATCATTCCGTCGTCGGTGACCATGCTGAGGTCTCTCGGGTTCAACTGGAAGTCAACGTTCTGGCTGGCTCCCGGATCCAGATGCACGCGCTGAAAGCCTCGCAATGCGCGCAGCGGAGCGCCCGGAACGTCGGGAAACTTCAGGTAAAGTTGCACGACCTCGTCTCCGGCGAGTTTTCCAGTGTTCGTAACTGTCACGGATGCGTGAAGCGGGCCGCCGGCCTGGATGGGATCGGTGGGCAAAGAGAGATTGCTATAGCTGAAGGTTGTGTAGCTCAGGCCATATCCAAACGGATAGAGCGGGGCACCTTTGAAGTAGCGGTAGGTTCGCCCCTCCATCGAGTAGTTCTCGAAGTTCGGAAGCTGGTCCAGGCTCTTGTAAAACGTGACTGGCAGCCGGCCGCCGGGGTTGTTTTTGCCGCTCAAGGTTTCCGCAATCGCCGTGCCGCCTTCTTCGCCTGAATACCACGCTTCAAGAACCGCGTTGGCGTGATCGTTGATCCAGTTCACGGCAAGTGCGCTGCCGTTCATGAGCACTACGACGAGTGGCTTGCCGGTGGCTGCCAGACCCTCGACCAGGTTTTCTTCGGGAGCGGGCAGGTCGATGCTGGTGCGATCGCCGCCGAGGAATCCAGGCTCAGTTACGGGCATCTCTTCGCCCTCGAGCTCGCTGGTGATGCCTACGACAGCAACGACGACGTCGGCATTCTTTGCCGCCGCGATGGATTCGGGTGACGCGAAGTCGTTCGACTTTGCCCAAATGAGTTGCGCATGCGGCTGAACATTGTTGTAGCCGTAGAGAACGCTGAGCGCTGCTTTCTGTCCCTTTTCAAGATGGACCTTGCCAAGGCGAGCCTGATTGGCGTCGCGCGAGAAAAGCATGGCGACCTGCTTGTCGTTGATGGTGACGCGCGCAAATCCCTGGCCGCGAACGCCGATGAGGTAGTCACCGGAGTCAGGGGCCGTGATAAATCCGGTCCAATGAACACTGGCCGATTTTTTTCCGGCCGCTTCCGCGGGCAGGCTGCTCGCGTCGAGATCGATGTTCTTCTCAACGCGTGAAGCGAGTGCCGGACCGCCCGTGTCTCTGGGGCGGAATCCCATGGATTCGCTGTAGTCGGCTTTGAGGCCGGGCTTGCCGTCGGGCGTGGTGAGCAGGTTGTCGGGGACGGGGTCTCCATCGCCGCCAAGGAACTGGGTTCCTGCTACGTAGGTGATGGAGGCGTTGGGAAATTCAGCTTTGAGGCCATCGAGCACGGAGACCGAATGCGTGGGCGTGCCGGCGTAGTTGCCAAGCAGCACACGGGTTTGCTCGGCGAGCGGTCCGATCACAGCGATTCTCTTCACGGAAGGCTTCAGCGGAAGGGTTCCATCGTTTTTGAGAAGCACCATCGACTCATTGGCCATCTTGCGGGCCAGCGCGCGATGTTCAGGGCTGTCGAGTTCCTTCTCGTCGATCTTCGAATAGGGATCGAGCTCGGGAGGATCGAACATGCCCAGTTTCATGCGCGCCGTAAATAGCCGCACCAGTGTGGTGTCAACCGCGCTCTCGGGCAGGTAACCCTGCTGCACAGCCTCGATGAAGGGCTTGTAATGGGAATCATCCTTTGAGGTCGGGCCGCCGCCGTAACATTCATTGTCCATGCCGCGAATGAGAGAAATCGCCGATGCCTGAGCCTGCGTTGTGCCGTAACGATGTCCGGTGAACATGTCCCGAACCGCATCGCAGTCGGAAACCACGTAGCCCTGGAAGCCCCACTTTCCGCGCAACTGGTCCTGGAGCAGGTATTCGTTGGCGCATGCAGGTTCGCCATTGATGGCGTTGTAGGCGCACATGATCGATCCGGCCTTGCCTTCGACAACGGCGGCGCGGAAGCCGGGCTCATAAGTGTCGAGCTCGTCGTGCTTGCTCACGTCCACATCGGCAAAATGACGCGTCGGCTCGGGCCCGCTATGAACGTCGTAGTGTTTGGGAGTCGCGATCACGAGGTAGTGGTTCGGGTCATTGCCTTGCATTCCGCTGACGAAGGCGACGCCCATCCGGCCGGTGAGAAACGGATCTTCGCCGTAGGTTTCCTGGCCGCGGCCCCAGCGCGGATCGCGAAAGATGTTGAGATTGGGAGCCCAGAAGTCGAGTCCTCCCATGATGCCATCGTGCCCCGCCTTCACATCCTGCAGATGCTTGATGCGCCCTTCAATGCCGATATCGGTGCCCATGGCGTGCTCCGACTCAACGTCGAAGGTGGCGGCCAGCCCGATGGGCTCGGGGAACTCGGTCACGCCCTGGTCGATGACGCCATGAAGCGCCTCGCTCCACCAGTTGTAGGCGGGAACATTCAGACGCGGAATGGCCTGGGCATCATTCACGAGCTGCGATGCCTTTTCCTGCAAGGTCATGCGGTGCACTAAATCCGCCGCGCGTTCTTCGGCCGGCAACTTGGGGTTCATGTAAGGCAGGTTGGAGTTGTCTTGCGCGAAGGCCGCAGAAATCGTGAGCGCGAAGAAGCCCGCGAATGCGGCCAGAATACGTTTCCCCGAAATTTTCATCCCATTCACTCCTGAAGAACGACTCGAATCTTCCATCCTACATGCTGGGCCGGGGAAGTACCGGGGGCGGTGAAGAGGCAATGGCCGGCGGAGCGATTCTAACGAATGGCTCCGGCCGGTCTCAAATTTTGCATTCGATTTGAATTGAAGCCCCATCGATGTCAGACGGGGTTAACGCGGTTCGATTCTCGCTGTCGCGTACAATAAAGCCTGTCCAGCCGCGGAGGCTGAAGTCCTTTGTTCGCAACGCTTACCCCTATGCTTGCTGTCGTCGTGCCGCTCAAGGGAGTGGTGGGCCCGGTTGCGACATGGTTGGCGTTCGCAGAGGAAAGCACGCTGCATCGCTACTTCAGGACGCAGTATGCCGACCAGACATTCAAGGGGCTTTATCACTGGAATTCCTTCGATGCGGCCGTGCTTTTGCCATATTTCGCGGTGATGATCGTGCTCGCGCTTTACGGCGTCCATCGCTACACGATGGCCTACCAGTACTTCAAATACCGGAAGAACTACAATCCCGATCCGCCCAGCCAATTCGATGAATTGCCGAAAGTCACGATCCAGCTGCCGATCTTCAACGAGCAGTTTGTCATCGACCGGCTGATCGAAGCTGTGTGTGCGATGGAGTACCCGGCGGACAAGCTTGAAATCCAGGTGCTGGACGACTCGACGGACGAAACCTGCGAAGTGGCGGCGGCGATCGTGGAACGCTACGCCGCGCTGGGGCACAACATTGTCTATATCCATCGCACGAATAGGTACGGGTTCAAGGCCGGAGCGCTCGACGCAGGATTGAAGACGGCGAAGGGCGAGTTTGTTGCGATCTTCGACGCCGACTTTGTTCCACCGCAGGATTGGCTGATGAAGGTGATTCACCATTTCGCGCAGCCTGAGATCGGAATGGTGCAGACGCGGTGGACCTACCTGAACCGCGACTACAGCATCCTTACCCAGATTGAAGCGATTCTGCTTGACGGCCATTTCGTGCTGGAGCACGGAGCGCGTGCGCGTTCCGGCGAGTTTTTCAACTTCAACGGCACGGCCGGCATGTGGCGGAGACAAGCTATTTACGATGGCGGCGGCTGGCAGCATGACACGCTGACCGAAGATACCGATCTGAGTTACCGCTCGCAGATGGCGGGCTGGAAATTCAAATACCTGCCCGACGTCGAGTGCCCTTCCGAGCTGCCGATCGAAATGACCGCGTTCAAGACCCAGCAGGCGCGGTGGGCCAAAGGCCTGATTCAGACCAGCATCAAGATCCTGCCTACGGTTTTCCGTTCCAGCGCTCCCCGGAAGAACAAGATCGAGGCCGTCTATCATCTGACCGCGAACCTCAGTTACCCGCTGATGGTGATCATGTCGGCGCTTTTGATTCCAGCGATGATCTGCCGGTTCTACCAGGGCTGGTTCCAGATGCTGCTGATCGACGTGCCCCTGTTCACAGCGTCGAGCTTTTCGATTGCGGTCTTCTACGTGATGAGCGAGAGAGAGATTTTTCCGAAGACCTGGAAGAGGACGTTTTACTATCTCCCCTTTCTCATGGCGCTCGGCATCGGGTTGACGATCACGAATACAAAGGCCGTGATGGAGGCGATCTTCGGGATCAAGAGCGCGTTTGTGCGCACGCCGAAGTATCGCGTTGCGCGCAAGGGAGAAAAGTCGCAGGCAGCGAAGTATCGCAAGCGGTTGAAGCTGGCTCCGTGGATCGAGCTGCTGATGGGCTGCTACTTTGCCGCCGCGATTTATTACACGTTTACGAACAGCAATTTCTTCACCGCGCCGTTCTTGATCCTGTTCGTGGTCGGGTACTGGTACACGGGGCTGATGAGCCTGCTGCAGGGGCGGTTTGAGCGCTGGCGTACCGGCGTGAACCCGGACGAGTCGAGCCCCAAGCCATTCCCAGTCGGGGTTTAAACCCAGAAGCGGAAATCTCTGTTCGCGAGTCGGTTACCTGTGTGCCAAGTGAGGGCGCGGGCGGGAAATTCCTGTGCTACATTGGCCGAATGGCGTTGAAAATTCTGGGCGTGGCCGCCATTTTGCTTGGCCTTGGCATTTTTCAAGCGGCGAGCAATGCGCAGGCGGGAAGTCCTGCGCCGCGGAGCGCGACGAATCCGGCTGCAAGCCCGGCGACCAATCCCGGTAATCCGCCCGCCCTTGCATCCTCTCCTGCGCCTGCCATTCCGGCCAACGGTTGCCCGGGCGGCAACTGCGACGCCACGCCTGCGCACATTACGATTGCGACGCCCGCACCCGCGGCTGCTCCCTGGCCGTTGCAGGACCGGATTGCGTGGGCCGCCAACCTGATTCTTATTCTGATCATTTATGTGGCAGCGATGCTTGGAATTCCTGCTTTGCGCAAGATTGCGCGGCAGATGAAATATTTCGAAGTAACGGCGCAGGCTGCTGCGGAGAGCGCCAAGGCGGCGTTGATGTATGCCGAGGCGCAGGCGCTGTCGCAGCGGCCGTGGCTGGTTGTGAGCGCGGAAGCTGAGCCCGGCCCGAATAACCGGTTTACGATCATCGCCACGAATCGGGGGCGCAGCCCCACGAGACTTGTGACGCTGGTGGACACCATCGTGATCGCGCACGATGAAAGCGACTTGCCGCCCAAGCCGATTTTTCAGGGCGAAGCGAAACCGCCACGGATTCCCATTATTTTGCTGCCGGGAGAATCGACGGAACTGAAGACGTTCGGCCGCGACGACGTGAAGTCGATTTGCGAAAGCGCAGAAGAGATGCGCCGCGTGGAGCAGTGGGAAGCCAAGGTGTTTCTCTATGGCGAAGTCACCTACGTGGATTTGCGCGCGCCCGCCGACAGGGAAGCGTATGAGACAGGCTGGTGTTGCTGGTATATCCACGGACACCAGAAGAGCGGCATGGTGATCGCCGGTTCACCGGAGTACAACCGGCATACGTAGGCAGGCCCTGCATCAATCTTGCGTCGTTAGGGCACAGACGCGGATCGATCGGCTACTTGCGCAGCAGTTTACGGTAGTACTTCCGGCTCGATTCGTCGGGCGAAAAGCGCAGGCGGCTGCAATCGGTCTGTGCGCCGTCGCGACCCCAGCAATAGTTGTTATTCCACGCGCACTCTAGCTCATGAGGAATGAGGAAGTTTTCGTAGTCGGCGCAGATTTTCAGTGCGAGGTTTTGCTTGCGGCGGACACCGCGATGGGCCAAGCGCTTGTCGTTTTTGGCGCTGGTGGTGCCCGTTATCGCCACAAACGGGCGGCGAATTGAACGGCTCATGACAAACTCCAGGTCGCAGTTGCGTACCTATGTCATGGCCTTCCTCCTCGCGCAGCTTGACGGCCTTTTCGCATCGGCCGATGGCTCATTTTATCTTCCGGTGCCGCCGACCGTCATCCTGTCGAGCTTGATTGTGGGCATGCCGACG
Source organism: Occallatibacter sp. (assembly GCA_035541975.1). Lineage (GTDB taxonomy): Bacteria > Acidobacteriota > Terriglobia > Terriglobales > Acidobacteriaceae > Telmatobacter. Next base: position 56,997 of record DATKMH010000030.1, on the reverse strand, counting down.
CCGACGGGGACGCTCTGGCCGTCTTTGCCGCAGGTTCCGATGCCTTCATCGAGCTTGAGGTCGTTGCCCACCATCGAGACATACTTCAGCGCCTCGGGACCGTTGCCGATCAGCGTGGCGTCGCGAACCGGAGCAGTGACCTTACCGTCTTCGATGAGGTAGGCCTCGCTGGCCGAAAACACGAACTTGCCGTTGGTGATGTCAACCTGGCCGCCGCCGAAGTTCACCGCGTAGAGGCCGCGCTTTACGCTGCGCAGAATATCTTCGGGCGAATCGTCGCCGGCGAGCATGTAGGTGTTGGTCATGCGCGGCATGGGAATCGACTGGTAGTTTTCGCGGCGCCCCGATCCCGTGTTGGCAATTCCCATCAGCCGTGACGAAAGCTTGTCGGACAAGTAGCCCTTGAGCACGCCGCCTTCGATGAGCACGGTCTCCTGCGTTGCCGATCCTTCGTCGTCGACATTGAGCGAGCCGCGGCGTCCGGCCATTTTGCCGTTATCGACGACGGTGACTTTGGGGCTGGCGACAGACTGGCCGATCAGGCCCGAGAATGCAGACGTCTTTTTGCGATTGAAGTCGGCCTCGAGGCCGTGACCCACGGCTTCGTGGAGCAGAATTCCGGGCCAGCCGGGGCCAAGCACCACCTGCATTTCGCCCGCGGGTGCGGGGACTGCGCCGAGCTGCAGGATTGCGCCGCGCGCGGCTTCATGCGCCAGGCCTTCCGGACTTTTGGAGCCGATAAACTGATCGAGTCCGGCGCGCCCTCCTCCGCCGGCAGCGCCCTTGGTTGTGACTGCGCCTTCCTTGGCGATGACCCACACATTTAGCCGGCACAACGGTTGTGTGTCGCTTGCGAAAGCGCCGTCGGACGCTGCGACCAGAATGCGGCGCAACTCCTCGCTGTAACCGGCTCGAACCTGGACAATGCGGGGGTCGAATGCGCGCGCGGCGCGATCGGCGCGCAGAATCAATTCCAGCCGCGCAGCGAGATCCAGATCGAATCCGCCGAGCGGCACGGGATAGAGATCGGCTCCACGCGTCTCGGTGAATCCCTGCACCAGTTGCTTTGCGGGCCCGGAAGCGATGAGTGCGGCGGTTCGGGCGGCGTGCAGCAGGCGCTCCGGACTCAGGTTGTCGGTATATGCGTAGCCGGTGCGCTCGCCGCTCACAACGCGAACTCCGCAACCGGCACTGGTGCCCTGGCTGGCCGACTTCACAATCTGCTCATCAACGCCGAGCGAAGTAGCCATCACAGATTCGAAGTAAAGATCGGCGTAATCGCCGCCGGCGCTTAGCGCCTGGCCCAGGCATCGCTCCAGCAGCCGCTCCGTGAGGCCGAATTTCTCAAAAAAGTAGCGACGGTGGTTCGAATTCGGGGAAGATTCCGGTGGCATCATCGTAATCCCAGTGTACCCTCGCCGCGTCTTTCTTATCGATGCCGGCGGCGGGCCCTGGCGCGAGATTCGCGTTCCACGGTCGGGATGGTTGAATGTTGCTCACTGGGTACGTCGGTCACGTCCAGGCGGCGGCAGGCAAGAAAATTCATGCTAGGATTCGACTCATGAAGAAGATTCTTGCGGCAGTGTTGCTCGCGTTGACGTTCGCAAGTCCCGCCTTGGCCTATGCACACCATCACCACCACCATCATCACCATCATCCGGCGTAGCCTGAGAATTCATCGCCATTCCGACTCTGAAAGCCGGCCGGTTCGCGGGCTCGCGCCCGTTCATGTTTTGGTGCCGGGTGACCGCCTTTCTGCCGCAGTGAAACGCACGCGTGTTACGATCCGCCCCATGAAGAAGATTGTTGCGGCGTTTTTGATGTTGGCGTTCTTCGCTGTTCCGTCGTTTGCTTCGAAGCATCCACACCAGCATCACAAGAAGGCTAATTACACCTACAAAGCACCGAAAAGCTACAAGCCGCACTTCAAAAAGCAGAAGCAGCACCATCATCACTCTGCGTAGCGTTTTCCGCTTCAATTCTCGGCGCCGGACTTCACCCTAATTATTCGAGTTCGTTTAGTTATCGCAGCGATCACATATTGCCTTCGCCGGTCGTGGTAGTGTTTTGCCATGACCGAACTCGACGATTTGCGCTATCCGATAGGGAAGTTCCGTCCGCCGGCAGAAAACACTGCTGCGGTTCGCTCCGCCCATATTGAAACGTTGCGACAGTTGCCGGGGCACTTGCGCCAGGCCGTTGCGGGGCTGAGCGATGCGCAGCTTGACACGCCTTATCGCGATGGCGGATGGACAGTGCGTCAAGTGGTACATCATTTGGCAGACAGTCACGCCAACAGCTACATTCGCATCAAACTCGCGCTGACTGAAGATTCGCCGACGATCACGGCCTATGACGAAGCTGCATGGGCGCGCCTGCCCGATGCGAAGCTTCCCATCGAGCCTTCGTTGATTCTGGTAGATGGACTCCACCAGCACCTGGTCGCGCTTCTCGAGTCGATGGCGGAGGGGGACTTTCAACGCAGTTTTAATCATCCGGAGCGCGGGCGCGTGACTCTTGCGAACAACCTGGCGCTGTATGCGTGGCACTCGCGGCATCACGTTGCCCACATCGCGAATCTTCTCGCACGCCAGGGCTGGTAGGGAGGTCCGTGGACGCCGGCGCTTTTCCGAATCGGCAAGCGGGGGCCGTTGGAAATCGCGGCACTGAATCCGTTGCGCCCGAGCGTCTGGCTGAAGTCATCGAATGCTATCTTGCTGATCATCCGGCGGCTGCGCTGCTTGAGGATGGCCGCGCGGCCTTTGATATGCGCACTGCGCGTTATTCAGTTGGCGAGTCGCATGGCCGGTGCCTGCTGCAGCTATGGAGCGATGAGCGCAACATTGTGCGCACAGTTGTTGAGGTGAAGGAGCGCGCGCAATGCTTGCGCTTGATTACCCGCCGAATGGGAGCAACGAAGCCGCAGACCCTTGAGCTGGTGCCCACGAGCGATCGCCGCACGCCCACGGCACGCGACACGGCCCGCCGAGATTATCTGCACCTGCTTGAGCGCGTCCTGTCGCGGCACTTCATCGGCGCGAAGGTTGATGGCATGCGCACGGCCATGGATCTGGAGCACAGCTTCGGTCCGGCCTATGCGCGCGGACGCTTGCTGAAAGGGAGCGCGGCCAATGCGGTTATCGGCGTTGGCGATGCCGAATCCGCATCGACGATCGACGGCGTTCTGACATTGGGAATTCTATGGCTGGATTATTGCCGCAGGCATGGTGATGTGCGCCGTCACATCGGCGGCCTGAAAGTGATTTTGCCTGCAGGGGCGTGGCGGACGACGGCCGAACGCATGGCGTGGTTGAATCACGCTGCCGCGGACTTTGCGCTCTACACGCTCGACCAGCGCAGCGAAGAGCTGACTGAAGTCGATTTTCGCGACATTGGCAATCTTGAGTCGCGCTTGGTGCACGCATTTTCTCTATCAGCAGCTCTGGAGCGCTGCCAATCCGGCATCGAACGCGTGCTCGCCCTGGTTCCGGATGCTGCACGCGAGCGAATGGAAATCCGCCCGCATTCCGCGACCGAGGTTGGGCTGCTTTTGCACGGACTTGAGTTTGCGCGTGTGCGCCACGGAACATCCGTGCACTCCTTTGCGCGCGAGAATGAAGTGACGTTCGGCGCAGGAGCCAACGAGACGCCGCTCACCGAGCAAAATGAGCGGCTTTGCCGCGGCCTTCTGGAGCGCCTGTTTTTGAGTCGTCACGCCGATGGCGCGTATACCGACCCGCTTTTTCGCATGGCGCCGGAGCGCTGGCTTGAGTCGCGGCTTCGTTCCGGCATCGCGGAGCTTTTGCCGGAATTGCGAGGCGATCTCATATGTTCGCAGGTTCCAGCGCTATCCGCGGGCGATCGCGGCATGCTCGACCTGCTTACGCTCGACCGCAAGAGCCGCCTGGCCGTTCTGGAGTTAAAAGCGGATGAGGATCTCCATTTGCCATTGCAAGCGCTCGACTATTGGATTCGAGTGCGCGCGCTGAATGCAGACCGGCAATCCGTTCCGCCGGCGGGCGCACCGCTCTCGGCATTCGAAAGGAATGGCTACTTCGCCGGCGCAGAAGTTTCGCCGCTTGCGCCGCGTCTCATTTTGGCTGCTCCGGCATTGCGCATTCATCCTGCAAATGAAATCGTGTTGTGCTATTTCTCGCCTGAAATCGAATGGGAACTGATCGCGCTGAGCGAGCATTGGCGCCGCGAGCTCAGTGTTGTCTTCCGCAAGCGAAGCGGCGATCAACCGATGTGATCAAAACATCCAGAGCATCACCATGAGGACAGCTACGGTGGGCGAATTTGGAAGCACAGTTCAGCTCGATTGCAGGGCGCTGTTTCTGGCAACAAATCGGGAAAGCTCGGATCAAATCTAAGGCCCAGCCCTCGTCCTGAAAAACGGGCGAAAGCTGGGCCGCCTAGCTCATAATTTATTGATAATATAGCTCGTTCAAACTGGAACTTAACTGCAAAACCATCCACTGGCCCCAAGGTGATTCACTTTCATTCAGCCTTTTTTCCGGTATTGCCCCCGCCGCGAAGGCAATATATGGAGCTGCTCCAAAAGTCCGCCCAAGTGTGTCTTTGAGCCGTTCTGTTCTGCCGGAGACTGCTCAGTCTCTGCGTTGCGGTTTTCCTTTGTTGAGGAGAGGTCGACGCTCGTCTGCTCTGGAGAGCGCGCATCGTCAACCGGAATCAAAGTCGGCATCGGGGCAGGACGATCGAGTTCCGTTGACGCTGCTTCGGGTGAGCCATCGTTGATCGCGGAAACAGGCGCCTCGCCCGCAAACATCTTCTCGAACGGTGCAATCGCGCTCAACAGCGTCTCCAAGCCTGCGTCCGGGTGCACGGGACGCTTGGCCTGATCCAAGTCTCTGATTGCCTGGGAAAAGCGCATTCCCCTCAACTCGCTCAGCCGGGGCAGAGATATGCGTGTGGTTTTTTCCGGCGTTGAGCTTGGCGGCTCGACATGGGACAGATCGCCATTCACCTCACTGGAAGCCGCCACTGGAAGCTGCGTTTCATCGACTTTCGGCTCGAGCGCGGTTTGATGGAGCTCGGCAGCAGCATCAGGCTGAGGCGACGGAATGTCTTCACGCGCCGGAGGTGCGGGTTCTGGTTGCGGGCGCGGGACAATTTGAAGACGGTGAATCGCGGCCGGCGCAGCCGGTGAAATGTGCGCGGCTGCAGCGGGCCTTAAAGTTTGAACGGGATGGTCAAGCGACTGCGAGTTGGGGGTCGTTTTCCCGAAGGTTCCCGTATCTTGTAATTTCGTCGCAGTCCTGTTGTCGACGTCCAAACTGGCGCTGCCTTTTTCAATGGCCTGCTCGAGCGTCTGGAGCATCTTCCAATTCGTTGGCTGCCCGCGTTTGCGGAGCTGCTTTTCCATCTCCTTGATGGACCGCCTGAAGACCGGATCAGCGGTTGCCAGCCGCACACGGTTGAGCACGAACGCTACTGCCGGCGCCCTCATGCGCTGAAGAATGTTGGCCGCAGCTCGCAGTTCAGCGCGCGTCGTCACTCCCGACTGAATCACCACAACCACGCAGTGGGCCGATCGCAGAAGACGTTCGGTCTCTTCCGAGCCGATGAGCGCGGGAGAATCCGCAATCGTTAAGGCGCTTCCAGTCGTTTCAAATAGTTTTCGCAATCGTTCGGCGATGGTTGTGACGCCGACTTCAGGTCCGGTGCCTGTGAAGACGCATTCTTTGAAATCGCGGTCCTTTGAACCGGCACCGATCCCGGCCGCCAGCTGCAAAAGATGTTCTTCGGCAACCTCATGGGAGACTTCTGAAAAATCGGGTAATTGCGCGATCGGCAAGAAGCCGAGCACCTGCTCAACATCAGAGGCGATATAGATTTGCGGGTCCGCTCTGTGTGCGACGACTGCAATTGCACCGCCCAGAAGAATGAAGCTGAGAACAAGGATCAGCGCATTGCGAATGACGCCGGAATCAGCCCAATCCCAGGGGCTCACGGCGACGGCCGCAAGGCTAAGGAGCCCCGAGCCGCTTCCAAGGTGGAAAGAATGCTGCTTCAGCTGGCGCGCGAGGGGTTCAAGGCGAGCGATTCCTTCCACTCGCTGAAGGGCAGGCGTGGTGTTGACAGCATTCGCACGCAGCAACGATGGTTCTTCGAATGTGGTTAAACGCGAAGGCTCCAGATTGGTATGGCTCCGGACGGTACGAATGGACCAGGAGTTGAGCACATAAAGGAGGGCAAGAGCGAGGCCCATGATGATCAAGCCGGAGGCGAGGCGGCGATGGAGTTGCAAACTACGGCGAATTTCGAGGCGAAGGATCGGGAGAGCTACCGGTCGAGCCTGGTCGAAAGCGGGAAAAGGTGCGAACACGCTGGAAACATCGGCGGGGAGCCGAGGCGAGCCTGCCGGAACGAATTTTGGGAACGCCTGGCTCACTAAGCCGCTCCAGCTATTACTCAAGCCAAATTCGTGGAAGCCCCTGACCCAGCGCGCGCCGGTTTGTGAAGACATTTTTCGGTTGCGCCGCAGCCGGCCGGAAGGTTCATGAGCGCTGAAGTCTGTGGTATCGAAAGTATCTTTTTGAACCATCCCGAACAATGCCGCAAAGGTGGGACAAGGCGAGGCGGGAGGTGCCCCCTTAGGCATCACATTTCTAAGCGGGTTAGTAACAGCGACGGATTACCTTGGTGGGGAGTTTTTTGAAGGTTTTTTTCGGACGCAGAGCCGCGCCGTAGTCAAGATTGACTAACACCAAAAGAACGCCTGTGCCAGGCTATGAGCTGCTCATGTCGCGGCCTCGGGCTTCGTGCCCCATAGCTGCCAAACCAGCGAGCGAAAGTGCGACAACGGCGACGGTGATGGCAAGAACTGCGCGATAGCTACCCCAGCGTTCAGCCGCGAGAGCCTGGCCTTTGCCATTCCAGGATGTAATAAGTCCGCCGAGTTGATAGGCGAGGCCTGGCGCCGTGGCACGGACCGGGGCGGGCGACAACTCTGTGAGATACGCCGGGACCACGCCCCACGCGCCTTGCACCATGAACTGCATCAACACCGCGCCGGTTCCGAGAACGAGGGCGGAGTGGCCGAACGCGTAAAGGGGAATGACAGGAATTGCGAGCAGCGCCGCTATGACGATTGCCTTTTTGCGGCCCCACCGTTCAGAGAGCGAGCCAAAGACAATTCCTCCTGCGATGGATCCGACGCCATAGAGAACTCCGATGAGGCCGATGGTCTGTGGTGAGAGCTTGATCTCGGCAGCGAGGAAAGTCGGGTACATATCCTGCGTGCCGTGGGAGAAGCTCATGAACGCCGTCATCAAAAGTACAAGAAAAAGAAATGTGGGAAGGAAGTGAAGCAATTCGCGCGGCCAGGTTGCGCCGCCGTTTTCGGGGCCCCGAGACTTTCGATTGCGAATTGTGGCGAGCCAGACGGGCGATTCGGGGACGCGAGCCTGAACATAGAGCGCAAGCAGCGCCGGTGTCGCACCGAAGATGAACAATCCCCGCCAGCCGACAGCGGGAACAGACACTCCATGCCAATGAAAGCCCGCAAAAAGCAATCCAAACGCGGCCGAGGCAAGAATCGATCCGAAGGCGTAGCCTTCCTGGAGAATGCCTGAAAATGTGCCGCGTCCTTCTGTGGGAAGCGATTCAAATGCCAGCGCAGCGCCGACGCCCCATTCGCCACCCATGGCGATGCCAAACAAGGCCCTCAGAACAAGGAGCGCATTGAGCGTTGGCGCGAATGCGCAAGCCAATTCGATGAGGGAAAAACCCAGGATGTTCGCGATGAGTACGGGGCGGCGGCCATAGCGGTCTGCCAACATGCCGAACACGAGAGCGCCGACGGGGCGAAACGCCTGCGTGAGAAATACCGCGCCAAGCACGGTTGAAGGTCGCGTTCGGAACTCGGCGGCAATTGCGTTCACGCAGAAGACGAGCAGGAAAAAGTCGAGGCTATCGAGCGTCCAGCCGAGAAATGCAGCGACAAAAACGTGGCGCTGGGAGCGCGTGAGCTGCCGAAACGGGCCGAGAACAGGCACAGGCGGGAGGATACCAGACCGGAAGGGATTCCAACGCTGGAGGCGGTGTGTTGCGTGCGACCGCGGCACGGGGATCCGGTTCCCGATTGCGGGTGAAATCAATGACAAGCATGCTGGATCAAATGTTTGTTGCAACAACTATCCGGCGCAGAGCATCCTATGAGGTGAGAATTTTCGATTTTTCGATCCGAGCTGGAATGTGAAGAGGATGGAGTGTTTTCCATGGCAAGCCTGAAATCTGAGATCGCGCAGAGATCGCCATTTTCGAGCCTTGAAGAGGAGGCGATCCTGAACGTAATGCGCACCTCGGATTGTCTGCAGCGGGCATTTCAGAGCAAGACCCGCGCATGGGGGCTTACTTCGACGCAGTACAACGTGCTGCGAATTTTGCGGGGTGCGCAGCCTGAGGGCCTGAGTTGCGCCGCTATTGGGGAGCGGATGATTGCCGCCGAGCCTGATATCACGCGATTGCTGCGGCGGCTGAAGGGCCTGAAGCTGATACGCCAACACCGCAACCGTGAGGATCGCCGCGTGGTTTTGACGCAAATCTCAGATGCGGGGCTGGATTTGCTGCGCGCGATGGATCCCGTGATTGAGCGAATGCCGCTGGAGTTGCTTGGGCATATCGGGCGGAAAGATCTGGCGGAGATGATTCGACTGGTTGAGAAAGCGCGCGAATATTGCGGCGACGCACGGCCGACAGAATAAGAGGCGACAGGGAGATTTTGGCGGAATCGATTCCGCGAGGGGAAGTCTGGAGCTAGGTGGCGACGATTTTTTGCGCCACAGTCTCCTCATCCATATCGGACTGGATGATTTTGTTGTGCAGGCAATAGAGGGCGAGCTCGAGGCGGTCTGAGACGCCGAGCTTGTCGTAGATTTTGCGCAGATAGTTCTTGATGACCTGCTCGGTGGTGCCCAGCTGGAACGCGATTTCCTTGTTCCGCTTGCCCTGCGTGATGCAGGTGATGATGGACATTTCCTTGGGCGAAAGCCGAGGCTGATTGCGCGGGCTGACGAGCGCGGCTGCCTGGGCGCGGTAGGCATCGATGACCCAGTTGACGGACTGGTTGTCGATCCAGGTTTCGCCTGCGGCGATGCGGCGCACGCAACGAACCAGCAGATCGGGCGAAATGGAGCGGGAAACAATGCCGCGAACGCCTCGCCGGTAAAGCTCGACGGTGTGATTCTCGTCGGCTGCAACAGCCTGAACGATGAGCTTTACGTCGGGGGCGAGGCGCAGGATCTCGGGAATCGCATTGGCCGTTCCGGCCAGCATGCCGCCTTCAAGAAGGACGATATCGGTGGGATAGCGCTCAATTGCGGCGCGAAGATTCTCAATCGAGTCCGCCTGGGCGACCACTCGGATGTCGTCTTCGAGGGCAAAAACTTTCCGAATTCCGACTCGGTAGATGGCCTGGGAATCCGCGAGTATGACGCGAATGGTACCCGGTTTAACCGGAGTATCAACGCTTTCTGGGTTATCGTCGAGGATTTCCATAGTTGGCTGCCATCGAGCCGGCGGCAACCTCAATGCTCAGCAAATCGATATTCATCAATCGTGGCTGCGGCGAGGTGCTCGTTGTGGCTTGAGGAGCAGCGTACCACACGTCCCTTGCAGTGGACCAGAACATCCTGAGGCGCGCCCAGAACTGCCCGCGGCATTCGCATGGAGAAACTGACGTCAACTCCCACAGGCAAATCCTGACCAAGAGCGAAGAGAACGCCGCTGGCAGAGATGTTTCGCGTGAGGCCGGCAATCTCATTTGTGCCGGCTGAAAGCACCACCGGAAGAGAAAGAGGGAAACGCACCGCGCAACGAACCTCCTGCCGACCATGAGTGGGGGCTGGGATTCCAGACGACGGCGACGATTCTGGTTTCGGTGAATTCATCAGGTCTTACCTAAATGAGAAAGGCTTAACGATCAATGTAACTGCTTTTGTTGATTTGGCCTACGGCACGAAAGTTTTCAGCGTAGTAACCAGCGTCGCGACGCAGCCTTGGGAGGCAGTAACCTCTGTTCGCGGCTTGCCAGCTGAATTTGCCGGGCCGATTTTGTTAGCCGCCGATCTCATCGCGAGAAGTGCCACCCAGCTGAAGCCACCGGATACAGCCCTTGGCTCGCGCCTCCGGGGGCTGCCAGTTCCGTCCCGAGAGATCCTTCTCGGAGAGAGAACCAAGCGGAATAAGCGAAGAAAAGTCGAAAAATCTACCTAAGTACCTTTCAGTTAGTTACCTTTGATTTTCGAAAATGGGTACTTCTGTCAAAAATTTTTTCCTATAACACTTTTGTTGTAGCGTCCCTACACATTTTGGGTTAGTCTGACAAAGCAAGTTGGAAGGCGGATGTGTCTGCCGCCTGGGGAAAGGGTCAAATGAGTTCCCGTAAGTTGGTCGCATTGAAGTTAGTCGTTGTCGCTATCCTTGTCGGGTCCGTGTGCGCCGCGAACGCAGTGCCATGGGGAAAACTTCCGCCGCCGAGGAGTGCCGTAATGGTGCCGTGGGGACCACTTCCCCCGCCGAGCAGCGCCGTTGTGGTGCCGTGGGGACCACTTCCCCCGCCGAGCAGCGCCGTTATGGTGCCGTGGGGAAAGCTTCCGCCGCCGACCAGCGCGGTCATGGTTCCGTGGGGAAAGCTTCCGCCGCCAAGGACAGTAGCGGCACTCGTGCCATGGGGAAAGCTTCCGCCACCCAGAGTCTAGATCGGCTCACAGATTTTTGTTAACCAAGAAGAGCCCACCTCTCAGAGGTGGGCTCTTTGCGTTTCTGCGAATTTTGCGAAAGACGTAGACTGTGATTACGTCCGCAGAGGAAGGGATATTGCGGCTGTGATCGAGTCGTTCGATAGGGTGGGGTGGGCAGAGTGGCCATAGATCTCGACAACGCGCTTTGGTTTGCCTGCTGTCTGGCCCAGGTAACGGTAGTTGGGCTGCTCTTTTATCGCCGAATTTGGCGATCCCTACCGGTATTCTGCGCGTATTGCGTTTGGGACATGGCGAGCAATATCTCGGTCTTTTGTATCGAGAGGTATTTCCCAGCCCGATATTTGCAAGCTTATTTCGCACAAACGATTTTCGATTCCATATTCCTGTTCTGTGTTTTGGTTGAATTGGCGTGGTCCGTGTTGAAGCCGCTTCGCGCTTCTTTGCCGAAGAGTTCGTTGGCGCTGGTGGGAATGCTGATTCTGGTTGCGGGCGCAGCGATCTGGCCGTTTGCAGCGCTTGCGGGTCTCACAAACGGCGCATCGAAAGAATGGCTTCACCTCATACAGCTTCAGCACACCGTATCCATCCTTCGAATTCTTTTCTTCCTGCTGCTCGCGGGCGGCAGCCAACTCTTGTCCATCGGCTGGCGCGACCGCGAACTTCAGGTTGTCACGGGGCTAGGCGTGTACTCGATTGTCGACCTTACCGTCGCCGTGATCCAAACGCATCAGACAGTCGGGTCGCAGTACAGCAACCTCAACCGGATCGCGATCGCAGGATATGTCTGCTGCCTGTTGTATTGGGTTGTCAGTTTCGCGCAGAAAGAAGCGGAACGCCGCGAGTTCACGCCGCAAATGCGGAATTTCCTGCTGGCCGCTGCCGGCGGTGCGCGCGCTACGCGCGTGGCAATGACGGAGTCGCGCAAAGAAAAGGCGGAGCGAGACGGACGCTGATGCGGTCGTTCCACCCATCGCGGACTTTATTGTTGCTTATGCCCTCCGCGGAAATGCTTGATGAGTTTTGTGAGCATCGCCATTGACATGCCCGCCGGTTGCAGGTTGTAATGAATGCAGTGGTGAAGGAGTTCACCCTTAACCGCTGTCCTCTCATTTGAGCCGGACAGATGATGACTCCTAACAGGGAATCCTGTTGCGGAGTCATTTTTATCTGCGGCGCGATCCCTGACAAATCAGATCATGACCGGCTGAATCGGCCGAAAGATGCTTGTGTCTTTTGCCCGCAGCAGGTTGATGTTGCGAAGTCTGAATCTTGGAGGACGACAGTGCAGAAGTATCTGCTGATCGCCGCAGGTGGCGCGCTGGGCACGGTCATGCGATATTGGGTCGGGTCATCGATCTCCAGCCGCATGGGAACCCGATTTCCATACGGCACGATGGTCATTAATCTCACGGCCTGCGTGATTCTTGGTTTTACCCTCACATATTTCGGCAAGCGTGCCGATCTAAGTTCAGCCTGGCGGTTTCTCATCCCCATCGGGTTCATCGGCGCCTACAGCACCTTCTCGAGCTACGAGTGGGAGACGCTGTCGACATTGCGGTCAGGGGCATTTCTGCTGGCGGGGCTTTATGCCATAGGTAGCCTGATTCTGGGGCTAGTTGCCACTTGGCTGGGAACGGCGCTGGCAGACCTTTTGTAGTGGAGACGCGAATGCCGATTGGAGTGGGGACGCGAATGCCAGCGAAAAAGCGAACCGTTCGCGCTTCGAGCGGCTCCTCAAGCAGATGGACGGGAGTTGCAAGTTGCAGCGAAAAGTGCTTCAATCCTTCGTTGTCTGCAAGCTATGGACTGTCGGCGGCGCAAGCCGAGATGGGCACGGCGAGCGCTGGGGAAGGAGATTGGATGTTGACAACCGGCAAGGCGGTAAAAGTGGCGGTGTACCTGAGCGACGGAGCGAAGCACCACCATGTTCCGGTTTACACAACACTCCTTGATTTCCTCTTCAAGAGCGGAATTGCCGGAGCCACGGTTGTGAAGGGTGTCGCGGGCTTTGGAGCTAAGCACCGCATGCACGCGGCGCACATCCTTGAGATCTCAGACCATCTTCCCATCAAGATCGAGTTCATTGAGACGCGCGAGAAGGTGGACGCGATTTTGCCGGAACTGGAGAAACGAATCGGTTCCGGATTGATCGAGGTGCAGGAGACAACGATCATTGTTCCTGCGCATGAATAGCGCGGGTTGCGGCGTGTAAACGATGGGCCCGGAGTGGCCGTGGAGAAAGGCCCAACCGCAACAAACAGCACCAGATTGCATCTATAACAAGAAGGACAGCCTTCGCGACGCTCAAACAGGCGGTTCGCGCCGCGGCCTCGCGTCATCTTCGGATCGGTTATCGGACCAAGGCCGGCTTGGAACTTGTTTACCGGGGCTTGATCCAAGCTGATGCATACTGAATGAGAGAGACCCAGTAACTCTTACCCCAAGGGAAACCGATGCTCTCGAAGCTTTGCAATATAGCACTTCTGTTTTCGGCTGCGGCTTGCTTTTGCGCGGCGGGGCACGCTCAGGCGGCTCTGTTGATGGAGGAGCCGTATGGTTTCTTCGGCGCGCTCAATCCCACAGGGCACAATGCAATTTACTTCGAGCGGATTTGCGCCGAGACGCCGGTGAAGCTGCGCCGCTGCAGAGCAGGTGAACTGGGCGCGGTGATTGCGCGCTACCAGGGCATCGACGGATACGACTGGGTCGCGATCCCGCTCATCCCTTACCTTTATTCGGTGGAGAGTGCCGCGGACGTTCCCGCGCGCGTGGACCATGAGACGGTGGTCGAGTTGCGCGCCAAATATCGCGCCGAGCACCTGCAGATCTTCGGACCCAACTTGTCGCCGGGAAACATGTTCCACGGCGGCTGGACGCAGCTGCTGGGTGCGGCCTACGAGCGGCGCATCTTCGCTTTTCGGTTTGAGACGACAGCAGCTCAGGACGATGCGATGATCGAGAAGCTGAATGCGTTTCCCAACAAGACGCGCTTCGATTTGCTTTTTAATAACTGTGCGGATTTTGCGCGGGTGATACTGAACGACTATTTTCCGCGCACCTTCCGGCGCAGCATCTTTCCCGATGCAGGCATGACGACGCCAAAACAAATCACCTATAAGCTGGTGCGGTTTGGGCGAAAGAATCCAGGAACTGATCTGACAGTTTTCGAGATTCCGCAGATTCCGGGATATCGGCACAAGAGCCGTTCGGCCAAAACCATCGATGAGTCGTTTGTGACGACGATTTACGCGATTCCGATAGCCATTATGAATCCGTACATCGCGGGCGGACTGTTCGTGGACTACCTGATTCGCGGCCGGTACCACCTGATTCCGAAAAATCCAACAGTGCTGGGGCCTGAGAATCTGGCCGCGTTGACAGGGCAGCCTCCGACCCAAGAGAATTCGTCCATCGCAGGTGCACAGGCTCTGGGCGTTTTGGCCGGCGGAGCAGGCGCAGGGCCAGACGCTTTGCCAACAGGCACAGGAGCCAATCCAGACCTGCTGGGAACGAGCACGAATGAGTGAGCCGCAAAGCTTCAAACATCACGCACGATTTGATCCGCCGTATCACTTCTTTTTGACCTTTGTTTCGATGGCCACGATTGTTATCGCGGTCATCTATTGCGTGCACCATTTCTGCTTTTACTCGGTGTGGCTGGTGGTGCTGTCTCTAGCGTGGTTCGTAATGTTGTTCCGGATGCGGCAGTATCCACTGAAGGTGCAGGACCGCGTGATCCGCCTGGAAGAGCGGCTGCGGTTGCAGGCACTGGCGCCGGCCGAATGGCACGCGCAGATCTACCGGCTGACGGAAGACCAACTGATCGCCTTGCGCTTCGCGGGAGATGACGAAGTGGTTGAGCTGGCCAAGCAGGCCCTCGAGCACAATTGGAACCGGAAGCAGATCAAGGAGCGGATCAAGAGCTGGCGGCCTGACAACTGGCGAGTGTGAAGAAAAGTGATCGGTGGTCAGAGATTGGCTTTGCAAGGGCCTGTTCTTTCGCCCCTGCGGGGCTGAACACTTCTCTAAACACGTACCCGGGTTACGTTCGCTCGCCACCGCGAGCTCACTCCACCCGGGGCTAACTTCCACGCCCCCTCCGGGGGCGGGTGCGGAGTGGGCATTGCGTCGTGGGAGTTGATCGCAGCTTCTCGTCGAGCTCATGCTCGTGGCGATCGGCGCGAATGCGGTGCGGAGTGGGCAGCGCGGCGGGAGCATTGATCGCTGCTCCTCCGGGGGCGGGTGCGGTGCGGAATTGGCAGTGCGGCTTCGGAATTAATCCTTAGAGGAGTTTTCTGGGGTTGAAGCGTCCGGCTTCGCGACCGGCTCCACATCGAGCTCATGCTCGTGGCGATATTGCTCCACCGGCATTTTGCCGTCCCACCAGGCCCAGTTCATGGGATACACATCGGGATCGAAGAAGACCTGGTAGAAGTGCCAGACAAGAATCGCGAGCGTAGCGAGGATCGCCTCGTAGAAGTGCACGGCGGTGGCGACGTCGACCCACCAGCGGGCGAAGAGATCGCCGACCCAGACCTTGGCCCAGATCATGATGCCGGTGAGGCCCATGAGGGCCGTTCCCCAGACGAGCGCCCAGTACTCAGCTTTCTCTGCGTAGTTGAAGCGGCCGAACTTTGGCTTCACGGGTGAGAGGCCGAGATAATAGCGCATCGTTCCAAGGGCGTCGAATGCGTCCTTGGGGCGAGGCGCGATGTCTCGCAGCAGGCGGCGGCCCTCGCGCGCGGCGGCGAGATAGAAGACGTGATAGATGCCGGCGCAGATGAGGATGACGCCGGCAACGCGATGGATGATGCCGCGGAGGTTTTCGCCCATGCCCAGCGTGTGCGCGAACCATGTGTCAGGGAATTTGAGCGCGAAGCCCGTGATCACGAGAACGATGAAGCTCGAGAGCAGGATGAGATGCTGCCAGCGCTGATTGACCGTCATGCGTGTCATGAACGGATTCATCGTGCGCCGACGGGCAACGGCTTTCGAGCGCCAGATGATGGCGTTGTGCAGGAACATGGAGCCGATGACGATGAGGATGAGCGGAATATAGATCCAGCGCACCCAGCGGACGGCGACGGAGTCAATGTCGGCGGAGCGCGAGCCGGATTGCAGATGGACGGGGGTGCGGGTGAATTTCTGCGTGACGCCCTTGTGGCACTGGCCGCAGGTGGCGTCGAGGTTGGCGCGGTTGATGGTGGAGCGAGGGTCGCTGGAGGGGAGAATGTTATGCACGCCGTGGCAACTGGAGCAGTTGGCGGCGACGACTGAACCGCCCTCGGCGGCGAGGCCGTGATAGCTGTCGAAGTAGCTGGTGACGCGATTGCCGGGGACGCCGAACTCCTGCGAGAGGCGCACGCCCTCGTGGCAGCGGGCGCAGATATCGCGCGAGACGTTTTGCTCGGCGACCGGGGAGTTAGGATCGTTATGGCGCTTGATGGAGTGGATGCCGTGGCAATCAGTGCATGTGGGCGCGAGCATGTTGCCGCGCGCGAGCGCCTGGCCGTGAATGCTCGAGGTGAATGTGTTGGCAACTTCGGAGTGGCATTTGCCGCAGGTGGACGCGACGGCGAACTTTGAGATAGGGGATTTAGGGTCGTTGGCCGGAAGAATCTGGTGGACGCCGTGGCAATCGGTGCAGACGGCGGCCTTTTGCGAGCCGTTAGCAACGGCGCGGCCGTGGACGCTCTCCTGGTAAGAGACGAAGGGCTGGGCGCTCTCGCCGTTCGATTCCATTAAAAACTTTTGGCCGTGGCAGCGGCCGCAGGTTGCAGGAATGTTGGAGCGATTGACGGTCGATTTTGGATCGTCGCCCGTGACGATGGCGTGGACGTCGCCGTGGCAATCCTGGCAGGTGGCGGGGATCTTGCCGGCGGCGGTGATTTGCGCGTGAATGCTGTGTGCGTAACCCTGTCCTTCGCCAGCATGGCAATTGTCGCAGGTAATTTTTTTCGGCGGCGTTTCGTGCGCGAGGGATTTGACGTCGGAATGGCAATCGACGCAGTGGAACATGGAGCCGTGAATGGAGTGCTTGAACTTTGCGGCGTCGACGGCGACAGAGTGGCCGGCCGAGTCGGTCATAGTGGCGTCGGCGTGGCAGGTGAGGCAGTCGGAGTCCTGGAGTTTTTGCGCGGAGATTGGGGAGGAGGCCCAGGCAAAAAGGAAGATAGCGAACGAAGCAGCAGAAACCCAGCGTGCGGCTTTCACACTTTGAGGAGACGCTTTGGTGGGGATTTTGCGCCGTGATAGGAGTCACAGGCTCGCCTATTTCCGGCTTCGGGCTTTTTTGAGCAACTGGAAGGCGACGGCGGCGTCTTTCAGGCCTAGCAAGCGATAGGTTTTGCCTTCGAGCTTGTGGTAGCTGACAAAGAATTCCTCCACCTCATTCATCCATTTGCGGGGAAGGTCTTTGAGCTTGCGCACGTTGGCATAGGCATGGTTAGCCTCGGCCACTGCGATCAGGCGATCGTTCCTGGTTTTCTTTTTCCCTTCGATCTGTTCACCTTCAATGACGCCGATGAGCCGCGCGCGAACGGCGACGCCGGGAAATGCCGGTTGGTCCATGAGCAGGAGGACGTCGATGGGATCGCCGTCGGGCGCGATCGTCCGAGGAAGAAAGCCGAAGTCATACGGGAAGACCATTCCGGCAGGAAGTACGGCTTTGAGGGCGAAGATACCTTGTTCGGGATCGAAAGCAAATTTGTTGCGGCTGTCGGCGGGGGTTTCGATGATGACTTGAACGAGATGATCTTTCTTGAGTGTCGGCTTGAGGCGCGTGGGATCGGCGAGGGATTTCATGTTTCTCCGAGGGTTGATCCTCCTGGCAGCGCGATGAATTCGCGCGGACAGAAGGCTGAGTAGATAGAGGATGAATGAGTGGAAGGAGTTGCATTGCGGGCCTGCTTGGCTCGGGATGGCGGTGGATGATGAAGGGGAGTGCTATCCCACCCATCCCGCGGAAGACGCGGGTTGGATGGGGCACCCATTTTCGTGGTGGGTTAGGAGTGGGGAGTGAAGGTCTGTGCTTCGGCGAGCCACCCCAACGACGAGGACCTGTCGTTGGGGATCCCGGCGAGACGCCGGCGCTACGGTTCGGGGCCTTGGCCTAGTGGAAGTAAGCCGTGAGCGTCAGGACCAGGAGCGTGAGGCCGATGGCGATGGCGATGGTTCCCACGACCTTGGAGAAGTTGAGGAGCCAGAGCGGCGGAGCGATGCCGAGGCGCGATTCGGTTTTGCCTTCGGCGAGCATGCGCTTGTATTCGAGCGGGCGCTTGTGCTTGAACTCCTCTTCGCTTTCGACGCCGGTGAAGATCACCATGTCCATGGGAAAGCTGTCGGGGCGCAGGTGGGTGTTGACGAAGTGGATGGAGAAGATGAAGAGGATGGCGAGCAAGCCTTCTTCACTGTGGATGACGAGCACGGCGTTCAGTGCCCATCCGGGCAGGAAGTGCGCGAAGAATGGCGCGAACCACATGGCGTAGCCTGAGAAGCCGATGACGATCATTCCCCAGAACACCGCCCAGTAGTCGAATTTTTCCCAATAGGCGTAGCGCTCGAACTGCGGTTTGGGGCCGAGGCCGAGGAACCAGCGCATGTGGCCGAAGAGATCTTTCACGTCGTTCCAGTTAGCGACCATCGAGGTTGCGCCCCAGAAGATTCCTTTTTCGCGACGGAGGAGGCCGCGCTGGAAGACTTCTTTGACGTGAATGAGGAAGGCGATGGTGAGGACGATGGCGCAGAGTTTGTGAAGGAAGAGAATGGCGCCGAATCCGCCGACTCCGGACGCGAACTTGCGCGCCCAGAAGCTCTCGCTGAAGCGCATGACGAGGCCGGTGGCCGCGAGCCCGAGAAACGTTGTAAAGAGAACCGCGTGCATGTAACGCTGCTCGCGCGTGAAGCGGACGAAGTAGCGCGGGGCTGCGGTTGCGGACGCGGGGGGCGCGATGGGGGCGGTTGCGGCTTGTGTTGGGGCAAGCTCAGTGTCAGGCATTCTTTCCTCCATTTGCCGATTTGCCGCCACCATTTGCCGCTTTGCTCTTGACCTGGCTGTAGCGGGAGCGGATGAGCCACAGGATGGTGTGAATCATGAAGAAGGTGAGCACGCAGGCGAGCAGCAGGTTCATAAAGAGGCGCACGTAATAGAGGCCGGGGCTGAGCTTGCGATCGCGGGCGTTGGCGTGGGGCTGATATTGCACGAAGCTTAGGTTGGCGCCGGCGTGGCAGCGACCGCAGGTGGTGACGAGGTTGGCCTTGTTGATGGGCGATGCGGGATCGGATGCAGGGCGGACGTCGTGGGCCTGATGGCAATCCCAGCACCGCGCGGTTTCAACGTAGCCGCCGAGCGAGCCGAGCTGGGAGTGGAAGGTGTCGCGATAGGTTGAGAACTTGTCTTTATGGCAGTTGCCGCAGATGGGCGTGGACTGCATGCGGAATGCCGACTCCGTGGGCTGCAGAATGGCGTGCGCGGTGTGGCAATCGCTGCAGACGGGCGCGCTGAGGTTGCCGGCGGCGATGGCTTTGCCGTGGACGCCCTGTTCGTAGTCGGCTTCAATCTTGGCGTGGCAGTTGCCGCACGTTTTGGGGACATTGGATTTGTAGGTGGGGCTGGCGGGATTGGTGTGGCTGAGGATGCCGTGCGATCCGTGGCAGCTTTGGCAGTTGGCCGCGACGAGAAGGCCTTCTTTCGAGAGCGCGAAGCCGTGAATGGAGTCAATGTAGTTGGGGTAAACGCTGGGAAGGCCGTGCTTGCCGGCCATGCCGTTGTTGGAGTGGCACTGGCCGCAGGTCTTGGGCACGTTGAGCGGGTAGACGGCGGAGCGAGAGTCGGTTTTGGGATAGATATCGTGCGCGTTGCCGTGGCAACTGGTGCAGGGGTGCTCTTTGGCGTCGGCATGGACGCTGGTTTTGAGCTGCGCAGCCTGATCGGCGTGGCAGGTTTCGCATTGGACGGGCGCGATTTTGTCGGGATGTGGATAGCCTTTGATGTCGGCGTGGCAGTTGGAGCACTGCAGGCTACCGTGGATGCTCGATGCGAACTTCTGGCCGTCGACTGCGATGGAGTGGCCGGCCGAGTCGGTCATGGTGGCGTCGCCGTGGCAGGTGAGGCAGTCCTGGGCTCGGGCGGCGGGCGCGAGTGCGAAGGCGACGATGGCGAGGGCGGCGGCGAGGATGTGGTGATGAAGTTTCAGGCGGACTTTGTTCGGTGCGGCGAGATTCATTCTGCCGTCTTCTTTCCCCAGAGGCTTGGCTCGCCTCGGTGTCTTGATGCCAAGTCCGCTGCGTGTGGGGAATGGAGCGCAGAGGGCACACATTAGAGTTGCGCTGCTGGGGGCGGTGCTGGCAGTGATAGGTGTCACAGGCGGGGCGATGTGGATCACAAGAACAGCTTTTAGCTGTTAGCCCTTAGCCGTTAGCTCAGGCGATTCAGATCACGATAGCGGGCGGGGCGGGGTCGCGACATTGACGCCTACTATGCGCATTGCGCGGGTGATGCGGGTCACATGCCGCGCTGCGCCAACTCAACGAGAATAATGGCGCGAATGCAGGAGGCCTGCTATGGCTACTGTTGCGATTCCCGAAACGAAAACGATGGTCACCCTACCCGGCGACGCGGTGCGCCAGATCCTGTGGCGGTTTGCGGACCGGTTTGACTTGCAGATGCTGGTGCAATCGGCGCGCGGGGTGGCGCGCGGAACTGTGGCGCGAATGGTGGCCGCGGGCGAGCGCAATACGCACGAGTGGACCCGAGCGAAAGACGAGATGATGGACGCGTTCGATCGCGCGGGAATCACGGCGGCATTCATGGAGCCGGACGAGGGCGGATTTATCGCGGGGCCGAAGAACCTAGCGCTGGGATTGGCGGCGTTTGAGCTGGCGTGGGTGGATGGCGGCGCGGCGACGGCGAGTTTGGCGGGATTTCTGGCGTTATCTCCGATTCACGAGCGCGGCACGGCGGAGCAGGTGAGCCGGTATAAGAAGCTGGCGGCGCCTCCGCAGGCTGGAGAGGATCGAAAGCCTTGGCGGGGAGCATTCGCGCTGACGGAGCCGATTCCTTATGTGGGCGTGGATACGGGAATGCTGAGCGGAAAGATTCGCGTGGCGGAGTGGAAGGACGGCGAGGAGCCATGGCTGCAGATTGATAAGCGCGGGCGGTTCATCACGGGCATTGCGTTCGCGAATTTTGTCACGGCGGCCGTGAACTCCGATGATGCGCGGATTAAGGGAAGCTGCGTGGTGATTCTGGAGGAGACGGACGAGGGCACGTTCGATCGCGGGACGGCGACCAAGAAACTGGTGCACCAACTTTCGTCGACGGGCGATCCGGTGTTCAACTTGCGCGTGCCGGCGAGCCGCATCGTGGGCGGATACACGGTTAAAGACGGCGTGATTGTGCCCAACTTCAACCACAGCGAGATCATTGACGCGGTGTTCCGGCGGACGCGCGTGCCGGTGGGATTGATGACGGCGGCGAAACTCTTGTCGGCGGTGGAGCCGGTGATTCGCTATCAGCGACAGCGGTTCAGAGGAGCCGAGGGCGCAAAGCCGGGATCGGTGCGGTACGAGCAGGGAATTCAGCAGCGCGAAGACGCGCTGCACCGGTTGGTGGATGTGTGGGCGGCGGGCGAAGCGGCGTCGAGCTTGGGATTTGCGGCGGCGCGGCTGTTCGACGAGTTGGATCCGCTCGAAAAACAGAAGACGGCGATGCTGAAGGAGCGCGGAGTGAATGGCGGGCGCGCGGAGATGAAGGCGCTGAAGGAGAGCGAGGAGCGCGCGATCGAATTGCTGAAGCTGAAGCAGGGGAGCGCGCGGAGGGCCGAGCTCGAAGCCGATCCGCTGGTGCAATATGTGCTGAAAGATGCCGAGGCGAATGTGCTGTGCCCGGCGACGAAGCTCTGGAATACAGGGCACGGCGCGAACATGATGCGCGAGGCGGTGAGCCTGATGGGCGGATATGGAATCACCGAGGATTGCCCCGGGTTCCTGGCGAACAAGTGGATGGACGCGCAACTGGAAGCGACTTACGAAGGGCCGGAGGCGGTGCAGCGGCGGCAGTTGACGGTGACGATGACGAGCGAAGTTTTCCTGGCGCAGTTTGGCGCGTGGACCACGGAGATGCGGAAGATTGCGTCGTCGCGGCCGGGGACAGGAGCATGCACGCTGGCTTCGGCGATGAACCTGTGGGCATGGACGCTGAATTATCTGCAGCGGTCGACCGATCCGGCGGGCGGAAAGCTTTATCACGGACAGCGGCAGGGAGTGACGTTTGCGCTGGCCGATGCGTTGAGCTGGCTGATGGCTTCGCGATGCCAGATTCTGGACGTGATCGAACTGGAGAAGCGCGGCGCGACAGACGCGGTGGCGGCGGAAGGGCTTGCAGGGACTGTGCAATTCCTGAGCGACCTTTGCCACACGCAGGCGGCGCGCGCGGCGGGCGAGGTTTCGCGAGTTTGCGCGGAGCTCGTCTTTGGATACAACCGGCACCCCGCATGGGACGAGGAAGAGCACCGCAGTTGTTTTCTCGCGTCGGAACTGGAAGAGCTGGAAGAGACGATGCCGGGCATCATGGCGATGGCCGTGGATGTTTTGCAAATCGACGGAAGCCATCCGGCGAAGGCGGGACCGTGCGCAGGCTGCGCGGGGAGTGCGGAGTTTCTGCGACTGCAGAGCAAGCTGACGACGTGCCTGACGGGCGCGAGGCTGGCAAAGGATCGAGCGGCCGAGACGGTAAGCAAGGTGATGATTCCCGAGGCGCTTGATTATCCCGCGGCAGGAGCGGCATGAGCTCGGCGCCAAACCCGGCGGAAACCGACCGGCAAAGAATGGACGTAGATATTGCCTGCGCGGGGTTCGGGCCGGCGACCGGCGGATTCCTGACTACGCTGACGCGAGCGTGGATGGAGAATCCTACCGATCCCGCATTCGAAAGCAAAGTTGCGCCGGGAATGCCGCTGCAGGTGGTGTGCTACGAACGCGCTGACGACCTGGCGGCCGGCGTGAGCGGCGTGGTGACGCGTGGCGAAGGGATTCGCGCGAGCTTTCCGGCACTCGATCCTTCTGAGATTCCGATGGCTGCAGCGGTGAAGCGGGAGAGCATTTTCTATTTGCTCGATCCGATTGGTGCGACGCGGCGATCGGCGCTCTTGCGTTTTGTAGATTGTTTTCTTGGTCTTGGACGAGATTCGTGGGTGAAGGACGATGCGCTCGAGCTGCCGTGGACGCCGAAGTTTCTGCACAAGACCGGCGGGCTGGTTTTATCGATCGGGCAGTTCAACCAGTGGGTGGGATCGATGTTAATGGCGGGAGGTTTGGCGCAGATATGGCCGGGAATGCCGGTGAGCGGACCGATCTTTGACGGGAATAACGGCTGGGAAAAGAGAACGGTTCTCGGGCTGCGGCTGGCAGATCAGGGAGTGGACCGGCACGGCATACCTGCCGACGGATATATGCCCGGCATGGATGTACGCGCGCGGCTGACAGTCGTGGGCGACGGTCCCGTGGGCGCGGTGGGACAAAAACTCGACGAGCGGTTCGGATTGCCGGAAGGTCACGCCAAGCGTGAGTGGGCGCTGGGCATGAAGATGGTGATCGAGCTGCCGGAGGATTCGGCGTTGGAGCCGGGAACGGTGTGGCACACGATTGGGTTTCCGGAGCCGGAGATTTTTGGATTTCTGTATGTGCATCCGGACCGACTCGTTTCGGTGGGGATCTTTGTGCCGTCGTGGATGGGGAATCCGCAGCGCACGGCGTATCGATATTTGCAGCACTACATCCAGCATCCGCTGCTGTGGAGGCATTTGCAGAACGGGACGCTGCGATCGTGGGGAGCGAAGTCGCTGGAGGAGAGTGGCAGGCGCGGTGAGCCATTTTTGACGGGCGACGGATTTGCACGGATCGGCGAGGGCTCGGGGTCGACGAATGTGCTGACGGGATCGGGTGTGGACGAGGCGTGGACGACGGGTGTGCAACTGGGCGAGGCGGTGCTTGAGTTGCTGCGCGCGGAGAAGTCGTTTACGCAGGAGAACCTGGCGGCGACGTATGAGGCGCGGCGGCGGGCAAGCTGGGTGGAGCGCGGCGCGCGCGAAGCGGAAAATGCGCGCAGTGGATTTCACGGCGGGTTTGTTCGCGGCATGGTAGGCATGGCGCTCGCGGGGCTTTCCGGCGGGCGGCTGGCGTGGAGAGGAAAGATTCCGCCAGCGCCGAAGCAGATTCGGAGATTTGGCGCAGAAGGGAAATCCGGCCTGAAATTGAGAGAAGCGGCCAATGTTGCAATGGCGGACGGGCGGCCGCTGCACGATGCGCTGATGAGCGCGCGCGGCTGGCCGGAGATTTCGTTTGACGGGCGATTGCTGGTTAGTCACCAGGATGCGCTGCTGCTGGGCGGCAAGGTGCAGGCGATACCGGGATTCGCAGACCACGTGGTGTTTCTCGACCGGCAAAGATGCATTGCGTGCGAAGAAAAGACGTGCGTGGCGATGTGCTCGGGGCAGGCGATCAGATTGGGAGAGGACGGCGCGCCCGACTTCGAGCGCGAGAAGTGCGTGCATTGCGGTGCGTGCCTGTGGAACTGCGCGCAATCGCCGGATGGGGAGCGGGGAAGCATTTTGTTTGAGGCGGGGGCGGGCGGTCTTCATTCAGCTGAGAACTAGAAGGAGCTAGAAGCTATGCATTTCCACATTGTTGTTTGCGCGGGGATTGTGCCTGATCCGCTGCAGACGCTGGAACCAATGGCCGGGCCCAACGGGCCGGGAATCAAGAACGAGATGGTGCTGCCTGCAGTGCTCGATCCGTGGGCAGCGAGCGCATTGTATGAGGCGGCGAGTCTGGCGGCGAAGAATCCGGGAGACGCGCAGAATCCGAGCAAGGTTTGGCTAGTTTCGCTGGGGCCAAAGGCGAAGCTGCAACAGGTGATGATGAACGTGGCGCAGAAGGTGAAGTTCGAGCTGGTGGCGATTGACGGGCCGATCGGAGGATTCGCGGATGCGCAGGCGACTGCCGCCGCGCTGGCTGAGGCCATCGCGGCAATTCCGGGCTTGGAGCAGGAACGGCTGCTTTTGTTCGGCGGATGGGAGTCTGCATCTCGCGGAGCGGGCGTAACGCTACAGCTTGTCGGAGAGAGGCTCGGCATCACGGATCAGTTCCAGGGGGTGGATGCGATTGAGGTGCGGGAGGACGGTCCAGATGCAGGATCGTTTGAGGTGCTGGAGCGCGTGGAAGGCGGCAAGCACCAGGTGAGCGAGTGCGCGGGCACGCCGGCGGTGCTGGGGTGGGCGACAGGAAATCTGGCGGAACCGAGGAACAATCCGCAAGTGGGCATGCAGAATATGCGGACGATTTTGCCGGCGCTGCAGAAGGCGAAGACGGCGGCGCTGGATGCGAACGGATTGCGGTATGTGTCTGTGAACTTGCCGAAGCAGCAACGAGAAACGCGCGTCGAGAAGAATATGAGCGCGGAGGAAATTGCGGCAGAGATTGTGGAATGGGTGGCAACTGATTAGTGGTCAGGGGTCAGTGATCAGTCGTCAGAGAGAAGAGAGAACGGCTGAGGGTTCACGGCTGAGGGCTCGGAGAGATTATGGAATCGATTCTGGTATTGACACATTCAGATGAAAGCGGCGAAGCGCTGAGCAAGGCATCGCTTGAAGCGGTGACGGCGGGCAAAGAGCTTGCGACGCGGCTAGGCGCGGAGCTGACGCTTGGGATTGTGGCGAAGCGAGCGACCCCGGCAGTAGAGCAAATTGCAGGCGCGGCGAAATGTGTGCTGGCCGTGCAAGGCGAGGCATTTGCACAGGCGCGATTTGCGAGCGATGCGGCTGCGTGCGAAGGGCTTTGCCGAGCGGCGCAGGCGACGATCGTGGTTGCGCCGCAGAGCTCGCGTTTTGCGCGGGTAATGGCTGCGGTTGCGTATCGGGTGGGCGGCGTAGTTGACACACATGTGGCGGCGATTGGCGGTGCGGACGGCGTGGAAGCGACGCGGTGGTTTTACCGCCAACGGATTGAGGCGGTAATTACACGCGAAAAGCGGCCATGGTTTCTGCTGGTGGATTCGGGTACGCACGCGCCTTATGCGCCCGAGATTGGCGCGGCGATGCCCGACGAGATTGCCGTGGCCGTGGAACTGCGACAGTTACGAACCGAGGTGAAGGGATTCCGCGCGCCGAAGCAGGATCAGCAGACGATTCGTCCGGATGCGAAGCTGCTATTTGTTGCCGGGGCTGGCTGGACGAAGAAGCAGCCGGATGGACAGACGCACGCGGAGGAGGCTGGCGAGTTGATTATGGGATTTCTTGACGCATCGGGCGCGTCGCTCGGCAGCTCGAAGTCACTGGTGGACCAGGGCGGCGAAGGGGACTCTGTGCTGCCGTTTCTGACGCATTTGAACCAGGTGGGGCAGACTGGGTCGACGCCGCGGCACGCGAAGGGGCTGGCGACATGCTGCCACGGCGAAGAGCCGCACGTGGTGGGCTGGCGATTTATCGGCGAGCGCAGAGCGATCTCGCTCGACGCAAATTGCGGATGGACGCGGGGTAAAGCTGACGTGGTCTATGTGGCCGACGCGTTTGCGGTGATGGCGAAGGTGAATGAGATGCTCTCAGCCAATAGCCAATAGCCAATAGTCAACAGCCAATAACGAATAGTCAATACCGAATTGCCAGCGCCTGCCGGCAGCCAGTAGCCAGGCCGCGATCTATCGCGGACTATAGGCTACTGGCCGATCGTGGTGCGATCAGTGTTCGTCCGGGTGGTCCCTGAAGTGGTCGTCGTCGTGATGTTCGGCGAGGTGACGCATCGCGACTTCGTAACCGTGGCGGAAACCATCGCGATAGTCGTCGCGCAGGCCGCGGTCTACGTGCGGATGCCGGTACTCGTCGTGGCGATCGACGTCGGGTGAACGGTGATGGTCGAAGTCGTGACGGGCAGCCTCAATTCCGTCGTGAAAACCCTGCCGCTGCACGTCACGATATTCAGCGGGGGGCTGGTCCCAGCCACCGATCTGAACGTCGATCTGCGGAGCAGCCGCGAAGGCTTTTGATGGGGAAGAAAAGACCACGCATGCTGCCATGGCCATGATGGGTAGAGCAAACCACTTCAATGTCATTGCCGACCCTCCTAGACATACTCGGGTACAGATGAGCGCCGATGAGATAGCGTTGCCTCGCCTGCGAGCGGCAGCGAACTCGGCTTTTCGTTGATTGGAAGTTTCTCTCGGCAAGCGAAAGCTTTGAGGCGGCGTGCTGGGCGAAAGCGCTTTCGCTCGATTCGGGGCGAGAACCGGTTCAATTTTTGTGCTGCGGAGGCGGCGGAGGAAGCGGAGAGAATTCAGGGTCCATCATGAAATTCTGCGGCGGGGGAAAGAAGGTGCGCAAGTGGACTTCGCCTGATTCGGCCAGGGAAGGATCGAGCTTTCCATGGCGGCCTTGGCAGCGTTGATAGAGCTCCAGGCCCAGGCGGGTGGGGGTGAGGTCGAATTGTTCGACGTCGTGGTAAGAGGTGAAGTCGAAGAGTTTTTGAACCAATCCCAGATTAAACAGATAGGTAAGATCAGTGGCATTCCGGTAAGGATCGTGGAAGCCGGTGAGTTGAACCATGTCATGCGGACTGAGGATGACGGAAGCGGATGGGGGAGTTTCGACATCGGGCGCGGTGGTCAGTAGGCGCTCGCAAGCGTGGGTGAAGATTTTGGCCTGAACGGGTGTGATTTGCGTGAGCAAGTCGGCGAGGATGATGTTGGAGTCGTCGGGGGCATCGACAGAACAGGACGAAACGAGGAGGCCTGCCCACAGTTGCATGGTAAGTTCATCCTCAATCCATGATCCGCCGGTAAGGATTTTTGCAACCAGCTTGGGATGGGCGCGCATGCGTGCGGCATCGGGATCGGAGGCGAGCCGTTTCTCCGCGAGAACGGCGACTCCGGCCAGGGCTTCGCAGCGGTCCGACTCGAGGATTTCGCTGGCGAGGACGATGACCTCCTCGCTATCGGCCTGACAGAGCCGGTAAAGAAAGAGGATGGTCCGGAGGGTGCGGAACATACGTGCGACCTGATCCTTATCGGTGAGTGAGACGATGTTGCGTACGAGGACTTCCCAGAGATGTGGGTCGAGGCCAGGGGGCAAAACAAAGACCAGGCCGACGCCGTCCTCGCCCTGGCGCGCGAACTTAGCTTGAACGGAGATCTGAAGTTCGGAGTTGTCCTCGGGGGTGGCTTCCTCCCGAAGCGTTAGGGTAAAGAGTTCGCCGGTGGGGAGCTGCTTTTCGGTGGCGAGATAAATTCCGGAGGCACTGATGTCCTTGACGCCGACAGGCGTGGAATCGGAACCGGTGGTGCAAAGGGCTGCTTCCAAGCCGTGTGCCGCCAGCCGATCAGCGCGGGGCTGTGGCGGTTCGCCAAGCTTCTGGAACACTCGCTTCAATCGGCTCAGCTCAAGCATGGCCCGAGACCTCCCATCTCGAAGAACCTGGGGAATTCAGGAACCTTGCCGGCAAACAAACCGTTAAGACAACGGAGACACGGCGCAGCTATGAATTCGCTCCATCGATGGAATGGATAAATTAAGCCAATGATAGACC
Source organism: Occallatibacter sp. (assembly GCA_035541975.1). Lineage (GTDB taxonomy): Bacteria > Acidobacteriota > Terriglobia > Terriglobales > Acidobacteriaceae > Telmatobacter. Next base: position 28,699 of record DATKMH010000030.1, on the reverse strand, counting down.
TGTTTGAGTTAGCTAATCCAGGTATTTCATCGAGGGTTTGAGGCGGAGTATTACCAGAGTAAGGAGCGGCTATTGCGTGGATTCCACGGTGGGAAGATCAGGGGCGATCCTCGTTTGTCTCCCTGGGGCTGGCAAATGCGAACCGTGCGAAGGACGGTGGCGCGATGCGGGTGGTGCGATTCACAGGGCACTGATTACGTTGTGTTAGGTTGGGGATTCGGGGCATTTCTCCTTCAGGAATGGGCTCGGTCGACTGCGAAGACGGGTGCGATTTCCTGAGAAATCGCCACTGGACGAAAGCGGCTCGGGCTCGCATCTGAAGCACAAATGCGATGGGGTGAAAGACGAGAGATATGGGACAGATTACTGAGTTCATCAAGCATCATTACCGGCACTTTAATGCGGCGGCATTGGTGGATGCAGCCGAAGCATATAACAAGCATCTGGCAGGCGGCGGCAAGATGTTCGTGACCATTGCGGGGGCGATGAGCACGGCGGAGCTGGGGTTGAGTCTGGCCGAGATGATTCGCCAGAACAAGATTCACGGGATCTGCTGCACGGGAGCGAACCTGGAAGAGGATGTGTTCAATCTTGTGGCGCACAATTACTACGAGCGCGTCCCGCATTATCGCGATTTGACGCCGGCTGATGAGGGAAAGCTGCTGGCGCGGCATATGAACCGCGTGACGGACACGTGCATTCCGGAAGAAGAGGCGATGCGGCGGATCGAGCACGAGGTGCTGGCGGAGTGGGTGAAGGCGGACAGGGCCGGCGAGCGTTATTTTCCGCATCAATTCATGTACAAGATTCTGCTGGCGGGCGGGCTCAAGAAGAGCTACCAGATCGACGAGAAAGACAGCTGGCTGCTGGCGGCGGCGGAAAAGAATCTGCCGATGTTTGTACCGGGGTGGGAAGACGCCACGCTGGGGAACATGTATGCGGGGCACTGCATCACGGGCGACGTGAAGAAAGTTCACACGGTGCGGACCGGCATCGAATACATGATGGAGCTGGCGGAGTGGTATACGGAGACGACCAGCAAAACGCCGCTGGGATTTTTCCAGATTGGCGGCGGGATCGCGGGCGATTTTCCGATTTGCGTGGTGCCGATGCTACATCAGGATTTGCGGCGCGAGCACGTGCCGCTGTGGGCGTATTTCTGCCAGATTTCCGATTCGACGACGAGCTATGGGTCGTACTCGGGCGCGGTGCCGAACGAGAAGATCACATGGGGCAAGCTGGGCGAGACGACGCCGAAGTTCATTATCGAGAGCGATGCAAGCATTGTGGCGCCGCTGGTGTTTGCGTATGTCCTAGGCTGGTAGGCTTTTAGCCAGTAGCCAGCAACAGCACGTTCCGCAAGAGGAGCGAGAGATCAGAGAGCAGAGAACAGAGGTTGGGATGTGGAAGCGGGTGCTGCTGGGAGTTGCGGCGAGTGCTGTTCTGATGGGGATCGTTGCGGCGAACGCGCAGGATGGGGGAGCGTGGCGGGCGGAGAGCACGAACGCGACCTCAATTACGAGCGACATTGCGATCGGGAAGGACAAGCTGGAGATTGATTACTTCACATATCCGATTGCGCCGATCCGGCCCCTGAAACCCGTGGAAGTGAGCGCAGTGTTCGATGCGGACGTGAATGCTGGAATCAGCGGGATGCTTTACAAGCTGAGGATTCCAGCGCGGCAGCGGTTCCTGAAAAAGAACACGTTGTGCGGCGACGAGGACACGCAGTGGATGGCGACGTATGTTTCCGGGAAGACGCTTAACGTAGCGTTTTTTTCGGGCGATGACATGCCGGTGTTTACGTTCGATGCGATTTCGAAGTCGACGGCGTTGTGCGGGACGTTTGCGTATACAAGATAGCCGTCAGCCGTCAACCCTCATTTCGGCAAGGGGTAACGAGTCGCTGGGCGATCCTAGTTATTGGGCAGCACCGAGAATGGGCCGTTGATTTGGCCGCCGTCTGCGCCTTCAAATACGGGTTGGGATAATTCTGGCAGAGCGATCTCCCATTGGGGCGACTGAAGCTCGGGCATGGGAGTGGCTCTGAAGAGCTTTTTGCACTGGCCGGCGGTCCAGCGCGCCCACCGCTTGGATTTCTTGCGGCGAGCGCTGTCAGTTGAGATGCCGGTGCCTGCATACATCTGGCGATAGAGCTTGGAGAGAAAGATGAATCCAAGCCGCGCGCGCAGAGTAGGCGTGCAGGCCGAACGCCGCCAGATCGCGCTCCAGGTATAGAACTTGTCCCAGACTTTTTGCGTGCGCCCGCGAATCTCATCGGACGACATGGTGGGATGCGGAGTGAACATTTTGGGCCGCACTTCGGTAGGAATCAGCCAGTAGCGCGTGATGGGCACATCGCCCACCATCATGGGATCGACCGACTGCTCCTTTTCCCAACGCCCGAAATCGACGGTGCCGGGAAAGGGAGTCATCATGACAAATTGAGCGAAAGTGACGCCGGCCCTGAGGGCCATGTCGACTGTGGCATCGAAGGTGGCGGGCCGGTCAGTGGGCAGCCCGAAGATGAACGAGCCGAGAACGTGCACGCCATGGTCCTTGAAGTTCTGCAGGCGCCGGGCGAGAGCGTCGCCGGAGCAATTCCAATCTTTAAAGACGGCCTTCAGTCCTTCGGGCGTGACCGCCTCAACGCCGACCAGCGCGCCCTTGATGTTGGCTTTGTGCATGGCGTCGAGAAAGTCCGAGTCTTCGCCCGCCTCCATAGTGATCTGCGTAAAGAAGACCATGTCGCTGGGGAGCTTGGCGAGTTCTTCCATCAATTGAAAGCGATCGGAACGGAGGGAATGCAGTTCTTCAAAGCGCGCGGAGTTGTGCTGCTCTTCGGCGAGACGAAGATCGGTCAAAGTAACGGGATAAAAGTTGTCATCGGCGAGGGCGATGAAGCGAAAGCCGAGGCGGCGCAGAGCGATGATTTCATCGACGACATTTTGGAATTTGCGCTGGCGGGGTTTCTGCCCGTCGGTGCGCCAGACGCTGCAGAAGGAACAGTGCTTGGGGCAACCGCGCGTGGTTTGCACGGAGGCCCACATGTACTTCTTCGGGTCCATCAAGTCCCAGCGCGCGGCGAGTAAATCGCTGCCTTCAATGCGGCCGCCGGCATAGATTTTCTCCGGCTTGCCGGCGATGCAGTCTGCAACCGCTCGGGCCCAAACGATGTCTCCATCGCCGGTGACGACGGCGTCAGCGTGGCCGCGCTCGAGCGCTTCCTCGGGATACAGAGTGGCGTGAATGCCGCCGTAGATGACCCACGCACCGCGGTCGCGCGCGATGCGGCCCACGGCATAGCCGCGCAGAGCGTTGCCGGTGTGCACGCTGATGCCGACGATGTCGCCGGCCTGGATGGACTCGGGCACGATCTGCTCGATCGACTCATCGACGAGAACGGGGTCGCCCACGGAGCGAGGCGTGGCGGCGGCGAGGACGAAGAGCCAACGCGGCGTGATGACCGCGGTGCCAAAGGAATTGTCGCTGGGATTCACGAGGTGAACGCGCACGCGGACCAACCTTTCGCCGTACAGGTGCGGTTGGCGTCACAGCAATTTCGGGGGTTGCCGTAATGCGGGGCTAGCAATCGGAAGCGGCACCGAACGGAAGAAGATGCCGCGATAAAGTTGCATTACGGCCAGTTGGCCTGGGAATTGACCGTTAAAGCGCGTACGCCAGCGGGTAAGAGGACCCAAAAGAATCCGGCGCGCCGTAAAGAAAAACAGGACGCACAGAATTTCTCGAGAGATTGGCTTCCCGAGGATTAAAACAATCATACGGGAGCTGTCGGTTCCAATGTTCGATAGCTAACGAACCGCTGTCGATTTAATTATAATCTCTTTCAATTTTATGAACAATTCGCAGGCGAATTTAGCCCACTCGGGAGCACTCTTCGACGGGAATGGGGACCTGCTCAACGATTTCGAGGCCGAAGCCTTCGAGGGCCGGGATGTGCATGGGCGTGTTGGAGAGCAGGCGGATGCGCTGGATGCCGAGGTCGGAGAGGATCTGGCCGCCGAGGCCGATGGCGCGAAGGATGCGGCCGGAGCGGTCTTGTGAGCCTTCGCGCGCGCGCAGCTCCTGATGGAGAACGATGCGGTTTTTTTCTTGGCCGCTGGAGGCGGGAATACCTGAGCCGGGAGATCTGAGTGCGGCGGGAGAAGGGCCGCTGGCCGGGGTCGTTCCTTCCGAGTTGAAGGCCGCGTTGGTTGTGGCGGGCGTGTGGTCGATGGCGAATCCGCGCGAGGTGTTGTGTAGATAGACGATGACGCCGCAGCCTGCTTCGGCGATGATGCGCATCGACTCGTCGAGAGTTTCGCGGCAACGGCAGTCGGCGGCAAAGACGTCTCCCGCGGTGCAGCGCGTGTGTACACGAACGAGGACGGCGTGGGGGCAGGCGGGGTGGGGACTGGTAGTGTCGGGTTCGCCCGCCGAATGTGCGTTCCCCGGTCTCAAAGTCGAGACCTGGGGCACCCCATTTAACGGAGAGTTTCCATCCCTTGCATTTTCGGGAGCGGGACCGCCGTGGAGGGCGTGGCAGTCTGGGCAGAGGTCGCCGCGGATGAGAGCGACGTGGCTTTCGCCGCCGTCGACCTGACTCTCGTAGGCGATCATGCGAAATTCGCCGTAGCGGGTTTGAATGCGCGTTTCGCCGGCGCGGACGATGGTGCGTTCGTTGCGAAGACGGAAGCGAATGAGCTCGGCGACGGTGAGGATGCGAAGGCCGTGCTGCTGGCAGAAGGTGATGAGATCGGGAATGCGGGCCATCTGGCCGTCATCGCGCATGATTTCGCAGATGACGCCGGCAGGTGTGAGGCCGGCGAGGCGAGCGAGATCGACGGATGCTTCGGTTTGGCCGGCGCGGACGAGGACGCCGCCGCGGCGCGCACGGAGCGGGAAGACGTGGCCGGGACGAACGAGGTCAGCTGAGGTGGAACGGGGATCGATGGCGACGCGGATGGTGCGGGCGCGGTCAGCAGCCGAAATTCCTGTGGTGACCCCTTCGCGCGCCTCGATGGATTCGGTGAAGGCGGTGCCGAACCGCGAGGAGTTTTGCTGCGTCATGGGAAAGAGGCGCAGGTGATCGGCGCGCTCCTCAGTGAGGGTGAGGCAGATGAGGCCACGGCCATAGCGGGCCATGAAGTTGATGGCCTCGGGAGTGACGTGCTCGGCGCCAAGGGTGAGGTCGCCCTCGTTTTCGCGGTCCTCGTCGTCGACCACGACGACCATGCGGCCGGCGCGGATGTCTGCCACGGCGCCGGGAACGTCGGCGAAGGGGGGCTCGGGCGTGCGGGAGAGTTGAGGCATGCGCTGACATTATTGTCGCAGAAATCGGCCTTCAGCCGTCAGCCATCAGCTCAACGTGGGACCACGAAGTGCGGCGATTTACCCCTAAACTCTTCACTTCGCTTGGAGGCATTGCGCCTATTCGTGTGCGGCGAGTCGGTGCATTGAACTTTAACCTGAGTTTGCTTGACATGGGGTAAACGATGTTGATATCAACGGCAAATCGGTACGCTGGTGTTGACTGACTTATACGCGCGAGCGAAGGAGACCTGAACATGTTTACGCCCAAAGGAAGATTCGGCTGGTACGAATTGATGACTACGGATACGAAGGCCGCCGGGAAGTTTTACTCAGACGTCGTGGGCTGGACGACGCGGGCAATGCCCAGCCCGGACGGAATGGAGTACACCACATTCAACCTTGGCGAGGTGGGAATGGCCGGAATGTTGACTGTGGGTGAGTACAAGGCATGGATCGGCTACATCGCGGTGGACGACGTGGACGCGCATGTGGAGAAGATTGTCGAGGCGGGCGGCAAGGTTTGGAAGCCGGCCACCGACGTGCCTGGAATGTTGCGCTTCGCGGTGATGTCGGATCCGCAGGGTGCGGCGTTTGTGGTGTTCACTCCGAACCCCGCGATGCCTTCGCCGGTGCGGCCGGCGCCGCCGACGCAAGGAACAATTGGATGGCACGAGCTCTACACGACGGATGTCGATAAGGGGTTTGAGTTTTACAACAAGCTTTTTGGGTGGACGAAGATGAGCGATATGGACATGGGCCAAATGGGCGTGTATCGCATCTTCGACGAGGGCGATCACAAGCAGATGGGCGATGGCGGAATGATGATGAAGCCGCCGAATCTTCCCGTTGCGGCATGGGGGTTCTACTTCTACGTCGACTCGATTGGCGCAGCGGTTGATCGCGTGAACAATGGCGGCGGCAAGGTGCTGCACGGGCCCCAGCAGGTTCCGGGCGGCGACTGGATTATCAACGGGATGGATCCGCAGGGAGTGGTGTTCTCGCTGGTGAGCAAGAAAGAGTAGCTGCTAGCTTCTAGCTATTAGCTCCGAGCTTTGAGCTTGTTCGTGGTGGGTTGAGGGGTGTGCGATTTCCGGTCTCAAAATCGGGACCGGGGGGTACGCATCGTAAAGTGAGGGCATGACGAGAAGGCTCGCGGCAGGTGTGGTGCACGACATACCAGCGGATTTGCGCAGGGCGCTTGTTGCTGATGCGGAGGCGCGGACGAAGTGGGAAGACATTACTCCGCTGGCGCGCAATGAGTGGATCTGCTGGACCATCTCGGTGAAAAAGCCGGAGACCAGAAGGCAGCACGCGGCGCGGGTGTGTTCGGAGCTGAAAGAGGGAATGCGCCGGCCGTGCTGCTGGCCGGGATGCCCACATCGGTGAGGGGGTTTTCAGCCTTCGGCTTTCAGGCTGAGGTGCGAGGACGAAGTTCGGCGCGATCCCACCCTAAAACCTTTCGCTGCGCTTAAGTTTTAGGATGGGGCCACCCCAGATTGAGGTGAGCAGAATACTCGTCTGCAGCAAAAACGCCGCCCGAGGGCGGCGTCTTTGTCTGGAACTGGCTAAAAGCTTACAACGTGGATTCGATTTCAAAGCCCCAGGCCTCAAGGAGAGCCTCGGGGATGTACTTGGAGTTCTTATTGCGGCGGGCCCACTCGCGGAGGCGGGTCGACCGGATGTACTGGTCGGGTGGGAGCTTGAACTCCTTGGTAATCTGCTCGAATGATGTAACTGTGGGCACAACGGGGCCGATGGGCTCCGGCTTGCCCCAATTTGGATTTCCACGACGCTTTGCCATTGATGTGTTTGTCCTTATGAAGGTAAGTTTCTCGGTTCAACCTCGGACGTGGCTGGGGGTGCTCAAGAGGACCCGAGGAACAAGTACGTTTCTATTTTAGGGATAATTTGTTTAAAAATCAATAGGAAAGGGCTTTCCGGGCGGGCGGGCACGGAGATGGATTTTTCCATTTATCTCGTTTAGGATCATTAACTTGAATGGTCCACCTCGGATTCCCACAGGATGCGAAAGAAGTGACTGTGATGAGCATCGCTGGCGGCAGGCGGGGGAGGGACGGCAGGATAGGCGTATGAGCAAGTTTCGAAGCGCGATTGCAACGATTTTGGTGCTTTTTGGGGGCGTGTCGGCAGCGGGCGCGGTTGAGCTGACGGTGAGCCGAGATGCATTGGAGAGGACGCTGAAGCAGGAGCTGTTCAGCGGGCCGGACGGAAAGTACTTTCTGAAGGGCAATTCGCACTCAGCGTGCTTCATTTCGACTGAGGACCCGCAGCTGCGATTCGAGCAGGACCGGATCGTGGTGCGTTTGAAGACGCGGGCGAGACTTGGGGTGGGGAACGCGTGCCTGGTGACAGTGACGCTGCCGGCCGAAGTTTCGATGGAGCCGGATGCGGAGGGGGAGACGATCGGGTTCAAGGACGCGCGGCTGGACAAAGTTTCGGACATGAAGGAGATCAACTTTGTGCTGGCGCCGTTTTTGCGGGGCCAGGTGCCGAAGAGCCTGAAGGTAAATGCTGCGGACCTTTTGCGCTCGGCGCTGAAGGGGTCAACGGCGACGTCGGGATACAAGGTGAGTTTGAGCCGGCTGAAGATTCTGTCGATTCAGATTGTCGGAGACAAGCTGGTGGTGGAGGCGGATGGAGACTTGAGTGTGGAGTGAAGAAGGCGGCTATTAGCTCTTAGCTTCTAGCTGGGGAATGCGGGAACGAAAGGCACTGTACCCAATTCGTGGCTAGAGTGAATGCTTGAAGATGAACCGCAGGTGCTTCGACTCGTCCGCCTACGGCGGACTCGCTCAGGATGACATGGTTAAGATGTTGGAGCGCACTGATGAGGTCAGACCACTGGGATAGAATTGTCATCAGACGCAAATTTTTGAGTGGTAGAATTCGGGATTTGGAGAACGTATGCCTGAAGCAAATTGCGATATCGGATTAATTGGTTTGGCGGTGATGGGACAGAATTTGGTCCTGAATATGAACGACCACGGCTATAAAGTGGCCGTGTTCAATCGAACGGTTTCGAAGGTTGACGATTTTATTGCGAACGAAGCGAAGGGGACCGAAGTTGTCGGCGCGCACTCGATGGAGGAGTTGACGAGCCTGCTGAAGCGGCCGCGGCGCGTGATGCTGATGGTGAAGGCGGGCGACACAGTTGATCAGATGATCGAGCAGATTGTGCCGCACCTGGAAGCGGGAGACATCATTATCGATGGCGGGAACTCGCTGTTCAGCGATTCAACGCGCAGGACGAAGGCGCTGGCTGCGAAGGGAATTTTGTTTATCGGGACCGGTGTTTCGGGCGGAGAAGAGGGCGCGCGGAATGGGCCGTCGATTATGCCGGGCGGAAATCCGGCGGCGTGGCCACATGTGAAGCCGATCTTTCAGGCGATCGCGGCGAAGGTGGAAGATGGAACGCCGTGCTGCGACTGGGTGGGCGAAGAGGGCGCCGGGCACTTTGTGAAGATGGTGCACAACGGCATTGAGTACGGCGATATGCAATTGATTTGCGAAGCCTACGACCTGCTGAAGCGCGGGCTGGGACTGACGCCGGACGAGCTGCACGACGTGTTCGCGGAGTGGAACAAGGGCGAACTGGACAGTTACCTGATCGAGATTTCGAGCCAGATCTTCGCGAAAAAAGATGAGGATGGAACGCCGCTCGTGGACAAAATTCTTGACACTGCGGGGCAAAAGGGAACGGGCAAATGGACTGTGATCAGCGCGCTCGATGAAGGGCAGCCGGTGACGCTGATCGGCGAGAGCGTGTTTGCGCGATGCCTGTCGGCGCTAAAAGAGGAGCGGCTGGAAGCGGAGAAGGTTCTGCGCGGGCCGAAGTCGTTGCCGAAGGTGGGTGATCGCGCGAAGTTTATTGAGGACGTGCGGAGAGCGCTGTTCTGCTCGAAGATCATCAGCTATGCGCAGGGCTACATGCTGCTGCGCGCGGCGGGCAACGAGTTCAAGTGGAATCTGAACATGGGCGGGATCGCGCTGATGTGGCGCGGCGGATGCATTATCCGCAGCCAGTTCCTGGGCAAGATCAAAGACGCGTTCAGGAAGAACAAGAACCTGGACAATCTGCTGCTGGATAAATACTTTCAGCGGCTCGTGAACAAATATCAGGCATCGTGGCGAAAGGCGCTAGTGCACGCGGTGAAGCTGGGCGTGCCCACGCCGGCATTCTCGACAGCGCTGGCGTTTTTCGACGGTTATCGCACGGGGCGGCTGCCGGCGAATCTTCTGCAGGCGCAGAGAGACTTTTTCGGAGCGCATACTTACGAGCGCGTGGATAAGCCACGCGGCGAATTCTTCCACACGAATTGGACTGGGCACGGTGGGAGAGTTTCGTCGGGGACGTATAACGCGTAAAGCAGGGAACAGGGATCAGGGAACGGGGATTAGAAAAACAAGCGGCGATTTCCATAATGGAAATCACCGCTTTTGTTTTCGCGCCGGAACCAGGTGTCGATTGATCGGAGCGACTCAGCGAAGGGATTCGACCGGCGCGGGGTCCATGTCGGCGTAGTCCTGATTTTCGCCGCCCATGCCCCAGCAAAAGCTGTAGGCGCGCGTGCCGACGCCGCAGTGGATGGACCAGCCCGGAGAAATGACGACGCCCTTGTCGGCCATGACGATGTGGCGAGACTCTGCGGGCGGGCCCATGAAGTGCATGACGCGCGCGTCGGCGGCGAGGTTGAAGTACATATAGATTTCGCTGCGGCGCATGTGCGTGTGCGGCGGCATGGTGTTCCAATTGCTGCCGGGCGCGAGATGCGTGACGCCCATGACGAGTTGGCAACTGCGCGCTCCCTGGAGATGGATGTATTTGTAGATGGTCCGCTTGTTGCAGGTTTCGACGGAACCGAGTTCGGTCGGGCTGGCATCGGCTTTGCGGACCAGCGCGGTAGGGTATTCGGCGTGGGCTGGATAGCTCAAGAGATAGAAGACGGCGGGAGCGGATTTGTCTTTGGATGCGAAGGTGACCTGCTTGTTGCCGCGACCGATGTAGAGGACGTCGAGATTCTCGAGGCCGTAGTTTTTGCCTTCGACTGTGATGACGCCCGGGCCGCCGATGTTGAGCGCGCCGAGCTCGCGGCGCTCGGTGAAGTATGTCGCGCGCAAATCGGGATCAGTGGGCAGCATAAGAGCCGAGTCGATGGGAGCGGCGAAACCGACGACGGCGCGATCGAGATCGACGTAGTTGAGATGGAGTGCGCCGGGCTCGTAGAGCGAGTCGAGGAGAAATGTTTCGCGGAGTTCCTCGGTGGTCATGCGCGGGTAGCGAACGGGGTCGGCCATTAAGACGGTCTTCATAGAAACAGCTCCTAGCTCTTAGCTTTTTGCTACTAGCTTGTTCTCGATTCAGAGACTTCTGATTCCAATTCAATATTATTGCGCCGGAAGCTTCGTGGGATCCCAGTTGTCTGCGCCGCGCAGAAAAACGGCCGGATCATATTGCTGTGCCTGTTCAGGAGTAAGGAAGTGCGTGTGCGGATCGCGCTCATCGTGATGCGCGCCGGGGCCGGATGAATCGAATTCGGCGTAGTAGACGGTTTCAAGCGAATGTGTTTCGCCCGGATGCCACTCGCGCCAGCCGGCGGGATCGATTCTGTCGCCCATCCACGTGTGCATAAAGATGACGGTTGCGTAAGGACGCCAGGGACGGCCGAGGTAGACGTTGCCTTCGACGGCTGGGCCGGCAGTGAGCTTGCAGTGGTCGAAGACAAAGCCGGAATCCTGAGTGGGATAGTGCTTCGATTGCGCGGTGATGAAGCCGCCCTTGTGCGGCGTGGAGTGGATTTCGCAATTTTCGAAGGCGGCCTTGCTGTCGCCGAAGATGAAGTCGACGTTGCCTTCGATGTAGCAATCGGAGAAGTACTGGCGAGTAGCCGGGCAGTTGTCGCCGTCGTTGCCGCAACTCGTGCCGAGATAGACCGTGTCCTGATTGCCGAGGAGGCGCACGTTGTGGAAGATTGCGCGGTCGCCGGTAACGAGAAGCGCGAGAGCCTGCGAGCCGGCGGGAAGTTGCGGGTGAGTGGTGTTGAAGTCGTTGGCGAAAGTGATGTTTTGGGCGGAGAAATTATCGGCGGTGACGTTGACGGTGGCGGAGTGGAGCGTGCCGCCGTTCTGGCCTGCGCTGCGATCGTTGATGACGACGGTTTTGGCGGCGTCGGGATTCGCGCTGAGGATGGTGACGTTGGGCTTGTTGATGGTGATGACTTCGCGATAAGTGCCGGGCGCGACGGAAACCACTGCGCCGCCGGTTTTGGGAATCATGTCGAGAGCGCGCTGGACGGAATAGTAGTCGCCGGTGCCGTCGGCGGCGACGTAATAGGTTTTGTCTTCAGGCGGAATTTTGCCTGCCATTTCGGGAGCGGCGACGTCTTCAGGGAATGGCACGAAACGCGCGTCGCACGCGAGCGGTTGGCCGGGCGATGAGCCGGGAGCTTCGGTGATGGTGACGTCGTTTCCTTTGGGCTCGAGGTTGCCGAGGCGAGGGCCGACGGTGATCGATGCGTCCTGATCGTAGAAGAGCGAGTCCTGCTGATCGTCGGCGACGACGTTGTCGAGCTTGATCTCGAGCTTGTGATCGGGATCGAGGCCGTAGAACGTGTAAGCGCCGGGAGTGAGGATGTGGACGTTCTCGAGCGTGATGTCGTTATAGATCGGCAGTCGATCGCCGGTGAAGTTGGTGTAGTGAGGCGTGAAGACGAGTGGGTTGCGGACGTCGCGGATGCAGACGTTGCGATAGACGACCTGATGGACGAGGCCGCCGCGTGTGGGATCGGATTTGATGCGGAGGCCGTTGTCAGCGCCGTCGATGGTGAGGTCATCGACAAGGAGATGATCGACACCGCCGTAGGTTCCGCTGCCGATTGACATGCCGTGGCCGGAGTAGAAGTGGTTGTGGAGGACGGACATGTTGGAGACGGAGCCGGCGGCGCTTGGCTTGAGGCAGACATCGTCGTCACCGGTGTGGATGTAGCTGTAGGCGATGGTGATGTTGCGCGAGGAGCCGGGATCGATGCCGTCGGTGTTGCGCGCGGTTTTGGGAGTCATGATTTTGACGCCCCACGCGGTGAAGCCGTCGGTTTGATTGATGGCGACGTGGAAGCCAGGCGAGTTGCGGAGCGTGATCTTGTAGAGGATGAAGTTGTTGACGCGGCGGAGAGAGATCATCGACGGCACGCTCTGCTGCTGATCGGTGATTTTGGCCTGATGGGCGAGGTCCCACCAGGTTACGTTCTGGCCGAGGAGATCAGCGCCTCCGCGCGCGTCGATGGATCCCTCGCCCATAATGCCTGAGTTCGCGGCACCGTCGCCGGTGATGAGTGGTTTGCAGCCGCGGCCGCGTGTTGAGACGATGCCGCAGGAGCCGGGCGAGACGTCGTAGAGGCGCGGATCGCGCGAAGCGACGAGCGCGGTGTTTTTGCTGACGACGAGTACGACGCCGGGACGAAGCGTGAGAGGGCCGGTGATGAAAATATTTTTCTTGCCTTTGGAGCGAAGAACAACGGAACGCGAGAACGGAGACGATTGGACATCGGGCGCGGCGGCGCACTGGTCCAGGGCGTTCTGAATGCGAGTGGTGGAGAGTTTTTGCTCATCGGCGAGCGCGATTGCACCGTTCACGGCGATGATGTCGGCATCCAAGGTGAGGCAGGCGCGAGGGATTTTAGGCTCGGTGACGGTGCGCGTGTCCTGGGCGCAAAGGCTGAGCGCGGCAAAGATTGGAAGCGAGGCAAATAGGATTCGGGTTGAAGCAGGGCGCATTATGGGTTTTCTCCAATGCAAGAATCACAACGGCAAATTAGCGGCCCCCAAAGGGACTAAAGCCCGTACCCTTCAAATCGAAGCAATACCGCGCAACTCAAAAATGCGCTGGTTCAATTAGTGAGGAATTTGCTCGAGGACCCAGCGGACGAGCTCGTTGCCGGCGGCGAAGTTGTCGTAGGCGGCGGGGAGCTTGCGGCCATCGGTGTACTCGTTGTAGAGCCAGGGATCGACCATGGCGAAGACGGTGCCTTTGCCGTATTTTGCAGTGGCCATAAAGATGTCAGAGCCTTCAGTGAGGACCGGGCGAGCAGGGCCGCTGACTGAGATGGTGCAAACATCCTTGACGTAGATGGTGTGGGGTTGACGGAAGATGGGGCCGGCGGCGTCGATCGCGATTTTGCCCTGATCCCAGTTGGTGCCGACGACGTGCTTGCGCAGGACGCTGTTGAAGTGAATGCCGAATTTATCTGAGACGACGTTGAAGTGATCGAGATCGGCGTAGGAGGTGTCGTTCTCCATGATCATAAGCACACCGCCGGCCTTGACCCACTGCGCGATCTGGGCTGCATCTTCGGCGTTGGCGAAGTGCGGATTCGGATTCTTGTCTGGGTTGTCGGGCGAAGCGATGATGTAGACGTCGGCGCCACGGAGGTTGGCGACGGTGGGTTCGGCATCGAGTTCGGAAGTGCCGGCGCCGTAGTTGCGGAAGATGTGGCCGAAGAGGGAGTAGCCGGGTTCGTCCATCGTGTCCCACTTGTAATGGAACTCGACCTGATGGCCGAAGGCGTCGGTGCGCTGCTGGGAGTTGAACCAGCCGTCGACAACGACGGTACGGCCGCGGCCGAGCTTTGCGTTCTGCGCGGTTTCCATTTCAGAGGCGGCGAGGAGAAAAGCGCCAATGCCCTTGGGATCGTTAGTGGCGACTTTCTCTCCGATGTAGTAGGCATAGGAGCCGTCGCGGTAGGGATCGCCGCCGAGGCCGGCTCCTTTGACGGTGTTGGTGAGGGAGACGTCGTCGCCGTTGACCTGGATGAAGTGCGTGAGAACGCCGTGATATCCCCGCTCGGCACCGGTGAGATAGCGCGCCGGCAGAAGCCCAAGACGCACGCCCTTGGCGAACGCGTAGACAAACATGCACGCGGCAGAGGATTCGAAGTAGTTGCCTTTTGCGCCCGCTTTGTCGACAACCTGATACCAAAGGCCCGTCGGCGCGTCCTGGTAGCGCGCGACCGCGGCTGCGTCGCGTTGAAGGATAGCGATGAGCTGCTTGCGGGCGGGATCGTTGGCGGGAAGGTAGTCGAGCGTGTCGACGAGGGCCATCATGTACCAGCCCATTCCGCGGGCCCAGAATTCGGCAGAGTCGCCGGTTTGTTTGTTGGCCCAGCGCTCCTGCTTCGATTCGTCCCAGCCGTGGTAGAGCAGGCCGGTGCGCGGATCTCGAGCGTGCTGCTCCATGAGCTCGAATTGATGCGCGATGTCGGCGAAATCTTCAGGGTGATGGGAGAGGGAGGCATATTCCGCGCGAAAGGGCTCGGCCATGTAGAGGCCGTCGAGCCACATCTGGTTGGGATAGCGCTGCTTATGCCAATAGCCGCCCGATGCAGTACGCGGCTGCTGAGCGAGCTGGTCATAGAGAAAGGTGGCGGCAGTGAGGTAGCGCTGATTGCGCGTGACGCGGTAGAGGAGCAGAAGCTGGCGGCCGAGGAGAATGTTATCGAGCTGATGTTCTTCAGGCTTGAACGTGGGGATGGAACCGTCGGGGGCGAGAAGCGCGTCGACAGAACTCTGAATGTAGTGGAAGTAACGGGGATCGGCGGTGTTGAGCCACACCTGGTCCATGCCTTCAAGGAGCGTGCCGAGCTCGTAGTTCCAGATCCAGGGTTTTTCTGGTGGGGTGAAGCGGCCATCAGGCCAGCGGGCAATGGCGGCGTTGGCGGCGCGCTGGGATAGGGGAAGATCGGCGTTCGGCGTGGCGGCGAGCGCCCGAAGGCCGATGCAGGCAATGGCGAAGGCAACAAAGAGCGGAAATTTAGCCAGGAGTTTCATTTCTCAAGAATACGAAGAAAGGAGGCTGCCGGGTTGAATCGGCAGCCTCGCGAAGAGTGAATGTGACGAGCCATCTCAGAAGTTGATGCGAGCAGAGAACTGAGCAGCCTTGCGGGTGGCGATGGAATTACTGGTTACATCACCAAAGCTCGAGTTGCCCACCGCGGTGCTGGCTACTGCGAACCATGTGTGATTGGTGACGTTGTACCACTCGGCGCGGATATTCAGGCTTGCCGTCTCGGTGAAGTGCAGCGGGAAGCTGCGCACCAGCGCGAGGTCCAACTGATAGTTGCCAGGGCCGAAGAGGCCGTAGGGTGCTGTGCGACGCGCATCGCTGAACTGATACGCGTAGGAACTGAGAACTCCCGTGACTGGATTCTCGAATGGACCTTTTGCATTGATAGCCGAGGTTCCGGTGCTCGGGACGATGTAGCTGATGGCGCCTGTGTTGGCGGCGGTGATGCCCTTACCCCACTTGCCATTCTGTCGAGCACTGACGTTATAGCCATATTGCGGGTTCATGATCGGCATTGCAGTGCTTTGCGCCGGGTTAGTCTGGCTGGCAGATTCGGTGAGCGCAAGAGGAGATCCAGAGAATGCCTGGTAGACGCCGGAGATGGTGTAACCGCCCAGGAGCGCCCGATTAAGAGCATTGCCGGCAAACAAGGTTTTGCCGAAGGGCATTTGCCAGACGGCAGTGGCGACGAAGTGCTGAGGTTGATCGGAGGTCGAGAGCGACCGCTCGATGCGATCAGCCGGATAGCTGGCTGTGGGATTGTTGGCAAGAGTACCGGCGGGAATTGCATAGCCGGTACGGAACGAGCCGGCGTCATCGATGGCCTTCGAAAAGGTGTAGTTGCCGCTGAAAGAGAGTCCATGCCAGGTTCGCATGGCCAGGAGCACTTGCAGCGCGTTGTAGTTGGAGTTGCCCACATATCCGAATGAGTCAGTAACAGTGTGGAACGGGAAGGGTTTCAAAGCCGTGCTCAAGTTCTGGCTGGTGGTGAAGCCGCTTGGGCACGTGAGATTGTTGGCTGCGCAGGCGCTTGTGCCTGCGGTGGCCAGTGTTGAGCCGAGATAAAGGTATTTGGGATCCAAATCGTCAGCCCAGAAACCACGCGCGTGGTAACTGTCGAGTTGGAGAAAGTGTCCTTCCGATCCCACATAAGTGGCGGTGAGGGTCATCGCGCTGGTCAACTGACGTTGAAAACCGAACGTCCAGTTGAGATATTCAGGTGCCCGGCTGCCGAGATATGGGTCATAGTAGCCAATGGAGGATGGGGTTCCGGTATAGCCGGAGGTTGTGGTGTAGCCGGTTCCGAATTGCGGCCCCGAGGCTACACCGGCCGCGCCGGTGTAAGCCGGAATCGCACCGTTGGTTCCCGTAAGCGGGGCAGTGCTCAAGAGTTGCCCGTTCGCGGAGAAAGACGGAGCTGCCGAGAAGCCCAGGGTGCCAAGGCTCGAGGCATTGCCGCCAATTGCGTCGCCATGTGTGAACATGAGGCCGTAGCTGGCGCGCAGCACGGTTTTCGAATCGATCTGATAGGCGAGGCCGACACGAGGACCGAAGTTCTTGAAGTAGTTGTTGACCGGCGTGGAGCAGTTACAGGTGCCGGCGCCTTTGCCGGTGAACTGCAATGCGCCGTTGATTCCGGTCACAGGGTTGGCAAGCGTTGGGCTGAAGAAGCTCTCGGCGTTGTGCACTTCAGTGATGGACGGGAAGAAGTCATAGCGCAAACCGAGGTCCAGCGTGAGCTTCTGGCTGACTTTCCAATTGTCCTGGACATAGGGCGAGATGGCCCGGAAGCGCGCGCCGAACTCCTGTTGCAGATACTGCGTGAAGCTGACCTTGTCGATTTCGCCGACCAGGAAGCTGGCGTACGAAAGGCCAGTTCCGGAGGTGGCGACATACTTCGGTGAACTGTTGCTGGATGCGTTGATTCCCGAGGTCTCAGTGACGGCGGCAGCAAGCGTAACCGGGCTGGTGCCAGATGTGTCGTTGATCACGTTGTAGAGCATCCATGCGACCTGCCCGCCAAAGGTGAAGGAATGCTTGCCGACAGTCCACTGAACGTTATCGAGAGCGGTGTAGTTTTCCGCGGTAGTTTTGGAAGCAGGTTCGCCGGCCCAGTTGGTTGGAGCGTCGGTGCCTGCGAAGGTGACGGCGGGGAAGGCGTCGGAAGCCTGGCCAGCGGGCAAACCGGTGATGCCCATGGTGCTCGCGGCATAAGCCGATGCTTCGTCGGCATTGAATGTGGGGCCGTCATAGCGGGCGTACCCCCACTTGACCTGGTTGAGAAGGTGAGGCGAAAAGACGTGCGTCTCCTCAATGAGCCCGACTGCGGTTTTGGGGGCGTAGGCCTGACCGAAGTTAAATGGCACGGGACCCACGTCGCGACCGGCTGTGCTTTGGCCGACCGGAACAGAGCTGGCCTGGCGGCCGATAGCGGCGACGAGAGAGAGACTATCGTTTTGGTTGAGGGTGACGTCGACGCGATGGGTCATGGACCAGTTGACCAGGCCCGTGGCATTGGGAGCGACGTAGTTGTTTTGCAGAGCGGTACTTAACGCCTTATTCACTCCCGTTGAAGCGAGAAAGGCCTGCATGTTCTTCGCTACCGTCGAGAACTCGGTGGCAGGGATCACGTTGACCGGGGAGCCCGAGCCGAGCAAAGTTGGATTGCCTGCGGGGCCTGGGGTCAAGCCGGGACCATAACCGTACTGATAGCGGCAGGGGCCATTGGTGGAGTTCGCAGTGCAAGTCCCCTGCGAAAGAGGATCGTAAATCTTAATGCCGGTTGCACTGAAGTCGCCGCTCTGCTCGGCCACCGTAGGAAAGGTCATCAGGGTGGGGGTGGCGCTGGTATAGCGGAAGCCGTTGTAATTGCCGAAGTAGAATACCTTGTGCTTCCATGCCCCGAAAGGAACCAGAGGTCCGCTGAGGTCGATGCCGTATTCGTTGCTGTGCTCGATGGGTTTAACC
Organism: Occallatibacter sp.; assembly: GCA_035541975.1. Taxonomy (GTDB): domain Bacteria; phylum Acidobacteriota; class Terriglobia; order Terriglobales; family Acidobacteriaceae; genus Telmatobacter. Next base: position 10,563 of record DATKMH010000030.1, on the reverse strand, counting down.
GGCGTGCCGGTTACCGCGTTAGGAACCTTGGCAAAGAATCCCCAGGTATCGAATGCTGTGTTGCGAATAAAGTCATAGATTGAGCCGTGATATTGGGAGCCACCCTGCTTGATGGAGAAGTTCTCAACTCCCTGTCCTTCGTAGACCGCCGAGTAGCCGCTGGTCTGCAATTGGAACTGGTCGATAGCATCAACGGAAAGAGCGGTCCAGACATAGCGCGGGTCGCCCTCGCCGCCGGCACGCACGAAGGAAATGCCGTCGACGTAGACATCGGAGGCGGCGCCACGGCTGCCTGAGCCGTTGACGACGCCTGTATTCGTGGTGGCGTTGCCATTGGTTTCATTGCCCTGGACGCCAGGCATGAGATAGACGAAGTCGGTGGCGCGGCGCTGGTCAGCCGAGTTATATGCGCCCATTTCCAACGGCAGCTCGGCATAGGTGCTGTTTTCCATGGTGGTGCCGAGGGTGGCGTTGGTGGTTTCAAGCTGCGGCGGAGCCGCTGTGACAACGACCTGTTGAGATTGAGCGCCGACCTGGAGAACCGGGTTGAAGAGTTGCGACTCGAGAGCGTTGACCGTGATGTTGTTCTGGGTGAGCGTTTCGAATCCAGCTGCCGAGGTGGTGACGGTGTAAACCCCAGGATCGAGGTTGGGGAAGTTGAAATCGCCGGCGCCGGTCGATTTTGTGACCGACGAAATTCCATTTGTGGTGTTGGTGGCGGTAATTGTCGCATTAGGAATCACCGCGCCCGACTTATCCATCACAGTGCCGGTGATGGCGCCTTTACCGCTCAACTGGGCTGAAGCTGCCAATGGCAAAAAAACCAAAGCGGCGACGAAAAGCGCTCGGCAGGTCCAAAGCGCGAGATTCCAGAAGCCGGTTGGCCTTGCAAGCGCGGTTTCTTCTGACTGCCGTTGGTTTACAAAGGCAAGTTGCCTCATGATGCTGCCTCCAATAGGTCGTACATCTTGCTCCGGAAGGGTACGTTTCCGACGCTTCTACATTTTTTCAATACGTGGTCTGACCACACTTCGAAGCGCGACTAGTTTTATATATTGAGTCGGGGGCTGTCAATAGGGAAGAAATCGCGGCACTTTGGAAAATCAGATCTGTTTTCCCTGTTTCTATGAGAAGCGGGAGGGGGGCAGGATTCCATCGCCTCGCGAACAAATGAATGGTCAGACCTGTCGAGGGCTTTTCCGGCTGATAGCCGAGTCCTGAAGGCGCAAGACAGCAAAGGAAATAGGCCGCAAGGCCCCGAGCCGAGCCTTATCGTCGTTTCGATTCGAAATTGACTTGCGCAGCGCGCCGGCTAAGCCGCGGAAGCAGCGCGTTGGTGCTTCTTTTTTGCTGCAGCGGACGAGTTTATGGCGCCAGCCGATCCGCGGCGGGTTATGGGGCGCTCCATTCCCTGGGCGATCTGCGCCATACGCAGATGCTGTTCCATTAGGTTGTGCGCTTCCTTGGCATTGCGCGCGCGGATGGCGCGATAGATTTCGCGGTGCATCTCGGCGGATTCACGCATGTCCGTGGAGTGTTCCACGGTTTTGCGCCGGGAGTCGTAGAGCGCCGAGGTAATGGTCTCAATAATGGCGGCCAGAATAGTGTTGCCAGAGGCCTGGGAAATGATGCGATGAAAGGTGAGGTCGTGAATGAGGTATTCGGCGGGGTGGTCCATGGACGCGAACATGTCAGCGACTTCCTCAGCGAGCGCCGAAAACTGCTCCGGTTTGCCGCGTTCGGCGGCAAGAGCGGCAAGATGGCTTTCAAGGATGATGCGGGCCTCGAACATCTGCCAGGACTGAAAGCCATGGAGTGCGCCGATCAGACTCAATGAGGCGGTTCCAAACTGTGGCGGGCCGTCGGCTACAAAAGTGCCGACGCCGTGGCGGATTTTCATGACGCCCATGGCAGCCATGTAACCGATGCCGGTGCGGAGACTGGCGCGGCTGATTTTGAGAGAGCGCGCAAACTCACGCTCGGGCGGGATTTTGTCGCCCGGCTGCAGGGTTCCGCTCTCAATGAGCCTGCGGATGTGGTTAACCACTTGCATCGTACGGTGAGTATTCTGTTCGTCTTCTTTCACCTTTGGCATAAACGAAGATATCCCCTAACGACACGTAAAATCAGTGTCACAGGGAGATTACCACTGAAAGCGGAAGAGTGGTTGGAGAAAGTCGCCGTGAGCCGGAATTATCTGCGAAAGAGCCAGAAAGCGAGGGAACCGTGTATACTTCCGGTCTGACCACTTGAATTGGTAGAGGCTCGATCAGCCTGTGCGTGGGACAAGTAGAATGATAGGCATGTTGCTCCATGAAGACCGGTTATTTCCCGCGGATGCATGTGCACGAAACGTTGCCCGCTCACTTTATGAGCAGGTAAGGAAGCTTCCCATCATCAGTCCACATGGACATACGCAGGCAAAATGGTTCGCCGAGAACGCACCGTTTCCCGATCCCGCGACCTTGTTCGTGCAACCCGACCACTACGTGTTTCGCATGCTCTACAGCCAGGGTGTATCGCTGGACGAGCTGGGCATTGGGCAGGCGGTGATCGACGATCCGCGCAAGGTGTGGCGAGTTTTTGCAAAACATTACTACTTGTTCCGCGGGACGCCGACGCGGATGTGGCTCGACTACGCTTTCCAGGAATTGTTCGGGCTGACAGAGCGGTTGAGCGAGAAGACCGCGGACCGCGCATACGACATGATCGCCGAAAAGCTGCGCACGCCGGAGTTTTTGCCGCGGGCGCTTTACGAGCGATTCAACATTGAAGTGCTGTCGACGACAGAGCCTCCGGGGGATGGGTTGAAGGCGCACCAGGCGATTCGGGATTCGGGTTGGAAGGCACGGATCGTTCCGGCGTTTCGGCCCGATTCCGTGGTGGACCCGGAGTTCAAGGGATTTGCGGACCTGGTGGCAAAGCTGGGCGAGATTCACGGCGAAGATAGCTCAACGTGGAGGGGCTACTTGAGCGCGTTGATGGAAGCGCGGGCGCGATTCAAGGCGCTGGGGTGCACGTCGACGGATCATGGACACCCGACGGCGCAGACCGCGGACCTGCCTGCGGGCGAGGCTGCAGCGCTGTTCGGCAAAGTGATTGGCGGGAAAGCAGACGCCGGTGAGCAGGAACTATTCCGCGCGCAAATGCTGACGGAGATGGCGCGGATGAGCGTGGAAGACGGCTTAGTGATGCAGATTCATCCAGGATCGGTGCGCAATCACAATCGTTTTGTGTATCAGAAGTATGGGCGCGACATGGGAGCCGATATTCCGCGGGCGACGAACTATGTGGACGCGCTGCGGCCGCTGCTGGACCGTTTCGGCAACGAGCGCAATTTGACGATTATTCTCTTCACGCTGGACGAGACGACGTACAGCCGCGAGCTGGCGCCGCTGGCGGGGCACTACCCGGTGCTGCGGCTCGGTCCGCCGTGGTGGTTCAATGACAGCCCGGAGGGAATGATGCGCTTCCGCGAGCAGGCGACGGAGACTGCGGGCTTTTATAACACGGTGGGATTCAATGACGACACGCGGGCGTTTCTTTCGATTCCCGCGCGGCACGATGTTGCGCGGCGGGTCGATTGCGCATTTTTGGGCAGACTGGTTGCGGAGCACCGGTTGGATGAAGATGAGGCGCACGAAGTGGCACACGATTTGACGTATGGGCTGGTGAAGAAGGCGTACAAGCTGTAGATGCCAGTAGCCGGTGGTTGCCAGCTTGCAACGATCAGAAGTTCGCTCGGAACGGATGAAGATAACCAGCTGGCTGAGGTGATGGTCCGCGGAAGAGTGGAGTGGCACGATGAGTCTTTATTGTTCGGTAGGAAGTGTCGATACCGATCTCTCAGAGAAGCAGCTGAAAGACCTGCTGGTTGAGAGCCTGGCGAAGCTGGGCAGGCGGACCAACGTGCTGGCGGTGCCGCCCGACCAAAGCCGCGAGCATTCGCAGGCCGGGTTGCTGACCCGAATTGCATGGGAGCACTATGGCGAGAAGCTGAAGGCTGTGCTGCCGGCGATCGGAACGCACACACCGATGCGCCCCGATCAGATCGAGCACATGTTCGGGAGGATGCCGCTGGAATTGTTTCGCGTTCACAATTGGCGAACGGACATTGAGACCCTGGGCGAATTGCCGGCGGCGTTTATCCGCGAACAATCGGAAGGCAAACTGAATTACACGTGGCCCGCGCAGGTGAACAAGCTGATTTCGCAGGGCGGATTCGATCTGATTCTTTCCATCGGGCAGGTTGTTCCGCACGAAGTGATCGGGATGGCGAATCACTCCAAGAACATTCTGATTGGGTCGGGCGGGCGCGAGGGAATCAACCGCAGCCACTATCTTGGCGCGGTGTACGGAATGGAACGGATCATGGGGCGGGCCGAAAACCCGGTGCGCAACGTGTTGAACCGGGCGAGTGAAAAGTTCCTGAAGCATCTGCCGATCGTGTATGTGCAAACGGTGGTTGGGCGCGGCCGCGATGGTGGGTTGGCGGTGCGCGGGCTGTTCATCGGTGACGATCTGGAATGTTTTCTGAGAGCAGCGGAGCTGAGCCTGAAGGTGAACTTCGAGATGCTCGACGAGCCGATCAAAAAAGCAGTTGTGTATCTTGACCCGAAGGAGTTCCACAGCACGTGGATCGGGAATAAGGCCGTGTACCGGACGCGGATGGCGTTGGCGGACGGGGCGGAGTTGATCATTCTTGCGCCCGGAGTGAAGGAATTTGGAGAGGACAAGGGGATCGATGCGCTGATTCGGAAGTACGGCTATCGCGGTACGCCGGCGACGCTGAAAGCGGTGGAAGAGAACGCCGATCTGGCGGCAGATTTGAGCGCGGCGGCGCATCTAATCCATGCATCGTCGGAGGGGCGATTCACAATTCGCTGGTGCCCGGGAGGATTGAGCAGGCAGGAAATCGAGGGAGTGGGATTCGAATACGGCGATCTGAAAGCGATGACCGCGAAGTACGATCCCGCAAAGCTGCGTCACGGCTGGAACCAGGTGGGCGGCGAAAAGATTTTCTTTGTGGCCAATCCGGGACTGGGATTGTGGGCGCATCGCAGCCGCTTTGAAAGCTCGAATGCGCCGGCGTTGGCGCACCACGACGTTGCTTAAACCAGCAAAATCTTATTGGCAACAGGATTACGAAGATGGGGACCTCTGGATTGAGGCTGAATAAATATTCGGTGGGCACGGGTGACCGATTCGCGCACCAGGCCAAGGCGCAACTGCAGGCGTGCATGAAGGCGCTGGAGCGCGGAGTTGAAGTGGTTCCGGTGTGGAACAAATCGAACCGCGAACACATGATTATCGGCTCCGACCCCAAGTCGGTTCGAGAAGCGGCCGACGCAGCAGTCAAGGAGTTGGGATGGAAGCTGCCTTACTTTTGTGATGCGGACCATATTACCGCAGCGACAGTGGATCGCTTTCTTGCGCCGTGCGATTTTTTCACGTTCGATGTAGCCGATTTTATCGGGCAGCCGGCAGAGCCGGCAGACATTGAAGGATTTGTAAAGCAGCATCCGGAGCTTGAAGGAAGCATTGAGCTGTGTGGCGCCGATGAGGCGTTTGAGATCACGCCGGGGATTCTGCGAGCAACTGCGGAGAAGTTTCTGGCTGCGGTGAAAAAGGCTGGGGAAGTATATCGCCGCGTGCTGACGGCACGCGGAGCCGGGAACTTTATCTCTGAAGTGTCGATGGACGAGACCGATCGCGCGCAAAGCCCGATTGAGCTGCTGATTATCCTGGCGGCAATCGCCGACGAAGGGATCCCCGTGCAGACGATTGCGCCGAAGTTCAGCGGGCGATTCAACAAAGGCGTGGATTACGTGGGCGACGTTGCGCAGTTTGAGCGAGAGATGGCGCTGGATATGGCGGCCATTGCTTACGCTGTAAAGCAATACGGGCTGCCGGCGAATCTGAAACTGAGCGTGCACTCGGGCAGCGACAAATTCTCGATCTATCCGGCGATCCATGCCACGATGAAGCGATTCGACGCGGGAGTGCACCTGAAGACAGCAGGAACGACGTGGCTCGAGGAGCTGATCGGGCTGGCCGAGGCAGGCGGCGAAGGATTGGCGCTGGCCAAGGAAGTGTATGCCGAAGCGTTGGCGCATAGCGAGGAGTTGTGCGCGCCGTATTCAACGGTAATCGACATTGACCCAAAGAAGTTGCCGTCGGCGGAGGAGGTGCGGGGCTGGAGTTCGGAGCAATATACCTCGGCCTTGCGGCACGTGGAGTGCTCGCCCGATTACAACAGCAGTGTGAGGCAGCTGCTGCACGTAGGATTCAAAGTTGCGGCGAAGATGAAGGGGCGCTACCTGCCGCTGCTGGAAGCGAACGAAGCAGTGATCGCGAAAAATGTGACGGAAAATCTCTTTGCGCGGCATATTGCACCGGTATTCTTAGGGAGCGGCTCCTGATTGACAGTTGCGGCGGCCTGCGCCGCGCCGCGTAAAATCCCCACGGAGATCGAATGAAAGATTCATTGTTCAGCCTTGAAGGCAAGGTTGCGGTTGTGACCGGAGGGACATCCGGAATTGGCCGGGCGTTGAGCCTCGGGCTTGCGGAGGCCGGCGCCGATGTAATTGCCACGGCGCGGCGCCAGGAGCAGGTGGATGCTACCGCCAAGGAAATTGAAGCGCGCGGACGAAAGACTCTGCGCATGGCCTCGGACGTGGGAGATCGAAGCACGCTGGAGGCACTCCTGACCGCGGTGCTGGAGCGCTTCGGCAAAGTGGACATCCTGGTGAATTGCGCGGGCATGATCAAGCGGACGCCAACGCTGGATTTGGCAGAAGTCGAGTGGACCAACATTCTGAACACAAATTTGACGGGGACGCTGCGCGCCTGCCAGGTGTTCGGGCGGCACATGCTCGAGCGCGGGTACGGGCGCATTGTGAACATTGCGTCGTTGAACAGTTTTGTGGCGCTGAGCGAAGTTGCGGCGTATGCCGCGAGCAAGGCGGGAGTGGCGTCGCTTACGCGGTCGCTGGCCGTGGAGTGGTCGAAAAAAGGCGTGACGGTGAATGCGGTTGCGCCGGGTGTGTTTCGCACCGACCTGAATGCACAACTGCTGGATTCGACACCGCGCGGGCAGGAATTGCTGATGCGGACACCGATGGGACGGTTTGGAAAGACGGAGGAGCTAATCGGCGCGACGGTTTACCTGGCATCAGACAGCGCGTCGTTCGTCACCGGACAGATTCTAGTGGTGGACGGTGGATTTCTGGCGAGCGGAGTGAATCAGTAGTTGCTCAGGCGGTCGGGCCGATGGAATTGTTGATGCGAAGGATGCGTTTCGCGTTTTCAGATGCGACCTGGCGGCGCTCAATTTCGGAGAGTCGCGCGGTCTCAATGAATTCGGCAGCCAACTCGGTTTTTTCGAAGGGATAATCGACTGAGAACATCACATTGTTCATTCCCATAGAGTCGATTGCACAACGCAGCGAAACATCAGAGCAGACGCCGGACGTGGTGACGGCGATATTGCGTTTGATATAAAACGACGGCGCCTGGGCAAGGGTCATCGTGCCGCGACGGGAGACGATCCAGCGGCTGTCGAAGCGCCAGAGATTGAGCGGCAATGTTTCACCCATGTGGCCAAGAATCAGCTGCGCCTTGGGATAGCGCTCAAAAACGCCTGCAAAGACCAGCCGCAATGCGTGCGCGCCGGTTTCGAAAGCCCAACTGCACACCGGGCCCCAAAGCTCGGGGTGTCCGTCGTAGACAGATGGATGGTCGACGGGATTGCCTGGATGAAGATAGATGGGTGCGCCGAGGTCGGCAACCCGCTCCCAGAAGACGGAGTACTTGTCGAGGTCAAGATACTCACCGTTGGTCTGGCCGTTGATCATGGCGCCCTGAAATTTGAGCTCGCGCACGCAGCGCTCGAGTTCGTCAGCGGCATCGGCGGGATTCTGCATAGCCAAATGAGCGAAGCCACCATAACGCGTGGGGCGTTTTGCGATTTCCCGCGCAAGAAAATCATTGACCCATTTGGATTTCTTCAGTGCAACAGCAGCATCCTTTTCCGCCTGGACGCCCGGTCCGGCAAGCGACAGGACCACGAAGTCAACATGGTGCCGGTCCATAACCGAGAGGCGCCGATCACCAAAGTCCTCAAGCGCAATGGGAGCCAGGCGAGCAATATCGGGGCTGATATTGGGATAGGTTTCAGCGAAATAGTCCATGAATTCCGGCACCATGAAGTGCTCTTCGAGCGCGATTTTACCGAGGGGCTGCGGCGCTGCCGGATCGGCGGGTGAGGAAAGAGGGGAGGCGGCTGCGAGGCCTCGGGCCGCCTTGGCGGCCGCAGCAAGCGTTGCGCCCTTTAAGAGATCTCTGCGTTTCAAGATGTACCCCCTTCAGGCCCTCGCGTAATTGGGGAGCGGAGCCGCCAACTGCTGTGTCAAAGGACAGCATTCTTTCCGGGAGCCGCCCCCAGTGGACACAACGCACAATTGTAGAACTCTGTTGCACGTTACTTGAATGTGACGTTGGCGGCGGGAAGTTTGATGATTGCGTCGCCTTGGGCGGCTGTGACTTTCACGTTTTCGCCGGTCACCGTTGCGTAGCCGATGGTCAGCCCTTTTTCGCCGCTGAGATTCACATTTTGCAAAACGACATCGGTGACAGGCGCTTCAGGAAGGCCGACGATGGCGCCAGCCATTTGAGCGCCGGTGGCGGTGATGTTCTGAAGCAGGATGCTGTGGAAGTGAGGGGTGAGACGCGTGACCGGCGCGGGCTCGACAATCGGGGTCGAGGGCAGAATGCGGGGATAGTATTCGCTGATCACGAGCGGATTCTTCACGTCTTTCATGTCGATGTCGCGAAAGACGAGGTTGGAGACGTCGCTGCCGCGATCGCGATTGGCTTTGACCCGGATGCCGTTGTCTGTGCCATCGAAGTGAATGCGCTCGGCCAGGATATTGCGCGCGCCGCCGGCGATTTCGCTGCCGATGGAGAGGCCATGGCCGTGAAGGAACGTGCAATCGGAGATGGAGATATCGCGGCTGGGCTCATCGCCGCCAGGCGAGTCGATCGAACCGGATTTGATGGCAATGTCGTCGTCGCCTGTGTCGGCATAGAGATGATCGATGCGGACATTCGATGAAGAGAAAGGATCGACGGCGTCGGTGTTGGGTGAGTGCTGCGGCGCAAGCACGCGGATGTTGCGAATGAGGACGTCGTCGCTGTAATAGGGAACTACCTGCCACATGGGCGAATTCTGAATGGTGACGCCCTCGATGCGGACGTGCTTGCAATGGTCAAAGACGACGAGGCGCGGGCGCGGATGGACTCCCATCACTCCCGCATTTTGGACGGAGCGCACCTCTTTCCACCAGCTTTCACCATTTCCATCGATGGTGCCTTCACCGGTGATGGAGACATTTTCGGCATTCGTCGCGCTGACTAGGGCCTGAACGCCGGGAAGTCGAAATTCGGTCATGTCGGGGTAGTCCGCGTGATCGGGCGAGCCGAGCAGCGTCGCGCCCTTGTCAAGTTGGAGAGTGATGTTGCTCTTGAGAACGATTGGAGCGCTGAGCCAGTTGCCGGCCGTGAGACGGACCGTGCCGCCGCCTTTGTTTGCGCAAGCGTCGATGGCTTTTTGGATGGCCGTAGTGTCTTTGGCGACGCCGTCGGCTTTGGCGCCGAAGTCGCGCGGGTTGCAGGTGCGGGCGGCGTGGAGGGACGGAGCCATTGCGGCGATCAAGGCGATCGTCAAAAGCGAAATGGCGCATCGCGATTGGGGCGGCTGTTGTGTCTTCATGCCAGGGCGACCTCGGAAGGCGGAATACTTGCGGACATCATCATAAGACAAGAGGGCGACAGTGGTCATACCACTTAAAAGCAGCTTCTAGCTCCTAGCCTCTAGCTCAACGACTTGAGGCGAACTAAGCGGATGGGGTTTTCACCGGCAGACGGACGATGAAGCGGGTGTCACCGGGCTTCGATTCGACGTCGACTTTGCCCGCGAACTTTTGCGTGACGATGCGGTGGACGATTTCGAGGCCGAGACCGGTGCCGGAGCCCTGCGGCTTGGTGGTGAAGAAGGGCTCAAAGATGTGGGGAAGAACGTCGGCGGGAATTCCGGTCCCTTGATCGCCGATTGAGACGACGAGCCACTCAGGCTCCGACCAAGTGGAGATCTCGAGCTTTCCGCCTTGAGGTGAAGCGTCAAGAGCGTTATCGATGAGGTTGGTCCAGACCTGGTTGAGAGCGGAGCCGCGGGTGCGGATGATGGAGGGCGATGCGGCGAAGCGCTTGTCCACCTGAATCTGCTTGAGGCGCAACTTGTGGCCGAGGATGGTGAGGGTGCTTTGCAGGCTGTCGTGAACGTCGAGCTCCTTGTCGGGAGTGCGCTCGTCGTAGGCGAATTTTTTGACGGCCATCACCAGCTCGGAGATGCGGGAGATGCTTTCTTCAATGGCGCAGACGAGGGAAACGCTCGAGACGAGGGCTCCGAACCAGTTGAGAGCGTCAGAGAACGAGGTGGGATCGAAGTGCTCCTGGGCGCAGGCGATTTCTTCGTGGTCAATGCCCATTGAAACCAGGACGGGG
>DATKMH010000029.1:0-15773 GCA_035541975.1 Occallatibacter sp. | reverse complement strand
CGCGAAACGCCCACTTCGTGCCCCAAATGTAACGGCGCGAGATTCGAGCAGGACACGGATGTTCTCGACACCTGGTTCTCTTCCGGTCTGTTGCCTTTCACCACGCTGGGCTGGCCGGAGCAGACGCGCGACCTCGAGGTCTTTTACCCGAACGCGTTGATGATCACCGGCTTCGACATTTTGTTTTTCTGGCTGGCGCGCATGATCATGTTCGGTTGTCACTTCATGCAGAGTCACCGGCAGGATGATGCCGTAAAAGCCGCTAGCGGCGCCGGTCTGGCGAAAGATGATGCCGTGCCATTCCGCCAGGTCTATATCCACATGCTTGTGCGCGATGCCGATCGCCAGAAAATGTCGAAGACAAAGGGTAATGTCGTTGATCCGCTTGATGTCATCGACCGCTTCGGCACCGACGCTACGCGCTTCACGCTGGCAGCGATGGCGGCTCCGGGGACCGACATTGCGTTTAACGAGAGCCGTACCGATGGCTACCGCGCCTTCGCCAACAAGATCTGGAACGCCGCCCGCTTCATGTTCATGAACCTGGATCGTGTGGATGCGGGGCTTCGCCCCGCGCAGGACGGGACACAGCCCCGTTCCCACACCGGGATTGCGGGATTCTCGGCAGCCGCGCTGGAGGATCGGTGGATACTTTCGCGCTTCAATCGCGCCACGCAGGATGTCAACGATGCCATCGCCACCTACCGTTTTCACGAAGCAGCGAACCGCACCTACGACTTTTTTTGGGGCGAGTTCTGCGACTGGTATATCGAACTCATCAAGCCGCGCCTTGCGGAAAGCGCCAGCCCGGAGACAGCCCACATCGCCTGCGCCAATCTGGTCAACCTGTTCGACGCGGCACTGCGCCTGCTCCACCCCGTAATGCCCTTCATCACCGAGGAAATCTGGCACGCGGTCTATGCTGGGCAGCCGCCGCTCAAGTCCATCGCTCTGGCTGCTTATCCCTCCGCAGATGACGCCCAAATTGATCTGGCCGCGGAAACCGAAATGGCGATCCTGCAGGATCTCATCGCGAGCGTCCGCAATCTCCGCGCTGAACTCAAAGTCGAGCCGAAGATTAAGGTGCCGATCGAAGTCTTCGCCCACGAGCCCGCGATTCGCCGCCTGATTGAGGCAAACAACGGAGCGGTCGAGCGCTTGGCCAGCGTCGAAACCATCACGTTCGTTGAAGCCTCATTGGCGAAAATTGCTGGTGCCCGCAGCACCGCCCGCTTCGATGTGCACGTCGTCTACGAAAAGAAAATCGACGTGGCCGCCGAGCGCGAGCGCTTGACGAAAGAACTGGAGAAAATAGAAAAAGAAATCGCCAACGGCCAGCGCCAGCTCACAAACGAGCAGTTCCTGGCAAAGGCCCCGGCCAAAGTAGTGGAAGGTTTGAAGACCCGCGCCGAAGAACTCAAGGTGCTGCGAGACAAGACTGTAGCAAAGATGAGTGAACTCAGAACTGACAACTGACAACTGCTTTTATGGACTGGAATTCACGCCGCATCACCGCCATTCTCGAGAACGCGCTCCAGGAAGATCGCGCCACCCGCGATGCGACCAGCTATGCCTGTATTGATCCCAATCAGCGGGCCTCGGCAACGATTATCACGAAGCACGAATGCATACTCGCCGGGCTCGGCTGTATCCCGCGCATCCTTGATGTGTACGCGGCGCTTGACGGCGCAGTGACCTCGCACTACGAAGTCACCAGCCATCCGTCGATTTTCGATGGCATCCGCGTGAATGCTGGCCAGCAGATCGCGGTCATCCGCCATAACGCACGCGTGATTCTTTCCTGCGAACGTGTCATCCTCAATTTTCTGCAACGCATGGCGGGAATTGCTACCGTCACGCGGCGATTCGTCGATGCCGTTAGTGGCACCCGAGCCCGCATTCTCGACACCCGCAAAACCGCTCCCGGCCTGCGCGTCATTGACAAGTACGCCGTGCGCTGCGGTGGCGGACAGAACCACCGCCTCGATCTCTCCGACGGCGTGCTCATCAAGCACAATCATCTTGCCCTCTGCGGGGGCGTGACGCCCGCGCTCGAACGCGCTGTCCGCAATCGCCGCGGCAATCAGCCGATTGAAATCGAACTCCACTCGCTCGCCGACGTGCAACAGGCCCTTGAACACGGCGCCGACGCCATCCTGCTTGACAACGTCAGCGTAGAAGACGTGCGCAAGGCCGTCGAACTTTGCGCTCTGCGTCTACGCCGCATTCCGGTCGAGTGCGCCGGTGGCATCACGTTGGAAAATGTCCGCGCCTATGCCGAAACCGGAGTCGACTTCATCTCCGTAGGCGCCCTCACGCGCACCGTCGGAGCCATCGACATGAGCCTGCGCATCACGCCCGCGTAGGTAAGTCGCAAGTGACTGTTCGCTGTTCGCGACTCGCCGGTTTCCCCCGTGTTCCCCTGTGCCCTCTGTGGTTCAAGCTCTTTCGTGGCATCAAATCACCGCTAACTCCTCGCATCAGCACCCGCGATCCGCCAACCGCGATCCGCCGTATAATCTCCGCATCGCCACCGCGACAAAAACTCGACGTCCTCCTTCCGTGCACAAGGCCACCGACGCCCGTCTCGGCCGCATCGTGAGTCTGCTCATGAATCACGCCATGGTCGTGGTCAGCGGTACGAAGGTCGCAGCCGAAATCGGCGTTACGCGTTCCGAAGTCTGGCGGCTCATTCAGCAACTCCGAGGTCTCGGTGTCGATGTCGCGGGGCACCCCGCCACCGGCTACCAGCTCCGCTCTGTCCCCGATCTCCTGCTTCCCGAAATGATGGGACCGCTCGTCAAGGGAACCATATTCGCAAAACACCTGCACCACTATTACAAGATTAGCTCGACCAATTCCGAAGCCATGACCGCCGCTGCCGCCGACGCTCCCGAAGGCAGCGTCTTCCTCGCCGAAGAGCAACTGGCAGGCCGCGGCCGCGGCGCCCACACCTGGCACTCGGCGCGCTCGGTAGGAGTCTATTGCTCTGTCGTCCTGCGCCCGCCCATGCCGCCGTCCGATGCCTTGCTGTTTTCCTTGGCTGCTGGCCTTGCCGTTTGCGCTGCCGTGGTCGAGATCGCACCCCACCTCCAGCCCGACCTCAAGTGGCCCAACGACCTCCTCCTCAACGGAAAAAAGTTTTGCGGCATCCTCACGGAGATGAACGCGGAAGCGACCCGCGTGCGCTACCTCGTTGTCGGAGTCGGCCTCAACGTCAACCAGACAAAATTTCCCGCCGATCTGCGAGATACGGCTACGTCTCTGCGCCTCGAGACCGGTACCGAGTGGTCCCGCGTGGAGTTGTGCGCCGCTTTGCTAAAATCGCTCGACCGCGAATACCGCGCGCTTGCTGAAAGTGATCCGGCGACAAGGGCCGCAGCACGCGGCAGTGTGTTGAAGCGGTTCGAGCAGGGCTCATCGTCACTGCGCGCCCAAAGAGTTCGCGTTGAGGATGATGGCCTGGAAGGCACGACCGAAGGCCTCGACCCGCGCGGCTTTTTGCAGATTAGAACACCGCGGGGATTGCAGACCGTCCTGAGCGGAACGGTGAGGATTTGTAATTGATAATTTGTAATTTGTAATTGTGGGTCTGTTCTGGCCAGTCAGGCGGGTCCGGCATTTATCAATTGCAAATTCCCAATTACCAAATTACAAATTCGCTCATGCTTCTCGTCATTGACGTCGGCAACACCAACACGGTCCTTGGAGTCTTCGCTCGCGTCGCGCATGTACATCCCGGCGACGACCCCGCCTCCGATTCCATCCGCTACGAGCGCCTCATCGCGCACTGGCGCGTCGGTTCGCACCTCAACCGCACCGTCGATGAATACGGAATCATTTTCCGTAACCTGTTTTCGCTCGATAGCCTCGAGGTCACCGGCGTCCATGGCATCGTGATTTCGTCGGTCGTGCCGCCGCTCGATGCTGTACTCCGTCAGGTCTGCGAGCGCTATTTCAAAGTCAAACCCATGTTCATCGAGCCGGGCATTAAAACCGGCATGCCCGTGCTTTATGACAACCCGGCCGAAGTCGGCGCCGACCGTGTCGTCAACGCGGTCGCGGCTTTCGAAAAATATGGTGGTCCCTGCGTGATCGTCGATTTCGGCACGGCTACCACCTTCGACTGCGTTTCTAAGAAGGGCGAGTACATTGGCGGTGTAATCTGCCCGGGCATCGGCATTTCCGCTGACGCCCTCTTTCAGCGCACGGCGCGCCTGCCGCGGGTTGAAATTCGCAAGCCCCCGCGCGTGATTGGTTCCACAACCGTGAACAGCCTGCAATCTGGCCTCTACTATGGCTATCTGGGCCTCGTCGACGGAATCCTCGAGCGCCTGGTCGAAGAACTCGGCCCCGAAACTCGCGTGCTCGCCACCGGCGGCCTGGGCGCGATGATCGGCACCGCCTCCCGCTTCATCAAGGAAGTCGATGAATTCCTGACGCTTGAAGGCCTCCGCATCATCTGGGATCGCAATCAGCCGCACCGCAAAGACGCCCCGCCGAAGGCGACGAAAACAGTGGCCAAGGGCGGAGTGGAAACGAAGCCGTGGCCAGCGAAGGACCATCCTAGGGGGCGCTAAGCAGAGTCCGCATCCTGCCTTGAAAGCGCTGGTATATCGACCGCTTGAAAACCCACTGTCATCCTGAGCGAAGTGAGGTGAGCGCAGCGAGCCGAACGAAGTCGAAGGACCCCTATTCCCTCAACTGCTCTCGTGCCATCTCAGGGAATTCTTTCCGAAAATTAGAATGGCCCGTCCACTGTGACGGCTCGTTGAAAAACCACGGAACGTTTCCAACGGTCGCGGTATCAGTGAAGCCCCTTCGCGATGCTTGGGATTGAGAACCATCGAAAGATCACACCCTGCTGTGCGCCCTCGCCTCGACGCCTTCGCGCCCACTCCGTTAATCTATTGAGTCTTCACAACGCCCCGTTCGAGGTCCCGGATGCGCGAAACCGTAGAACGTCTTTGGCCGGAAATTCAGTGGATCGGCGACGCGAAGCTGCGCGAGCAGGTCACGCAAACCTGGATCAAAGCCCTCGAACGCAGTCCGCTGAAGCCTGACGATCTGAATCAGATTCCGTTCACGCTGCTCGTCCCGAATTGCCCCATCACCTTCATGGAGCACAAGCGCTGCGTCGTCCACATTGCCCGCGATAGCGCGAAAGCAATGACGGATTTCATGGGCCGCGCGCTGCCGATTGACCATGACGTGGTGATTGCCGGCGCAATTCTGGCCGATGTGGGCAAGTTGCTCGAATACGAAATCGGCTCCGACGGCAAGAGCAAGCAGAGCGAACGCGGCGAAGCGCTGCGGCATCCCTTTACCGGCGTCGCGCTGGCGCTCGAATGCGGCGTGCCAGACGCGGTCTGCCACATCATCGCGGCCCACGCAGCGGAAGGCGATCTGGTGAAGCGCACGACTGAAGCATTCATTGTTCACCACGCGGATTTCATGGCGTTCTTGCCGTTTAAGAACCCGAAGAATGTGAAAGTGAAGCCATGAGCTACGAGCTGTGAGCTCTGAGCAAGCTGCTTTTTGGGTGCTCATAGCTCATGGCTCACAGCTTTGCTACGAGGAGATTTAAATTGGCAACACCACAAGCCCCAACCAAAGAAACCATCACCGCCAAAATGGCCCAATGGGCCGCGAGCGTCGAGTACAAGCATCTCTCGCAGGAAGCCGTCTATCAGGCAAAGCGCTACTTGCTCGATTCCGTCGGCTGCGCGCTCGGCGGATATCAGCAGCACGACGTCATCATCGCCCTCGACGTGCTGAAAGAGATCGCGGGCCGCGGAACGGCAACCGTGATCGGCACGGGCCAGCGAATCGACGCCGTTTCCGCCTCGCTGGCCAACGCGCTCATGATCCGCTGCATGGACTACAACGACATCTACTGGAAACAGGATCCGTCGCATCCGTCCGACATCTTTCCGGCGGCGATTGCGTGCTGTGAGCGCGCCAAGAGCGATGGCAAGGAATTGATCGTCGGCTTCGTTCTCGGACACGAGTTCGAGATGCGGTTGTGCGAAGCGGCATTCCCGGGAATTCGCGAGCGCGGCTGGCATCACGCGACGCTGACCGCCTTTGCCTCGCCGATTGTGGCAGGCCGCGCACTACGCTTGAGTTGGCAGCAGATTCAGCACGCGATCGGCATCTCGGCATCGCATCATTGCACGCTCGGCGCGGCGGTTTCGGGCAAGCTCACCATGATCAAGAACACAGTTGACCCGATGGCAACACAGGCTGGCGTGTTCGCCGCCCTACTCGCGGAGAAGGACTACACCGGGCCTGAGCACGTGCTCGACGGCAAGGAAGGCCTGGTGCACTGTCTTGGCCCGGAATGGAAGCTGAACCTCCTGACCGACGGCCTCGGCGACTCCTGGCGCATCACGCAATGCGGCATGAAGTTCTTTCCGACCGAAGCGCTGACCCACTCTCCGATCTCCGCTGTGCTCGACTTGGTCAAGGAGAACGATCTGCATCCGGATGGAGTCGGCAAGATTCAAATTCGTTCGCTGGCGCGTGCGGCGGATATTCTCTCCGATCCGAGCAAGTACGATCCACACACCAAAGAAACAGCCGATCATTCTCTACCTTATGTGGTCGCCGCGGCATTGGTGGATCGGCAGGTGACGCCGGCGCAGTTCGAGATGACGAAGATCATGGACCCGACGATTCGGGCACAATTGAAGAAGGTCGAGGTGGTCGCCGATCCCGAGATCGAAAAAGTGTTTCCCGCATTGCAGCGCGTGGTAGTCAACATCACCACGATGAGAGGGCAAACCTACTCGAAACAGCTCGACTATCCCAAGGGCGATCCACGCAACCCGCTCAGCGACGCCGAGATTGAAGAGAAGTTCCGCGCGCTGGCCGATGGCGTGCTTTCGAAGAAGGCGCAAGACAAGCTGATTGCGGCGATCTGGGGTCTGGAGAAGTGTCCATCGGTGACCAAACTGATGGCGTTGATGAAGGCCGACGTAAAGAAGAAAGCCGTGCACGGGAAAGCGAAAGCCAAGGCCAAGAGCAAAAATCACTAGAGAACGGATGAACCTGAACGAATCCATTACGACGGCGCTGGTTGTGCGGTATATGAAGTTTGGCTCCGTGGTGCGCGACCTGGCTGCTCCGCTGAGCGAGACCCAGTTCTGGACAAAGCCCTTTCCCTTTGGCAACAGCTTCGGCCACCTGGTACTCCATCTGACCGGCAATCTGAACTACTATATCGGCGCGCAGATTGCCGGCACAGGCTACGTCCGCAACCGCCCGCTGGAGTTTTCCGACCCGAATCCGCCGTCCAAAGCAGAAGCCTTGCAGAAGTTCGACGAGACAATGGACATGGTGGTGCGGACGATCCAGTCCCAGTCCCCTGAAGATTGGACAAAGCCCTATACAGCCACCGGCGCCGAAGCCAAGGATCGTTTCGAGATGGTCCTTCATTGCGCGACGCATCTGCATCACCACATCGGGCAAATGATGTATATCGTCTTTGAGTGGAAGCGGGGAGGATAGTCCGATCAGCTCGAGTTCTGTCATCCTGAGCGGTGTGAGGCGAATGCCGAACCGAGTCGAAGGACCCCTACTCCCACGATCTCGGTGAGCGACACCCGATCTGAACGACTGAACGACATTTTGAGGAAGTGCTTATGGGACAGACTATTGTTGAGAAGATTGCGCAGAAACACATGGCCGAAGGGCCGAACCGTCCGCTCCGGGCGGGAGATTTCCTGTCCATTCGCCCGCATCGCTGCATGACGCATGACAACACGTCCGCAGTGATGAGCAAGTTCAAAGGTATCAGCGCGAAGAAGGTCAAAGACCCGCAGCAGATGGTCTACGCCCTCGATCACGACATCCAGAATCAGGATGAGTCAAACCTGAAGAAATATCGCGCCATTGAGGCGTTCGCGAAAGAGCAGGGCGTCGATTTCTATCCGGCAGGCTCGGGCATCGGACACCAGATCATGGTCGAACGCGGCTATGTCGTCCCCGGCTCGTTTGTCGTCGCATCCGATTCGCACTCGAACATGTACGGTGCGCTGGGCGCAATCGGCACGCCGATCGTACGCACCGATGCCGCGGCCGTATGGGCAACAGGAGAATTCTGGTGGCAGATTCCGCGGTCGATTCAGGTCGTACTGGAAGGCAACCTGCCCGCAGGCGCTACTGGCAAGGACGTCATCATTACTTTATGCGGTCTCTACAACCACGATGAATGCTTGAATGCCGCCATCGAGTTCATCGGGCCGGGCGTCGCGTCGCTCTCGATGGATGCGCGGCTCTCGATCTCCAACATGACGACGGAATGGGGGCCGATTGTCGGTTGGTTCCCGGTGGATGCGGTGACGACGAACTACATGCGCGGCGTCCATCAGCGGCTGAAGGCGATGGGCGTGGAGCGTTTTACGGATGCCGACATCGCAAGCTGGGAAAGGAATCCACCTGCACCAGATACTGACGCAGCCTATGCTGCGCGAATCGTGCTCAATCTGGCAGAAGTAACACCGCATGTCTCGGGGCCGGACACGGTACAGACCATGCAGTCGCTGGCGGACATCGAGCCCAAGAAAATTGCGATCCAGAAGGCGTATCTGGTTTCGTGCGTGAACTCTCGACTCGAAGATCTCGACGCGGCAGCCAAGGTGCTCAAGGGTAAGAAGGTCGCCGCCGGAGTGCAGTTCTTTCTCGCGAGCGCAAGCAAGTGGGTGCAGGAAGAGGCCGAACGTCGAGGCACATGGCAAACACTGCTGGCAGCAGGAGCGCATCCGTTGCCGCCGAGCTGCGGACCCTGCATTGGTTTGGGTACAGGTCTGCTGGAGGCCGGCGAAGTCGGAATCTCCGCCACCAACCGCAACTTCAAGGGCCGCATGGGATCGCGCGATGCAAAGTGTTATTTGGCGAGCCCGGAAGTCGTCGCGGCATCGGCGGTGGCGGGCTACATCTGCGGACCGCAGCAATTTCCGGCGACCGAGCCGAGACGTCAGTACACGGAGTTGGCCGTCGCCTCAGGCGGCGCGGAGAAGGTCGCGATTCTCTCTGGATTCCCTCAGCGCGTAAAGGGTCGGCTTGTGTTCATGCCCCAGGACAACGTCAACACGGACGCCATCTACGGCAAGGATTACACCTACCGCGACGACATGACGCCGGAGATGATGGCGAGAGTCGTGATGGAGAATTACGATCCGCAATTTGCATCGCGCACACAAGCGGGCGATGTGATCGTCGGGCAATTCAACTTCGGCACCGGGTCAAGCCGCGAGCAGGCGGTGACCTGTTTGAAAGCAAAAGGGATTCCGCTGGTGATTGCGGCAAGTTTCTCGCAGACATATTTGCGCAATGCGTTCAATAATGGGTTTCTCTGCATTGAAGTGCCGGGGCTGGTAGCACGCGTGCGGGAGCAGTTTGCGAAGGAAATCGCGGCGAAAGAGAAAACGATCGTTCCCGGCGATGAGCTCGATATTGATTTCACGTCGAGCACGATTTCCTGGCGGGGCGAGAAGTTTACGTTCCCGGCTCTGGGCAGCGTGCCGCAGTCGCTGGTGATCGCAGGGGGTGTGGAGAACTTAGTGGCGAAACGGCTTGCGTGATTTTTCACCGCCGCGACGCAGAGAAAGAAACAGATTCCTCGCTCCGCTCGGAATGACAATCTGTCTTCTTTTCTCGGCGAACTCGGCGTCTCGGCGGTAGATCTTGGTTTTGATTTTGGTTTCAAGGAGCAATCATGGCGAAATACACAGTCATCACCATGCCGGGAGACGGCATTGGCAATCAGGTTTTACCCGAGTCGTTGCGCGTTCTGAAAGCGGTCGGCTTCGACGCCGAGTACATTCATGCCGATATCGGCTGGGATTGCTGGTGCCAGAACGGCAACGCGCTGCCCGAGCGCACGATGGAACTGCTCACAAGGCACAAGCTCGGCCTCTTTGGCGCGATCACGTCAAAGCCGAACAAAGCAGCCCAGGCGGAGCTGAAACCAGAGTTGCAAGGCAAGGGCTATGTCTACTATTCGCCGATCGTGACGATGCGGCAGAAGTTCAACCTCGATATCTGCATGCGTCCCTGCGTGGGTTTCACGGGGAATCCGCTGAATTACATCCGCAAGAAGGTAGACGGTGGATTCGACGAGCCGCTCATTGACACCACCGTGTTCCGGCAGGGAACGGAAGGCATGTACGCCGGAGTGGAGTGGACGAATCCTCCCGAGAACGTCCGTGCGGCCCTGAATTCGCATCCACGCTTCAAGGCGTTTGCGAATGTTCCTGGCCCTGAGCTTGCGGTCAGCTGCCGTATCATTACGCGCAATGCAGCGATGCGAATCGTGAAGGCTGCTTTTGAATACGCGAAAAAGCGCGGCTTCAAGGGCGTTACGATCTGCGAAAAACCGAACGTCGTACGCGAAACCTCAGGCATGATGGAAGAGGTTGCAAAGGAAGTCGCAAAGAATTATCCGGGCATTGCGCTCTGGTCGACGAACATTGACGCGCAGTTGATGTGGCTCAACAAGAACCCGGAAGAATACAACGTGATTGTCGCTTCAAACCTGTTTGGTGACATACTTTCGGATGCGTTCGCTGGATTGGTCGGCGGCCTGGGCTTTGCCGCTTCAGGCAACATTGGCGACGATGTGGCGGTGTTCGAGCCTACGCACGGATCGGCGCCAAAATATGCCGAGCTGAATCCACCGATCGTGAATCCGATTGCCATGATTCTCTCAGCAGCCATGATGCTCGATCACGTCAATGAAACGCAGAAAGCCGGCCGGATACGAAAAGCCATCGCCGACGTGGTTCGCGAAGGCAAGGTTCGAACTTACGATATGATGCGGATTCCGGGCGGAGCCAAGTCGATCGGCCAGGGTGCGGCTTCGACGGTGCAGATGACGGATGCGATTCTGGAGAAACTGAAGTAGCCTCGCGGATTGTAGAGGATTGGTTGACCACAGAGACACAGAGGCACGGAGAAAACAACGGAAAGATTCTTCTCTGTTGCTTTGTGACTCTGTGGTGGAAAGCGCCTTTCAGTTCGCCTGAAGGTCTGCCATGAACAATGTTGAGACAAAGTCTGCACGTGGGGAAGCCGGTCACTGGGGCAAAGATGTTCGTTCCGACTTGCATGTCGACTTCCAGCCTACGGAGAGCGGTGGGATTGAGATCGCGCTCGAATCGCGGGTTGCCCCTTATTATGGCGGCGCAATTCTCGAGCAGGCGCGCGCGTTGCTTGCCGAATTGGAAGTCAAACAGGCGCGCGTAGCCATTCATGACGAAGGAGCGCTCCCGTTCACGATTGGCGCGCGGATCGAATCGGCAGCGCGCCGCGCAGGTGCCGGACAGGGCAGGCGCTGGCTTCCGGAGCAAAACCCGCTGCCTGCGTCCTCGCCCCGAGAGCGGTTGCGCCGCTCGCGCCTGTATCTGCCCGGATCCGAACCGAAATATTTCATCAATGCGGCGCTGCACGGTCCGGATGCGGTGATTCTCGATCTCGAAGATTCCGTGCATCGCAATGAGAAGGACGCAGCACGAATCCTGGTGCGAAATACGCTGCGCGCGGTGGATTTCGGCACGTGCGAGCGAATGGTACGCATTAATCAGCTTCCCCTCGGTCTCGAAGATCTGGCGGAAATCATTAGCGAGTGCCCAGACCTGATCCTGATTCCCAAAGTCGAGCGGCCCGAGCAAGTCGCGGAAGTGGATCGGATGATCCACGAGATCAAGGGCCGGAACGGTATTCAGCGGCCCATCTGGATCATGCCGATTCTGGAGTCTGCCTTGGGCATTGAGAACGCGATGGCCATTGCGACGGCCAGCGAAAATGTTGTGGCGCTGACGATTGGGCTCGAAGACTACACGGCCGACCTGGGCGTCGCAAAAACGCCAGAAGGGCGCGAGTCTGAGTATGCGCGCCAGAGGCTCGTGAACGCCGCGCGGGCCGCAGGAGTTCAGGCCATTGACTCCGTCTTCGGCGACGTGGGCAATATGGAAGGGCTGAAACATTGGGGAGAATCGTCACGGGCCATGGGCTTTGAGGGGATGGGTTGCATTCATCCCGGGCAGATTCGTGTGATCCATGATGCATTCCGGCCTACGGCGATCGAAATTGAAAAAGCGCAAAAGATCGTCGCGGCCTTCGAAGACGCGCAAAGCAAGGGCCTGAGCGTAGTCAGCCTGGGATCCAAAATGGTCGATCCGCCAGTTGTAAATCGCGCTTTGAAACTGGTGGAGCGCGCCAAAGCAATGGGAGCACTCTCGTGAACCAGCGGGTAGAACTCGCACACAATGAACTCGGCCGCGCGGTGCCGACCATGGTCAATGGCAAGCCGCAGATTCCGTTTCTGGGCGTGGGGAAATTCCAGCCGCGCGGACGCAAGGCCGCGCCGCCGATCTTCTCGAACAAGGATTTCCCCGATAGCGGCGACAAGCGCGTGCCCGATCTTGAGACAGCCTTGCGGAAATGCGGCTTGCGCGACGGCATGGTGATCTCCAGCCATC
This sequence comes from Occallatibacter sp., assembly GCA_035541975.1. Classification (GTDB taxonomy): domain Bacteria; phylum Acidobacteriota; class Terriglobia; order Terriglobales; family Acidobacteriaceae; genus Telmatobacter. Next base: position 3,288 of record DATKMH010000029.1, on the reverse strand, counting down.
ATCATCTGCGCGACGGAGACAAGATCGCGTTGATGGCGCTCCAGGCTGCGGCAAGAATTGGCGCCAAAGACCTGATGTGGTTCCCGAGCGCGTCGTTCCCATCGCAACAAGGCGCGATCGAGTTGATGGAGAAAGGCGTTCTCCATCACATTGAAGGCTCAATGAACGGACCTCTCGGCGACTACTGCACCCAAGGCAGGATGCGAGGCATGGGAGTGTTGCGCTCGCACGGCGGCCGCTACCAAGCCATTCAGGATGGCGATGTGCACATCGACATTGCCGTAATCGCAGCGCCGACTGCCGACTTTTTCGGCAACGCGGACGGCTCGCACGGCAAGTCGGCCTGTGGATCGCTCGGATTTGCGCTCGCGGATTCCATTTACGCCGACCATGTCATCGTAGTCACCGACAATCTCGTACCATTCCCCTGCGTCCCGTGGCAGATTCAAGGCAACAACGTTGATTTTGTCGTGGAAGTCGAGTCAGTCGGTGATCCTGCGAAGATAGTTTCTGGCACCACGCAAATCACGCGCTCCCCCGATCGCCTCCGCATCGCGGAGTTTGTGGCGCAGTTCCTCCGCGATACGGGCATCATGAAGAACGGTTTCTCCTTCCAGGCCGGAGCCGGGGGAATCGCGCTGGCCTTCGTTCAATATCTAAAAAGGATGATGAAGGAAGACGGCGTGAAAGCCCGATTCGTACGCGGCGGCTCGACGAAGTATCTCGTTGAACTGTTGCAGGAAGGCCTGACCGACTACATTCTCGACGGCCAGACGTTCGATCTCGACGGGGTAAAGTCCATGGCGAATGATGCGCGACACATCGCGACATCGCCATTCACTTCCTACAACTACCACGGCAAAGGAAACTTCGCGTCGCTAGTGGATGCGGTGGTGCTCGGCGCGACCGAAGTTGACATCAACTTTAATGCGAACGTGGTGACCCACTCCGACGGACGTCTGCTGCACGGAATTGGCGGATGGCAGAACTGCCTGTTCTCGGGCTGCTCGATTCTCGCCGTGCCATCCTTCCGCGATCGCATCCCGGTGATCGTGGATGAAGTCACGACCATCACTGGCCCCGGCGAGATGGTGGATGTGATCGTGACCGAACGCGGCATCGCGATCAATCCGAGGCGGAAAGACCTTCTGCACGCCGCGATGGGTTCGAAACTGCCGATTCGCCCGATTCAGGACATTAAAGCGGAAGTCGAAAAAATCTGCGGCGGCAAACCGGCGAGGCCCAGGCTTGGCGATCGTGCCTGCGCGGTTGTGAAGTGGGTGGATGGGACGGTGCTCGATACGGTTTGGCAGGTGGGTTGACGAGGTTGTGTGGCGCGGGCACTCCTGCCCGCGTTTTCGACAGTACGTAAGACTTTGGCGGACAAGAGTGTCCGCAACATACGTGAGAACTGATTGCGCGGACTAGAGGCAAAGCGAGTATTGATCACCGGCGGTGCAAGTGGCATCGGTGCGGCCGCAGCGGCGCGCTTCCTCGATGAGGGTTCGGTTGTATGCGTCCTTGACCGGGATGCGGAGGGACGGAAGAATATCCTGCAGGAGCTCCCCGACCTTGCCGGCGCGCTCGATGCCGACGTGAGCAGCCTGCCGCAGGTTCAGGCCGCCTTTGAGCAGGCGATCAAGCTCATGGGCGGCGTCGATGTTCTCATCAATAACGCGGGCATCAGCATTCGCCACAACTTTCTCGACATTACACCCGCTGAATGGGACAAGGTGATCTCCGTCAATCTCACCGGCGTGTTTTACATGGCGCAAACTGCCGCACGTCACATGATGGAACGAGGCAGCGGCGTCATTCTCCACACAGCGTCGACGAATGGAATCATGGGCTATCCGCATTACGCCGACTACAACGCGACCAAGGCAGGAGTGATCGAACTCACGAAATCGATGGCCCTGGAACTCGCGCCAAAGGTGCGCGTCTGCGCCGTGGCCCCGGGATACGTGCTGACGCCGATGCAACGCGCGGAGTACACCGACGCCATGCTGGAAGCAGTGAACAGCAAGATTCCCCTGCGTCGCCATGCCGCGCCGGAAGAAATCGCCGCGCTCTTCGCCTTTCTCGCTTCCGACGAAGCGCAATACATCACCGGACAGGTTTTCACTTGCGACGGCGGCGAGATCGCCGGCGGTCTGGCCAGCCGATGAATTTTGCCCAACAACGATGAGACTTTCCGGAAAAGTTGCGATCATTACCGGCGGTGCATCCGGCATTGGCCGCACGACGGCGTTGCTGTTTGCGCGGGAAGGAGCGGCCGTCGCCATTGCCGATGTGAACGCGCAGGCTGGCGACCAGGTGCTTGGCGAAATTACAGGTTCAGGTGGGCGCGCATTCTTTCAGACCGCAGATGTCTCGCAAGCAGAAGATTGCCGCAATCTCGTGAAGCGGACGCTTGCCGAGTTTGGGAAGATCGACATTCTCTTCAACAACGCGGGAATCATCCGGCGCGCCCACATTTTGGAACTGAACGAGGATGACTGGGACCGGGTGATGGCAGTCAACGTAAAATCCATCTATCTGCTGTCTCGCGAGGTGATCCCGCACATGGAGAAGCAGGGAGCGGGCTCCATCATCAATACTGCTTCCGGTTGGGGGTTGGCGGGCGGAGCGCGGGCTGCGGTCTACTGCGCATCGAAGGGTGCCGTCGTGCTATTGACCAAAGCCATGGCGATTGACCATGGGCCGCACATTCGCGTGAACTGCATTTGCCCCGGCGACACCGATACGGGGATGTTGCGCGCGGAAGCAGCACAACTTGGAGAGGATGCCAGGCGATTCTTTGGCGAAGCGGCCAAGCGCCCGCTCGGACGTGTGGGTACCCCGGAGGAAATCGCTCAGGCAGTTCTTTATCTTGCGAGTGAAGCTTCGTCGTTTGTGACCGGGACATCATTGGTTGTTGATGGTGGCGGATTGGCGGGAACTCTTTAGCCGCCCACGCTGAGTCGAAGTGGTGCGATCTTGATGCCTACCAATACAGAAAACCGGAAGAACTCGCGCGACTGGTATGCCGGCGCACAACAGTGGCTGATCGAAGGCGTTAACTCGCCGTCACGGGGGAGCGCAGTCTATTCGTCGGGGCCGGTTGTGCTGGAGCGAGGACATGGTTCCCACGTATGGGATCTCGACGGCAATGAATATGTCGATTTCATGATGTCGTTCGGTGCGCTGATTCAGGGACACGCTCACCCGGAGATTGTCAAGGTTGTCTCGCAGACGATCGCCGAGGGGTCGCACTTTGCGGCGGCGACTTCGGCTGAGGCGGCGGCT
>DATKMH010000028.1:0-34712 GCA_035541975.1 Occallatibacter sp. | reverse complement strand
CTTCTTCGTGGACATTCTGTTAGGAATTGCCGGAGCGCTGGTGGGCGGATTCATTGCGAACCACCTCGGCCTGGATGCGCACGGCGGATTCCTCTACAGCACGTTGATCGCTGTCGGCGGCGCTGTAATCCTTGTGGCCATTCTCAGACTGCTGAAGCGCGCTTGAAAGCGACTCGATGATTTTTCGGATCGGCCGGCGGCAACCCTATTGGGACCCGCCGGTCGATGCTGTAGGCGAAGTCGACGACGATGGCGCAGCAACCGGAGCGCTGGACGTTGCCGCAGCCGGCGGTCCCGACGGCGTCGCGCGGGATGGCGCTGCAACCGCCGGCTCCCTCACCAGCACCGCAAACCGCGGAAACGCGAAGCTGCCCGCCGCGTCGTCAATCACGTTCAACTGGCAAACATACGATCCTGGCTTGAGCCCGCTCAGCGGCACGTCAAGCTCGATTGACACCGCATCGCGCCCCTCCACGTTGATCGCTTTCGCCTGCACGATCGGTGTCTCGTAAACCTTCGTCGATCCCTGAATCAATTCCAGGCTGCTCAGCAAATTGATCGGAGCCTTCGGTTCCTTGGGCGCACCATCTGCCGGCTTTTCGTGCGCGGGATCATAGATTTCATAAAGCAAATACATGTGCTGATCCTGCCGGAAAACGTGGCTGATATTGGGCACATATTCCTCGCCGTTTCGCACCAGCGGATCTTCCTTCTTGCTCGGCGCGCGCTGCGAGGCCAGCACAATCGAGCTCATCTTCAACGGTGCCTTCTTCAAATCGGGCAGCGTCACGTCGGCAATAAACGATCCCATGCGCCCGGTCTGATTTTCGCGCACCACAAATTTCAGCTGGTATTTGCCCGGCGGCAAATTAAAGCTCGTCGTGTATTGAATGTTCTTTTGCCGCGCCTGGAGCGACGGATCGAGATTGAGCTTGACGGTATCGCGCACCCGCCCAACCGGCCGCTGCGCCTGGTCGATCGCTGCTCCAATAATGTCGAGTGTGGCCTTGTCCTTATCGCCGCCATTCACAAACGGAATCTGCGAGCCTGGCACAACCAGCGAAACCGGCATATAGAATCGGTTTTCGTCGAGCTGGAAATACATGGCGCTCATGTAGACCGCCATGTCCGTTGCCGGCAAATCGCTGGCCAGTTGATCCTCGAGTTCCTGCTCGCGGTCTTCCTTACCCGAATGCCTGAAGTCCGCGGGCGCATAGTATCCGGGCCGGTATTCCAGCTTGATTCCCGGCTTGTCGATCTTCACCGTCAACTTGCGATACTTGCCGTCGCGCGCCGAGTTCGTCGAGTGAAATCCGATGGCGTAATAAGCCGAATTATCCTTCTGCACCTGCGCAAATGCCGGGGCAAAGTCGTTCGAATCGAAAAATGCCTTGCCGCCCGTATCGCTTGAGAGCGTCGCCATCACTTCCTGCGTGTCGAAGTTCTGGTTCATGTTGTTCGTGAGCGCTCCGCCGTTAAATCCGCCCTGCCCGCGCAGGCTGCCTGTCGAGGCATCGCCCAGCGGCGTCACTGCCTGCAAGCCGCGCGTGTCCACGCTATAAATGGCCAGGTCGGCGCGCACCGCCGCATTGATGGCCGACCGCAGCGAAGCCTCGTTCTCAATTCCGTCTCGCGAAATGCCTCCGGAGAAATATAGCAGCGATTTCTTCTCGTTTATTTTGGCCAGTGATTGCGAAATCGCCCGCAGCGCAAACAGCTCGCGGTCGGTGTTCAGGTCGTTGTATTCGCTCTCATCGGGCGTATAGGCCGTCGTATCTTCAACCTGGTTTGAATTGGCGTTTCCGTCCTGCGCAAATCCCTGGCCCTCGGTGCCGTTATAGGCGCCTACTTCGTTGATCAGCGCGTTCTTATCCGCCGTGAAATCCTGGTCGACGTTGAGCGTGTCGCCCAGCGAGACCAGCGCCACAAGATCCGCTGCCTGCATCTTGGTGCGCAGAAAATCCTGTGCCGCATCCACGCTTCGCTCCAGATCTTCGGGCTGCATCGAGGTCAAATCGAAGAACATCACGATGAGCCGATGATTGCGCAGCTCTTCCGGCTTTGCCACCGCCACTGACTTATTTCCGCTCGGGCCCGCGGCCAGGCCGCTCACCGTCGCTTCTTTCAGCGGCGTTGCCATATCCACGCTCTCAAAATCGAACGTGTCGATCTGCTGCGGCTTGCCATTTTCGTAGACTTTGAAGTCGCTCTGCTTCAGCCCCGTCACCAGCTCGCCCGTCTTCGCATCGCGCGCAACGACGTTGGTCAGTACCAGATCGGCATTTGCCTTTAGCGAGAAGCCTGCCTGCGGAGTGTCCGAAATTTGCACGGAGTCCTGAGCCACGGAGTCCTGAGCCGCGGAGTCCTGAGGATCGATCGGCTGCGCACTCGCGGCGACAAGCGCCACAAGCGCAACCCATACGCCGATCTTCTCCGCGAAGCCCTTCATCGCTCTCCTTTTCCTTACGACTCGGTCGACCATCTGACTCGCTGACTCGCTGACCTCAGAACCTGAATCTCGCCATAAACTGGAACGACCTCATCGCCTTCACCGAATTCACTTCGCCAAACGTCGGTGAGCCCTCAATCGTATCCACGCCCGAGTACTGCACCGTATTGAACACGTTGCTGATATTGGCGCGGAGCTCCATGCTGCGCGTTTCGCCCAGGTTCATCGTCTTTGAAAGCGCCATATCGTTCGTCACCGTGCCCGGCCCTTCGATTGAATTCCTCGGAGCGTTGCCAAAATAGTCGCAAAAGCCCGGCGTATTGCCCGGCGCCGAATAAGCTGCGGGGTTGAACCATCTGCGCAGCGAACCGCCGCCGGCCGTCTCCGATTGCCCCGTCAGATTTGGCCGCAGCCCGCTCGTGTTGCCGCACTCCACACTCTGAGCTGTCGGCTCAAATCCCGGCGAGAGCCACGACCCCGTGGCAAAGTCGAAGCTACCGGAAACCGAGAAGCCCTCAAGAATGTGCGATCCCACGCCTGTTGTCACCCAATATTTGTCAGGCCCGAACGGCAGCTCGTAAAGGTACGTTCCCCGAACCTGGTGGCGAATATCGAGAACTGAATGCCCCTCTTCTGCCGCCGGATTCTGCCAGTCCTGCACGATCGTGCCGCCGCTTCTGTTCACTGAGGTTGCGTCGTCAATCGAGTGGCCGTACTGGTAATTCGCGCCCAGCGAAACCCCGTGCGTCATGCGTTTGTTCACACGCACCGTCGCGGCGTTCATCTTGTAATACGCGCCCGACGTGTCGTAGGTGAACGGAATCGGCTGCCCGGTCGCGGGATTCGTTGGGTCGGTCCCGGGGCTCGATGGCAGCGCGCGCGGCTCCAGCTTCATGTCCAGGTGATTCGATCGCGCTCCGTTGTACCCGATGTTCATCACAATGCCCCAAGGCAGCGTCTTCTGGATATCGAGATTCCACGCCATCAGGTAAGGCAGGCCATAGTGGGGATCGAGCGCGTAGTTGCCCACATAGTTGCCCGATTGCGCCAGTTGTGCAAGCTCAGCCGTGTTCTCGAATCCATTCGCCAGCGTGAAGCAGGTGCCAGACAGCACGCACGCCGTCGACGGCACATTACCCGCTGCCTCCTTATTCGTCTGCTGGTCAATCAGGTTCGGTTCGAGCGTGAAAGGCTGGCGGGCCAGCATGTTGGCAAATGTGGCGTATTCGCCAACCGTGTAGTTCGTGCCAAAACCGGCGCGCACCACGGTTTCCTTGAGCTTGGGCACGCGCCACGCCAGCCCCACGCGCGGCTGGAATGCCTTGTGCCACGGATATACCAGCGAATCCGGCAGCCCGTTCGCGCCTGCCGTCTGCTCCGTTTCCGTTGTAAAGCCGCCGTCGGGATTGGTTGCCACGTCGGCCAAATGACCGTACTTTTCTGTGTAAGGCGCAAAATACTCCCAGCGCAATCCGAAATTCACGGTGAAAGAAGACAGCATCCGCCAGTCGTCCATTGCGTACGCGTCGTAGACGTTGTCGCGCAGGTAGCTTTTGCCCAGCGCTGAGTTCAGCGTCGTCGATTGCGGCAGTCCCAGCAGAAAATCGGCCACAGACGAGCCAGTGTTCGGGTCCTGCGCCGGGTCTTCAGTGAAGAGGCCCGTGAATGCAAAGCTCCCCGTCGGGTTCGTTCCACCCAGAAAATCATGATGCACGCGCCGATAGTCGCCGCCAAAGCGCATGTTGTGCTTGCCGTGGATCCAGCTCAGCACCTCGCTGAATGAAATGGTCTGCCCGATCGAAAAGCTCGGCTGCGTTTCGCTCAGGCCCTCGATGCCGTTGCTCAGCGAGATGTCGGGCAAGCCGTAATTGAGCGGCACCGGGTTCGGCACCGCGACGGGCGCGATGGCGTTCGCGTCTGGATTATTCGTCGTGTTGGTAAAGAAATTCGTCGTCTGGCTACTGCTCCGGTTCCAGCGCACATTTGAGATGCTGGTGAAGCGGTGATAGCCGACCGTATAGCCGGCCTGCAGCGAATTCGAAGTCGATGCGCTGTTGCCGCCCAGGTCCGGAAAAAGATTCACTAGGTCCGCGGCCGAATGCGACCAGTTGTAATTCAGATTGATGCTCTGGCGCAGGCCCTGCGTCGCCGATCCCCCGCGCCGTCCTCCGCGTCCGCCGGGTTGCGTGGCGTTCGGGCCCAGGCTGCGGTTATAGCGCACGCTGGCATTGGTTGAGTTCGATTGGCCCGTCGTGAGCAGGTGATAGTTGTAGCCGTTGATCGTGCTGCCGGCGGGCAGGTTCGGCTGCGGAAAATAATTCAACAGCGCCGTCGCCTGGGGAGAAATCGATTCGCCCGCCGCGCCCGTCACTGGAATCACGTTCGGCGTACCCGTGGCGATATTCGGGTTGCCGTTCGCAACGAATTGCTGGCCTGTCACCGGATCGTATATCGGCGCTAATCCTCTGAAATCTCCCGCCCGTTCCGCCAGCGTCGGAACCGTCGCATAGAAATCGTCCGGCGTGGACGAGCGCGTGCCGCTCAGCGAAAGAAAGACTGAGTCCTTGCCGCTGGGTTTGGTCAGGCGCGGAATATAGGGCGCACTTATAAACGACAGCGTGAATCGATTCGTCCCGTTGGCCGGCTGCACCTGCGGCTGCCCGAGCAAAGAAAACGGCAGCGCGTTGATGGCGGAGTTCGTCCCGTTCCACGCGATGGTGCCGTGCGGCTGACCAGGATTAAAGTTGCGGAAGTTCCCGCGTCCACCTCCTCCTCCGAAACCGCCTCCCCCTCTTCCGCCAAAGCCACCCCCGCCGCCTCCGAATCCGCCGCCCCCACCTCCCAACCCACCCCCGCCGAACGCGCCGCCGAATCCTCCGCCATCTCCGGCGCCCATGCTCAGGGTCTGCTGGCTCGCTCCGGGTCCTTGCCCATTCAACCCTCCCTGCATCTGGATCGACAAAGCCGCATCGCGTATGCGATCGGGATCGAGTCCCGCGAGTGCGCTCACCTGGCCCGCCTGCCCGCTGATTGCAACCGACTCATCGCTGAAGTCGGAGTTGCCGGCAATCGACGGCAAAGCCGCGCCGCTGGCGCCTGCTGTGCCGGCTCCCGTGTCCGTGCCGTCCGCAATCGCGCTTAGCAGGCTCAAATTCTGGGGCAGATTGCCCGCTATCTGCTGAATACTCGCGGCATCCCCGCCCTGGCGGGCGCTCTGTTGAGCCTGCTCCCGATCGATCTCGGCTTGCCGCGACGCAAGAATCAACTCAAAGTTCACGCTCTGATCGCGGCTGGTTGCATTCAGGACAGCTTCTTGCGATCCCCCAGCAAACGCCGCAAACTGCGTGCGGATCACATACCGGCCATTTTGCGGAATGTTCAACTGCCACGTGCCGGTAATATCGGTGGTCGTGGAGTAGCGCTTGCCGGTGAGCGTGTTTTGCGCGGTAACCGTCACGCCGGGCAGTGGAATGGTGCCGCTCTTGACCACGCCGTGCAGTTTGCCGCCTGTCACGGCTTCCGGGGCCTGCGAAGCGGCAGTGGGGGTCGGCGGAGCCTGACTCGGTGGAACCTTATTCGCCGGAGTTTGCCCCGCCTGCGCCGTTGCCGGCGGCCCAGGCGCAGGGCTCTGCGCCGACACAGCCAGGCACGCGGCGAAAACATACCCCACCGCACTCGCACGCCTTATTGCTGCCTGCCGCATTGCGCTATCCGGCCTCTCCCGCTGGTATTCAGTCTGACGAGCCTCTCATCGCGAAGGTTTACGGGACCTAACTGAGCAGCGCCAAATGGCTCTGCGGCCGCCCGGTGTTATCACTTGAACGCACGACGGACTTTTGCCCTTGCAAACCCCGCCCCAGCGTGTTAACTCTCAAGTTAATAGTTTTCTGATTGCTGCCGCGTGAGTAAACGGGGCACGCGTCGGCGAGGAAATCTGAATGAGCATAAAGATTGGCACGACGATTCGCGCTTATCGCTTGCAAAAGGGTCTTTCGCAGGGAGATATCGAAAAGAAAACCGGGTTGTTGCGCTGTTACCTTTCGCGCGTTGAAAACGGCCACACCGTGCCTTCGCTCGACACGCTGGCCAAGATTGCCCACGCGCTCGACCTGCCCATCGCGCAATTCTTTGCCAGCGACACTCTCTCCCGGCAGATGAATACTCAGAATCTCTCGGATGACGAGCTGCGTTTCCTCACCCAGTTGCGGCGCTACTCGACAAATCTGAATGAAAGCGACCGGAAGCTGCTGCTCGCGATGGTCAAGAAGTTTTCCGCCACGGCGACGCGATAAGCTGATTGCCGTCAGCTTTGTGGCGGAGCGATATGCGCCACATAGAATCCAAACAACACCAGCAACAAAACCACCAGCGACACTGCAATCCGCAGGCGCAGATGAAACTCACTGCGCCTGGAGCCAATGCGTGGGACCATCGGAGCCGCGAACAGCAACCCGCATAGCAGGCCCCCCAGATGGGCCGAGTTGTCGACCTCCACGCCTGTGATTCCCTTGGCAAAGTTGACCAGATATAGGATCACAAGATTGATCACTGCAAAATAAATCACCGATTTGCGCAGTTTTCGAACTTCGCCGGGCGGAACCGGCAAAAGTTTTGCCCTGAGCAGCACAATCAACGCACCAGCAATGCCGAATACTGCGCCCGACGCGCCCGCGCCAGCCTGAAAAAAGACCGCTCCGGAGGAATCGCGAGCCGGTGACATCCAGTTCCATGCGGTTGAAAGCAGGTTGCCCGCCGCGCCAGTCAGAATATAAACCGCAAACAAACCAAACGATCCCATCAAAGGCTCGGCCAGCAGCCCCAAATTCCAAAGGCACCACATGTTCGTAGCCAGGTGAAGAATGCCAACGTGCACGAACATTGCAGTGACAATGCGCCACCACTGCCCGTAGATCAGCACATTGTCGGGCCGGTCAGCGCCCCAGAACATCAATTGGTCCAGCGTCGGCATCCAGACGCTGCACCCGCGCGCAACCATCACCAGGAACACTGCGCAATTGATACCGACTAATAAATAGGTGGCAGGAGATTCTGCCCAGCCGGGACGCCGCCGTCGCGGCGGAGGCGCGTCATCGTTGGCTGGAGGCAGAACCTCCGGTTGCGGGAGCGAAGAATAACTGCCCATGTCACCACTCTAAAGCATTTCCATTTGCCCACACGTGCGAGTTTTGCCGCCAGGATTTTAAGAACGTGGCGGAGTTTGCGGACGAGTTTTTCACTCTGCGCGACCAACCCCCTGCACTGTAGTCTGGAATCTGGAGGCCTCGAGCGGCGTCGCGCAACCACCGAGCCGGCACGGTCGATTTTTTAGAACCTTAAAACCAAAAGGGAGTGCAGTTTTGACCTCAAAAACCGACGCAATCGGGACGGGCGTGAGGCCCATTCGCCGTGCATTGCTGAGCGTTACAGACAAGAGCGGCCTCGTTGAGTTTGCGCGCGCGCTCAAAACCTTCGGTGTCGAACTGATTTCCACCGGCGGAACGGCGAAGGCTCTGCGCGACGCCGGCCTGATTGTGAAAGACATCAGCGAGCTGACAGGATTTCCCGAGATGCTCGATGGCCGCGTGAAGACGCTTCACCCCCGCGTGCATGGCGGCTTGCTCTACATTCGCGGCAACGCCGAACATGAAGCGGCGGTCGCTGCGCACGGCATCGAGCCCATCGACATGGTCGTTGTGAATCTCTACGCTTTTGAGAAGACTGCAGCCCAGCCCGGCGTCGCGTTCGGCCACGTCATTGAAAACATCGATATCGGCGGCCCGTCGATGGTCCGTTCCGCCGCAAAGAACTTTGAAGATGTCGCTATCGTCACGCGTACGGCAGACTACGCCCCGCTCATCGAAGAGTTGACAGCCAACGCCGGCGCCCTCACCCGCGCAACCCGCTGGCAGCTGGCCAAACAAGCTTTCGCGACCACTGCCGCGTACGATTCGGCAATCGCAAACACGCTCGACCGCATCGCCGATGCTCCCCTGCCCTCCGCGCTTGCAGCCCCAGACCTCGCCTCGCTGCCTTCCACGCTGCGCATCAACCTTCCCCTGGCACAGGCGCTGCGCTACGGCGAGAACCCTCATCAGCGTGCCGCCCTCTACGCTGACGGCTCCGGCCGCGGCATCGCTGGCGCAACGCAGTTGCAGGGCAAAGAGTTGAGCTTTAACAACCTCGTCGACCTCGACGCGTGCTGGGAACTGGCGCAGGAATTCGATGAGCCCACCGTCATCATCGTCAAGCACACCAACCCCTGCGGCGCGGCCACCGGCTCGAACATCCTCGAGGCCTACCAGAAGGCGCTGGCCTGCGATCCAATCTCAGCATTCGGCGGAGTTATCGGTATCAATCGTGAAGTAGATGGAAGCGCAGCCGAGGAAATCGCCAAGCTGTTTGTTGAAGCAATTGCAGCGCCCGCCTTCTCGCCCGAAGCGCGCGAGCGCTTTGCTGCGAAAAAGAATCTTCGCCTCGTCGAAGTTCGCGCAGCCGAGCCTCGCCCCGTTGTGAAGAATGTCTCGGGAGGGCTGCTGCTGCAGGATGCCGACACCGGTCGGATGACCGAGTCCGAGCTCAAAGTCGTCACCTGGCGTCCACCCACAGCCGCAGAGCTGCGCAGCCTGCTGTTTGCCTGGCGCATCTGCAAGCACGTCAAGTCCAATGCCATCGTTTATGCGCGCGACAGCCAGACCCTTGGTGTGGGCGCGGGGCAGACCAGCCGAGTGGACGCAGCCAAATTCGGCGCCATGAAGGCGGTTCTGCCACTCGAGGGCTGCGTCGCCGCCTCCGACGCTTACTTTCCTTTCGCCGACGGGCTTGAGACGGTTGCCCAGGCTGGCGCAACCGCCGTCATTCAACCGGGCGGGTCGGTTCGGGATGACGAAGTCATCACCGCAGCCAACAAGCTCGGCCTGGCCATGGTCTTCACCGGAATCAGGCACTTCCGGCATTGATGAGCCAGCGACGGGTTACTGTCTGCTCAACGCATAACTCTTTAGTTCCACGAAAATCCCGCAATCTGCCGCGCAATTGCGACCAATGACGGGTAAAATCGTCTTTAACAACAGGCAGGTTCGATCAGATTCTCTGCCGGCGCCGCGCCATTTATTCAATTGACGGCTACGAACTTATGGGATTCCCTGCATGACGATAAAACTCCTTCCAAGACTCGATCTCACGCCCGGGTTCGCTGCCGGATTATTGTTTCTGCTGCCCCTCGCGTCGGCTTCCGCCCAAACCTCGCCGGCGACCAATCCACGGGCGAATCCCGCGAAGATCCAGTCACAACCAGCCGGCGCTCCGGCCAAAGCTGCGACCATTGAAACAGCAACGGCCGACAGTGGATCGAAACCGGCGAGCACTCCCAATGCCGCACTCCCGACAGGGCCGAATCGCGCCCAGGCTTACTATCACCTGGCATTGGCCAGTGTGTATGAAGACGACGCCATCTCCGATGGACGCACCGATGAGGTGAACCAGGCAATCGAGCAATATAAGCTGGCACTCGATGCCGATCCCAACTCCGCTGAGTTGAGCGACGACCTCGCCGATCTGTATTTCCGCGCCGACCGCGTGCACGAAGCCGAAACTACGGCGCGCACAAACCTTAAGGCCCATCCTGACGACATCGACGCACACCGTCTCCTCGGCCGAATTTACCTGCGGCAACTAGGCGAGGGGCAAAACGCTGGCGCGTCGACTGCGGCGTCCAGCACCATCCTCGATCAGGCCATCGCCGAATTCGAAAAGATCATTGCCCTGCAGCCGAGAAGCGTAGAAGACCACATGGTGCTCGGGCAGCTCTATACGGTCAAACACCAGCCGGAAAAGGCCGAGAGCGAATTCAAAACCGCGCAGGCCATTGAGCCCGAATCGGAAGACGTTGTACTGGATCTGGCGCGTCTCTACGCCGATAGCGGTGACATGCAACATGCCGTCAAAGCCATCGAAGCTGTTCCCCTCGAAGGACGGACGCCGAAGATGGAGTTCACCCTTGGCGCACTCTACGACCAGATGAAGCAGCCCAAGGACGCCATCGCAGCCTACAAGCGGGCGGACGATCTGGAACCCGGCGACCTTCAAACCATGGACGCGCTCGCATCCGCCCTTCTCAGTTCCGACCAGCTCGACCAGGCGCTCAAGGAGTATAAGGCGCTTTCCGAAGCGGATCCGGAAAATGCCGAAGCGCTGGTCCACATCGGCGAAATCGAGCGCCGCCAAGGCAAATACGACGATGCGCTGGCAACGATCCGGAAGGCCCGCAAGATCGATCCCACTTCGCTCGATGCCGGATATAACGAAGGCCTGCTCCTTGATATTCTGGGGCGCTTCGACGACGCCGTCCAGACCTACCAGGACATGGTCGACGCCACTTCGCACGCCAACGGCGCCTACAAGGAGGATGAAAAGGACCGTCGCACCTTTTTCCTCGAGCGACTGGCAGCCGTTTATCTCGAGCAGAATAAAACCGATCTCGCGGTCGCGACCTATCAAAAAATGGTCGACATGGGCGAAAGCTATGCCTCGCGCGGCTACCAGGGGCAAGTGGATGCGTACCGCGGTGCCCACGAGTTTGATAAGGCGACAGCAATTTCTCGCAAGGCCGTTGCAGCCAATCCCCAGGATCGAGACCTGAAGCTGATGCTTGCCGGCGAGCTCGTGGATCAGGATCACCCCGATGAGGGCCTGGACATGGCAAAAGCCCTTCTCGAAGGGGCTACGCCAGATCAGCAGCGTGCCGTTTGGTTTGCCCTGGCGCAGATGAACATTCGCCTGCGCCGCTGGAAGGACGCAGAAGATGCGCTGGACAAGGCCGAGCCGCTGGCCATAAAGAAAGAAGACCGCACCTACTTGTTCTTTCTCCGTGGCGAATGGTCCGAGCGGCAAAAGCACCTGGATCAGGCTGAGCAGTTTTTCCGCCAGGCGTTGAATCTCGATCCAGACAACGCCATGACGCTGAACTACCTCGGCTACATGTGGGCGGATAAAGGCGTCAAGCTCCCCGAGGCGCTCAAAATGATTCGCCAGGCCGTCGATCTTGATCCCATCAACGGCGCATACCTCGATTCGCTGGGTTGGGTCTATTTCAAGATCGGCGAATACGAACTGGCCGAGGACAATATGCGGCAGGCCGTCAATCGCGACCAGACCGATCCCACCGTGCACATGCACCTCGGCGATCTCTACGAGAAGACCGGCCGCATTCGGCTGGCAGCTGCGCAGTGGCAGCTATCTCTCGATGAGTTCGCCAAATCGTCGCCGGGCGATATCGAACAGGGCGACGTGGAAAGGGTGCAGAAAAAGCTGGAAGGCGCTCGCGTCAGGATGGCGAAAGAGGACAGCACCGCAGTTCCAGCCAAACCGGAATAAATCCGGCCACGATCGCGGCGCCGGATTCAGATTGATTGCACGGAACCAGGCAGGAGCAAGGGGAGCTGCGGCGTTCTCTTCGGCAAACGCCGCGCCGTTAGTTAACTCCCTTGTCACCGGCTACTGCGCGTGCGCCGCAGCCGCAGTCAGGTAAACATCCACATTACCCTTGTCCACCAGCGACGTGCCCGTATCGACGAAAACAGGGTAGGGCGCGAACGCGTCGGCACTATAGTCTTTGCTGAGTTGCGCGGGCGGATCGTGAAAGACCTCGTCAAGGGCCTTCAGGCCTATGTAGCCCATGGTGAACGGCTTCTGCACAATTGTCGCATCGATGATTCCATCCTTGATGCCTTTCAGCGTATCGGGATTCACGTCCCATGCCATCAGCTCGCGGCTGGTGTCGCCCGTTCGTTTGATCGCGTCGGCGGCCAGCTTGCCTGACGCTGAGTCAAGGCACACGAATGCGTCGATCTTCTTCGCGCCGGTCTGGGCCATCAGCGCTTGGGTTCGGTCGAATGCGACACCTGCGTCTCCCTTGATGTCAATCACTTCAACGATTTTGATGCCCGGCTGCATTGCGAAGGCGTCCTTAAATCCCTTCAGCCGCTCTTCCGTATTCGGCTGGCCGGCAAGCGTAAAGAAAACCACGTTGCCTTTCCCGCCCAGCTTCTCAGTGATCCTCCGGCCGCCCAAACGCCCTGCTTCAAGGTTGTTGGTGCCGATGAAGTAGAGCCTGTGGCTGTTGGCAGCGTCGGAGTCCATGGTGATCACCGGAATGCCAGCGCTTATCGCCGCGTCGATCCCCGGTTGCATCACCGTAGCATCGGAGACTGAAACCAGAATTCCCGCCGGTTTGGCCGCAACTGCCTTTTGAAACTCCGCCAGTTCACCTTGAGGATCGTACGTGTCAGGTCCAGCGACCCTCGCTGTCACGTTGTATTGCGCCGCGGCCGCCTTGAATCCGGCAATCGCCGTCTCCCAGTAAGGCAGCGAGACATTGGTTGCAACCAAGTAATAAACCTCTTTGGGTGAGTGCCTTGCTCCGCAACCCGCGATCGACAACAATGCCAGCGCGGCCAGCGCCAGCGCCATCTGCTTGCTCGGCTTCATTGCTCCCTCCTCTTGAGGCCCGAAAGACTTTTGTGACTGGCGTACACGGTTTCCACTTGCGCCAGACGCTCAGAAAATTCCGGCTGGATAGTACTCCGGACGAGTTGGTGTTGTCCATTCGCGGGTGCGCGGGTGTATTTGGAGACTCCATCTCCAGGGCCTGGCGATTCCCATCGCAGCAACGCCCTCCCTGCACTGTCCCCTGCTGCGGTATAACCAGAATTGAGCCGCGAGGTTCGCGGTCGCGCAGCGAGGGAAGGACCAAATGATTGCGCTGAAGACCGAGTCGACCTTCGCATTACCCGCAGGAATCGCGGTGCCCGGCGGCGCCGAGGGCTCTCTGGCGCGCAGGCTTCATCCCGAGCCGCCGCATCCCTATCGTTCACCGTTTGCGCGTGATGCAGCGAGAGTCCTGCATTCACGCGCGTTTCGCCGACTGGCCGGTAAGACGCAGGTCTTTATGCGGCTGCCCACCGAAGGCCTTTCCGACCACTTCCGCAGCCGGCTCACACACACTCTTGAGGTCGCGCAAATCTCACGCACAGTCGCTGCGGCCTTGGGCTTGAACGCTCAATTGGCTGAGGCTCTGGCGCTTGCGCATGACATCGGTCACCCTCCTTTTGGCCATGCCGGCGAAAAAGCTCTCGATCGCGCACTCCGCGCCTATGGTCTCAACTTCGACCACAATCTTCATGCGCTTCGCATCGTCACGTGGTTTGAAGAGCGATATCCCGCACATCGCGGCCTCAATCTCACCCTCGCCGTGCGCGAAGGCATTGTGAAGCATTCCCGCGATTACAGTTCGGCGGACCACCCTGAACTTGCCGAGTATTTTCTCGGCGAATTTCCCCCTCTCGAAGCACAACTGATCGACCTCGCAGACGAGATCGCCTATCTCTCCGCCGACCTCGACGACGGGCTCGACGCGGGCATTCTTGAGCTCGACCAGGTTCGCGCAGCCTCGCCGCTCTTTCGCGGCTTCCACGATGCCGCACTTGCGGCCTATCCCAACGCCGCTCCCAGGCTCGCGGTTTATGAGGCTCTGCGCCGGGTCCTCAATGTGCTCGTCACCGATCTGATCGGCGAAGTGCGCGCCCGCGTTGAAGCGCTCGGCGCAACCACGCTTGCTGAAATCCGCAGCGCTCCGCACCGCCTGGCCGCGCTTAGCGCGCAGATCGAGTCGGAGCGCAGCGCCATCAAGCAATTCCTTTATTCCAGCCTCTACAATTCGCCCGGCCAGGAACAGGAGCACGAGCGCGCGCAGGAAGTGATCCTTGAGATATTCGCTGCACTGATGGCCGCGCCGGACCTGATGCCGAAGGATCATCAGGCGCAAATTCCCACCGAGGGACTAGCGCGCACTGTTGCCGACTACATTGCCGGAATGACCGACAGCTACATTGTGCAATTGTGGAATCGATGCGCCACGAAATAGGCTATTGCACTGTCCCCTGCGGCCGGATGCGGCGCAGATCGAGCGCGCATAGCACCGCATTTTGCGCATTCAAGCGCAGATTGTCCGCCGCCGCCCACAACCATAGCCGCGAGGCTTGATTGGAGTTGCGCCCGAGCGGTTCCGGACGCATCCGAACCAGAATGTCATTCTGGCCTGTGGCCGCCAGGTTCGATGGCGAATCCGTGTCCTCCAAAACCAGCTCTACATGTTCGCCCGTCAAAGCCTCTTCATAAGCGACAATCTCCACCGGCCTCTCCAGCTCCACCGCGATCGAAAAGGTATAGCCATGGAAAACCGGCGCATGAATCACTTGCACTGCCAAGGCCGGCCCTCGGCCGCCGGTCAGCGCCTCGTAGTGGCGGCGTATGCGCGCCTCAACCTCCTGCAGGTTCACCTTCGAACCTTCACCCGTGCCGGCGAGCAGGTTGTAGGCGGCCTGAGCCTCGTAAAACTGGCGCGGCAGCGACTGGAAGCTGAGCAGGCTGACTGTTTGCTGGTGCAACTCATCCATTGCAGCCCTACCGAAGTCGCTGGCCGGCTCGAGCACCGTGGCAGCGGCAAAGCGCACCGGCGCGGCCTGCTGCAACCGCCGCAGCAGCAATGCCACTGCAATGGCGGCGGGATGAGCGGGCACCACCGCCGGTGTGAACAGATCGACAGGAGCCGCGTCCGATCCCAACCATGGCGCTCGAATCACAACTCCCGGCTCACGATCCAGCGCAGCCGAAAGATCCAGCACCGTTGATCCGGCCCGCAACGCCTGCTGCCAGTGGCGGCGTGTAAGGCTTTCGCTGCCGCAAAAAAATGTGAAATCGGCCCGGTCGAACGCATCGGCGCTGATGGCCTGAATGAAGGTCGCCTCGTCGCCCACCTGCTCCAGTTGCCCTTGCGCAACTTCCTCGTCGAGCAGCGCAAGATTCGCCGACTCGAGCGGCGACTCCGATAGGACCTCTTTGAGCTCCCGGCCCACGAGGGTCGAAGCGCCTGCTATGGCAATTTTGTACACGAAGAATCCTTTTACAACCTGGGAGTTCGATTAAGGTCTCGACGATCCAGACTCCGCCGCCGCGGATGAAGGGGCTGGCGGATCGTGCGGTCTCCTGCGACGCCGCCTTGACCATCCATATGCCGCGCGCGCCCAGATTCCCGAAAACATGTAGGCCAATGCGAGTGGGAACATCACCACATTCGAGTACCGTAGCGCAATGTATGCGATCAGCGCCAGCAACACGAGCAATTGGAAAGGATGACGGCGCGAGAAATTGATCTCCTTGGCCGACCAGAACCGCCATGTACTGACCATCAGGAAACCGGTCAGCCCCACCAGGATGAGCCAGGGAACCGCGACCCACCACTCTTCGACCGGATACGCATTGAAGAAGTGGACCGTTGCGGCCAATAACCCCGCCGCTGCAGGAATCGGCATGCCGACAAAATATTTCTTGTCTGGCCGGCCCGGATTGCGCGGCAGCGCATCCGGACTGATGTTGAAGCGCGCCAGCCGCGACGCTCCGCAAAGGAGAAAAAGAAAACAAATAAACGCGCCGGCCTGCAGCAGGTGCTGCCGCATCTGCGCGTTCATTGAGTCGGGCAGGAAATGGAATCCCCACACAAACGCCAGCAGGCTCGGCGCCATGCCGAACGTGATCACGTCGGCCAGCGAATCCAGCTCTTTGCCAAACTCGCTTGCCGTGTTCGTCAGCCGGGCAATCCGTCCGTCGAGCGCGTCAAAAGGAATCGCAAGCAAAATCGCGATCGCCGACCAGTCCAGGTGCACGTGCGCCTGCCCGCTGCCATCCAGGGCTGCAATGGTCTGGGTGACCGAAAAATATCCTGCACCAAGGCTTCCGGCGGTGAACAGCGAAGGCAGCAAGTACATGCCTCGCCGCAATCGCGGATGCCGCTTGCCCTTCATCCCTTGAAAATCAAAGGTACTCACAAGCTCTCTCCGCCGGGCATTGAAGCCAGCACGCTGGCGCCGCCTTTCACCCGGTCCCCTACCTTCACTCGCACTTGAGCGTTGGATGGGAGCACAACATCCACCCTCGATCCGAACTTGATCAGTCCGACGCGCTGGCCGCGCTCGACTGACTGCCCCTGATTGCAACGGAAAACGATGCGCCGCGCCAGCAGGCCTGCAATCTGCTTGAACGTGACTTCGCACCCTTGGTCTGCGCCCTCACCGCGCACGGTTACAGTGTTCTGCTCGTTGCGCTCCGCTGACGCCGGGTTCATTGCATTTAGAAACTGACCCTTCTCGTAGCGCACGCGGCTCAGGACGCCGCCAATGGGAGCCCGGTTCACATGCACATCGAAGACGCTTAAAAAGATGCTGATTCGCTGCCGCGAACCCTCGGGAGTTGAGATGGAGGTGGATTCGGTAACGCGGCCGTCGCCAGGCGAAACGATCAAGCCTTTACCGGCTGGAACCGCGCGTTCAGGATCGCGGAAGAACCAAAGGAAAAATGCGGCCAGCAGGATCGGGAGTATACTCCAAAACCACTGTCCTGTAATCCAGCTGAGAGCCGCCGCCACCGCCAGCAAGCTGAGCCCGTAGATGTAACCGTCGCGAACCATCGTTCCCAACGATTATACGGTGATAAAGGAGTGAACCCATTGCACGAATGGATCAGGGAGGCGCAGACAAACACATCGGGCAGCCGAGCGCCGATGCCCGGCCGGCGAGCTGCAAAAGTCCAGTATTCCGAAACTTACGCGACGGCCAGAACCCGCCGCTCCAGCGCAAAAATCAGATCCTTGGCATGCAGCTTGAGCTTCTTCAAGCGCACTTCTTCAAGCTGTTCGTCTTCGGAAAGGTACGGCTTCTGAAGCAACTCTTCCAAACGCTGAGCGTAGCGGCGATGTTCTGCGTGCAGACGATCGATCTCTTCGCTCAGCATGGAACCTTGTACTTCGTCCATCAAGCACCTCCGGTTGCGGTTCAGACAAACGACACTGACCCGCCGTTTTATTAGAACATTTACATATATCGCCGTTTCATGTGAATCGGCAAGCGAGAAATCTATCCGTCGTAACATGGGCCTGTGAATATCGCCGTTGCAAGCGGCGCCTGGTCATTAGGGATCGGGATCAGCAGAACTTCAGCCGCATGAGCACCGCATCTTCAATAGGATCAACGTAGTAGCCGCGTCGAAGGCCTTTTTCGCCGAAGCCTGCGGAACGGTAAAAGACCAGCGCGGCATGGTTCGATGCCCTCACCTCGAGCGCGATCTCGACGGCCCCCGCTGCGCGCAACTCTTGTCTTAAACCGTCCAAAAGCATCCGGCCAAGACCCCTGCGCTGGCTCCCAGCAGCCACCGCAATCAACTCGAGCTCTGCCTCCGGAGGCACGGCGCTCGCCACGGCAAACCCCTCGACGCGGTCCGTCTGCGGACCAGCCGCGACAAGCGCGATGCGCCGCAAAGTCGCTTCGGAATTCAATGCGTTCAAGTACGCAGATTCCGGCCATTGCGGCAGCTCTTTCAGGCTCGCGGCGATCTCCAAAACCTGGGTCAAGTCCGCAGCGGTCATGCGGCGAACCTGCGCGCTCTCGGTCGTCGACGTCATGCGCCTTATACCCTCGCAGACTCACCGTTGGCATCGGCATCCGGGCCGAAAATCTCCGCGTCTGAACGGCGGAGATAATGTCCATCGAGCAATGCCAGGTCGACCACGGCGCCCGCCACCAGCCGCCCTTCACCGATGCGGAGCGTGTCGGCGGCCATCGGCGGAGCCGTCATTACCAGCTGCGTTTTTGGCCATGCGGCGCGAAGAATCGCCGCGGCTTCGTCGTCGCAAACAGCCACGCGCACCGGCGCGGGATCGATTGTCGCCAGTTCCCGGGCACCCGCCAGCATCTCCTTCGCCGCCGACCCCACGCGCTCCAGCCTCAGAAAGACCTCGTTGCGATGCGCATTCAGCGCGGCCGAAGGCACGCCCGACTTGCGCGACAGAACTTCCAGCCGAGAGATCGCCACCACCGGAATTCCGGCACTCTCGGCCAGCCCCTTCACGGCGCTCAGCCCCACGCGAACCCCGGTAAAGCTTCCCGGCCCGTTGACAGCGACGATTCCACCCAAATCCGCGAGCTCGACTCCGGCTGAACGAAGCAAATCGGCCACCGCGCTCACGAGCATTGCCGAATACGTCCGCCCCGCTAACTCAGTTTGTCCCAGAATCTCGAGATCGCGGCCGGGCAGCCTTCCCAGCGCCACCGATCCCGCCGGACCGCAGGTATCGATTGCGAGAATCAGGCGCCCATGCTCCACGCAACTTCCTCAGACTGCGGCCAGCGCCTGGTCGAGATCGGCGATCAGGTCTTCCTTGTCTTCGATTCCGATCGAAAGGCGAATTCGTCCTTCGTTGATCCCCATCTTGCGCCGCACTTCTTCGCTCACTGAGCCGTGCGTTGTCGTGGCCGAGTGCGAGGCCAGCGATTCAACTCCGCCAAGGGATTCCGCGCTGATAAAGATCTTGATCGCCTTCAAAAAGCGCGCCGCTTCGTCGCGCGACTTGAGCTCGAAACTCATCATCGAGCCGAAGCCCGTCTGCTGCTTCACCGCCAACTCGTATTGTGGATGTGTCTTGAGCCCAGGATATGCCAGCTTGCTCACCTTCCTGTGGGTCGAAAGGAACTCCGCCACGGCGCGGCCGTTCTCCTCGTGCTGCTGGATGCGCAATGGCAGCGTCTTGATCCCGCGCAATACCAAGAAGCACTCAAAAGGAGACATCACGCCACCCGCAGCCTTCTGGACAAAGAGAAATCTCTCCTTGTGCTCGGGCTTCGACCCGATCAGCGCGCCCCCCAACCCGTCGGAATGGCCGTTCAGGTATTTTGTCGTCGAATGCATCACGATGTCCGCACCAAGTTCAAGCGGGCGCTGCAATGCCGGCGACAGAAACGTATTGTCCACACTTACTTCCACTCCGCGCGCGTGCGCAATCTTCGCCACGCCGGCAATATCCGTCAGCACCATTAAAGGATTGCTCGGCGTTTCAATATGCACCAGCTTCGTGTTCGGCTTGATTGCCGCTTCCACTGCCGCAAGATCGCTTGTATCCACATATTCGATCTCGATGCCGTATCCACTTACGATCTCATCGAACAGCCTCACCGTGCCCGCATAAACATCGCGCGAGCAAACAATGTGATCGCCAACGTGCAGCATCGCTACCAAAGCGGATATGGCGGCCATCCCGGTGGTGAATGCATGCCCGCTGGTACCGCCTTCCAGCGCCGCCAGCGCTGCTTCGAGCCGGTCGCGCGTAGGATTTCCAGCGCGCGAGTAGTCCCATCCGCGGTCGGTGCCAATCCCGGTGAGTTCAAAGGTCGAGGAAAGATAAACGGGCACGTTCACAGCGCCGGTCAGGGGGTCGGGGTGTTGTCCGGCGTGGACGGCGAGTGTCGAGTATTTGTACGAGGACATGAGGTCGCTCTTCGCTCCTGGCTTTTAGCTATTAGCTTATCGTGCGGAGCTTTGAGGAATGCCAGCGAATCCATCAGATGACGACATGAGCAGGCTGAAGTGCATTACTGACCGGTCCAACTGATCGGTCATCCCAAGCGAGTCGGAGCGCAGCCCTCGCTCAAAATAACCGTTTCTGGGGGATCGTCGTTCTTCGGGAAGCGCCGCAGTCGCTACGTAAACTGGCTCCTGAACACCGCTTTGATGTGCGCGAGCCGCTTCTCAAGCGCCTCAACTTCTTCTGTGAGCCCCAGCCGCCGCGCCAGCCCGATGGCGTCGTAAAAACATTCCTTCGCGTCGCTGTAGCAGGCCGATGCGCCGCTCGACGAGTGCTCCTCGTACATATCGTCGTACGCCTTCTCGCCCATCGCTCTCAGATGAGCCAGTTGCTCAAGGCCAGCCTTCCGCTCAGCGTCTTCGTCGGCCATAGTCACAATCTACTTTGCCGCGGTCTGCTTCGCTGTGCGCACCGACGGGAAATATCCAGTCCGGGTGCGGACCGTGAGCTTCCCCATTCCTTTCGCCTCAGCCATCACTTCCACGCGCCTGAAGCCAGGCACCGTGGTTGGCTTGGAGGAGTGGTAGCCCAGCGTGTACTGGCTGCGAATGTCGCGCGCCACTTCGGCCGCGATCTGATCCACCTGGTCAATCGACTTAGGGAAAAACGCCATCCCCCCCGTCTCGGTTGAAAGCATTTCCAGCGCGCGCCGCGCATGGCGAATCTCGGCGCGGCTCATCTCGTCGCCAAACAGCAGGCCGATCGAGTAAATCACGGGCCCGGAAAGCTGCTGCACACGCTCGATGGTCTGCTCCAGGCTCAGGCTCGAAGCATTGTCCTCGCCATCTGTGATCAGGATGAGAACCTGCTTGGGCCGTTTCGCATCGGCAACCAGCTTGTCTGCCGAGGCCGCAACCGCATCGTAAAGCGCCGTGCCGCCACGCGAGTCAATGTGCGATAAGCCATCGCGCAGTTTGGCGATGCTCGCGGTAAAGTCGCAATCGATGTACGCTTCGTCGGAAAAGTTCACCACGAAAGCCTCGTCCTGCGGGTTCGAAGCCTCAACCAGATCGACCGCGGATTTGTTCACCGACGGCCGCTTGCGATACATCGACCCCGAGTTATCGACCACCAGCCCCATGGACACCGGCAAATCGGTGTGCTGAAAGCTGATCAGCGTCTGCTTCACACCGTCTTCGTAGACTGTGAAATCGTCCTTGGTCAGGTCTTGCACCAGGCTCGTGCCGTTGAGCACGGTCGCATTAAGAACCACCTCTTCCACGTCGGTGTGGAGTAAGTAGCCTTCGCCTTCCTTTTTCAGCGGGCCGGATGTTGGCGCGGGAGGAATCACCGCGTCAGGCGACCGCACCGGATCGGTATCCACGGCAGGCGGAGCCTGGCTAACTGGCGCTCCGGCTTGCGGTTGCTGCGCGTGCAGAGTCAGCCCGGCGGTAAGAAGAAATGAAATCAGAATCGCTTTATTGCAAAGGCGCATAGTAGCCGGTGCGAGCATAAACCGTAAGCGGAGGAAGGCCAGGAGGCGGATTTACCTTCACCTTCACTTTACGCCACTTGCCGTCGCGGGTAAGGTCCACGGGCTTGTAGCCCAAAACGTACTGGTTGCGGAGCTCGGTGGAGATTTTCTCCGCAATGTCGCTCATTTCGTCCACATCGTCCACGCGGAAAAGCCGGCCGCCGGTTGCGGTGCTGATGTCGTCAAGAAGCTGCGGCCCTGTCCGCTCCTCGGGGGTGGGCGCGTACGGATCAAAGATACCGATCGAGTAGATCTCCACGTCGGCTTCGCGCACTGCAGCCCGCACCTCGCCCTCTGTATACCGCGAGCGGTTGTCGCCGCCGTCCGACACCACCAGCAGCGCCTTGCGCTCATGATGCGCATCCCTCATCTTCGCAATGCCGTAATAGATCGCATCCAGCAGAGCCGTTCGATGTGCCGCCTGAACCGTGGCTAGCCTTGCCTGGATATCGTCGACTGAGCTCGTGAAGTCCTCAATCAGCTCCGGGCGATCGTTGAATCCGATCACGAAGAACTCGTCCTGGGGATTGGCCGTTTTGATGAACTGCAAAATGGCTTCACGTGCGCGCACCAGCTTTGAGGACATTGATCCCGAGAGATCGAAGATGATGCCGATCGAGACCGGGGCATCCTCACTAGCGAAACTCGCGATCCGTTGCTCGCCGTTGTTTTCGTAAACTTGAAAATCCTCTTTCTCAAGTCCTGTTACCAGCCGATTCAACGGGTCGGTCACCGTAACAGGGACCAGCACCATATCGACGTTCACCCGAATGAAGGAGCCGGGGTGGATGTGCAGCGACGCGGCCCCTGTCTCAGGCGCCGCTTCCGCTCCCTTGGGCTCGGCCGCCGGCGCCGACGTGCCTGCCGGCGGTTCCACGTGAATCTTGTTCAGTTGATCTTCCTGGGCACGGGCCTGCGCCAGGGAAAACAATGCTGCCAGTGCCGTTAAAGCCGTCCAGCGGCAAATGGAGGCGAGGTTCTCCGCACGTTTTCGAATCGCGTGCTGGGGAAGCGTACACATGAGGCACCACGGAGGGTTGAAGGCGATATTACCACCATTGGAATGACGCTGCTGTCAGCAGTTTGTCACTCCTGCGCCATATCGGACCAGTCTGGCTGCGCCAATCGCTGGGATACAATCGGGGCTGGGGCCGGCTCGCATTTCACGAAGCAGGACGGCATATTCACCACCCAAATTCCACTCATTTGCGGAGAGCAAGACCTTCCTCATGGCTCGTATCTATCCCTTTCGCGCCTGGCGCTACAATCCCTCATCGGTTCGCCTTGAAGACGTGGTCACGCAACCTTACGACAAGATCACCCCGGCCATGCAACAGGCGTACTACCAGCGCAGCCCTTTCAATCTTGTTCGCATCATCCTGGGGCTGCCTGAGCTGTTTGACGCCGAGAAAGGCGAAAGCGTCTATACGCGCGCAGCGCAGGATTTTCGAGCATGGCGCAAACAGGGCATCCTCATCCAGGAAAACGAACCGTGCGTCTTCGCCTACGCTCAGCGCTTCAAGGTGCCCGGAACCGACATCGAAAAGGAACGGCGCGGATTCATCGCGCTTGGCAAGCTCCACGAATACTCCGACCAGGTCGTATTCCGCCATGAGCAAACGCTCTCCAAGCCCAAAAGCGATCGCCTTAACCTTCTGAAGGCCACTCATGCCCACTTCGGCCAGATCTTTATGCTCTATTCCGACCCCGCCGGCAGCGTAGAAAAGATCCTTTACGAAGGCAATGGCGCAGCGGATGCCGAGGTCACAGACGAGTACGGCGTCCAGCATCGCCTCTGGCGCGTGAACAATCCTGCGGCCATCCGCCTTCTCGTAACCGCCATGGCCGACAAGAAGCTCATCATCGCCGATGGCCATCACCGCTACGAGACTGCCCTGAAATACTCCAAAGAGCATCAACCCGCGACGCACGGCAAAAGCAGCTCGAGCACGCAGCAGCTACCGCAGCCTGAATTCCCAGAAGCTGCAGCGATGATGACCTTCGTCAATATGGACTCCGAGGGACTGGTCGTCCTGCCCACGCACCGCGTCGTCCACAGTCTCACCGGCTTTTTCGCAACGGCCTTCTTTAAGGCTGCTGAAGCGTACTTCGAAGTTTCGCCGCTGCCGCCGTTCGATGCGCCGGCATTCCTTGAGGACCTGGCGCGCGAAAAAGGCACAGCCTTTGTCGCCGTTACCGTTGCCGGCGCGGTTCTTTTGCGCGCCCGGCCGGACGCCATGACCGCAGCCCTGGCCGGCGTGCCCGAGCGCCAGCGCCAGCTCGATCTCACGCAATTGCACTCGGTCGTATTCGAGCGCCTGCTCGGCCTCGACGCCGAAAAAGTTCGCGAGCAAACCAACCTGCGCTATCTGCGCGATGCTCAGGAGGCCGTGGAGCAGGTACGCAACGGCGAAGCCGACATTGCTTTCCTCACCAAGCCGGTGACCATGGAGCAGCTCAGGGAAGTGGCCTTTGCCGGCGAAGTGATGCCGCAGAAATCCACTGACTTCTTTCCTAAGCTTCTCAGCGGCTTGGCCATCTATGCGCTCGACTGACGCCCTCTCTTGTCATCCTGAGCGAGGCCGCCGAGGCCGCCGAGTCGAAGGACCCGCATTTCAACCCCTTCGTCGCGCGATCATCTCCCTGGCCATCGGAGCAGCCTGCGCAGCCACCACTTCTCAGCCGCCGACATCTCCTTCGCATTTCGTAGTGGTTCTTGACGCAGCCCACGGCGGCGACGACTCAGGCGCGCGCCTCGGCAGCGAAACCGAAAAAGCCTACACGCTGGCGTTCAGCGTTCGCCTTCGCTCCCTGCTCACCGCGCGCGGATTCACCGTAATCACCACGCGCGACTCCGACACCATCGTCGATCCCAGCCGCCGCGCCGAGATCGCTGACCACGCCGGGGCGCAGGCCTGCCTCTCGCTCCACGCTTCAGAATCCGGCTCCGGCGTTCACCTGTTTGTTTCTTCGCTCGCGCCGATTCAAGATGCCCGCTTTCTCGCCTGGAAGACCGCCCAATCGGCATGGATCATGCGCAGCATCTCGCTCGCCGGAGTCGTCAATTCGGCGCTTCTGCATGCCAACGTTCCCGTCACTCTGGGCCGCATCGCGCTTCCCGGCATCGACAGCATGACCTGCCCGGCTGTAGCCATCGAGATCGCGCCCGATCGCTCCTCCGATACGCAACAAGCCGCGAGCCTCGATGACCAGGACTACCAGGCGCGCATTGCCGACGCGCTCGCCGCGGCTCTTGTTGAATGGCGCTCGCAACCACAGGAGGGCCACCAGCCATGATCCCCCGCCACCAGACAATTCTTTTCATCGTCCTGTTCGCGGCCTCCGCCATCATGGGTTTCCTGCTCTGGAACCAGTTACGCCGCGCCCACGACCGCCTGCTCCGCGGCGAGGACTCCGCGCCGACGCATGCGCCGCAGGTAGCTCCCGCTGAACAGGCAACGCTCATGGTCGCCAACGACGCCGACAACACCGTCCAGCCTCGCGTTCTCACCTTGCCTTTGCCGCAAAACCCCGAAGCCCGCGCGCGAGCCATCCTCGGCAAACTGCTCGACCTTTATGCCGATCCTGAATCCACGCATCCTGTGCCCGGCGGAGCCGGCGGCATCGCCGAAGTTTTTCTTATGCCCGTCCCTGATGCAACCGGGGCATCCGACGCTCCGCAGCTAGCCGTCGTCAACCTCGCCGGCGCCTTCGTGGCCGCCCATCCCTCCGGCCTCGAAACGGAATCGCTCACCGTGCTTTCCATCTGCGAAACGCTCCATGCCAACCTGCCCGGTGTAACCGAGGTACGCTTTCTCGTCGATGGCCAAACGCGAGCGAGGCTTGCCGGCCACGCCGACCTCTCACGCACCTATCTCACCAACGAAGACGCAGCCATGACTCCGGATGCCCGCCCGTGACGCGCGCCAGGGCAATCTCTGCATGGTCGGCGCTTCTCGCGTTTGCCTTTGCGCTCCGCATCGGCCTCGCCCTCGGCTCGCCCAGCATCTTCTATCCCGATGAGATCTTCCAGACGCTCGAGCCTGCCCACCGGCTCGCGTTCGGATACGGCGTCATCTCCTGGGAGTGGCGCCTAGGCATTCGCTCCTGGGTTCTTCCCACGTTCCTCGCAGGCATCATGCGCGCAACAAGTTGGGTGGGCGCAGGATCGTCCGGCTATCTGATCGGCGTCACCATCGCCCTCACTCTGCTTTCACTCATCGCCATCTGGTTCGCTTACGCGTGGGCAAAGCAGGCCAGCGGCTTGCCAGCGGCCATCATCGCGGCCATTGCATGCTCTTTTTTCTTCGGCCTCGTTTATTTCGCGCCCAAAGCAATGAATGAAGTCATCGCGGCGCACATCTTGCTCCCGGGCCTCTATCTCGGCTTCTACGGCGAGAGATTTGGCGAGAAGAAGCGCATGTTTTTCGCCGGCCTTCTTTGTGCTCTTGCCGCTTGCCTCCGCATCCAACTCCTGCCCGCGCTCCTCTTCGCCATGATTTATTTCTGTTATCCGCGCTGGCGTGCCCGCATCCCCATGGTCGCAGCCGGTGCATCCATCCCGGTCCTCCTCTTCGGCGTCGCCGACTGGATCACCTGGTCCTATCCCTGGCAATCGTTCATTCTCTACTTCAAGGTCAACACCGAGCATCACATCGGCCGCGAGTTCTGGTCGCAGCCCTGGTATTGGTACCTGCTCGTGTTGCTGGTCCTGCTCGGTCCGGCGGTTCTGCTTCTCTTTCACGGATCGCGCCGCAGCCCGTTCCTCGCCATCTTCTGCACCATCGTTGTGGTCTCGCACAGCTTCATCGCGCACAAGGAAATCCGCTTCATTTACCCCATCCTGGCCCCGGCCCTCACACTCGCTGCGATGGGCGCTGTCGACCTGCTCGATGAAATCAAGCGCGGCTTGCGATTCCTCGAGAATCCCCGATGGGTCGTCGCCATCAGCATCGCCTTTTTCCTGGTCTCCTCGGCGCTCCTAACCGCGCAGTGTGCCGATTGGTACAAGACTCGCTGGGGCGTCGGCGCATTCGATCGCCTCAGCCGCGATCCCGCACTGTGTGGCGTCGGAATCTACAAGGCCATCTGGTGGGAGTCCGGCGGCTACTCGCATCTCCATCGCGATGTGCCCATCATTCCGCTCGAAACCGCCGCGCAACTCGCCAACGATGCGCCGGCCATCAACGCTCTCATCGCGCCCGCCGCTTCCTCCGGCCTTCCCGCCGGATTCGCCCAATCGCAGTGCTGGGAGGGAGTCTGCCTCTATCAGCGCCCCAGAGCTTGTGCAGCTGCGCCCGCCGGCGACGACCTCAACGCCTACCTCAAAAGAATCGGACAATGAGAACAGCGCTGCTTTTCACTTCGATCCGGCACGCTCTTTGAGTGCCCGATTCTAAAACTCCTGTGCGCAGGGAAGAGTTTTCGGGTGGGATAGCACTCCCACAATTGGTCACCCCGACCTCTCTTTCATTCAGTCATCCTTAGCGACCGAGCGCGAAGCGCAAGGGAGTCGAAGGACCCGCATTTCGGGATGAAACCACACTCGCGTGCCACGTCTCCCGCCGGCAGACGCTACCCTAGAAGCATGCCACCCACCATCGGCGTGTTCGATTCCGGTTTCGGCGGCCTCACCGTTTTGCGCTCGCTCATCGAACGCCTGCCCAACGCCCGCTACGCTTTCCTCGGCGATACGGCCCGTCTGCCCTACGGCTCCAAGTCGCGCCGCACCATCGCACGCTATGCAGCCCAAAGCGCTCAGTTTCTCGTCAACCAGCAGGGCGCCGATTTCCTCGTCATCGCCTGCAACACCGCCAGCGCCCTCGCGCTCGACGCCATTCAGGACGCCGTGTCCGTCCCCGTCCTCGGCGTCATCGAGCCGGGCGCCGAAGCTGCCCGTGCCGCTTCTCAAACCGGAGACGTGCTCGTCGTCGCCACTGAAGCCACCGTACACAGCCATGCCTATTCCGCCGCCTGCACGGCTCGCGGCCTGCGCGTCATTGAGAAAGCCTGCCCGCTGCTCGTCCCTCTCGTTGAAGAGGGCTGGACCGATCACCCCGTCACCGCCGAGGTCATCGAGATTTATCTGAACGAGCTTCGCGCCGAAGCCGCGGCTCGCGGCATGAATCCCGATACGCTTGTGCTCGGCTGCACGCACTATCCGCTCCTGCGTCCGCTCTTTGAAGGCGCAGTGCGTCCCGGCGCAAAAGTCATTGACTCCGCCGAATCCGTGGCGCAAACCGCCGTTGGAATCATCGATGGCCGCGCCACGCCCGCCGCCGACCGCAACCAGCAGGAATCCGAAGTGCATTGCTTCGCCACAGACTCCATTGAAAAATTCCAGCGCCTCGGCTCGCGCTTCCTCGGCCGCCCAGTGGGCCCCGTCGAATTAATCGACCTCGGCGGCTAGCTGCCGAACTCCGACCTCGAATTTCGCTCTGTTATCCTGAAAAACGGCGGCTGCTCCGCCGTTTTCCCCTTTCAGATCAACAATCCTGGAGGCTCTCAAACAGTGATCGATTTGGCAGGCAAGACAGCCGTGATCTTTGGGCTGGCCAACAAGCGCTCTATCGCCTGGGGCATCGCCCAAAAGCTGCATGCGGCAGGAGCCACCCTGGCCATCTGCTATCAGAACGAACGCATGAAAGCCGAAGCCGAGGACCTCATCAATGAGCTCTCCGGCGCCACTGGCTTCCAGTGTGACGTATCGAACGATCAGGAGATTGCAGCGCTCTTTGCCGCCTTAAAAGAAAAGTACTCGAAGATCGACATTCTCGTTCACGCCGTCGCCTACGCTCCTGCCGAGGACCTCAAAGGCGAATTCATCAACACCAGCCGCGAAGGCTTTCGCATCGCCCACGATGTCAGCGTCTATTCGCTCATCGCGGTCAGCCGCGGGGCGGTGCCGCTCATGACCGATGGCGGCAGCATCATCACCCTCACCTACTACGCCGCGGAAAAAGTCGTCCCCCACTACAACGTCATGGCCCTCGCCAAAGCCTCGCTCGAGTCCGCGGTTCGTTATCTCGCCTTCGAGCTCGGCCCCAAAAACATTCGCGCCAATGCAATCTCCGCCGGCCCCATCAAAACTCTTGCCGCACGCGGCGTCGGAGCCCTCGGAGACATGCTCAAATCGCACGCCGAGCGCGCCCCACTGCACCGCAATGTCGATCAAAGTGAAGTCGGCGGCACCGCACTCTACCTCGCCAGCGACCTCTCCAGCGCCGTCACCGGCGAAGTCATCTACGTCGACTGCGGCTACAACATCATGGGATTTTGAAAACCGGGGTCTTTCGATGCATGAAGAAAAGGAAGTTGTCCTCTCCTCCTTGCAAATTGTTTGCTGGTGGGAGTGGCGCAGGCTGCTTTATAACTTCCTTTTGCTCGTCATTGGAATCGCCTCAATGATCGGATTTGAGTTCCTGATGGGCAACGTCATTCCTCCGGGCGAAGACGCCGAAGAACCAATAAACCTGTTCCTCGGAGTCACCGCGTATGGAATCATGGCAAATGTCTGTTACACCATGGGTTGGATCGTCGAACTGGCGACTCGGAATGCCAGCCCGACGCTTGCGCGCAAACGCGGTGAGAAAATGTTCCGAGCGGGCCTAATATTTTCATGCATCCTGACCACCGCTCCATTTTGGTATGCGTGCATTTTCTATTTAACTAGTCGTCATTAAACGCACAGATCTTTGCAACAATCCGTTGGCTGCTGCTACTTCGTTGGGATTCTCTCCGCCGCCAAAACTGAAAATCTCAGCTCTTTTGCCAGGCGGTCATATCGCGAGGATCTCCGCCCACACTTCCGCCTCAACCGGTAGCCCGAGCCGCGTATTTTCCTCGCGCAGGCGCAGTGTCTCTTCCCCCGGATAGCGAACACGGCTTCCCGCCTTTGCCGGCTTGCACTTGTGCAGCGAATCCACAACCGCATCCGCGATCCGTTCGGCCTCCTGCGGCGACCCAACAGCCGCCGGATTCAGCGCCAGAAACATCTGCGAAATCGCAGTCTCGTGAACCGCGACCGAAGAAATCTGCCAGGTCGCCTGGCCCAGGGTCATCATCGCCGCCACCATGTCCAGCACTACCGCAAGACCTGACCCCTTCCAATATCCCATCGGCAGCGGCCTCCATGATTCCTCAATCGCTCCCGGATCGCGCGTCAAATTCCCCGCCGCATCGAATCCTCCGTCCACGGGCAGCATCTCGCCGCGCTTGCGATAGCTCTCGAGTGCGCCATACGAAAACTGCGACATCGCCATATCCAGCACCACGGGCCCGCTCGCGCGCGGCACGCCGAAAATCAGCGGATTGTTTCCGATTACGCGCTCCGCCCCGCCCCACGGCGGCAAATTCGGCATTGTGTTGGTCCAGCAGATGCCAATCATGCCTGCTTCGGCAGCTTGCCATCCGTACGTGCCGCCGCGCATCCAGTGGTTGGTGTTGCCCAGCGCCACGCATCCCACGCCATGTTCGCGTCCCAGTGCGATTGCGCGTTCCATCGCCTTCAGTGCAGCCAGGTTGCCAGGACCTCTGTGCCCATCCCACCGCTCCAGCGCGCCATATCGGTTCACCACCTCCGGCTCCGCGGCCGGATTCACCCGCCCATTCCGGATCGTCTCCACAAAGCGCATGAACCGGTTCACGCCATGCGTATAAACGCCGTCGCGCGTGGTCTCGGCAAACAACTGCGCGCACGTCTCGGCGCGCTCCGGGGCAAAGCCGAGCTTCTCAAGCGCGCCCGCCAGCGTTTTCTTCACTTCATCAAATGGAATGCGATTCATGCTTTCACGAAGGGGATTTCTATCAGGTCACGCAGATTGATGAGGACCACGAAGAGCATGCTCAAATGGATTTGCTGACTCGCAAATTCGCCAACTCGCTAGCTCCGCCAACACCGCTAACTCCGCTGGTCTTTCAGAGTCACTGTAATCTTGCGCGCATCTCCGCCCGCCGATTCAATGGCGATCTCGCCCGTGGCGCGTTTCCTGATGCTCTTGAACTTCTCGCCCCACTCCACCACAACCAGCGCGTGAGGAGTCAGCAGGTCGTCAAGCCCCAGGGTCTCCAGTTGCCGTTCGCTTTCGAGCCGGTAAACGTCCAGGTGATAAAGCTTCACCGGCTCACCATTCCGCGAGCCGTCGAATTCATGGATCAGCGTGAAGGTAGGACTCGTCACCTCATCGGGCTCGGCCGCGTCCAGCGCCTGCGCGATGCCCTTCACTAAGGTCGTTTTGCCTGTGCCCAGCTCGCCGCGCAGCAACAGAAACTGCGGAGGCTTCAGCAGGCCTGCCAATTTGCGGCCGACCGCAACCGTGTCGGTGCCACTTTGCGTGGTGAACTCATACGTTCTGCCTTCAGCAAGCGTTGCGGCTTCAGTCATTGCTGAACCTCGCGGGGCCGATCGATGCAATTTGAGGGTTGCTGCATGCAATGCCCCTGCAACCAAACATACCCCGTTTTGCCATTCACTTCAAAATCGTATTCACGCGACTGAAACGCGCGCGCCAGGTGCGCCAGGAGATCGGTCGCCAGAAAAGTATGCTGGTCGCCCTCGCGCACTGCCAAATCCGCCGCCAGCCCATGCAGATAAACCGCAGCTTCCACGGCCTCGGCTGCATTTTTCGGGTACTGCGCAAGCATTCCTGCAACCAGCCCCGTCAGCACATCGCCGCTCCCGCCCTTCGCCATCCCCGGATTTCCCGAAGTATTGATCGACACGCGCCCGTCGGGATGCGCAATCAGCGTCCGCGCGCCCTTCAGCACCAGCGTGACGCCCATGCGTTGGGCGAAATCGCGCGCCATCTCAAGCCGGTTCGCTTGCACCTCCGCGACCGTCGTTGCGGCCAGCCGCGCCATCTCGCCGGGGTGCGGCGTCAGCACCAGCGTGCGTCCCTTCGCCAGCTTCTTCAGCACTGCGGTTTTTCCCGCCAGAATATTCAGCGCATCCGCGTCTACAACCGCGGGAATTTGCGTGGCAGCAAGCAGCCCGATCACGAGCTTCGCCGTCTCCGGCCCCTGCCCTAAACCCGGCCCGATTGCGAGCACGGTCTTTCCGCCCATCAACGCAGCCAACTGCCGCTTCTCAAGATTCCTGGCTGCAATCTGGCCTGCTTGCGTCGCCTTGAGCGGCATCGTCATCAGCTCTGGCGCAAACGATGCAATCACTCCAAGCGCCGGTGCCGGAACCGCTGCCGTCACCAGACCAGCGCCCGTTCGCATCGCCGCCAATGCCGTCATCGCCGGTGCGCCTGCCTTTCCGCCAGCGCTCCCAAATGATCCACCCACCACCAGCACATGTCCGAACTTGCCTTTGTTGGCATCGGCCTCTCGCGGAGCTTGCACCAACTTCATCGCCGAGCCGGCCCAATCCAGCCCCTGCGCCGAAACAATTGCCGCATCCGGCGAACCGATTGGCGCCACCACAACCGGCTGATCCCACGCCCTGGTCAATTGCCCTAACACGTGCGCGAGTTTGGGCGCGGAAAAGGTGACGACTGCATCGGCAGGAAAAACCGGCCCCGTAACCGCCGCGCTCGTCTCATCCGCTGGCCAGCCCGACGGCAAATCCACTGCGAGCACCGGTGCCTTGCTCCGCTTCACCCATTCGCAAGCAGCCAGTGCCAGCCCCTTCATCGGAGGCTTGAATCCCGTCCCCAACACCGCATCCACAATCAGGTCGGCATCAAGCGCAGCGCCATGCCGCTCTAAACTCTCCGCGCTCCCAACAACGTGAATCTCCCCGCACTTTGTATTGTTCAGCTCGGTCCACGCCACCAGCGCATCGCCCGCCAGCCGCTCCGGCTCTCCCAGCAACAGCGTGGTCACTGCGAGCCCGGCATCGGCCAGCAGCCGCGCCGCCATCATCCCATCGCCGCCGTTATTGCCGCGCCCGCACAGCACCGTCACGCGCCGCGCGCCCGCAAAATGCTCGCGCGCAAAATTCGCCACGGCAGCCGAAGCCGCCCGCATCAATGCAATCGATGGAATTCCAAATCGCCCCGTGGTGGCGCGATCGCAGGCCTGCATCTCGGCTGCGGAAAGGACGTGCATCGCAACCATGGTACTAGAAATGTGAGAGTGAGTTGACGCCGATGGCGCTAGGGAATCCCGGAAATCGGCGTCGCGGCGAAGAGCGAGTCTATTTCACCAGGCGCGCCTGCAGGCTCGTCCGCGAGTTCACGCGCGTCAGCATGCAGTTGCCGTTTCGGTCGCAGTGGAAATGCACTGGCGCAGGAAACACCTGCCACGCCGCCGAGCGGTTCCGCATTCCCGTCACTCCAATCCAAAAAATGCGGCCTTCCTCCGTATCGAGCGTTCCCTGTGCCGGGTTGTCGCCTACGATCACGTCGTCATCGTCGATCGCGGCCGGCAGATGCAGCGCGTGCAGCGAGAATCCGAAACCGCCGTCCCCTCCATGCGCCCTTCTATTCTTTGCGACGTCTTCGAGCCTTTGGTGATTCACCCATTCAGCCTGTTCGTCGAGCGTGGGAAAGTTCGTAAAGAACTGCCACGATGCCAGGCTTTGGTACTGCTTCAACGAGCAGGGCAGCCCTCCCGTCACAGTGATCTCCGCGAGTTGTCCGTCGGGACCGGCAATGTTCTGAACTGTATCTCCCGAGCTTGTCTGCATCGGCAGCAACGCCCCGGAATCGTTCGCAGAAGAGCCGTCCCCCGATCCTGCCGCCGCGGGATTAGGAAGCACAATTTCCTTCTGGCACGCCACCGCGCCCGTGTTATCAAGGAGCCGGATCACCACCGATACCGGGTGCGGCTGATTCATCGTCACCGCCTGGAATCCTGCCGTCTGCTGCGGATCCAGTGGGTCGATGTAAAGCTGATATCCAGTGCTGCCTTCCCAGCGCGCAATCAGCCTGGCCCCCAGGCCCGCCGAATCGAATCTGCGCGTTCCCAGATCGACATATTGCGGGGGCGCCTTCGTTTTCGTCAGCTGGTTAAAAACCAGAACGCCGACAACCCCGAACACCAGGATCAGAAGGATCGGCAGCAGGTCCGCCGCCCGTTTTCCCGTGGCTTCTTTCTCTGCCGCCTCTTGATTTTGAACCGGCGCAGGCACCGTCATCGCCGCGCGGAACCCATACAGGTCCTCTGAGCTCGCTCCGCCCTTGGGAGCAAGCACTTTATACACCGTCTCGGGCACAGCGGTTTCGCCTTGTGATCCAGCCGGGTAGGCCGTCGCTTCTGTCTCGATTTGGACTGCGTTGCTCATCAAGCAGGCCCCGATTCGAACGATCAGGCCGAAAGAAGTACTGATATTCCACCATGACCCGGAAGGGGCCGCAATAACCACTACGTGTGATAGATCACAGGCATCCCAAAGCGGGCCGCTGGCAAAACGGCGTATCAACTTAGACCGGCCTCATTAGGACCCCAGATGGCTCAATGGGCACACTTCTCAGAATTCGATCCGACCCTCAAACGCGATCATTCTGGGCGAACTATCACCTCCCAATCCCACGCCGAGCAGCCCGGTCGGAGGCGCCACGACACTTTGCAGCGTTCCGAATCTTGCTGGCACCGACCCGGGCACGCCGGCCTGCACCGTGCTGGGCAGTGCGAAGTTGGGATGGTTGAATGCATTGAACAATTGTCCGTCAATGCGCAGCCTGATTCCCTCCCGGATCGGCAACGACTTTGTGACGTACATATCCGAATAAGTGAAGTGCGGCCCGCGCACCGAGTTGCGGCCCGAGTCGCCGAACTGGCAGTTCGTTGGATTATCGTTTTGCACGCCGGGCGCGCCGGTATAGCACGCGCCGGTTGTGGGATCGCCCCCCGAGACAAACGCGTCAGGGTTGAGCCACTGTTTCGTTCCGTCTACGGTCACGCCGGCATAAGGAGTCTTGCGATAGATCGGGACGCCGGGCACCCGGTTGGCATAGTTGGGAACGGCGAATTGGATCGTCTGCGCTGGGTTGTACGCCTGCAGCACGCCATTGCCATTGGCGCTGTAGGGCTGGCTCAGCACGGTGAACGGCAGTCCGGAATGAAGGAACCCGGTCTCCGAAAAGGACCATCCCCCAAGCATCTGGCGCAAGACCGGGTGACTGGAGTGGAATGGCACCTGATACAACCCGTATGCGGAGAGGTCATTCCGCACGTCGTAGTCGCAACTTGCATACTGCCGGGCTAATTCTCCGGGCAACGGCGATTCCAGCCCTTGCGAGGAAAAGGCCAGCAGGCCCCCATTCGACACTTCGTCCAGGCAGTGGCTCAAAGAATAGTTGGCGCGCAGCGTCAAGCCGCCCCATTGCTGCGTGTAGACGGTTTGCAATCCGTTATAGATGCTGATGGCGCCGGTTTGA
>DATKMH010000027.1:0-140447 GCA_035541975.1 Occallatibacter sp. | reverse complement strand
TGAATTCGATTATGCGGGGTTGAGTTTTGTGGCGCCGCAGAAAGTGCGCTATCGCTACATGCTCGAAGGCTTCGATCGCGGGTGGACCGATGCCGGAACGCGGCGCGCAGCCTACTACACAAATATCCCTCCTGGGCGGTACACGTTTCGCGTGCAGGCTGCGAACAACGATGGAGTGTGGAATACGGCGGGCGCCGCGCTGGGTTTTGAGCTGAAGCCGCACTTCTATCAAACGTTGTGGTTTTATGCGCTGCTGTTAGTGGCGTTGGCAGGGATCATTTTCCTCGGGCTCAAGCGACGCCTATATGTGGCCGAGCGCGAGTTCAAGGCGGTGCTGGGCGAGCGGAGCCGGATTGCGCGCGAGATCCACGACACACTGGCGCAGGGGTATGTGGGCGTTTCAGTGCAGCTGGAAGTTTTGGCGGAGCTGCTGCGCCAGCACAAGATGGACGCTGCGGGCAAGCAACTTGATCAGACACGCCAATACGTTCGCGATGGACTGGCTGACGCGCGGCAGTCGATTTGGGCACTACGAACGCCTGATGCAAGCGAGACCACGCTTCCAGTGAGATTGCGCCGCATGGCAGAGGCTGCGGAGGGCAATGGATTGACCGCGCGGTTCAGCGTGTTCGGAGCTTATCGTGCGCTACCTGCGGAGACCGAGAGCGAGATTGTGCGCGTGGCTCAGGAAGCGATTCATAATGTGAAGAAGCACGCGGATGCTGGCCAACTCGTGGTTCAACTGAAGTACGACCGGGAGATGGTTACGCTGGAAGTGAGGGACGACGGGCGTGGCGGCGCGTTGGAGGGTACGACAGAAGCTGCGGCGGGGCATTTTGGGCTGATGGGAATGAAGGAACGCGCAGACGCCATCGGGGGAACGCTGGAATTGACGAGCGCGCGTGGTGAGGGAACCACGATACGATTAAGCGTACCGGCGCGCGGCGAAATTCGCCAGCAGATTGGGGAGCAAGTGTGACAGCCGAATCGATTCGCGTATTGGTTGTGGAAGACCATAATGTCGTTCGCCAGGGACTAGTGGCGCTGCTGAATGTGGCGGAGGGGATGGAGGTTGTGGCCGAGGCGGCGGACGGCGTGGAAGCGATTACGCAATTTCGCAAGCACCATCCTGATGTCACGCTGATGGATCTGCGATTGCCAAGGATGAGCGGAGTGGATGCGATTGAGCGCATCCGCATGGAGACGCCGCAGGCGCGATTCATCGTGCTGACAACTTACGACGGCGATGAAGATATTTATCGCGCGCTGAAGGCCGGAGCGAAGGCGTACCTGTTGAAGGGAATGACGAGCGAGGATTTGATTCGGACGATCCATACTGTTCATGCCGGCAAATCGCATATTCCCGCTGCGATTGCCGAGCGGCTGGCCGAACGGATGGGCGCGCAGGACTTGACGCCGCGAGAGTTCGATGTGCTGGAGCAGATTGTTCACGGCAAAAGCAATCGTGAAATTGCGGCCGAGCTGGAAGTTTCAGAGGCTACGGTGAAGACCCACATCAACAGCCTGCTGAGCAAGCTGGGGGTGAGCGACAGAACCCAGGCAGCAACAGCAGCGATCCAGCGCGGGATTATTCCGCTGGAATCGCTGAGAAAGCCAAAAGCATGAACATGAAATTCTCGAGGGCCTGGATTCTTTGGGTGGTCTTTCCGGCGCTCGCGATGCTGCCGGCGCGGGCCCAAAGAACGGTGTGGCGGCAAGCCACGCCGACGGAACTATCAGCCGTGCTGCCGGCGCGAGCGACCGTGGAGAATGAGCATATTGAGACGGAGATGCGCACTGCGTCGGGAATTGTGGATGAGAAGGGGCGTTATATCGCCGGCGTGGTTCTGATTACAGCGGGATACTCGGCGGAGGGGAAATATTCGCACTATCTGATTGTGCAGGCGCCGGTGGAAATTGGAGGAGTGAGGCTGAGGCCTGGCGAATACGCCTTTGGATGGACGCGGCTGAACGGCGAAGAAAGCCTGAGCGTGCACTTTAACCAAGCCGCAACAGGAGCGCTGGTGGGTACCGCGGAAGCGCACAGGATTGCGGGGTCAACCCGCGTAGAGAGCCTGCGCATCTGGCCGCCGAGCGAAAA
The DNA here is from genome assembly GCA_035541975.1 of Occallatibacter sp. Taxonomy (GTDB): domain Bacteria; phylum Acidobacteriota; class Terriglobia; order Terriglobales; family Acidobacteriaceae; genus Telmatobacter. Next base: position 138,346 of record DATKMH010000027.1, on the reverse strand, counting down.
GGGGCTGATCCAAATCGGCCGCTTCGGAATCCCATACAAAGTGCGTGAATACTAGAAGGCAGTTTGCCTTGCGAAGAACGAGTCGGGAGAGATTCGCGCCGGCTGTAGGCGGATCCTGCGACTGGCCCGATTTTATTCACCCGCCGTACTCTTGATTTTGTTTCGCGATCGCATCGCGGAGCGAGTCTGCAACTTCCTGCTGTTGATCGGCACTGATGCGATTGAAGAACGGCAACGCCAGCGTGCGGCGGGCGATGGATTCAGTCAGAATCAAATCGCCAGCGATTCGGCCAGATTTCGAGTTGCGCCATATCGGTTGCAGGTGAATGGGCGCGAAGTAGCGGCCGCTGGCAATGCCGCGATGTGCGAGCGCGGCGCGAATCTCATCGCGATCAGCGTTTTCGGGCAAGCGAACCACATAGACAAACCAGCTGAGCGTACGGCGCGGCAGCGAAAGCGGCGGGAGTTCGAGACCGGGTATTCCGGCGAGCAAGTCATCGTAGCGCTCGGCGGCCTGACGGCGAAGAGTAAGGATCTCGTCAATTCTGCGCAATTGAACGCGGCCGAGCGCGCAGGCCAGGTCCGAGAGACGGTAGTTGTAGCCGAGTTCCACATGATCGAGCCATTCGCCGCCTGTACTGCGACCCTGGTTTCTGAGCCGCAGCAGGCGCGTCGCGTGCGCTGCATCGTTGGCCAGGACGGCTCCGCCTTCGCCGGTGGTGATTTGTTTGTTGGGATAGAAACCAAGGACGGCAAGGTCGCCCAAGCTGCCGGCGAGGCGTCCGTCGAAGCGCGCGCCGATGGCTTCGGAAGCATCTTCGATGAGAGCAAGCCGGTGGCGGTCGGCGAGAGCCGCGAGCGCGTCCATCTGGGCGGGAATGCCGAAAGTGTGCACGGCGAGGATGGCGCGGGTCCGGGGAGAGATTGCGCGCTCAACTGCGGTGGGGTCGAGGTTCAGTGTTGCCGGATCGACCTCAACAAGCACAGGCGTGGCGCGCACCTGAAGCACGGCGTTGAGCACGGCCGCGAACGTGAACGAAGGAAGAATGACCTCATCTCCTTCGCCGATGCCGAGCGTGAGCAGTGAGAGATCAAGGCCGGCGGTGCCGGAGCTTACAGCGACAGCATGATTGACGCCGTGATAAGCGGCGAGTTCCGCTTCAAAGGCAGCGAGCTCCGGACCCAGGCTGAGGTGCGGTGTGCGCAGAACCGATGTGAGTGCCGCGATCTCAGCTTCAGTGATGTCGGGAGCGGAAAGTGGGATGCGCAGGGGCATCAATTCCCCACATGTGCCGGCTCGGCAGATGCGTGCACACGCACCGGCTTTTTGATCAGCAATCCTTCCAGCGGAACGGAGCAGAGTACGGAAGCGATGATTTGTGCGGCATCGCCTTCGCCATATGGATTGGACATTCCGGCGACGCTCTTGCGGAATTCAGGACTCAGCGCGCGAGCGAGTGCGCCGCGGATTGCGGACGATTCGGCGGGGACGTCGATCACGTTGCGGGCACGCTCGCGGCCTTGCTGGCGCATGCCGACATTTACCACGGGCAGAGCAAAGGATGCAGCCTCCATGATGCCGCTGGAAGAGTTGCCAATGATGGCGTCGGCCTGGCGAAGCAAACTCCAATATGTGACAGGATCGAGATTCACGAAGACGTAGGCGTGCGCGCGGCTGGCGGCAAAAGTGCGGGCGCGGTCAATGAGGGCGAGACCCCCGGCATCGGCATTGGGGTAAACAAAAAGAATTTGGCCGGGCGCCTGACCGAGTGCCGCGAAGTATGCGTCGGCCTCTGCATTGGTGTCGGACAGGATGGTGACGGGATGCCATGCGGCAACAATCGTCGGCGACGAAAGCGAAATTTCTAAACGCGCTTCGAGCGCGGTGCGATCGAGCAACTGGGAGCGGCGCAGATGGTCGAGCGAGGGAGCGCCCGCGCGATGCACACGCCATGGTTCCTCGCCCATCGCGATGACGCGCTGGCGTGCGGTTTCAGTAGACGTGAAGTGGATGTGAGCGAGCTTGGTCAACGCATTTCGGACCGCGTCGTCGATTGCGCCCTGGCTGACCTCGCCGCCTTCAATGTGAGCAATGGGGATGCGCATGGCCGTGGCCGCGGCGGCTGGGGCGAGCATCTCGTAGCGATCGGCGATGAGGAGAAGCAGATCGGGCCGCCACGCGGTGAAAGCGTCGGCGAGGCTCAGAATTGCCACGCCAATTGTCTTGGCCATGCCCGTATCGGTGTCAGAGCTGAGCAGGCACTCAATGCGGGCCTGAACAGGAAAGCCGTCGCGCTCGATCTCATGAATTGTGTTTCCGAATTGCGGCGAGAGATGCGGCCCAAGAACGAAGATGCCCAGGTCAACTTGGGGACGCATGCTGAGCTCACGCAACGGCCAGTAAAGATGGCTATAGTCCGCGCGCGAGGTTGTGACGACACCGATTCGGCGTCGCGTGGGTTCGGACGCGTGCTTTCTAGAGATTTCGCGCTCAGAGTCTGGGTTTTGTGGCAGAAACACACGGAAAGTATATCTTGGGTAGGCCCGGAGGGCCGCTCGCAATGAGCCTGACAGCTCCGCGGCGAGTGATGGTGCCAGCGTAAACTGGATGGTTCCGGGACGAGGGGAGAATTCGATCGGTGAGCGGCAGAATGAAGCAGAGAGCGATCGTGTGGGCGCTTGCTTTGACGGCAGGCGTTGCGGCCATGGCAGCGCAGCAGCGGCAATTCGACCGAGAGGCGATCGAGTTGAACAACCGCGGCGTGGCGCAGATGGGCCAGCAATTCACCGACCGTGCCGTGGAGAGCTTTGCTGCCGCATTCAAGAAGGATCCAGAACTGGCGCAGGCCGCGATCAATGAAGGCATCGCAGAGCTTTCGCTGCAAAAGCTGGACCGGGCGAAGGAGCTGTTTCGCGAGGCAATCGCGATTGACGCCAAGAGTCCGCAAGCCTGGTACAACCTGGGACTTGCGCAACACGCGGGCAATGAGCTCACGGACGCGGTGGCGAGCTTCCAGGAGGCGGCGAAGCTCGATCCGCAGGATGCAGATTCCTGGTATTACGAAGGCGCCTGCTACGAGGACATGCGGGAATACGACAAAGCGATTGAGATCTTCAATAAGACGCTCGAAATCAATCCGCTTCATGCTTCAGCGGAGTTCGGGTTGGCGCGCGCGCTGCAGCGCACTGGTCACACGGCGGAGGCGAGGGAACACTTTGCGCGCTTTCAGCATTTGACGAGCACTAAAATTTCCTCGGCTCTGGGCCTTTCATATGGCGAACAGGGACGTTATTCGACGGTTACCGCGGTTGAAGAGCCGGAGGCGATGGTGCGGACCATGATTCCGGTAAAGCTTGAAGCGCAAACGATGGCCACGCCGAGTGATGCAAACGGAGCGCCGTGGATCACGACCGGCGGTGCTTGCATGATGGACGCTACGGGCGCGGGACAGATGGATCTGGTGCTGATGCAATCGGGCGATCAGGCGATTCGAGTGTTGCACAACCCGGGTGGCGGCAAGTTTGAAGAGCTGGACGCGGCTGCGTTGGGACTGAAGGCCAGTGGACACGCAATTGCATGCTCAGTTGGCGACTTTGACGGCGATGGGCTCAATGATCTGGCGGTTGCGCTGGAAGATCGCGTGCTCCTGTTCAAGAATCTGGGTCACGGGCAATACAGGGACGTTACCGCCGCTTCGAAGATCGTCGCGCGCAACCGGCCTGCCGGAATCACGTTTGTGGACTACGACCACGATGGAGATCTGGACCTGTTCTTAACCGGGGCTCCGCTGAAACCAGGCGATGAAGACAATGTGCTGTGGCGAAACAATGGTGATGGCACTTTCACCGAGCAGACGAATGAGTCGGGAATGGGCGGGAGCAGCGCAACAGCTTCGGCGATTCTTACCGATTTCAATAATGATCGAGCTGTTGACCTGGTGGTAACAGGAAGTGGGCCGTCGCCGCTGCTCTATGTGAATCCGCGCGAGGGCAAGTATCCCAAGCAGCCGTTGTATGAAGGCGCAAAGCTGCCGCCAACCACCGGCATTGCGGTGCTCGATTACAACAAAGACGGATGGATGGACATTGCGGTGACTCATGCTGGCGCACCGGGATTGACGCTGTGGCGAAATGGCGAAGGTCCGGACCACGGCGGGCGGCGCTTTGAGCGGGTTGCGCTGACGCTGAGGGGAGCGGTGCGTGGATGGGGAGTGACGCCGATCGATATTGATAACGACGGATGGATCGACCTCGCGGCGATTGTCGAGACTGCTGCAGGTCCGCAAGTGAAGGTGTTTCGCAACCGCGGGGATGGAACATTTGAAGATGTGAGCCGTGCGCTTGGGTTGGATGCGGTGAAGCTCAAAAAGCCGCGCGGCCTGATTGCAGCTGACGTCATGGGCGATGGCGCGCCGGACCTTATCGTTACGCAGGAGAACGCGCCTCCAGTGTTGCTGCGAAATGTAGGCGCAAATGCGAACCACTTTGTGCGGATCGACTTGACAGGCTACGCAGACAACAAAACGGGGATCGGGGTCAAGGTGGAAGTGTTTGCAAACGGACTGTGGCAGAAGTGGGAACTGGCGGGTGCAACAGGCTACGCAACGCAAGCTCCGCCGCAGATCCTTGTGGGCCTTGGGCAAGCGCCAGGCATTGATTTGCTTCGGATCCTTTGGCCGACGGGCGTGCTACAAGACGAGATCGATTTGCCCCACCAGCAAGTGATCGCAATGAAAGAGGTGGACCGGCGTGGGAGCTCGTGCCCGGTTCTATTTGTTTGGGATGGACAGCGGTACAAATTCGTGACTGACGTGATTGGGGCGGCCGTTGTAGGACACTGGTTCACACCGACGCGCCGAAATACGCCGAATCCGGGTGAGTGGGTCAAGATCGACGGAGCAAACGCGGCGGAGGTGAACGGCGACATCAGCCTGCGATTTATGGAGCCGATGGAGGAGGTGAATTACATTGACCAATTGCGAATGGTTGCGGTGGATCACCCGGAAAATGTCGAGGTGAATCCGGACGAGCGATTCCTTGACGATCCACCATTTGCCTCAGGGCGGGTTGTGACGAGCGGCAACACGCGATTGCCTGCGGGCGCGTGGGACGGAGAGGATCGCGACGTGCTCGGGCAGCTGAGCCGCCGCGATCATGTGTTTGCGAGCGGCTTCTCGGTGTTGCCTTACGATGGTTTTGCGAATCTGCACGCGCTGACGCTTGACCTGGGAAGAATCGAGCCGAACGCGCCGCTGCGGCTGCTGATGACGGGATATGTAAATTACTTCAGCGCGACTTCGCTCTATGCCGCGTGGCAGGCTGGCGTGAGAGAGATTCCGCCGTATGTGGAGGCGGAGCTTGCTGACGGCACCTGGCAGCGAATTCCGGGAGATGCGGGATTCCCGGCAGGGTTGGAACGAACGATCGTTGTGGATTTGACGGGCAAGCTGCCGCCGGGAACGCGGCGCATTCGGTTGATGACGAATCTGCAGATTTATTGGGATCAGGTGCTGATCGATCAGAGCACGGGGACAGAGACGCACACGACGGAAGTTCCGCTGGCGGGAGCGACGCTGCACTTCCGGGGGTATCCCAAACAGATCGAGGGCGCGAGCCCGGGCGACCTGGATTACAACTACAATCTTGTGAGTCTGAGCGGCCCGTTCCAGCGCGAGCGTGGCGATTACACGCACTTTGGCGATGTGACCCCGCTGCTTGGGGACGTCGACAATAGATTTGTAGTTTTTGGGAGCGGGGAAGAGATTGCGGCGGAATTCAATGCACGAAAGCTGCCGGCGTTGCCAGCGCATTGGAAACGCGATTACTTCTTTTATGCGAACGGATTTGTGAAGGACATGGATTGGTGGGATGCGTCGCCATTTACTGTTGCGCAGATGCCGTTCCATGGCATGAGCGCATATCCGTATCCGGCGGCCGAGAGATATCCCGATGACGCAGCTTCGCTCGGGTACCGGTTGAACTGGAACGACCGGTTTGAAGCCGGTGAACCGGTTAGATCGTACCGATTCAACTATCAATTGTTGCCGTCGACGCCAGAGCCAATAGGAGCGCCAGCGGCGCCGGTTGGAACTCAGCCATGAACGATCTGGTGTTTGAGCCGGCAGTGCGACAGCTCGAATTAGTGCGCACAGGCCAGGTTTCCGTGGCGGAGCTTGCCGAGGCGCATTTACAGCAGATCGAGCGGCTGAATCCAACGATCAACGCGTTTGCCGACTTCGATGCGGATCGAGTGCGCGCGGAAGCGCGGCGGCTCGACCGCCTGCAAGAGGCGCGCGGTGCTTTGCATGGTTTGCCGGTCACGGTCAAATCGTCGATTGCAACCGCGGGCTACCGGTGCGAAATTGGCAGCCTGCTGCGCGCGGGCGAAATTCCGAGGGAAGACGCCGTGGTTGTGGCAAGATTGCGCGCGGCCGGTGCGTTGATTATTGGGGTGACAAATTGTCCAGAGTTCCTGATGGCGTACGAGACGGCGAATCTTCTTCATGGTTGTACGCGAAACCCGTGGGACCTTGAACGCTCGCCGGGCGGGTCAAGCGGCGGTGAGTCGGCGGCGATTGCAGCCGGAATGTCCGCAGCGGGATTGGGAAGCGACAGTGGCGGGTCAGTGAGGGTGCCTGCGCATTTCACGGGAATTTGCTCGCTGAAGCCGACCCCGGGGCGAATTCCGGCCCGAGGACATTTGCCGCCCTGCGTGGGACCGTTTTCGATTCTGGGCGCGATTGGACCGATGGCGCGGACGATCGGTGACGTTGCGCTGCTCTTCGAGGCGCTGAGTGGGCGCGATCCCATCGATCCTGCTAGCGCACCCGTGGCGCTGAAACGCTTGCGGCCGGAGGAACTGCGCGCAAAGACGATCGGATTCTTTGAGGACGATGGGCTCGTCCCGGTAACGCCAGAGTCGAGGGCCGCGGTGAATGCCGCGGCGACGGCATTGCGCGAAGCCGGGTTTCGGCTGAAACCGTTTCGCCCGAGGACGCTTGAGCAGTTACGCAAACTCTGGTGGACTTTTTTTGTGCAGTGCGGGGCGATGTTTTATGAAGCGGAAATTCGCAACAGGCGCGCGAAGCTGAGCCCGATCTTCAGCGAGTTTTTGGGGATTGCGGAGGACGCCGGACCGCTCTCAGCGAAAGAGCTGCTGAACGCATGGGCGGAACTGGATCTGTTGCGCGCAAAGACGCTGGCCGAGATGAGCGAGTACCCGATTCTACTTTGTCCGGTGGCCAGCATTCCCGCGTTTCGCCATGGGGAGCGCGCATGGAGCATCGATGGCAAAAGTGTTGGATACCTCGATGCAATGCGATTCACGCAGTGGTTCAACGCGCTGGCCTGTCCGGCTGCAGTGGTTCCGGTGGGCGCATCGCCTGAAGGGCGTCCGATCGGAGTGCAGATCGCGGGGCAGCCCTTTGATGATGAAGCGGTGCTGGGCGTGGCAGCCGTCGTGGATGCGGCGTTCGGCTACCGCCGGCCGCCGATGGCGTTTGCTTAAGCCTGTTTCGGGCGCTAGGCCAACGGGCGGTTTCTCAGAATGAATGAGGCCTGGCAAGGGGTTTAGGGGCTCGCCGGAGCCTGGTGGAAGCCTTCGGAGGTCAACCTTTCGATGGAGGCCGTTTTCCTGCTGCAGCGGTACACTAACGCTTCCCCGAAAAATGGAGGCCGGATGGAGCGCTGAGTGTGCGCGAAAGCTGGCAGGAGCGCTTTGCAGATGTGCCCGATGTTCTGATTGGCACGCAGCGCAAGCGAACGGTCGTGCCGGTTGGCGGTGTGGCGATCGGAGGCGATCGATTCGTCACCATGGCCGGTCCGTGCTCCGTTGAATCTGAGCGCCAGCTCATGGCGACGGCCCATTTTGTGCGCAGCGAGGGAGCGCGCATTTTGCGTGGCGGGGCGTTCAAGCCACGCAGTTCACCCTATACATTTCAGGGACTCGGGCCCGAGGGCCTGAAATTGCTCGCCGCAGCGCGTGAAGAGACCGGTCTAGCAATTGTGACCGAAGTGATGTCGGAGTGCGACGTTCCGCTGGTGGCAGAATATGCCGATCTTTTGCAAATCGGCTCGCGAAACATGGAAAACTACTCTCTGCTTGAAGCGGCGGCGAGGTCCGGGAGACCGATCCTTCTGAAGCGGGGAATGATGGCTTCGGTTGCCGATTTGCTGCGCTCCGCACAGGTGTTACTGAGCAACGGCAATCCCAACCTGATTTTGTGCGAGCGCGGCATTCGCACGTTTGAAACAGCCTTGCGTAACACTTTCGACGCGGCGGGCATCGCGCTGCTCAAGCAGGTTACGCATCTCCCTGTGATTGCCGACCCCAGCCACGCAGCCGGCGTGCGCGAATTGGTTCCGGACCTGGCGCGCATCGGAATCGCAGCCGGCGCGGATGGGCTGCTTGTCGAAGTGCACCCGAATCCTGACGAGGCCTTGAGCGACGGTGAACAGTCGCTGGACTTTGAGGGATTTAGTGCGATGATGACACAGCTCAAGCCCTGGATTGCCCTACACGAAGCCCGGCGGTGCGAACACAAGCAGTGCGGGGAAGCCGCTGATGCAAACCTTCTTGAGGCGATGGCATGAGGTGGCACGTTGCCGTGGTTGGGGTCGCGGCAACTTCGTGGATATTCTCGCCCTCCTGCGCGATGCCACAAAGCCGACAGCAGATTCCCGATTTCATCGTGACAGCGGCTGCCGTTTACAAGCCGCTTGCGGAGTTGCGCGGGCAGGAGAGGTTTCCTGAAGGCGCGAAGCTTTTGCTGGTGCACGACGGAAAGCGGGAGACGCTGGTACCAGGTTTTGCAGATTCGGCGGACGCGAACGTCTCCTTCGATGGCTCAACAGTGCTATTTGCAGGAAAGCAGTCTGCGGGCGATCCCTGGCAAATCTGGGAACTGAATTTGAAGGATCGCACTGTGCGCCGGGTAACGAACACGACAAACGACGCCGAGCGACCATTCTATTTGCCTGGCGGGCGATTGGTTTGGGCGCAGCGGACGGCAGTGGGTTTTCAGTTGCAGTCCAGCGGCGATGGACGGCCTGCGCCTAAATTCCTGAATCCGACGGCGGGCGAGGGAATTGTGCCGCTGACTTACACGAGGGCAAGCGCGTTTCCGGCGGACGTTCTGCGCGATGGGCGAATTTTGTTCGAAGCAGGCTTTCCGCTGAATGAGGGATCGACAGCAGAGATGTATCTGGTCTATGCCGATGGATCCGGAGTTGAATCCGTGCGCTGCGATCATGGCTGCGCGCGCTGGGGCGGCACCCAATTGTCGTCGGGAGACATTGTGTTCACGCACGGCACATCGTTGGCGCGCTTTACTTCGTCGATGGCGCATGAGGTAACAGTAAATGCGCCGCGCGGCGAATACGCAGGAGCGATTGCCGAGACCGCTGGAGGCGCATGGTTGATGAGCGTGCGAACGCCGACGGCCACAAGATTTGCGGTAAAGATGTGGATGCCGGGCGCGGCAACTATGCAAACTGTTTTGGCGATAGATGGAGAGGATCTGGTCGAGCCCGTAGTAGTTGCGCCGCGCTCGCGGCCCAACCGGCACCCATCGGGATTGCACCCGTGGAATTATGCGAATTTGCTGACGCTGGACGCGCGCGTGAGCCGCGATGGAGATTTGCGAAGAGCGCCGGCAGCGGTTCGGGTTGAGGCGCAAAATGCAGCGGGACAAGCCGTTCCACTGGGCACTGCGCCGGTTGAAAAAGATGGATCGTTCTTCGTGAGGGTTCCAGGCGACAAGCCAATCCGATTTGAGCTGCTCGACTTCAGAGGGGCCGTTCTACGGCAGGAGCATGGATGGTTCTGGGCGCGCGGCGGTGAGCAGAGGATTTGCGTGGGTTGCCATGCGGGGCCGGAGCGGGCGTCGGAGAATCGAGTGCCGGATGTGCTGATGCGGACCACTGCGCCCCTGGATATGACCGGCGCGAAGATTGCAGCGGGAGCGTCGCATGGAAACTGAATTGAGATTCTCAGTTTGGCTGGCGGCGCTTGGCATGGCGGCGATAACGGCTGTCAATTCAGCGGCGCAAGCGGTGCCTGCCCAGCCTCCGGCCTCGGTACAGACGGCGACGCTTGCAGCGCCGGCCGCGACGGAAGCAGCGTCGACGAGTCCGAAACTTCTACCACAATCGGATATTCGATTTGAAGATGCCACGGAGAAATCCGGGATCGACTTCACGCATAGCTTCGGATCGGCGAAGCTCGGATCGCTGCTCGAGGGAACGGGGGCGGGATGCGTGTGGTTTGACTACGACAACTCCGGCCGGCAATCGCTCTACGTCGTGAGCGGAATGCCGCTCGACGATTCGATGCACCCGTATCCATTGAAGGAGAAGCCCAATCCACCTCCGCACAATCACCTCTATCGCAACGATGGGAACGGCCGTTTCACCGATGTGACCAAGCAGTCGGGCCTGGATCCGGGCATGTATTCGGTTGCGGTGACGGCGGCGGACTACGACAACGATGGCAACGAAGATCTGCTGGTGACCGGCTACGGCAAGGTGGTTCTTTATCACAACGACGGCAGCGGCCACTTCACCGACGTGACGGAGAAGGCAGGCATCAAGGTGAGCGGTTGGGCTATCAGTTCAACTTGGCTCGACTACGACAAGGACGGATGCCTCGATCTCTTTGTGGGCCGGTACGTCAAGTTCGATCCGAAGTACCGGGCATTTTACGCCGCGGATAATTATCCCGGTCCGCTTGATTACGCAGGCGAAACGAACATGCTGTTCCACAACAATTGCGACGGAACGTTCACCGACGTGACGGAGAAATCGGGCATCGGCGCCTATGTTGGCCGAACGATGGGCGTGACTGCAGCGGATTTCGACAATGACGGTTGGGACGACATTTACGTAGCGAACGACCGGACAGAGAATTTTCTTTTTCGCAATAAGCATGATGGGACGTTTGAAGAGATCGCCAATGATACCAATACGGCATTCGGACAAAATGGCGAGGCCACTTCATCGATGGGGCCGATCGCCGTGGACTTTGAGGGCCGGGGAGTTCTGGATCTTTGGGTGACGGACGGAAGCTATAACCGTTTCCTGCGGAACGACGGAACCGCGGAGGGGAGTTCGCCGGCCGCGCAAACGGATTTCGCAAAGACCGGTTTTGAAGATGTGGGCGCTTCCAACGGAATCTCGCAGAGCGATGCGCAATATGTGAGCTGGGGTTCTGGCGTATACGACTTTGATAATGACGGCCAACTCGACATCCTTGTGTTCCACGGCGGCCTGATTCATTTGATTCCGCAAGAGCACACGCTGTTTCGCGGGCTAGGCAACGGCCGATTTGAAGATGTTTCCCGCGAAGCAGGGCCAGTGTTAAGCGAGCGCACTGTGGCCAGAGGCGCGTGTTTCGCTGACTACGAAAACGACGGCAAGGTCGATGCATACGTTGTGAACCTCGGCGCAGAAGGAAAGCTGCTGCGGAATGTTTCGACGGGCGCAGGCCATTGGATTGATGTAAAGCTCGTGGGCACAAAGAGCAATCGCGATGGAATTGGAGCGCGCGTGGAGGTGGTGGCGGGAGGAAAGAGATGGACTGCGGAGCGGGTAGCAAGCTCGGGGTTTCTTTCGCAGAACGATGCGCGACTGCACTTCGGGCTCGGATCGGCAAGCATGATCGATAAACTCACCGTTCGCTGGCCGAGTGGGATTGTTCAGGCTCTTGCGGCACAACCCGTCGACCGCGTGGTGACAGTCGAAGAGCCTGGCCAAAGGACTCCGCGATGAGGCGCAACGGAAGCGACTGTCGCGGGCGCCTCGATTTGGTCGCAGGCATGGGCGCGCTTACTGTCGCGCTGCTCTCTATAGGTTTGTGGAATGCCCGGACAGTAAATGCGGCGCCGGTTGCGAACGAAACAGAGCAAAGCTACGCGTCGCCACTCGAGCTGTTGTTTTCGCGGGATGGCGCGAGGATCTATGTTCTGTGCAACGGAAGCGACGAGGTGAGAGTGCTCGATGCGAGTACCTATGCTCCCATCAAAACCATCCGTGTCGGCCATCAGCCGCGTGGATTCTCGCTTTCGGCCGATGGGACGCGGATGTTCGTAGCCAATTCCTGGGATGATACTGTGTCGGTGATCGATACGGGCGTGCTTGAAGTATCGGACACTTGGCGGGTTGGCGCGGAGCCGTCTGCGGTGGTCGAAGATCCAGCAGCGAAACACATCTTTGTTGCCAATCGCATTTCAAACGATATTGCTGTTCTGAACGCGCAGACCGGCGCGGAGGAGAAGCGCTTGCTGGGTGGGCGCGGCGCTAGCTACCTTACGCTCTCGCCGGATGGACGGATGATTTTCGCCACTCATATTTATCCGAATGTTCCTGCGGTGCGGACGGGACTCGAAAATCGCATGCCGCCGGAGTCGGAGATCACGGTCGTCGATGCGCAGAAAGCCGAAGTGGTCAAGCGGATTCCCTTGCATTCAATCGCGGGCGTCTTCCACGTGGCTATGTCCGCCGATGGCCGGCTCGGGGTGGTTGCGGAGTTCCATCCGAAGAACATGATTCCTCTGGCGCATCTGGAACACGGCGGCGCGCTCGCGTACACACTTACGTTGTTCGGCGCAGCTGTGGGTGAGCCGGTGGAGATCCCCCTGGATGAACTCGATCGATACTCCTCGCAACCTTTCGGAGTTGCCATTGCGCCTGACGGGAAGCGCATTTATGTGACGCTTGGCGGCTCAGAGAGCGTGCTGGCGATCGACGTTTCGCGCCTGTTGCGCTTTATTCGAACGCGGCCGCGCCCAGCCTCAGGGTCGTTTGCGCAGGACCTTTCGGCCAGCCGGAATTATGTGATCGCGCGCATTCCGGTAGGTCACAATCCGCGCGGGCTTGTTCTGGACCACGATGGGAGCAAGCTGTTCATCGCCAACAGGCTTGATGACACCTTGAGCGTCATCGATACGAAGACGCTGCGAGTGGAGACGACGGTTGCTCTCGACGGGCCAAAGAACATCAGCGCGCTACGCAAAGGCGAGCAGACATTCTATTCGGCGCGCTATTCGTTTCAAGGCCAGATCAGCTGCTCCAGCTGTCACATCGATTCGACATTCGATGGGCTGCAATGGGATCTGGAGCCAGACGGATTCGGCATAGACATCGTAGACAACAAAATGCTCGAGGACATCAAGGACATCGCGCCCTACAAATGGAACGGCGGCAACCCGAACTTGCCCACGGAGTGCGGCCCGCGCACGGAAAAATACTTCTGGCGCTCGGAAAACTACAGCGACATACAATTGGCCGATCTGGTTCTCTATATTCGCAGTCTTCCAGCGCGGCCCAATCGGTGGCGCCCTCTGAGCGAGGAACTCACGCCGGCACAGCAGCGTGGCGAGGCGATCTTCGAGCGCACGGTCGACAACTTCGGCACGCCGATTCTGCTTGAAAACCGCTGCTCCTTTTGTCACAGCGGGCCACAGGGAACCGACCGAAAGCTGTTCGACGTAGGGACGCGTAAGGCCACCGATACCACCGGGAACTTTAAGACGCCGCAACTGACCAACATTGCGATGACGGGACCCTTTTTGCACGACGGCTCGGCGTCGACGCTGGAAGAAATATGGACCATCTACAACCCGAACGACAAGCATGGCAGGACCAACGACCTGACCAAAGATGAATTGAACGACTTGATCGAATACCTGAGGACGCGATGAGAAGATTCGCGAACAAGACGTGGATTGGACTGGCGCTGATTGCGGTTCTGCCGATGGCCGCGCGGGAAGGAGTGGGACAGGCTCGGCAGAGCGAGCATCTCGTGCCTGCAGCAGTATCGAGCATTCCACACATGCCGCGTTTCCGGTTTGAGAACTTCACTGTCGCAGACGGCCTGCCCGACAACCACGTTTACGCGGTGCTGGTAGATGGCGACAGGATCTGGGCGGGAACGGACAATGGGCTGGGACTGTATGAAGCGGGTAAGTGGCAGACCTATTCGACAAAGGACGGGTTGGCGCATCGCGCTGTGCTCTCCTTGGCGCTGGATAAGCGCACGGGCGACGTGTGGGCCGGAACCATGGGTGGGCTTAGCCGGATTTCCAGCGGAAGGATCGTCAGCTACACACAGCTGAACTCGGGATTGAGCAACGACGTGGTCTACGGTGTTGCCGTAGAAGGCGAAAACGTGTGGGTCGCGACCGCGGCTGGAGCGTGCAGGCTGAACCTGACGAGTGGAGAATGGTCGCTCTACAACGAACGCAACACGCCGATGCGCGAGATTTGGGTTTACGGGGTTTCGGCTACTGCAACGAAAGTCTATTTCGCCGTTTGGGGCAGCGGGCTGATTGAATACGACCAGAAATCAGGTCGCTGGGATCTTTACGACGATCCCGACGGGGAAACCGAACTTGTGCTCTTCAAGGATCAGGGCCTGATTCACGATATTGTTTCTTCGGTCAGCTATGTCGGCAACATCGTGTGGGCATCGACCTACTTTGGTGACAGCCGATACGATGGCCGCTACTGGCACAATTTTCTAACCAAAGACAGTGGGCTGCCTTCAAACTTCACAAATTTCGTAAAGGGCGTGGACGCGACTCACGCCTGGTTCTGCACAGACAAAGGGCTGGCGTATTACGACGGCGCCAACTGGGCTGTATACACGCGTTCGCTTCGCACGCACATACCGGAGATGACGGTGCGGGACGCGAAAGGAAAAGTTACCGAGGTGCCCGTGAGCACCGGACCTGCACACAACTACATTCTTGGCATCGACTTTCAGGGCGACGACATATGGGTTGCCACTGCCAATGGTTTAAGCCACGGAATCTTCCAACGATAGAAAGGAACTCAGACGATGAATGCATTTGCTGAAATTCTGGAGACCATCGCGCACTCGTCAGTGAAGAAGAGTGCAATCACCAATCCTGGAGTGCTGAACGAAGCACACGCATATGCCAAGCCGAGTTCGTTCTCGCGTGGAATGAGAATCGACCTGAACGGCTTGACGATTTTGCTCATTTCGGGCACAGCATCGATTGACGAGCACGGCAACAGTGTTCATATCGGCGACTTTCGCGCGCAGATGCGGCGCACGCTTGCCAACATTACGGGTTTGCTCGCGAGCGAGGGATGCACCTGGCACGACATCGTACGAACGAGCTGCTATCTGCGCGACATCGAGCGCGATTATGAAGCATTCAACGAGGAGCGGACAGCGTTCTTCAAAGAGCAGGGCCTGGATCCACTGCCTGCGTCTACGGGAATCCAGGCGATCTTGTGCCGGCCGGAACTGCTTGTTGAGATCGAAGCGATTGCGATGTTCCGCACGGAAAAGACCGACCAGACCAAGGAGTAGGGAATGTGCTACCGATTCGCGCATATTGGCGTTTGCACGCTGGCTTTGGGAATAGCAATGTCCCTTGTTGCGCAGAGCGTCCAAGTGTGCGAGTGCGGCAAGCATCCGCCGGCGCCGCCGCGCGATCGGACCGAGAAACCCTACGCGGGCGAGCCGCGGGATTTACGGCCTTATGCCAAATTTGAAGCGCCTTATTTCGAGAATTATCTTGAGCCCAACATCTACACAGGAGCAGGGCGCGACATTCCTGATCCCACAAATATTACCGAGGTTAGGATTGGATTCCTGGGCCCAGTGGAGCCCAGCCCCGACGCGACTGATGGAGAACGCATGCTGCATGGGGCGCAATTGGCGATAGAGGAGGCGAATGCGCGCGGCGGATATGGCGGCAAGCCATTCAAGCTGATGGTCCATAACGATTACAACAACTGGCAGGGGAGTGCCGTTTACGGAGCGACTCGCCCGACCGATTCGGCGATCTGGGGCTCAGCCGCGGACGAAGCCGTGAAAATGATTTACGACGAGCAGGATTGGGCAATCTTCGGTTCGATCAGCTCGGAATCGACTCATATCATCCTGCGCGTCGCTCTGAAAGCGGAGATTCCTATCGTTAATTCGGCGTCAACGGACCCCACGATTCCGGAGACGTATATTCCCTGGTACTTCACCGACCTGCAAGACGATCGCGTGCAGGCGTACACGCTGGCACGTCACATCTATGATGAGGTCGGCCTGAAGCGAATTGCGCTGCTCAGAGTGAATAACCGATACGGCCGCATGGGAGTTCCAAAATTCAGAAACGCTTCAGTGCGGCTAGGTCACCCGGTGGTCATTGAACAGAAATTCTTGCCGGGCGACACGGATTTTTCGCACGAACTCGAGATCATTCGCGACTCGCGCGTGGATGGGATTGTGCTTTGGGCGGACGAAGCTGAGGCGGCAAGTATTCTGAAGCAAATGCGCGCCATGGGCATGAAGCAGCGAGTCTTCGGTTCCTATCGCACGCTGGGGCCTGAGTTGCTGGCTCAGGCAGGGACTGCCGCCGAAGGATTTGAAGCCGTTTTCCCCTACGACCCGACGCGCACGAATGCGCGCTGGGTTGAATTCAATCGCCGATTCGAGACGCGATTCCACGAACCTCCTGAGCAGTTTGCTTCGCTGGCCAATGACGCGATGAATGTGCTTCTCGACTCCATTTGCAAGGCAGGATTAAATCGCGCACGGATCCATGACGCGCTGGCGAACATTGAAGAGTATGACGGTGTGACCGGGCACATGGTCTTCGATCCAAACCAGAAGAACGTTGCGCCGATGTATTTGGGAACGGTGCGGGATGGCACAGTGACCTACCGACTTGCCACGATGGAAAGGCGGGCGGAGACGCAACATCGTTCTGACGCGGGTGGAACTTCGTCTGTTTCGGAAGAGCCCTACGCGCGCGTGGGTGAGGACGGAGTAGGCTTTGCCGGCCCGCG
Organism: Occallatibacter sp.; assembly: GCA_035541975.1. Lineage (GTDB taxonomy): Bacteria > Acidobacteriota > Terriglobia > Terriglobales > Acidobacteriaceae > Telmatobacter. Next base: position 121,534 of record DATKMH010000027.1, on the reverse strand, counting down.
ATCTGCGGGTGCGGCGCCGGGGCCGGTGCGCGTGGTTTTGTTCGGGCCGAATGCGCGAGCGATTTCCAGTTCGCTCCAACAGTTGACGGCAATGCACGACGGCGCTCCCGGAGCGCAGCCGTGGGAAATTGTGCCGGTGGACAGCGCACAAAACTGGGGCGCCGCTACGACGCAATTAGTTCACGCTCTGATGGACGAGCACGCATTGGCGATTATTGCGCTGGATCGGGACGCCAGTCATCTTGCGGAGCAGCTGGCATTGAAATGTTTTGTTCCGGTTGTGGCACTCAGCAGCGATCGCACGCTGACGTCGGCGGATATTCCCTGGATTTTCCGGCTGCCTTTGGGGAGCGCGCCGGCTGATGGATTGCGCTTGTTGCGTGCGGCAGTCGCACGCGCAGGCGCCGATCCGGAAAAGATGCGGGAGGTGTTAGCGTCCGGGGCGGCGATCGATGGGCTGTCCTTCCTGCCCACGGGAGAGGTACGTAACCGGTGAGCAGCGCTCGATTCCGCAATGGTTCACGTTAGGCAGAGACCAAGCGAATCTGCAATTTGGACGTTGGCGGACCGAATTCGAGCCGAGATCTTGAAGATACCCAACGAGAAGTTGGGATCAGGCGTACATGATAAACTGCCATCATGTTGGGTTGGTTCGCCGCTTCCCACTCCTTTCGGCGCACACCGCTTGCATTAGGGCTCAGTCTGCTGGCGTTTCTATTTGCTATCGAAGCCAAGACAGCCTGGTACGGCCCGGCCACCGGTTTCGGCGGCATTGTTCGCGCTGCGAAGGCACAGCCTGTGACCTCACCTGAGGTGGTTGAGCATGGTGTGCCCGCGCCCGACCCGGCGCACCCCGGCGCAACATTCTTTCTTTTACCGCCAATTATCGTCTTGCTGATTCTGTGCGTACCAATGCACGCGCGCGGAGCGGTCCCTCCAGGCCTACCGGTGGAACTTTCCCCAGAAGGTCTTTCGTTCTCGAATCTCTTTCGCCCTCCGCCGATCTTCTAACATCGCTTTCATCGAGCGTTGCTTCCCCGGCCCTCCCCCATGCAATCAGCGGCGCAAGATGGCTCTGCCTATAGTGAGCCGATGAAGGATGCGACAGCGAAGGGTCCGTTGCAGCTTACAGGGACGAAACACATCCGGGTAACGAAGCGTGATCAACTCGGATTTCCCGGGCGGCGTCTAATCGGACGCCAGGTGCCCATCATTTGCTCAGTTCCCATTTCATTTCAGCACCGGGGTAGTAAGCGGTGTTCGGAATCAGGAGTGAGTTAGAAATGTACAAACCTATTCTCTTATTGACTGCGGCAGCGTGCGCAGCCATCGGCATCAGTTCGTGCCATTCCGGCGGGGTGGACAGTGAAGCCAGCGCCGCCACAATTCCATCGGCGCGGGTCGCCGTGGCGCAGCGCGGCAACATCTCGCGTGTGCTTACGCTAGCCGGACAGTTTCAGCCCTACCAGGTGGTGGATGTACATCCCAAGGTGAGCGGCTATATGAAGCGGATCAATGTTGACATCGGTGATATTGTGCACCAGGGCGAGACGCTAGCTGTCCTTGAGGTACCGGAGCTGCGAGCTCAATTACAGGGGACGGTTTTCCAACTGAAGCAAAGCCAGGAAGAGATTGCGCGGGCGCAGCATGAGGTAAAAAGCGCCGAAGCATTGAACTATGCGCTGCATGCGCAATCGGTACGCCTGCAGCAAGCGGCGGCGACACGGCCCGGCTTGATTGCGCAACAGGAATTGGACGACGCACAAGCCAAGGATCTGAACTCGCAGGCTCAGGTGGATGCGGCCAAGGCAGCGCTGGCCGCGGCACAGCAGCACGCTGAAGCTGCACGATCGGACAACGAGCGAGTGCAGGCGCTCGAAGACTACACAACTGTAACCGCGCCCATTGCCGGCGTGGTGATTTGGCGCTACGCAGATACCGGAGCTCTTATTCAGGGCGGGACAAATTCAAACGACCAGACGCTGCCGATCGTACGTCTCTCACAGAGCAGTCTTCTTCGCCTCCGCATCCCCGTCCCCGAAGACGACATTAAGTTTGTTCACGAAGGCGATGAGCTGCAGGTTCGCGTCGATGCCATCAATCGCTCCTTGACCGGCAAGATCGTCCGCTTTACGCGCAATGTGAGTTTTGAGACCAGGACGATGGAGACGGAGGTGGACGTGGAGAATAAGGATCTCTCCATTGCGCCCGGCATGTACGCGAACACCGCGCTGCGACTTGCGAGCGTTAGCGATGCTGTGACCATTCCCGTTGAAGCTCTGGTGCTGAATGCGCAGGGGCAGCAGACGGTATACGTGCTCGGCGCGAACAACCATGTGCACATTCGTGTTGTTCAAGTAGGCCTGGAGGGGACGAAGCTCGCGCAGATAGTCAGCGGAGTCGGGCCTGGCGATCGGGTCCTGGTTGGAGGCCAGGAAAAATATCACGAGGACGAGGAGGTGAGCCCGGCCATAGCATCGACGCCCGCCTCTGAAACCGTGCACGAATCCGGGGGAATGATCGACCTGAAATCCGGAGCAAACGGAGGAGGCCAATAATGCCGAAGTTTGCCCTGCGCTTTCCGTTTTTCATTCTCATGCTTTGCCTGATCGTGTTGCTGATCGGCACTGTTACCGTCGCGCGTATGCCGGTGGACCTGTTTCCGCCAATCGATATGCCGGTGGTGGTGGTGGCAACGTTTTACAACGGCATGCCGCCGGAGCAGATCGAAGCCGATATCACCAATACCTTCGAACGGTTCTTCACGCTGGCCGCGAATGTGGATCACAGCGAATCGCGCTCGTTGACGGGTGTGAGCCTGATCAAGATTTATTTCAAGCCGGGTACCGATCCCAACGCGGCATTGAGCAATATTTCGAATCTGGCGATGGCTGATTTGCGCAGGCTGCCGCCGGGCACGTTGCCTCCGGTGGTGCTGGGTATGACAGCTTCAACGCAGCCCGTTTGCCTGGTGACATTGAAGGGCGAGGGACTGAACGAGACCAGGCTGAAAGACCTGGCGCAATTTGAGGTGCGCAATCAGATTTCGAACGTGCAGGGAGCTTCGGTTCCGCAGCCTTATGGAGGAACTTATCGCCAGATTCAGATCTACGTCGATCCGCTGAAGCTTGAAGCGCGCAACCTGAGCCTGAACGACGTCGTGAGCGCGGTTAACAACTCCAACCTGATTCTTCCGGCGGGCGATGTGCGCATCGGCTCAAAGGATTTCAACATTTATGCCAATAGCCAGTTTCCCGATGCAAACGCGATGAACGATATGCCGCTGAAATCGGTGGGCAATTCTTCGGTTCTGGTTGGCGACATTGGCAAGGCGGTCGATTCCGGAGCGCTGCAATACAACATTGTGCGCATCGATGGCCAACGCTCAGTGTATGTGCCGATCTTCAAGCAGGGCGGCGACAGCAACACGATTGAAATTGTCGACGGCATCAAGGCCGCGATCAAGAAGCTCGTCGATATACCAGAGAGCCTGAAGACAGCAGTGGTCTTCGATCAGTCCGTCTTTGTCAAGCTTGCCATTGCCAACGTCACACGCGAGGCCGTCATCGGCCTGGTGATGACGGGCGTGATGATTCTCATTTTCCTTGGCAGCCCGCGCGCTACAGTCGCGGTACTGCTCGCTGTCCCGCTTTCCATGCTGGTCTGCCTGCTCATCGTCAACTTCATGGGCGGCTCCATCAACACCATGATCCTGGGCGGGCTGGCGCTGGTCTTCTCGCGTCTTATCGATAACGGTGTGATTGTGCTCGAGAATATTTTCCGCCACATGGAATTAGGCAAGTCGCCGTATCAGGCATCGGAGGAGGGCGGCCACGAAGTATCCATGGCGGTGCTGGCCGCAACGTTTACAACAGCGATCGTCTTCTTTCCGGTGACCGGATTTACCGGAGTGAGCAAGTACATCTTCACTCCGCTCGCACTCGGAGTAGCGCTTTCGATTTTTGCATCTTACTTTTTCGCCATGACCGTGGTGCCGCTTTTCTGCGCGAAGTTTGTGCGCCAGGATCCGGAGGGCAGAACCAACGAAGGCGATGTGGATGCGGTCGAGGGAAGCAAACCGAAGTTTTTCCGGCGCTTTCTAGTCCGCTTCAACAATTACTTTCAGCGGCTTCTGAATTGGTATGAAACGCTCGCCTACAGGGTGCTGCGCAGGCCGGGATTCGCTTCTGCTGCGATGCTTGGCGGGTTGGCGCTGATTCTCGCGGTGAGCTTTCCTTTTCTCGGGCGCGCATATTTTCCCCGCACCGATCCGGGTCAATTCATTATCGATGTGCGAATGCCTACGGGGACGAGGCTTGAGGTCAGCAACGACTACATTGCGAAAGTGGAAAACGTGATTCGCAGCGTGGTGAAACCGAAGGATCTGGGAATGATCGTTTCAAATATCGGCGTCTATCCGGACCTTTCGGCGATCTACACCACCAATGCCTCGATGGACACCGCCTTCGTGCAGACCAGCCTGAAAGAGGACCACAGCATCGGGAGTTATGAATACATGCGCCGCGTGCGTGCGGAACTTTCGCGGCAGATGCCCGAGCTCTCCACCTATTTTCAGGCGGGCGGGTTGGTTGATGGCGTAATCAACCAGGGGCTTCCGGCGCCGATCGACATTCAGATCAAATCAAACAACATGGACCAGGCCTACGACATGGCAAGCCAACTGGCCGCGAAGATTCAGGCCATTCCCAACGTGAGCAGTGTGTATATTCCGCAAAGCGTGAACTACCCGGGCTTGGCGTTGAATATCGACCGCGAGCGCGCGAGTCTCGTCGGATTATCGACGAGGGAGGTTGTCGATGATGTGATTACCGCGCTGACCTCAGACGGAATGGTAGCGCCGAGCTACTGGATCGATCCGCACACCGGCAACAACTACATGGTCACGGTGCAATACGCCAACCGCTGGATCGACAACATGTCGCTCGAAGACATGAAGAACATTCCTTTACGTGGCGTGAAGCCGACCGGATACACGCCGATGGAAGAGGGTGGAGCAGCCGACCCTAAACTATCGGCACAAGGGGACGGCGATGGCGGCTCGGGCTACGTGCCATTGGGCGAAGTTGCCGATATTTCGCAGATCAACACGCCCACGGAGGTCGACCACTACCAGATCCGTCGTGTGATCGACATTTTCGTTTCGACCAGGACGGAGGCGTTGCAAAATGTGGGGGCGCGGATCAACCGCCTTTTGGCAAACACGAAGCACGATCGCAATACGGTCATCGATATGCGTGGAGCTGTGGTCAGCATGAACGAGGCATTTCACGATTTCAGCTTCGGGCTGATTATCGCGGTGCTGCTGGTTTATCTGATCCTGATGGCGCAATTCAAGTCGTTTGTCGATCCCTTCATTATCCTGATGGCAATTCCGCCAGGCTTAGTCGGAGTGGCCTTGATTCTTCTTCTTACTGGAAGCACGCTGAACATCATGTCGTTGATGGGCGTAATCATGATGACCGGCATTGTGGTGTCGAACAGCATTCTGATCGTGGAATTCGCCGGGATACTACACAGTGAGGGCGAGTCGCTGCTGCAGGCGACGGTGACTGCATGCCGCGTTCGATTGCGGCCGATCTTGATGACGTCGTTGGCCACGCTGCTGGGGATGATTCCGCTGGCGCTGGGCCTGGAAGCGGGCAGCGAACAGTATGCGCCGCTGGCTCGCGCGATTATCGGCGGGCTTGCCGTCTCAGTCGTCGTGACTGTTTTTCTGGTGCCGGCCGTTTATCTCGTGATCCATGGGCGAGGCACCGACCAAACCGCTGCGGAGGGAGCAGAACATGAAGCTGTTTAAGCGCGCCCTTCAGTTCGCCACATGCGCTACGTTTCTGGCCGCGATGCCAGCGGTAGTTCCCGGGCAAACATCATCGCTTCCTAATGCGCCATCGGTCCAAGTGGCGACGAGCCTGGCACCGTTGTCCACACCGAAAACGGCTGTAGATTCGCAGATGCCAGCCGAGGGACAATCGCCCGCGCAGCCGACGGGACCCACGCTGACGATTGCGCAAGCGGAGCAGATGGCAATTCGCAACAATCCCAACATCAGCGTGGCGCGCCTGATCGCGTTGGCGCAGGCTCAGGTTACGCGCGAAGTTCGTTCGGCAGAGATGCCGATGGCTACCGGCAATTTGACCGCAGTCGACGCACATGAGAACAGCAGGATTACGGCAGGTCTGCTGAATAATCCAAGCATCTACAATCGCGCAGCGGGTGGGTTGACCGTGAGCCAGCTCATCACAGACTTCGGCCGCACACACAATCTCGTCCTGAGCGCAGAATCCAGGGCCAAGGCGCAATTGGAGAGCGCGCGGGCCACAGAACTCGACATTACGCTCACGGTGGATCAAGCCTTCTATCAGGCACTCACCGCGCAGGCTGTGCTCAAAGTCGCCGAGCAAACTCTGAACGAGCGGCAAGCTACCGCCGACCAGGTGGGCGCTTTGACAAAAGCGAAGATACGCTCAGATCTCGATTTGAGCTTCGCCGATGTCCAGTCGTCGCAGGCCAAGGAGTTGCTGCTTGACGCGCAGAATAACGCGCAAGCAGCGATGGCCGCACTGAATGACGTGCTCGGCAGCGAGCAGGATCAGGAATACACGCTCGTGGATGAAACGAGCGGCAACCCGCCTCCGGCACCGACCGATCCTGAGGCGCTGGTCAGTGTCGCATTTGGTGCGCGTCCTGACCTGGCGGCGATGAACGATAACTCCCTGGCTGCGCGCCAATTTAGCACCGCGGAGCGCGATCTTTGGCTGCCGACGCTTTCGGCAATGGCTGGGGTGGGCGGAACGCCGGTCCGCGCCGACCAGATCGCGTCATCCTGGTACGGCGCCGCAGGAGCCAATCTGAGCATCCCGGTTTTCAATGGGTTTCTGTTCAATGCGGACGCGAAAGATGCGAAACTGCGAGCGCAAGCCGCGCAGGAGGACGTGCGCAATTTGCGCGATACAATCGCGCGCGATGTGCGCACCGCAGTGCTGAACGCGCAAACGGCGTATCAGCGGATCGCCGTTACGAAGCAGTTGCTCGATCAGGCAAATTTGGCGCTTGACCTGGCTTCGGCGCGATACAAAATCGGGTTAAGCGGCATCGTTGAGATCAGCCAGGCGCAGCTGAACCAGACACAGGCCCAAATCGACAACACTAACGCGCGTTATGCTTACGAAACCGCGCTGGCGGTAGTGCGCTATGAAGTGGGTCAATAGACGAGGGTGATCATTCCGTGGATCGCGGAATGGGACAATGAATCCTATGGGGTTTCATAGCCGAGCGTGTCCTCGACGGATGAATCCGCGCCGCCGCCATGCAGTTGACCAACCGGGCAACCTCTTTGTCCCCATAGAAATGCATTTCATCACCAACTCCAAAATGCAATAGCGACAAGTGGCGACGGCTACGCTGATTGCGAGTTTTTCGGCCTCAGCCGCTCGTTGATGCGGCACTCGCTTGTACTCGATCCCCGTTCATCCCCCATTCTTAACCCCTCATCACATTCTCCGCCGAATCTTGCGAATAGGAACGCCGCGTGCAGCGCAAGGCTCGCCGGCAGGAGCTCCCGAGGGAATTCCCCAGCCTACCGCGCTCGTTTTTCAGGTCGTGCACGCCATTGCTGAGTTGAACTGCGCAATTATGCGAGCCATAACCTTGAGGAGGCACAAACGTGAGCATTCTAAAAAAGATGGTTGTTGGCTGGTCGATCATGGCTCTCACTGCAATTGTTTTCGGTCAGGGCATTACCACCGGGACGGTGCAGGGGACCGTTGCTGATCCATCTTCCGCGGTCGTGGTCGGCGCTCAGCTGCAGCTTAAGAGCGATTCCAGCGGCCTGGTGCTCACCACGAGTTCGTCCGGAGAAGGCGCTTTTAAGTTCCTGACCGTGCCCGTTGGGACATACAAGCTCATCATCACCGCCCAGGGCTTTTCAGCCGAGACCGTCAATAACGTTGTCGTGCAGGCTGGTGCCACCACGAACCTGAATCAGGTAACCTTGCGCATCGGTACCGCCGAGCAGGTCGAAGTGAATGGCTCCGCGGCTGCACTGCTGGAGACCGTCGATTCGCAAGTAACAACAACATTCGCGAGCGAGTCGATTCGCAATCTTCCGCTCAACAATGGGTTCGATACCATCGCCGAAGTAATCCCCGGAGTGGTAAGCACGGGCGGCCGCACCTACGGAGACGACTTTTCCAATCAGAATGGCGACAACTTCTCGGTCAATGGCCAAAGCGGGCGATTCAACAACTTTGAAATCGACGGCCAGGATAACAACGACAACTCGATCGGCGGCCCCGATTCCTTCTTCAGCAATCAGGATGCGATTGAAGAAATTCAAGTCATCACGAACGACTACAGCGCGCAGTATGGCCGCAATGCCGGCGCAGTGGTTAACTACATCACAAAATCGGGCACCAACACATTTCATGGATCGGGATTCGAGTATTACCAGGGCCAATTCCTCAGCTCCATGGCCAACTACGAAAAGTCTCCCCAGTTCGGTTACTGCCCTCCTGGCGTCAGTCCATCCACCGGCTGCTTAGCACCGGACCTGCCACGCTACGTTGAGAATCGCTACGGCGGATCGTTCGGTGGACCCATTCTGAAAAACAGGCTCTTCTTCTTCGGCAGCACCTACTGGGATCCGATTCGCGCCGGAGCCACGCCGGCGGAATCTCTGCCCTTTGTTACGCCCGATCCAACCGGCCTTAAGCAATTGGAAGCAGCATTTCCCGGCAACCCTGGAGTCGCCGCACTGGCCAACTTCGGCCCCTTTTCAATCGCCCAGGGTAATCCGCAGCCCATTGCGAATTCCATTTCGACTGAAGCCGTCACGGGCCCTGGTGGCAAGATGGCGACGATTGAAGTCGCCGGTGTTTCGCGGAACATCGTCAGCATCGCGAACGATCAGGAAGAGCTGGGCCGCCTCGATTGGCAGCCCACTTCCAAGGACCACATGTTCGTCCGTTACTTTTATCAGCCACAGCTTTACACGGGCATCCCCGGCAATTCCGGAACCGCCGCGGGAGACTGGGTCGATGTCCCCTCGACAACCCACTCGGTTGGCGCCGACTGGTCCCACGCCTTCTCAACCAATCTCGTCGATCAACTGCGATATAGCTTTGAGGATTCCAAGGTCTTCTTCCAGGGCGGCGCTTTCCCCGACTGTCTGGCAACGAAGCTCGGCGCCTGCCCGACCGAAGTAAGTTTCAACGGTACCAACGACGACTCCAACTTCGGCGGCGACGTGGAGTTTCCCCAGGGCCGCACGATTAAGGTCACACAGGTGCAGAACAACGCTACTTGGACGCGGGGTGCGCAGACACTGCTCTTTGGCGGCGAATTCGATTACGAGAATTCGCCCAATGTCGGGCTGTTCTATTACAACGGCAATCTAAGTTACGGCACCCTCAGCAACCTGCTGCAGAATGGGCCCGGCGGCATCGAGACCGGCGAGGGCATCCTCGCAAACGGAGATCCCGTTATCCCGTTCACCGAGCCCGATTTCGCGGCCTACTTTCAGGATGATTGGAAAGCATCGCCATCTCTCACTCTGCATCTGGGGTTGCGTTGGGAGTTCTTCAGCCAGGCGCTGAACCAGATCCACAACCAGACCGTGGCTCGCGAGTCGAATCCGAGCACTGCTATCTGGCCCACAACACTGCCGCTGGCCGATCGCACCGCCGGTGCCGCCGACCAAAACTACAAGAACTTCGAGCCGCGCATCGGCGTGGCATGGAACCCGCAGTTCGATCGCAAACTGGTGGTGCGCGCGGGCTACGCCATTAATGCAAATCCCGCGTTCTACAACATGTTCCTTCTCGAGGCCGGGGGCGCTCCGGTCGTGAATACCGGCGCATTTCCGTGCGGTGGCGGAGCGTGCCTGCCCTCAAACGGCTCTCTTTTGAGTCCCGATGTGCGCGCCGCCAACCTGCCTTTCCTGCCCACACAGGATCCGCGGCTCGATGACGAGACTACCTTCCCCAGCGCGTTCCGCACCCCCTACGTGCAAACCTACACCTTGGGTATTGATCATCAGTTCGGCGGCGCTGTCGTGGCAGAAGCACGATATGTCGGCAGCAAAACCACTGACAATTTCCAATCCATCGACGCCAATCCTTACCTGCTCCCGGTTGCCATGGCGTTTCCCAAAATCGTCCCGCCGTCCTCGCTCTGCTCTAACGCCAGCGCCGCCGGTTACGGACGCCTGAACTGCAATTTTAGCAACGTGTCTGAGTTCATCAACGGTGGCTGGGCCGACTACAACGGACTGCAACTGAACCTGAATACACAGAATTTCCATGGCCTCACGTCCACCATCTCCTACACATGGAGCAAGGCGTTAGACAACGCCACTGACGGATTCCGCAGCACGGGCGCCGGAGGAAGCACCCTTGCATACGCTCAGAACCCCCTCAACACCAACTCCGCCGAGCGCGGCCTCAGCGGCAACGACTACACCAACGTCGTGGGATTGCAATTCACCTACGCCATTCCCGGCCTCACCCGCCACGGCAGCCTTCTCTCTCGCGTGACAGATGGCTTTTTGCTCAGCGGTGTCTATCGCTACACCAGCGGCGAACCCTACACTCCCTACCAACCGCTCGATATCGATCCTAACAACGGCGATACCAGCTTTTGCGACGGTGCATTCAACAGCTCGTCCGTGGGCTCTCATCTAGACACCTGCCGGCTCGCGATGTCGAACAAGAAAGCGCCTATCAACACCGTTGCCTATCTGAATCCCTACACCGGAGGCCAGGACCCTGAGACCGGAAATCCACTGCCAGGCACGCCGCAATATGTCGTCTACGGCAGCGATGGTTTCGACGGAGACACGTCTGTCTATCCCACAGGTGTCTACAGTCCAGGCACGCCCGTCGATCCAGCCACGACCCACTGGATCATCAACAACCAGGCCTACGCGCTGGCCGTGAACAATCCATATCCAGGCTCAGGCCGGAGCACGCTGCGCGGTCAGCCCTTCAGCGAGTTTGACGCCACCATCACCAAGACGACGAAGATCGCCGAAGGCGTGTCGTTGCAGCTTTCGCTCGCCGGCTACAACGTGCTCAATCAGATGTATCTCGGGCCCGGCGTCCCGGATGTCGCCTCCAGCGCTTTCACCAGCAACATGTTCAATTTCTCTGGGACCAGCGCTCCGGGCAACAGCTCCGGCAATCGTTTCTTCATCCTTGGAGCCAAGGTTCTGTTCTAGCTGTTCGCAGACTTCTCGCAGGGCCTTTGTCTCGGTCCTGCGAGTTTCGCTTGCGTCCGCGTCGGGTTCCGCGCCCCAAGCATAGGTCGCATTCCGGCGCGTCACAGCTGCCCAGTTTTCGGGCTCGTGTGAAGATTCCAGTTTTTGTGACCAATGGCATCCGCGATGTGACCGAGCGCTACAGGATCGCTTTATGAGGACCGGCTCGCACTGCGGGTCTCTTTTGTAAATCACTCAAATGAAATGACCTTTGGGCATAATTGGCGTCAGGAGCATATCGGCCGTGTTTTGCGGCGTTCGCTCCACAGCGTTCCCCTGCACCACGAACAACTCATGGAGACCCTCTATGATGCCCACGCTAAGCCGTCATCATCGTGCCCTCGTCCTCTCCGCTGCGGCATGTTGCGTTCTGATTACTCTGCCGACAAAAATTTGCGCTAACCCGGAAGGCGGTGCGGACGTGCCTTCCATCCGCGTAGCGCCCGCGCCGCGTTCCATTGCGGAGCAACTCAGGCTGGCCGACGATTACATGGCCGGCAACGGCGTGCAACAAGACGCGAAGATGGCGGCATTCTGGTATGAGAAGGCGGCCCACGCCGGCGATCCCAGAGCTCAGGTTGCTATGGGCTACTTTTACGAGACCGGCATAGGCGTCGAAAAAAATCCTGAGCGTGCAGCGAACTGGTATCAGCTTGCGTCTTCAGGCGGATCGCTTCTCGCCAAGGTGAATCTCGGTGTTACATACCTTTGGGGAATCGGCGTTCCAAAAAACGAGCAGCTCGCGTTCAGTCTGATCCATGAAGCCGCAACGCGCGGCAGCGGCTTGGCAGCCTGCTATCTTGGCGACTTCTATGCCTTTGGATATGCCGTCCCGCAAGACAAGTCAAAAGCCGAACAGTGGTATCGCAAGGGCGCAAGCCTGCACGATCCCATTGCTGAATTCGATTTGGGCACCATGCTGATGAAGGCCGGCTCAGGCAAGCAGAATCTGCCCGCAGCCGCAAAGCTCCTTCGCCTCTCGGCCGCTGCCGGTTACGTTCCTGCCAAGCACTCACTGGGTCTGCTCCTGGTTCGCAACCCCAGTCTCGCGCAGTTTCCTGGCGAAGCTCTTGGCGTGTTGAACGACGCGGCAGCTGCCGGTAACTGGAAATCTTCGGTCCTGCTTGGCATCATGTCCCGCGACGGCAGTGGCGTAGCGGCCGATAACGAAGCCGCCTATTACCACTTCCGCGTCGCCACGCTGCAGGGTGGCGCAGACGCCACCCAACTCGTCGCCAACGATCTGCGCCTGCTTTCAGCCAAACTACCTCCAGGCAGGGCTCCGGCTGTCGATTTTGAGGCGAATCAGTGGTATAGCCAGCACCATTTCGTTCTCGAATTCGTCAATAAAGAGGGTGGAAACTGGCCCGGCTTCCCGTCGTTTGCCGTGGTTGCCCCTGACCTCGGCACACACGCCGCGCAGCTGCTCACTTCCCGTGTGAACTGAGCAGCAGCGAAGCCGCTGAACCATAACAAGAGCCGGTCAACGCCTTCCCCGGGGTCATTGCTCCTCTACAGTCGCTCGAATCATCATTTGGCGGGCGGCGCTGCCGAACTTCAGGAACTGCCGTAGGCGCATCTGCGTAACACGTGCAACCGGCCGCATTGCCCGGTAGCACTCTTCCTGTGATTCGCATGCGCGCGGCCTGCCTCCATTTCCCTGCATTTTTTTGCGGAGCCGACGAACGGAGCAGCAAATGAACGACCGGCAATCTGCGCATTGCCCATGCAAGGAGCAGGCACGTGCTTAAAGCAGGAACTACCGGAGATCACCTGCATGTGCGTAGCGGAGCGGACAGGCCCTTTCGCCATCCCATCCTGATGCACCCGGTTGTCTTCGTGTGCGCTTTCACGTCGCTCGGGCTCTTGTTTGCCTTGCAGGAGTGGTTGAATCTCCATCGCTCCGGGTATCGCATCGGGCCTCTCATTGTCTTCACGTCCTGGGGCACGCAGTATTTTATGTGGGGAATCATCTGCTGGCTGCTCTGGCGGCTCTTCGGCCCCTACGTCCAAAAGGCAGGCATCCCTCGCATCCTCGCCATCGGGATTCCCGTTAGCCTGGTTACCTGCCTTCTTCAGGAGATGATATGGGTCATCTTCTTCCCCAATATTCCGCTCGATCACAAGCCCATGCCCTACTGGGACCGCGCACTCTTCAATTTCAGGTCGGATCTGATGGAAAGCATGGCCATCTTCTGGTCCGCGTTCTTGTTCTTCCGCGGCTATGGTTACTATCAGCAGCTCCGTGAGAAAGAAACCGTCGCAGCGCGGCTTGAAGCCCAGTTGGCTCACGCCCAAATCGCGGCCTTGCGCATGCAGTTAAACCCGCATTTTCTGTTCAACACGATGAACAGCATCTCCAGCCTGATGCGCACCGATATTGAGGCTGCCGACTCCATGCTTGAACAAATGAGCAGCCTGCTGCGTATGACGCTTGAACGCAGAGATATGCAGCTCATTCCGCTCCATGAAGAGATCGATTTCGTTGAAACCTACCTGGCCATGCAAGACAGGAGATACATCGGCCGCATCGTACGCAGCCTTTCGGTCGATCCTGAGTTGCACGACGCATTGGTCCCGGCCATGATTTTGCAGCCCATCATCGAAAATGCATTCGTTCATGGCCTGTCTAAGCTCGACAAGGGCGGGGAACTGACCATCGAGATCAAAAGCGAAGGCGGACGCGTGCGGGCGAGCGTAATCAATACAGGGAAAGGGCTGATTCGCGAGAGTGGCGAAGAGAATGACGGCCATGGCGTCGGTTTGACCAATGTCCAAAACCGCCTGCGCCTCCACTACGGCGACGACTGCTCGTTCGACATTCAGGAAACCGATCACGCACGCGTGCAAGTTTCCATTTCCTTCCCACTTCAACTTTCAACAAGCGAAGCTGAAAGCTTCACAAGGTTTGGTGTGTGATGATCCACGCAGTGATCGCAGATGATGAGGTTCTGGCGCGCCAGAAATTGCGCCAGTTGCTCCGGGACGACAGCGATATTGAGATCGTCGGCGAATCGGCAACCGCCGTCGAAACCATCGAACTGGTGCGTGCCGCCGGCCCTGAACTGCTCTTTCTCGACATTCACATGCCCGGCATGGATGGCTTCGACGTGGTGGGCGCGCTGGCCGATCAATCCGCGTTTTCAGCGCCGCGTGTCATCTTCACGACCGCTTACGACCAATATGCGGTCCGCGCCTTCGAAGTCAACGCCGTTGACTATCTTCTGAAGCCCTTCACGCGCGAACGCTTGCGCAGTGCCGTGCAGCGCGTGCGCGAGCAGTACACGGCGCCGCAGCCGAACACCGGCGCTGCAAACGGCAATTCATCATCGGTGAATCTCTACACTAATCGCATTGTCTTCAAGTCGCGCGGCCGAATCCTATTTCTGCCCGTCTCCGACATTCGCTGGATCGGCGCCGAAGGCAACTACGTCAGGCTGTGCACGGCCACCGAGACGCACCTGCTCCGCGAGACCATGGCGCACTTGCAGGATCGCCTCGATCCCAAAGGATTCCTGCGCGTGCATCGTTCCTTCATCGTCAATCTCAAATATGTAAAAGAAGTTCGCCGCGAGCCGAACGGAGACTCGGTCGTGATACTCGATAACGGCCAGAAAGTCGCCATGGGCCGCAGCTACCGCTCCTCTCTCGGCGACCGCCTCCAGCGCAGCTGACAATCCGTTTTTCTGGAGAATCTCGTGCGACTCTATGAAATGTTTTGTGTCCTTCGCTGCGCTCGGAATTACAGTTTCTGCTGTTCGCCACTGCCCGCGCGGACTTCGCCCCACAATTCATCGATTGGTATTGGAATTCCGCGGATCGGATGAATCTTTGCCCATAGGGGACGCGAATCCTTCAATCTGAGTTGTTCGCCTGCGCCCTTGCTCACCGCCTCGCGTTGCTGATCCCGTTCTGTGCGGCATCCGTCACATCTTCTGGCGCATTGCCACCTTTGGCCGCCCGCGTGCACTTGCCTTTGTGAGGTCATTGTTGTGATCGAAACACTGCCGGCTTCCCCGCAGGCGGCGCAGGAGATAGAGCACCGCGCCCTCCGCGCGCATTCATCCGATCTGTCGATCGTTCTCTCCGTTCCCGTCCAGGCGGATGCGCGCCGCATCTCGCAGGCTCTCACCATGCCCGAGTACCTTGAAGCTTGGATGTCCATGCCCAACCAGCAGAAGGAATCGGCGGTCGTCGCCGCGAGCCACGACAACGGCTATCGTGTGGATCATTTCTTGTCGGGCCGCGTCGTCGCCAGCCTCACCGGCTCATTTCTTTTCTGCCATCAGCGTAAAATGCGCCTCTTATGGCGCACGGTACGCAGCGCCGATTCATCAGAAAGCGTGGTCGACTTCCGAGTTCGCGGCAACTTCGCCAGCAGCGTTTTGGAACTTCGTCACACGGCGTTTGCTTCCGTCCACGATTTCCTGTGGCACAAGCAATTGTGGTACGTCTCGCTGGACAAATTGACTGCACTTCTGTGCACAGGGACTGCCTATTAGCCTTCGACGAGATCGTTATTGGCCTCCGCAGCTAATGTGAAGGCGCTTCGCGCGACGGCGGTGGCTCTTCGGGGCCGACGGCGCCGACCCAAGGCTGATCGCCGGCGTGCCTTGCGCGATCGACGATCTCTTCCTGGAGCTCGAACATGCCGGGCATAAGATCGGTCGAGGGCACGGGCGTCTCCGCGAAATCCATGTAGCTTTTGTTCGGAGCATAGGTTGGCCAGTCCGGCTCTCCCGGCGCTTTGGGAACCCCGGTGCGCGCGAAGGAAGTCCAATAGGAGATCATGGCATCGGAAAAGGCCTGCTCTTTTGGGCCGTCCGGAAGCGGCCAGTTGGGCGGCAATACGGCATCCTTGCCGACATGGCCGAATGTAAACGGCATCTCGCTGCCATGGAAGGCGCGAAACCCACGTGCTTCGGCTGCGGGGTAAGGATGGTCGAAGAAATAAAGGTAGGCAGGCTCGCCAGCGTTGGCCTCGTCGCGGACGATCCGCATGGCGCTCCAGCCGAAGACCGCATCGCGCCGCGCGGCCAACATGCTGGCCCGGATGTCGGTGCCGGGGTAGAGGCGCAGGAACTCCGGAGCCAGATCGCCGTAGCGTTTTTTGACGCCGTCGTCATAGGCGGCGCTTGAATCCGGCAGAGTGCGCGGAAGGAATCCCATCAGGACCGGATAGACTTCGTTGCGATTGAAGCCCATCATCACGGGTACAAGAGCTTCCTGTTTGCGATCGAAAATGTCTACGATCTGAGCCGGCACCGCCCAGCCATCTACGTTGGGGCCACCGCGATAGCCGGCATTTTCGGTTACGGTCTTCGGAGCGATGGCCCGCATGGCTTTGAGGTCTGCCGCGCCCAGCGCTTTTTCAAATGCTGTTCCGTTGGCTTCAGCGGAAGGCAGCCCATGGTCTGGCTGCTTCAACTCAGGAGCGGACTGGATGCCGAGGCTTTCGGAGATGACTTTTTGAAACAGGCCGCGGGACAAAGGGCTCACCATTAAAAGGGCCATGCATACACCGCCAGCGGACTCACCGTCGATGGTGACGTTGCCAGGATCGCCGCCGAACGCGGCAATGTTCTTCTTGACCCATTTGAGCGCTTCAATCTGATCGAGCAGGCCGTAGTTGCCGGAGACGCCGTGCTGCGACTCCGCGCTCAGCTCAGGCAATGCGAGCCAGCCGAGCGGCCCGAGACGGTAATTGATGGAGACGAAGACAACGCCATGCTCGGCGAAGCGCGAACCTTCATACTGCGGTTCCCAGCTGCCGCCTCTGACGAATCCGCCGCCATGAATCCATACGATGACCGGCAGCTTGTGCGCGTATTGCGGCGTCCACACGTTCAGGAACAGGCAGTCTTCACTGAGCTTGGGCTGTTGGATGTAAAAGAGACTTTGCGGGGAGTAGGAAGTCTCGTAGCAACTGGCGCCAAAGTCGCGCGCGTCGCGCACGCCCTTCCATGGCCGGGCTGCAACCGGAGCGGTCCAGCGTTTATCGCCGACTGGCGGCTCGGCATAAGGAATGCCCTTGAAAGAGCGCACACCGTGCGCATCGACTAACCCAGACAGCTTGCCTTGCGACTCGGTAACGGTGGCCTGATTTTGGGCGGGCACCACCGCAGCTGCCAAACCGAACAGACCAGCCGTGGCAAGTGCGATCTTTACCATCGCTTTCGACATTGTTTCCTCCGCGGTTGTTGAATGTGCTGACCCCAGCGGCCAATCACGTTTCGATTGCGGACTGAAGCCGCTGTCGAGTCCGATCGCAATTCTGCCTCGACTACTGTTGCTGTTTACATTGCGGCTGCGGCGGTGGATTGACGGGTGAATACAGGCCAACGTTCCAATTCCATGGGATGTTCCCCACGGCTCGACGCCTACACACGACCTGTTCATTGAAGTCATACATCCCAGGCAAAAGGCCGGTTGCAGGCAGTGGTGCATTGGTTATGTCCATGTACGCGCCGGTTGATCCGTATGCCGGCCAAGCAGGCTCATTTTTAGCGGTGGGGCGGCCCGAGCGAGCAAACGACGTCCAATAACCGATCATCGCGTCAGATATTCTGTTCTCTTCGTCGGTGTTCGGGATCTTGGGCCACAGTGATGGCGTTCCGTCGAACGTTCCGAAAACAAACGGCAGCTCGCTAGCATGAAAGCCGTGCAAACCAGCGGCATCTGCCGCGGGGTAGCCGTGATCCCATAAGTAAAGGAAGGACGGCAATCCTTTCTCCGCCTGTTTCTTAACGAGCCGTACTGCCGTCCATCCATAGAGAGCATCGCGCGTGGTGGCGAGGATGCTCTCGTCCATATTGGTGGCGGGATATTGCCGAAGGAAATCGTCGGCGAGGTCCACATACCTTTCGCGAATCGTTTTTTCGTAGTCTGCCTGGGTTGCGGGCGGGCGCGGCGCCAGAATCCTCAGCGAGCGAATTTCGCCGCTGTTGAAGCCGGCGAGCAACGGCACCGGAGCTTGCTCGCCCTTGTCGAATGCTTCGACGAGCTGGTGCGGCAAGAGTTGCCCATCAATCGAGCCAAATGGCGCAAAGCCGACCTTCGGCGCGTCGGCGCTGAGCGTGGCAGCATCCATCGCTCTCATGGCCGCAATGTCAGGCGCATGGAGCGCGGCGGCGAGCTTCACACCGCTATCCTCGGCTGATGGCAAACCGAAGGCAGCTTTTTTCAGCTCCGGAGTTGTGATCATATAAGCGCTTTCGGCGATGGCTTTCGCGAACAGGCCGCGAGCAGGAGGTGACGCCATCAGATACATCACGCTCAACCCGCCTGAGGATTCGCCAGCGATGGTCACGTTTGAAGGATCGCCGCCGAAGGCGCTTATGTTCTGCTGAACCCATTTGAGTCCCTGAATCAAATCGAGCAATGCGTAATTCCCGGAGACACCGAGCGGGGACTCCTTACTCAGTTCTGGATGCGCAAGCCAACCCAGGACACCAAGGCGAAAGTTCAGCGAGACCACGACGATGTCTTGACCGGCGAGCTTTGTGCCGTCATACAAGTCGTCTCTGCTCGACCCCGTGGTAAGTGCGCCGCCGTGTATCCAGAAAAAGACGGGCGCTTTGTGTGCACCGGTGGGAGCCCAGATATTCAGCGTCAGGCAATCCTCGCTCATGGGCGCGGGAGTCCAGGTGTAGATTGTTGGCGTTGGGCTCACAGGCTGGAAGCAAATTGGCCCGAAGTCGGTGGCCTGCCTGACACCCGACCATCGCGGCATGGGGCTCGGTGGTCGCCAGCGGAGCGAGCCGATCGGGGGCAGCGCATACGGAATGCCTTTGAAGACGTGTAGATCGCCTTCCATTTTTCCCTGGACCGCGCCGGCAGGCGCCTTGACGATCGGTCCGTTTTTGTTGCCGGAAGCAGATTCCATGGTTTGACTCTCTTTAGCAAAGATTGATGACGACAAAAGAATGCAGGCAGTTGCGGCGAGCGAGACAAACAATCGAGGAAGTGAAGTCATCGGATTTTTTCTCCAAGGGTACGGCTTTCGTTTCGAAGCACGCGCGCCAGTGCCAGGAAGAGCACTACAGCGACGACGTAGAACGACGCGAGCAGGTAAAGCGCGAACTGCAACGATTGGTGGGGATGGCTTGCGCGGAAAAAGTCGCTGGCGGCGCCCACAAAAGTGGGGCCGAGGCCCAAGCCAATCAGATTCATGACCAGCAAAAGTAGCGCGCCCGACATGACACGCTGGTTCGGCCGCACTTCCTCCTGCACCAGGGTGACTGCCGATGTGAGGTAGAAATAATTCAAAAACATCGTACCGGTGAGGAAAAGCAACGCGAGATGCCAACTGGGGGCCCAGACAAATACGAGGTAAATGGGGAGGGCAAGAGTAAGCGAGGCCGCCGGCACCAGTGCATAGGCTTGTTTTGAGCGCCGCGTGAACCGGTCAATCGCGCGCCCGGAGACGAACATGCTTCCACCCATTCCTATGGCAACAACCAACGCGTACCAGATGGCAACCTGCCTCAGCGTCATCCCTTTCTCACGCATGAGAAAGAGGACAGCGAAATTGATGAGGCCGTAAGTGATGAACTGGGTGGCGCCGCTGGCCAGTGCTGCGAGCATGAGAGAAGGCCGCGAAATAAACATCGCCAAAGTTTGCCGGAATCCTGTTTTGCTTGCGGAGAGCTGATCCGCATTGCCATCCAGGCCGCCCCGGCGGGGTTCAGGCACCAGAACAAGAATGCCGATCACCGCGACAAGACCGGCGGCGCCGAGCCAAACAAATGCATAGCGCCAATTGAAAGCAGCGGCGATGGAAGCGCCGAATGCGATTCCCAGCGCTGCTCCAATCGGGGGTCCAATGTTGTAGAGGCCCAGCGCTCTGCCGCGGCGACCAGGCGGAAAATAGTCGGAGATGATCGAGTAAGAGGGCGGCACCCCGCCGGCTTCGCCAAAGCCGACCGTCATGTACGCGAAAGCAAATTGCAGATAACTGGCAGCGCCGCCGCACCACATGGTTGCTGCGCTCCAAATTGCACAGGCCGCAGCGAGAACCTTTGACCTGCTCGTTTTGTCCGCGAACCAACCTACTGGGATCGAGATGCAGCAATAAAAGAGCGCAAAATAGAGGCCGCCAATTCGGCCGAGTTGACCGTCTGAAACGTGCAGGCTGTCCTGGATCGGCTTGGCAAGAATGCCCGGCAATTGGCGCGACAAGAAATTCAGGACATACACCAGGATCAACATGCCGAGCGCAATCCAGGCTCGCCGGCCGACTGGGGCAGATTGCGGCTTTGACGATTCATCGACTCGGCCGTTCGATTCGATCGAAGATCCGGATGTGTGCGTTGCCATGCTCACCTGTCCAGCGCTAGAAAACCTCAAACAGTGCCGCAGCCCCCATGCCGCCACCCACGCACATGGTCACCACGGCGTATCGGACTCCGCGTCGATGCCCTTCAATCAACGCGTGCACGGCGAGGCGGTTACCTGACATGCCGTACGGATGGCCGATGGAGATGGCGCCGCCGTCCACGTTGAAGCGATCATTGGGAATATCGAGCTTGTCGCGGCAATAGACCGTCTGTACCGCGAACGCTTCGTTCAGCTCCCAGAGCCCGATGTCGTCCATCTTGAGATCGAAGCGTTTCAGGAGTTTGGGCACAGCGAAGACCGGACCGATTCCCATTTCGTCAGGCTCAGTGCCCACTACAGCCATGCCGCAGTAGCGGCCCAGCGGTTCAAGACCGCGCTGAGAGGCCAGTTTCGCCTCCATCACGACACACGCGGAGGCGCCATCGGATAGCTGGCACGCGTTGCCCGCCGTTATAAAGCCGCTTTGCCGCACCGGCTTGAGCGCGGCGAGACCTTCGAGAGTCGTATCGGGCCGGTTGCCTTCGTCACACGTCTGCACCACTTCCAACAGCGAAATCTCGCCCGTGTTCTTGTCGGTTACTGACTTGGTGGTTTTAACCGGAATGATTTCCGCATCGAACCGACCCGCCGCTTGAGCATCCGCCGTTCGGCGTTGAGACTGGAATGCGTACTCATCCTGTTGTTCGCGCGAAACGCAGTAGCGGCGAGCGACAACTTCCGCAGTGTCGATCATGGGCATGTGAATGTTGGGATGACGCGCGAGGAGTCCCGGGTCCGATTCAATGCGCAACTCAGCCGTCTGCACCATTGAGATGGAATCCATGCCACCCGCCACAACGATGTCCATCCGGTCCATGACCACCTGCTTCGACGCCATGGAAATGCTCATCAAGCCCGATGAGCACTGCCGATCGATGGTCTGCCCGGCGACTGAGACCGGGAACCCCGCGGCTAAAGCAGCGGTCCGTCCAATCGTATGTTGCTGTCCTTGAGGCAATGCCGATCCTACGATGCAGTCCTCGATTTCATCGGGCTCGACTCTTGCACGCGCGACTGCGGCACGAATGGCACGAGCGGTCAGGGTCGGCGCAGGGGTCGCATTGAATGCACCCTTGTATGCGCGGCCGATCGGTGTCCGCGCTACGGAAACAATCACGGCGTCGCGGCCCATGTCAGACACGCCCGAGGCCTGTCTTTTTCAATTCGACCTCGCTTTTGAAAAAGCCGTAGCTCAGCTTCATTTCAATTCGGCCGCTCGAAACGTCCGTACATCCAGCCACAAGTTCCTTAGTCTTTCTACGCATTGGCAAGAGACCGTGGCCGAGATCTCACGTTCTTTCCGTGAATCGGGACCTACAGAAACTCGGCATTGCCATCCACGCCGATAGCCTGTCCCGAAATATTTCTACCCGCATGCGAACACAGGAAGAGACATGTGAGCGCCACATCGTCTGCGGTCACCATGCGCCGCAACGAAATTCTCTTCAGGTATTCTGCCCGCATCGCCGACTCTTCCACGCCCTCCAACTTGGCGCGGGCACTGATGACACCGTCCATCCTCGGGCCTTCCACAATACCGGGCAGCACTGCGTTCACCCTGATGTTGTCTGGACCGAGTTCGATGGCAAGCGATTTAGCGATGCCTACAATGGCCCATTTTGTCGCGGCGTAGGGCGTTCGCCACGGGATGCCCGCCCGGCCGGCCACGGACGAAATGCAGATGATGTTGGCGTTCTTTGACTCGCGCAGCATCGGCACGGCATGGTGCAGGCAGCGGTATTGTCCGTTCAGGTTTACGTCGATTGTGCGTTTCCATTCTTGCTCGGTGATCTTGTCCACCCCGGCGGTCGGACCCGCGATGCCGGCGCAGTTAACCAGGACATCAAGGCCGCCAAATTTGGCCTGCTGGGTCTCAAAAAGCGCTGTGACCTGCGCTGCATCAGCCACGTCGGCGTGGGTTGCTTCGCAGGATGGGGAGCACTTCTTAAACTTGGCCAGGGCAGCGTCGTCGATATCGCAGATGTGGATTCTGGCGCCTGTTTCCGCGAATGCGGTTGCGATCGCCGCTCCGATGCCTGAGGCGCCTGCGGTAACCAAAACCCGCAGTCCCTGCGGAGGATAGAGTCGATCCTGGAAGGTCATTTTTAAATCACCTTTCGTTGAACTTGTTTGCGATGACGCACTACCATCCATGGCATTCACGCGAAATGGACTTTGTCCACGCCTTTCAGTTGGAGGATCTCCCGCACATCATCGGGTGTGGCGATTTCAAAGGAGAGCTCCTCAAGAATGCGACGGATCTTCTTCACTTGTTCGGCGTTGCTCGTGGCCTTCACGCCGGGGCCGAGATAGAGGTTGTCTTCCAGTCCTACGCGCACATTCGCGCCCAGGATGGCTCCCATGGTCAGGAGGGACATCTGGTGACGCCCTGCGCCCAGCATCGAGAGTTGATAGGAATCGCGCCCGAATAATCGATCCGCTGTTGACCGCATGATGAAGAGATTCTCCGGATCCGGACCGAGCCCGCCGAGGATTCCGAACACAGCCTGAATAAAGAGGGGCGGCTTGATGATTTTGCGATCGACGAAGTAGGCGAGGTTGTAGAGGTGGCCCACGTCGTAGCACTCCAGTTCGAAACGAGTGCCGCTTGCTCCAAGATTGGCGAGAATGTATTCAATGTCAGCAAAGGTATTCCTGAAGACACCGCTCTTCATGCCTTCGATCTTCGGCTTCTCCCAGTCATAACGCCACTTAGTGATCCGCTCGGCTACGGGATGAATGGAGAAGTTCATCGATCCCATGTTGAGCGAACACATCTCGGGCTGGGCCAGGGCCGGATAGGTGAGCCGTTGCTCGATCGTCATATCGGAGCTGCCGCCGGTGGTGATGTTGATGATCGACTTTGTGCGTTCCGCCAGAGCAGGACAGATTTCCCGATAGCGGGCCGGATCGCCCGAGGGCCGTCCGTCCTCGCCGTTTCTGGCATGAATATGGAGAATCGCGGCGCCAGCCTCGCCGGCCTCGACGGCGCTTTCAACGATCTGGGCTGGTGTGATGGGAAGATATTCCGACATAGTCGGCGTGTGGACAGAACCTGTAATAGCGCAGGAAATGATGATTTTACGATTGCTCTTCGCCATTTTGATCTCGGTAGGAACAATGATCTGCGAATGCTAATGGATAGCAAGGAAAAGGTAACAGGTCCCGAGCGGACTTTTTTATGTCGCCTTTGAACATCTCGGAATGGGAGTCGACCCACATTTTCGCTCTGAAAGCATGGGTGTCCGTAAATGACACGAAACTGTCCGGTCGGGACCTGTCGCGTCCTGCAATTTATTTCCTACGATACGTGAATTCTTTGCGGGTCGGGATTTGGAGAGGTCATTCGAGGAGGCAAAACCCCATGCGTTGCTCACAACGGATGCAACCCGTTTGCGAACGGGCTGTCTGTTTTTACCGTCGCGCGATCGCGGCGTTCGTGGTAAGCGCCCTGATGGCGGCGTGCGCGCCGCTATGGGCACAGACTGGCGCAACAGGCGCCATCAGCGGTGCGATTTCGGACCCCACCGGTGCAATGATCGTGGGCGCTCAGGTCAGGGTTACGAACATGACCACAGGCGAGAGTCGAACTTTGCAATCCAACGACCATGGACTGTATTTTGCCCCGCTGCTTCAGCCCGGTCGATACTCGGTTGAGGTTACGAAGCAAGGATTCAAGGAAGTCACGTCGCAGGATGTGCAGGTGACCGTTGCGGAGACGACGGTGCTGAATATCCCCTTGGCGCCGGGCACGGTGACAGAAAGCGTTTCCGTGTCGACGTCGAGCGTGCAGCTAGAGACGGAATCGAGCGAGTTGGGACGCGTCACCGATGCCCAAATGGTTGAGAATCTGCCTCTGGTTGCGCGTAATTACACCCAGATCATCGGCTTGAATCCGGGCGTGGCACAAGAAGCCACTAACGCGAGCAATCTGGGTAGAGGCGGCGGCTCGCAAGCCGGGCTACCCGGCGGTGGAAGCATCATGACCCAGGGAGGTACCTCTTCCGACAACAACTTCGAGATGAACGGCCTCTCTGTGAACGACATGCAGAGTTCCATGTTTTATTCGGCGGGAATTCCAATTCCCAACCCGGACACCATTCAGGAATTCAGGGTGCAGACGTCGCAGTATGACGCCACGACCGGTCGCAATGCCGGGGCCGATGTCGATCTGATCTCGAAAAGCGGCACGAATGACTACCACGCAACTCTGTTCGAGTATTTCCGGAATGAAGATCTGAACGCCAATGACTGGTTTACGAAAAACGCGGGCGCACCGCGAGGAATTCTGCGGCAGAATCAATATGGCTTTACCGCCAGCGGCCCGATCGTAAAAAACAAGTTCGAACTTTTTGGTTCCTGGCAGGGCACAAAACAACTCAATGGCATCGATCCATCGACGCATAAAATCGTGCAGCTACCTCCCCTGACGAACGACCGTTCGGCGGCGGGATTGGGAGCGGTGTTCGGCGGGGATACGGGATATCTGGGCGCTTTCGGCGGCACGGTCAAGCCCGACGGCTCCAATATTGCTCCCCAGGCCCTGGCGCTGTTCAACGTCAAGTTGGCAAACGGCCAATACATGATCCCGAATCCGCAGACCATCAACAGTTCCAAGGGGCTCGAGGTGCAGGGTACTACTTCATTGAGCGACCCCGGCACTTTCAATGAAAACCAATGGATGACGAATGCGGATTACAACGTGTCCGACCGCCAAAAAATTGCACTCCGCTATTTTGGTGAAAGCGGTGTCATAGATCAGACCGTGTTGTATTCAACTCTCGGGAATCCACTGTTCATTCCATCGCGGTTCGATGTGGCTTCGCTCGGAGATACCTTCGTCCTGAGATCCAACATGGTGAATCAGTTCCTGGTTGGTTTCCACCGGTCGAGCTTCCAGATGTCTTACCACAATGCATTCACCTTCTCGAGCCTGGGCATGAATGTTCCGGCTCAGGAGAACGCGTATCCACTTATCGACATCGCATACGATGGCTTTGCGACGGGCACTACTTCTGCGACGGATTTTGGAGAGGATGAGTACAACATAACCGACGCATTGTCGTGGACCAAGGGCAAGCATCAGTTCACGTTCGGCGGAGCCTTCGCCTACGGCCGCGACGACATGTCAAAGTTCATCTTCGAGGCCTATATGATTCCGCTCACCTGGGCGGATTTCCTGCTGGGGCAACCAAACATATATGGATCCGGATACAGCAATATCTACGAGTCGTTGCAAGGCCTCGGCGACTTCGCGCGCGACTGGCGTTACAAGAGTGGCGACGGCTACATTCAGGACGACTACAAAATAACCAGGCGGCTTACGATCAACGCCGGAATACGTTACGAGCATATCGGCGACCTCGGGGTCGCAAATGGAAAAGGCGGCAACGTCGATGTGGCCCATCTGAACCCCACCCCGCCCACGGGTGGCAGCCTCCAAGGCTTCATCGTGGCCTCCAACTACAACGGCCCCAAGCCAATTCCGGCTGGGGTGGAACAGGTGAAGAACACATTCGGATTCAACGGGGACCTGCAGAACGTCTGGAACCCGCGGCTGGGATTTGCGTGGATGATTCCCGGCACTGACCGGTTCCTGCTGCGCGGGGGCGCGGGCGTCTATCACACCACGCCTACTGGCCAGATGAATCTGCAAATGTGCGCGTCAGAGCCGTTCGGTCAATGGGGTTTCAATGTAGGAACGGGCGACGCAGCTGCAAGCGATGCCAATCCCATGCCAAATCCCGGACCCTTCCCGCAATGGCTGCCTTACACAGGCGCGGTGGATGCCAGCGGCAACCCCACTGGCAACGTCGACAGCGGATTCACGATGGCCGCATTCGCCTTAAACTGGCGTCCTCCGACCGCCTATCACTTCAGCCTCGGCCTGCAATCCAGGCTCCCCGGCGGCGCGATTCTTGACGTGACGTACTCCGGAGCGCGCGAACTGCACCTAATCGTCGGCATCACAGCGAACCAGGCGGCGCTGGCCTCTCCCGGGAATCCGATTCGCGGCGTTACCACAAATACTGCTACGGCTGCGAATATTAATGCTCGCAAACCTTATCTGGGGTGGGCCACCGGCTCGATGTACCAATGGCGGACCGGCAACGAGGCCTGGTACAACGCCCTACAGGCATCGCTATCGCAGCAATGGAGGCATAGCTTGCAGTATCAGGCTTCCTTCACCTGGGCGCGATTGCTCTCGCCAGTTCCTGACTTTACGACCGGCACGAATACTGTAGGACCCTCCGGCGACCAGAACAATCTTCGCGCCGGATACGGACCGGACCAGAATATCCGTCCACTGAGATTCGTATTGGCGTTGTACTATAGCCTCCCCAGCCCATCGGCTTCTCATCATTTCCTTGCCGAGACGGTGGGTGGCTGGACAGCTTCAACTGCTACCGTGATCCAGGACGGCCACCAGGTTGGCCTTGGTTACACCAACACCAATAGCGCGTATGGCATAAACGTCGATCGACCGAGCTTTGCCGCGGGTTGCACGGCGAAAAACCTGCCGACGACGGGGTCGGACGGCCATCGAGCGTTGAACGGCTGGATCAACTCAGCTTGCCTCACAACCCCGGCACCTGTCGCCAACGGTACAGCATTAGGTTTTGGCAACAC
This sequence comes from Occallatibacter sp., assembly GCA_035541975.1. Classification (GTDB taxonomy): domain Bacteria; phylum Acidobacteriota; class Terriglobia; order Terriglobales; family Acidobacteriaceae; genus Telmatobacter. Next base: position 94,251 of record DATKMH010000027.1, on the reverse strand, counting down.
CCCCAATGGCGTGCTGCGTACGCCCGACCAGGTCGTTTCCGATATCTCGCTCGCAAAGTCTTTCGCTGTGCCATTCCCGAAGGAAGGCGCCAAGGTCGCCTTCCGGACAGACTTCTTCAATGCCTTCAATCACCCCAACTTTGGGATACCGGGCTTGGGATATACTCCGACAGCATCCTCTTTCGGTTACATTACCGGGATGAGCACGAACCCAAGGTTGATCCAATTCTCGTTGAATTATTCGTTCTAGGGATGGGAGCAGCAACGGCACCAGCATTGCGCTGGCGCCGTTGCAAATACCGGCATCGACGGAACTAGAGATGCGACCGCGAAATGCAGCCGCTCCTATCAGGGAGTGGCTGCCTGCGGTGATTTTTGTCGGGCCGCAATCGATCGTTAGTCCGGAATGGTTTCTGCTCAATCGCAAATCGGGAAGAGTGGGATCCCGTGAACCCGGAAAAAGGACTGCAGATCGTTCTTGCCGCTCGGCCGCAAGGCAAAGTGACTCCAGAGGATTTCCGCCTGGAGCATTTCTCGTCCCCTGCTCCCGGCCCGGGGGAATTCCTGATCAAAGTTGACTATCTTTCCCTGGACCCATACATGCGCGGAAGGATGGACGACAGAAAGTCCTACGCGGAGCCGGTGAGAATCGGCGAAGTGATGCCGGGAGAAAGCATTGGGACGATCGTCGCCTCAAAGCATGCCCATTTTTCCACGGGAGATGTTGTTGTTGCCCATACGGGATGGCGAACGCATGCACTTTCGGGTGGGGAAAGAGTCCGCAGGATTGAGGGTGGTGCACTTCCACCGACTACCCGATTGGGCGTCTTGGGCATGCCTGGTTTTACGGCCTATGCGGGAATGAAAGCAATCGGCAAACCTCAAAAAGGCGAGACCGTTGTGGTCGCGGCTGCTTCTGGGCCCGTCGGTTCCCTGGTCGGACAGCTTGCCAAGATCGATGGAGCGCGCGCAGTTGGCATTGACGGCGGAGCGACGAAATGCGCCTATCTCGAAAAGGAACTGCATTTCGATGCCGCGGTCGATCACCGCTCACCCGATTTTCGTGCCGCGCTTGCCGCCGCGTGTCCGGATGGGATCGATGTCTACTTCGAGAATGTGGGTGGCGCGGTGTGGCAGGCCGTCCTCCCGATTCTAAATCGATTTGCCAGAGTGCCGGTGTGCGGGTTGGTGGCGCAATACGATGGCGGCGAGGGGACTGAGCCCACGGGCCCATTGGCGACGACGATGCGGCAGATTCTCAACCAGCGGCTTCTGGTTCGCGGGTTCATCAATTACGACTTTGCGACAGAGTATTATGCAGACTTTCTTGTCGATGTAGAAAAGTGGATCTTAGAAGGACGGATCAAGTACCGCGAGGAGATTGTCGACGGCCTGGAGAACGCGCCCCAGGTGTTCATAGGGATGCTCGCCGGGCGGAATTTCGGCAAGCTATTGGTTCGCGTAGACGGAGAAGATTAAGCTCGAAAGCGCAAGGCCGGCACGTTCAGTGCCGAAAATTCGCCGGCGTGCTGCCCGTCCATCTGCGGAATGCGTGGCGAAAGTTCGCAGCTTCGCTAAATCCCACCAGCTCTGAAATATCTTCCATGCTCAATTTCGTCTCGCGGAGATACTCCTTTGCGAGGTTGCAACGGACATCGTCGAGAATCTGCGTAAACGACGCGGACTCTGAAAGTAGCTTGCGGTGGAGCGTACGCACCGTGGTGGCAAGCTGCTTGGCTACCATCTCCATGGTCGGCGAATGTCCGGGAGTGGATGCAATGATTTGATAGACCTCGCCGGCAATGCCCGTCGTTGTCTTCACCTCGCCTAGAATGCGATCGCACGTATCGCGCATAAGCTTCGAGGTAAGGCGGTGAGCCATGTAAGGTCTCTCCGACAGGATCGACTTCGGATATGTGAGCTCGCAATGTGGCTGGTCGAACCGCAGGTCGCAGCCTATATAGCGCCGATAGTGATGCAGATGACGCGGAGCCGCATATGGAAGTGAGGCGCGAAGCGGCCGGCAGCGTTCGGGCTCGACAACAGTTTTTAAATGCGTCGCTAGCTGCGTCAGCTGCTGCTCAAGAAGGAAGCGCACCAACGACGGGGGGTACCCGATGACCGGGTTCATCGCCAAAACCCAGGAAACAGTGTCCTTCTCTTCGCGCCATAACATCGAGAGCAGCGGAGTAGCCAGCCGGTGGTACTTTACGGCGACTTGAAAGTACTCTCGGATCGTCGAGCTGCACACAAGCGCGAATCCGTACATGCCGTACGCTGACAACGGAATCCGGCTGCCCACCTGGAAGGGAGTTTCCGGATCCTTCGACAGACTCAGTGCATTCTGGCAGACCGTGATGTACTGGCGAATGGAAGTTAGGGTCTGCGGCCGCGCGAGGCTCTCCGGTGATAGACCGGTGCCTGCCAAGCTCGCGACAGGCGCGATTCCCTGCTCGTGGAGAACTTCTACAAGAGCCGTGAGCTTGTAGGGCGAGTATCGTTTTTCGTTCCAAAGAGGAAGTTGCATCATAGCGGGGAATTGTCCGAATCAGACCCGCTTGTGTCCGAATCGAACCTACGGCATTTCATTATGCACAAGTAGCATCCCTTTGGGAAGAGGGTTTTTGGGCTTCCACCGGGAGTGCGAGAATTGCGCCCGGACAGGTGAAGTGTGCCGCCGGACGCCTGCGGTTCGCGGGATCGGGGCGGCACTAAAAGCCCTCTCTGCCTTGGTGTTCCATGCCAGAATGGAGCCCTATGCCAGAGCTGGTCATTACCGCAGCTAAACGGACGGCCATTGGCGGTTTTCAAGGGTCGCTGAAAGATGTTTCGGCTGTCGATCTCGGAGTGGTTGCGACCCAGGCGATTCTGCCCGGGCTGCCGGCGGAAGATATTGCGGACGTAATCGTAGGCAATGTGCTGCAGGCGGGGAACGGCATGAATCCGGCGCGCCAGATCGCTTTGAAGGCCGGCCTGCCCGACCATGTGACTGGGCAAACCATTAATCGCGTCTGCGGCAGTGGTCTCCAGGCAGTGGTGACCGCGTTGCAGGGGCTGCAGTGCGGGGACGGGGAGCTTTATCTTGCGGGCGGCACCGAAAGCATGTCGCGTGCGCCTTACCTCCTGCCGCAGGCGCGAGCCGGCTATCGATACGGATCGGGCGAGCTCGTCGACAGCATCCTGAGCGAGGGCCTGACCGACCCAAGCCTCAACTACGCAATGGGACTTACCGCGGAAAATGTTGCGGAGCAATTCGGCATCACCCGCCAGGAGCAGGACGCTTTTGCCGTCGAGAGCCAGGCACGCGCGGCAAAGGCGGTCGCCGCCGGATTCTTTAGCGCAGAGATTGTTCCGGTGCCGGTGAAAACCAAAAAAGGCATCGTCGACTTTGTCACCGACGAACACCCCCGTCCGGATTCGACTCTCGAAGGCCTGGCAAAACTCAAACCCGCCTTCAGGCCCGATGGAACCGTCACCGCGGGAAACGCCAGCGGATTGAATGATGGCGCCGCCATGCTCGCTGTGACCACTGGCGCATATGCGAGGGCTCACGCATTGCCAGCGCTTGCGCGCGTGGTGTCGTATGCTGTTGCGGGCATCGCGCCCGATGTGATGGGGCTTGGCCCCACAGCCGCCGTGCCGCTGGCTTTGCGCAAGGCCGGTTTGACCGCCGATCAGATCGATCTGTTCGAATTGAACGAGGCATTTGCTGCTCAATCCATCGCGGTGATCCGCAAGCTCGATCTTCACCCGGCCAAAGTGAACATAAGTGGAGGCGCAATCGCGCTCGGCCATCCCATTGGCGCTTCTGGGGCGCGCGTACTCGTTACGCTTATTCATGCTTTGCGGCGTCTAGGCAAAAAGAACGGGGTCGCGAGCCTGTGTATCGGTGGCGGAATGGGAATTGCCATCGTAGTCACGGTCGGATAAAAAATGGGCTTATGGCATCCGCTTTGCCGATCGATTCAAGAGCTGTCAGGTTACGACAAAGGATTGTCCGATAGGCACACAGCGCAGAGCTCATGTCTTGACTAACATGTTTTCGGCATGCGCAGCAGCAAGAGCGCATCGGGGGATGGAAAGCAAGTGAACAAGGTAGTCGACTCTCCGGATACCGCAGTTCGCGATTTGCGAGATGGCATGACCATCATGCTTGGCGGCTTTGGATTGTGCGGAATTCCCGAAAATCTGATCGCAGCACTGATTCGTAAAGGCTTGAAAGGGCTGCACACCATCAGCAACAACATGGGCGTGGACGGATTCGGCATGGGACTGATGCTCGAGGCCGGCATGATCGCTTCACACGTGGGTAGTTACGTGGGAGAAAACCGCCTGCTTGAAAAACTCGTGATCTCCGGCGACCTGCACCTTACCCTGATTCCGCAAGGCACGCTCGCCGAACGGATTCGCGCCGGCGGCGCCGGCATTCCGGCATTCTACGTTCCCGCCGGGGTGGGCACCGTCGTGGCGGAAGGCAAGGAAATGCGCGAATTCGACGGGAAGCCCTATTTGATGGAACGCGCCTTGCGTGCTGACGTTTCGCTGATTAAAGCGTGGAAGGCAGACCGTCATGGCAATCTTGTTTACCGGATGACGGCTCGCAATTTCAATCCCGCGATGGCCACGGCCGCGGATTTGACCATTGCTGAGGTGGAAGAGCTGGTTGAGCCTGGCGAACTGGATCCGGACGAGATTATGACCCCGGGCATCTATATCGATCGCGTCGTGGTGGGACCGGAGTTCAAGAAACCGATCGAGTGGCGATTTATCAAGGAGCACGCGCAGCAATGAGCGACGAAAATGCACGGCTGCCGCAAGCTCCCTTCACGCTCGCGGGTAAAACCGCCATTGTGACGGGAGGCGGTCGTGGAATTGGAAGAGCCATCGTACAGCGACTGACCTCGGCGGGCGCGAATGTTCTGGCAGCCGATATGGATCGGGAGGCGCTTCAGGAGACGCAATCTTCCGTCCACGGCCCTGCGAGTGTCGCGCTGGTTTGTGGGGACATGATGGATCCAGCTCATCCGCAGCAAATTGTCGATGCCGCGCTGAACGCGTTCGGGTCAATCGACATTGTGGTGAACTGCGCAGGCTTCAGTTGGGATGGCGTGATCCAGAAGACCTCCGACGAGCAGTTTCTGGCCATGCTGAGCATTCACGTTGTCGCGCCATTTCGCCTGCTGCGCGCGGCGTCCGATTACCTTCGCGCGACGGCAAAACGCGAAATTGCCGAAGGAAAGCGCGTGATGCGCAAAGTGGTCAACATCACCTCAATCTCCGGAACGGATGGCAATCCGGGCCAGGCTGGGTACTCCGCAGGCAAGGCCGGAGTGATTGGGCTGACGAAGACACTGGCCAAGGAGTGGGGCCGCTACAACATGAATGTGAATGCAGTCGGCTTCGGGCTGATTCAGACCCGCATGACGCAGCCGCTCGCGCCCGGAGGAAATATCCATGTGGCGGGAAAGGAGATTCCGATCGGCGTGCAGCCGGCGTTGCTCGATTCTGTCGCTGCTGCCTGCCCGCTGGGGCGCATGGGAACTCCCGAAGAAGCAGCGGGCGCCGTGCTTTTCTTCTGCTCGCCGTTATCGGATTATGTGACTGGCGAAGTGCTGATCTGCGGCGGCGGATATCATTTTTAAGCGGGGGAATTGCCGGGTCTGGAATTTGTTCGACAACAATAAAAGCAGGAGCAGGAAATTGGATGCGAAAGAGTTGATTGCGCGGCGCATTGCCCGGGAGATGCAAGACGGCTACTACGTCAATCTTGGCATCGGCCTTCCTACCATGATTCCGGCATTCGTGCCGGCCGGAATCGAGGTCATCCTGCAATCGGAGAACGGCTTGCTGGGGATCGGACCGCCGCCATCGCCCGATCGCGAAGATCCCGACCTAATCAACGCAGGCAAACAACCTGTGACCACGTTACCGGGGTCGAGCTTTTTCTCGAGTGATCAGGCGTTTGCGATGATTCGCGGCGGGCATATGGACATGAGTATCCTGGGCGCGATGCAGGTCTCTTGCCACGGCGACCTTGCGAACTGGACGATTCCTGGAAAGATGGTGAAGGGCATGGGCGGCGCAATGGATCTAGTCGCCAGCGCGGCTCACGTCATTGTCGCCATGGAGCACAATGCGAGGGATGGCTCCTGCAAAATCGTCGAGGAGTGCTCGTTGCCGCTGACAGGCAAGGCTGTTGTTCACGATGTCGTAACGGAGCTTGGCTGGTTTCATGTTTCCGAGGATGGGCTCGTGATGGCGGAGATTGCGGAAGGCGTAACCAGGGAAGCGGTGATTGAAAGAACAGGATGCCGGGTCCTGTTTTCACCCGATCTGCGCGCGATGCTTCCATCCTGAATTCCAGCAAAAGCTGAATGCGTCCATGAGCGGCGATTAAGAGAGACCCGCGTTGCGCAGGATCCTGCGCACCTTCTTCGGTGAGATCGACAGGCGCTTGGCTACGCGCGCGATCTTCTTATCTTCGCGCAACCACACCTTGGGGATGACGATTTCGGCAAACTCTTCGGCGACCTTCTGAAATGTCTTGTCGCCCACCATGCCTTCGGACCATGCGCGCAAGGTGTCGTTGATGCCGGCAGCCTGAACGATTCGCGATTTCAAGTCTGCCAGCGCCTCGACAAGCATGTCGTTCTCGCCGGGCCCGATGTTGGCGCCCGCATCCGCTGCGCAGGTGCGCGCCAACTCCCAATCCTGGTAAAAGTCGTTCGCGGCGGTAGCGCCACGCGCCAACAGCGCAGCGGCCAGAAGGCGGCGATTCTGCGTGCTTCGCGCCAGCGCAAGCGCCTCTTCGCTGTATTGCCGGGCGCGGCTTGCATGCACGGCAACATCTTCGTGCTCACCGGTTTGTTCCTCAACGTGCGCGTTCTCGCACGCAGCGCTAAGAATGCGCGCACGGGCCATCAAAATCTGATCGTTCCTGCGCGACCCGATCCGAAATGCGGTATCCACTTCCTGGGACGACATTTCGAGTTCGCTCCGGTCCAAATGCAGGTATCCCAGGTTGAGCACGACGTTCCCGAGGCCATCTTCATCACCGTGGAACTCGTAAATCTTCCGAGCGGCGCGCAAGTTCTTCACTGCTTCCTGGCATAGACGTTGGTAGCGTGCCCGCAATGATTCATTCTCCTTGCGTGCGCCGCCCAGCGCACCCGATCCGCGGCGCAGTCCGGACTGCGTCCTGTGATCGATGCGCTTCCTGATCTGCAACGCCAGGATGCGCCTCACATACGCTGCATTTACAAGGCAGCGCGCCAGATTGGCGTGTCGCGCATCCCGCTTTTCATACATGCGCTCCGCCTTCGCAAAATGCTTGAGGGCCAACGCGTAGTCGCCGGATCGCCTAATGATTCTTCCTCGGGCCGATTCGATGTTGCCAAGAGCAACGTAATGATCGGTGGTTTCAAGCGCATCCTCAGAGGAAGCCAGCAACTGCAATGCCTCTTTCCCCAAGCCCTTTTGGAACAGGAGCCAGCTTTCCTGGATCTGAATGATGGCGCGGAAGGTGAAATCGCCTGAGGCGGTAGCGAGATCGCGGGCGCGCGCAATGTGCATCAAAGCGCTCTCGTACTCGCCCTTTTTTCGATGCGACCTGCCCTTCCAAAAATGAGCAAGAGCAAGTTTGTCGGCGTCGCCCAGATCCTCGCGTGCCTCAATGACGGACTGCAGAATGCGGATAGCGTCATCGCTTCGCCGTGTGGCGAGCGCGCAAAACCCCTCGGCCAGGCGTAAATGCAGGTATTGGTCGGTCGGCATTTCCTTTCGAAACGCGCTGCTGAACCGGTCCATGAGGCGGGCCAGGAATCTTGCGTCGCGAAACCCTACGTCGATCCATTGCGCAACCAGGACCATCAGACTGCCGGGGTTCGGCATCGCGATTTCGATCTCTTCCAGATCGTCCGCGACGGATTCCAAAAGTGTGATGCCTTCTTCGATGCGCCTGAAGCGCAACGCTTCCGTCAGTTGATCGATCGCGTCCTTTTTTATAGCCAAGCGCTTGCTCCCCAAGATTGGTAGGCCAATTCGGTCGATATCCCTGATCGACCCCGAAGCCAACATTGCAAGGATATCCGATGATCTGCCAGCCAGCAAAGGACACTGTGCCCCATCCGGCGTTTGGCCGATGCCCCGCGTTTGCTCGCCCGATTCGGACGATCCGGGCTTGTGCCGAGATTCGGTTTGGGGTTCAATTCGAATCAGCTAAGCGCAGTCGCGCGGGCGGCTCGAGGAGGCACAATGGAAAATCTGGCAACATTCGCCAATTGGGAATCCGACAGATGGGCGGGCGTCACACGCACCTACAGCCCCGAAGAGGTGCAGGCGTTGCGCGGAACTGTGCGCGTGGAACATTCGCTGGCGCGCGCCGGCGCCGAAAAACTTTGGCGGCGGCTTCAGAACGAGACTCACATTGCAGCCCTGGGCGCGCTCACCGGCAATCAGGCAGTGCAGATGGCAGCCGCGGGCCTGAAGGCGGTTTATCTGAGTGGGTGGCAAGTCGCCGCCGACGCCAATCTCGGCGGTCAAATGTATCCCGACCAGAGCCTTTATCCCGCCAACAGCGTCCCTGCTGTGGTCCGCGCCATCAATAACGCGCTGATGCGCGCCGACCAGATCGCGCACGCCGAAGGTGAGCATTCCATCGACTGGATGCTGCCGATCGTGGCCGACGCCGAGGCCGGCTTCGGCGGAAACTTGAACGCCTTCGAACTGATGAAGGCGCTGATCGAAGCAGGCGCGGCCGCCGTTCACTTCGAAGATCAGTTATCCTCCGCGAAGAAATGCGGACACCTCGGTGGAAAAGTGCTGGTTCCCACGCGGGAAGCGATCTTGAAACTGATCGCAGCGCGGCTTGCCGCCGATGTTCTGGACGTGCCGACGATCCTGATTGCGCGAACGGACGCCGACGCAGCCCAGCTCATCACCAGCGATTGCGATCCCGCCGATCAACCATTTCTTTCGGGGTCAAGAACCGTGGAGGGGTTCTTCGGCTTCCGCGGAGGAATTGAGGCAGCCATTGCTCGCGGCTGTGCCTATGCGCCCTATGCCGACATGATTTGGTGCGAGACCTCGGAGCCAAACCTCGAAGATGCGCAACGTTTCGCAGACGCCATCCGCAGCGAGGTTCCGGGCAAGCTGCTGGCGTATAACTGTTCCCCCTCGTTCAACTGGAACGCCAAACTTACCACGACGGAGATTGTTTCGTTCCAGCGCCGGCTAGCGGAGATGGGATACAAGTTTCAGTTTGTTACTCTTGCGGGTTTCCACGCTCTGAATCTCTCCATGTTCGAACTGGCTCATTCCTACAGGCAAATGGGAATGCTGGCGTACTCGGAATTGCAGCAGCGCGAATTTGAAATGGCCGAGAAGCACGAATATTCCGCGGTCAGGCATCAGCGCTTCGTCGGCACCGGATACTTCGATCGCATCGCCACAACCATTGCTTCCGGCAATCTTTCAACATGTGCCACGCCAGGATCGACAGAAGAAGAACAGTTCGAAGATCCGTACGATCATGAAGCGCCTGAAACGCAGGCGGTAAAAGCGTGAATGCGTTCCATCTTTTCTCGGAGCAAGGGACATGAATACTATGATGGTCGAAATGCTTAATCCACTCGATTCGCAGTATGCCCTTCAGCGCGAAATTCTGAATGCGGAAGCTTGCGAATTTTTACAGGCCCTCCACCACGAGTTCGAGGCGCGGCGTGTTTCACTGCTCGAAATGCGGCGCCGCCGGCAGGAACTTTTCGATGCCGGCCAAATGCCGGGCTTCCTTCCGGCAACTGAGACGATCCGAGAATCCTTATGGACGGTCGCGCCGATTCCATACGAATTGCTTGACCGGCGAGTGGAGATTACCGGACCGACCGAGCGCAAGATGGTAATCAACGCGCTCAACTCCGGCGCCAAGGTATTCATGGCGGATTTTGAAGACGCCAATTCTCCCACCTGGAAAAACTGCATTGAGGGGCAACAAAATCTGCGCGACGCCAACACCCGTCGCATCGAATGGCGCTCGCCTGAGGGCCGGATCTACAAACTTAATCCGAATCCAGCTGTTTTGTTCGTGCGTCCGCGCGGATGGCACATGGTGGAAAAGCATTTCGAGATCGATCACTCGCCGATTTCGGCATCGCTTTTCGATTTCGGGCTGTACTTCCTTCATAACTTCCGCATCTTGCTCGATCGCGGATCGGCTCCTTACTTTTATCTGCCCAAAATCGAGAGCCATCTTGAAGCGCGGCTCTGGAACGATGTGTTTGAGTTTGCGCAGGAGTATGTCGGGATTCCATCGGGCACGATCCGGGCTACGGTGCTGGTTGAGACAATTACTGCGGCATTTGAAATGGATGAGATCCTCTATGAGCTGCGCGATCACTCCGCGGGCCTGAATTGCGGACGCTGGGATTACATCTTCAGCTTCATCAAAAAGTTTCGCAATCGGCCCGGCTTTGTTCTGCCGCAACGGGGCGACGTCACCATGGAGCAGCCTTTCCTGCGTTCATATGTGGAACTTCTCATCCACACATGCCATAAGCGCGGCATTCACGCGATGGGCGGCATGGCGGCGCAGATCCCTATTCGCGACGATCCCCAAGCCAACGAAGAATCCATGCAACGCGTGCGCGAAGACAAGCTGCGCGAGGTCCGTGCCGGTCACGACGGAACGTGGGTTGCGCATCCCGGCCTTGTGCCTGTGGCGCAACAAGTGTTTGACGAGCACATGCCCGGCAAACACCAGATTCATCCGCCCGCGGAGAAGATCTCGCGAATCACGGCGGAGAACCTGACCGAACTTCCCCAAGGGCGAATCACGGAGTTTGGTTTGCGGCGCAACATTGAAGTGGCGCTCCGCTATATCGAGTCGTGGCTCCGCGGCAACGGATGCGTGCCTATTTACAACCTGATGGAAGACGCCGCCACAGCCGAGATTTGCCGCGCGCAGCTTTGGCAATGGATCCATTACGGAGCCAAGCTGGACGATGGACGCGTGGTCACTGCCGAACTCTTTGAAACCGTGATCCGCGAGATCCTAGAATCAATCAGAAACGCGGTCGGCCGCGACGCATTTGAAGCGAGCCAATTCATTCGGTCCGCCGAAATCGTCCGGGAGCTTAGCGAAGGGGAGTTTTGCGAATTCCTAACGACCACGGCGTCTCGAGATTTACCATGAATTCCGTATCCAGCGCGCGCTTTTCGGCCGCTATCTTTCGAGTTCGGAAGTAACCTAGCGTCCTGTCTTTCATCATGCCTGAATTCGCGACTCTCGTTGATGGTCTTTCCTTCACGGAATGTCCCCGCTGGCGCGAGGGCCGTCTCTACGTTTCCGACCGCTATACCCGGCGCATACTTGCGATCGCAGCCGACGGCACGGTGGAAACCTTTGCTCAGACGCACGGCCTTCCTGCCGGAATCGGTTTTCTTCCCGACGGCCGCATGCTGATTACGTCCATGCGCGACGGCAAGGTGCTGCGGCGCGAGCACGGCGGCACAGTCGTGGAGCACGCCGACCTCTCGGCACTCGCCCCCGGCGAACTCAATGACATGCTCGTCGATGGCGATGGCCGGGCCTTGGTGGGCAACTTCGGATTCGATCTCTTCGGCGGCGCGCCCTCCTCGTCCACCGTGCTCATCTCTGTCGCACCCGACGGAACAGCCGCCGTTGCAGCTTCCGGCCTTTTCTTTCCCAATGGCGCCGTACTCACTCCAGAGGGCCACACGCTGATCATCGCTGAGACTTTTGCGAACCGCCTCAGCGCTTTCACCGTTTCCGATGGTTTGTTGACCGATCGCCGCACATGGGCCGCCTTCGGCGATTTTCCCGCGACGACGGATGTGGCGCGCATCGTGAGCGAAGCGGACGTTGTGCCTGACGGCATTTGCCTGGATGCGGAAGGAGCGGTTTGGGTGGCCGACGTGGCCAAGAAGCGCCTCATTCGCGTGGCAGAAGGCGGCGCGATTCTCGATGAGCTCAAGACGAATGGCTTGTGCGCGTTCGCATGCATGCTGGGCGGCGACGACGGCCGCACGCTGTTCGCCTGTGCCGCGCCAACATTCGACGAAACCGAAGCCGCTCTGCACCACCGCTCCGCCATTCTTACGGCGCGAGTCGCCGTGCCCCACGCGGGTTTGCCCTGAGCCACGGCTTCGCGTAAACGGCCGTGACCACCCTCAATTTGGGCGATTGATCACAGGCATCGCCCGATCGTCCTTGGGCACATGCAGAGTCTTCACGTCCACCCGCATCAAATAACCCGTCAGCTGGCAGAACAGACTCACTTCCCGGCAGAAGGAGCGCGGGTCAAAGCGGTTGATGCGTCCGGAGAATGCCCAATAAGCGCCGAGATCGCCTTGCATAGAGAATGCCGGCAACCCCAGAAAGCGTGACACGCCGCCCATGCCGTACCAGGGGCCCTGGGATTTTCCGTGTACGCCGAGTTGTCCTGGAGCGCGGATGATGGCGGATGCGATGTGATTCTCCTGGGCAGCCTGATAAGCGTAGTCAATCATTTTCTGATCGGAGGGCGAATAGATCCATGTCTGCATAGAGCGGCCGCTCGGCTTGATGTCATCGCCGTCGAAGACATAATCGATTTGCCCCAGATGCTCCATGGCAATCAGGCCCACAACTTTGTCGCGGGCATGCGGGAATTTGGCGAAATAATCCTGGGCTTGCCATGCTCGCTCGGCACCGGGCATGAAATGACGGCAATCGAGTTCGATCAGCAGAGACCGCGGCCGATCCTTCTGCGGAATGTTCGACATATATTTCACTACGCCGAGAAGACCGAATGCGCCGTCATCCTGGCTGATGGATGGGCCGTCAGTATGTGTGCGCAGCTGGATTTGCTCGTCCTTGTCTGTGCCATAGTCGCGGCCCGGAAGATAAGCGATCAGCTCATACGCTTCGCTCTGGACGTGACGTCCTTCTACCCGGATCGTCGCTATGGCGTGTGCCTTGGCGTCGGCGATCACCCGATCGCCGTTGGTGTTGTCGAGATAGACCGAAGAAAAGCCATATTGCTCCGGAACCGGAAAAGTGTATAGGCCTTCGGTTGCGGCGCGATTCAAGTTCATGGCAAAAACCAACCCAGCCGGTTTTGCGGGCGCAACCTCCTGAATGACGGCTGCGGAAGCCGTCATTTCGTCCCAGACCACCGACGCGATCGACGGTATCGCGGCTAATTCCTGCGGCACCGCCTTTCCTTCAATCGGCCAACTCTCGAATGCCGTCCTGTATTCATAGTCCGCGTCGCTGAAAGCGCTGCGGAATTCGGGACGAGGCACCGGCCTGAAGACGACGATCTTGCCGGCAACATCGGGCTTGTTGACCGGATCCCACAGCACTAGTTCGGCCGAGACTCCTTCGGGACCGGTGAGACCGCAGTTAGCTCCATAGTTCGCCACCGCCACCCGTTTGCCGTTCGAGACCAGGCTCCATTTGGAATCATCGGGCCAGTAGCTGGTTTCCATCCGGTCAAACATCCACGACAAGCGATGGACATTGACGCAGCGATATTCCTTGAGCTTCGCTTCGAGGAATTCAAGAAAGTGATGCCAGGAGGGGTTTCCGGTGAGCGCGGGGCCTTTTGAGTCCTTGACCTTATGCCAAGCCAGCGCTTCAGCTTCAGAGACGACCCAGTTCGGATTAACTCGTTGCAGCGGACCGGAGGTTTCGGCGCGGAGCGGAGAGATCCGCAGCGCCATTCCGGTCGCCGAAGCTCCCAGCAGAAATTGCTTGCGATTCATTTTGTTCATAGAATTGCCCCCGATATCGGAGTCTGGTCGAATGGCACGGTCCCTTGCTGAAATTGACGAGCGAAATTCCGAGCTTCGTTGGTGCAACGGTCAGGCATCGGAATCAGCGACTCGCGGCGGGGCCTGAAAGTACCGGAGCTGCGACGCCGACGTTGCCGAGCCAGGGCTGATCGCCGGCCCGCCTTTCGCGCTGCATCACTTCTTCGTTGAGCTCGAACATGCCCGGCATTAGATCGGTCGACGGTTTCGGCGCCTTCGCGAAATCCATGTAGCTTTTGTTTGGCGCATACGCGGGCCAATTCGGCTGCCTTGGCGCTTTGGGAACTCCGTTGCGCGCGAACGAGGTCCAATAGGCGATCATCGCGTCGGAAAAAGCCTGCTCTTTTGGGCCGCGCGGCGCAGGCCAGTTCGGCGGGAGCACTGCGTTCTTGCCGACATCGCCAAAGACATAGGGTAGCTCGCTGCCATGGAAGGCGTGGAATCCCCGCGCCTCCGCCGCTGGATAAGCATGATCAAAGAAGTAGAGGTAGGAAGGCTGGCCCGCAGCGGCCTCGTCGCGCACGATCCGTTCGGCGCTCCAGCCGAAGACCGCATCCCGGATTGCCGCCATCATGCTGCCCTTGATGTCGGTGGCCGGATACAGCCGCAGGAACTCCGGCGCCAGATCGCCATAACGCTTTTGAATTTCGGCTTCGTAGACCGCGCTTGAATCAGGAAGGTTACGCGGCAGAAATCCAATCAGCCCCGGATAAATCTCGTTGCGATTGAACCCCATCAAGACAGGAATGACCGCCTCTTCTTTGCGATCGAAGGTGTCGACAACCTGATGCGGAAGTACCCAGCCATCGATGTTCGGGCCGCCGCGGAAGCCGGGGTGTTCTGCAAGGGTCTTCGCATCGATTGCCCTAAGCGCTTTAAGGTCCGCTGCGCCGAGCACTTTTTCAAAAGCAGTTCCGTTCGCCTCTGCCGAAGGCAGCCCGTGATTTGGCTGCTTCAGTTCCGCGGCAGATTGGATGCCCAGGCTTTCAGCGATCGCTTTCTGAAACAGTTCGCGCGCCAGTGGGCTCGCCATCAATTCGGCGACGTTCAGGCCGCCGGAGGATTCACCCATGATGGTCACGTTGCCCGGATCGCCGCCGAACGCTGCGATATTTTTCTTCACCCACTTGAGCGCTTCGATTTGATCGAGCAGGCCGTAATTGCCAGAGACGCCATGCGGCGACTCCGCACTCAGTTCCGGCAACGCCAGCCAGCCGAGCACTCCGAGTCGGTAATTGACCGACACGAAGACAACGCCGTGCTGAGCGAAATGCGTGCCGTCGTAGATTTGCTCCGAAGTGCGGCCCCTGACGAGCCCACCGCCGAAGATCCAAACAATGACCGGAGCCTTGTGCGCGTGCGGGGGCGTCCACACGTTCAGAAAAAGGCAATCCTCGTTTTGATTCGGCACGTTGTCGACGTAGATGCTATCCGCCGGATAGGGTGATTGTACGCAGTTGGCTCCGAATTCTTGCGCGCTGCGCACCCCCTTCCATGCCGCGGCTGCAACCGGAGCGGTCCAGCGCTTATCGCCAACCGGTGGCTCGGCGTAGGGAATGCCTTTGAACGATCGCACGCCATGCGCATCGACCGTCCCTGCCAGCTTTCCTTGCGACTCAGTAACGGTGCTCTGGTTTTGGGCGGGCGTCGGAGCAGTTGCCAAACCAAATAAAACGGCCGCGGCCAGCGAGACCAGAAGCGTTGTTTTCGACATTGTTTCCTCCGCGGCTGTTGGGGATGATGGCGCCCGCCCTCATTGATCGAGCGATCATAAGAAGCGGCAGAAAAGTCCCGACAGGTTTGGAACGGACATTTTCATGTCGTGTCAGGACTCGGTGCCCGCGGCATTGCGCCGGCAAAGGCTGCAATCGACTCATGACCAATTGCTGCGGCCCGCCCCGCAAACTCAATAGCCCTCCCGGAATCTCATGCCCTGCGCTGCCATTTTTACGTCCGGCAAGAACCTTGTTAAGCGGTATGAACTGTTGTTCTGATGCCCGAAGGAGATTTCCGGAGGATGGGTTTTCAGGTTGGAATTGTCGGCGCAGGTCTGATGGGGCACGGAATTGCTCAGGTGTTTGCAATGGGCGGGCATCCTGTCCGAATCACAGACGCAGACGAGAGAGTTCTGAGTGAGGTGCCCCAGCGAATATCCGCAAGCCTGATAGAGCTTGGCATCGAGAAAGCATCTGTTCTTGCACGAATTCGGTTGACCCCGTCGCTTGCTGAAACTGTCGATAGCTGTGCAGTTGTTATCGAGGCGGTCCCGGAAAAAATTGAACTGAAGCGTGCGCTATTCCAGCAGATTGCGGAGATGGCGCCGCAAGATGCATTGCTCGCGACGAATACTTCATCCATTCCCGTCACGGAGATCGGCAGGGACCTCCCAGGCCACGCGCGTCGAAGGCTGGTTGGGCTTCATTGGTGGAATCCGCCGGTCTTGATTCCCCTGGTGGAAGTGATAAGAACCGAGTTTGTGGATTCTGCGTTCTTCGACCGTGCCTTCGAGTTGATGAGATTGGTTGGAAAAGAGCCTGTGAGGGTCGAAAAAGATATTCCGGGATTTATCGGGAATCGGTTGATGCACGCATTCTGGCGTGAAGCCATCTCCCTGGTCGACGCCGGTGTCTGCGACGCCGACACCATTGATCTTGTGGTTAAGCGAGGCTTCGGCCTTCGGCTGCCGGTTCTCGGCCCGATGGAAAACGCGGATTTGGTCGGCCTCGAACTTACAAGAGATATTCAAAGGGTGATCTTCCCGTCTCTTGAAAGATCATCTGAGCCTTCGCCTCTCCTGGATCGGTTGATCGCGGAGCACAAGCTGGGGATGCGTAGTGGCGAGGGATTGAGGAAATGGACACCCGAACAAATAGAGAAAACCAAACGCGAACTTTCCGCACATCTGTTTAGTGTGCTGAGGAATGGAAAGCAATGAGATCCAACTCCAAGAAATGGCCCTGAATGGCTTCCGATGACTCGCCGGAGCCGGGCGCAGCGATTGCATGATTCAACATCGGACAAAACGAAAAACATGACGAAGAAGTTCAAACCGATTTCAGAGGTTGCGGCGACTGAGGACGACAAGCGGGCCAGCATGCTCACGCAGTCACTCGAGGCGAGTCTTCGTCATCCTGCGACTTTGCCGGATTTTGATTTGTTCGACGCGGTTAATCGAGTCCTCTCCGACGTCGGCATGAGCGTCGACGATTGCGGAGGGAAGCTCAGTTTTTACGGGCGCGATCCTATTGTCCCCAGCCCTCTTCGCTATGGCACGATGGCCGGGGTGGGCCTGGCCGCACGGAGCGTATCGCTCGCAGCGCTGGTGAAGCAGGCCACAGGAGAGGGGCAAGATATTTCGATCGATGTGAGAAAGGCTCTGCGGCGGTTTTGCGGTTTCGCCGAGCGAAGATGGGAAACCATCAACGGGCGCGCGCCCACTCTCGGCTCATTTGCCGCCAGCCCATTCCTGAACCCTCCCTGGTTTAACGAAACGCGCGATGGCCGGCATGCCGTCGCACTCGACTTCTATCCCGGCATTCGTGCGCGCACGCTCAATTTGCTTCGTTGCAGCGAAAGCAGTGAATCGATCGGCAACGCCATTCGTCAATGGCGAAGCTCTGACCTAGAGGAGGCTGCAGCCGCGGCCGGCGTGCCGATGGCGATTGTGCGCACAAACGACGAACTTCGCCAGGAGACTCAATACGCCGAAGTACTTTCGGAAACGCCGCTGATCACGGTTGAGAAGATCGGCGAGAGCGAAGCGGTACCCATTCGCGGGCGCGGAGATCTCCCGCTCTGCGGAATCCGGGCGCTGGGCATGGGCCATGTCATCGCCGGCGCTGCAATGGGCAGGTGTCTTGCTCTTTACGGCGCCGATGTTCTCAACATTTGGGGATTGCACGCGTGCGAGATCGATTTTCTCGCATGGGATGCGCAAGTTGGAATGCGCTCGACGATTCTGGGCGATTCGCTGCAGGATCGTGCTCAATTCCACACGCTCCTCCAGGATACAGATGTTTTTTTCGCCAACAAGCGGCCGCGGTTTTTGGAGCAGCGTGGGCTTCAAGCGGCGGAGCTGTGTGGACGGAAGCCGGGACTGATCCACGCGACGGTAGTCCTACACGGCGAGACGGGACCGTGGGCAATGCGGCCAGGCTTTGATGTGCATGGGGCGACAGTCTCCGGCGTGTATCCGTTGGAGGGAACTCCGGGACAGCCAAAGCTTGCGCCGATTGGCACGCCGGTTTGCGACAACGTTGTCGGCTGGCTGGGCGTGACCGGCATCCTCGCTGCTTTGCGCCGGCGTGCAACGGAAGGCGGCAGCTACAGGGTTGTCGTTTCGTTAACCAGAACGGCGCTCTGGTTGTTGTCGCTAGGAATCTTCGATAAGCAATTCGCTCAGGCGACAGCAGGCACATCGGATGAGCATTTTTACCCCGAGCCCGATCTCTTCACTGCGGAAACGCCTTGCGGGACCTACCAAGGGATGACAGACCCGGTAGTCATGTCGAGGACGAAGGGGTCATATCAGACTGTCCTGGTCCCGATGGGATCGAGCAAACCCGAATGGCTGCCTGAGTTCCGGGAAAACTGAAAACTGCACAGCCGCGTTGTGAGCATTATTGCTCGAGCCCCCAAAAGCGGCTTGAGCCGAATCACCACCACACGGCGCATTGAAATCCTTCGCAATACGGCCCCTGACTGCATGGACGTGTCGCGCAGAGCGAACAATTGAATAGATTAACCGCGGTTCAAACTTCGGGTGCGGCGGGCGAAGAAGGTATGGAAAGTGGTGGTTTTCGATCTTCGATCTTCGCAATCGTCTCGGAATGCGACAAAACGGCCCGCCGAATGGGTGCCCTTTTGAGGGCCCTGACCAAGAGCTCAACTTGTAGGTGATTGATTTGCATGGTCGGGGAGAGAGGATTTGAACCTCCGACCCCCTGGTCCCGAACCAGGTGCTCTACCAGGCTGAGCCACTCCCCGACGCTTTAGTGGTGCAGTCTTTCCATTTTACAGCGTGGTTCATGGAGGCGCAAACGAGGTGCGAGGCGGCCAAATTTGTGTGCTGAAACCGCGTTCGTGTGACCGATACCGTGTCGCCTATCTCCGAAATGCGGTTCGGCCAAGATCGGCAATCTTCAATTTGAGAACTGGTGGAGTTAGAGAATGTACCGCGACATGTCCTGGTCCTTTACGATCGAAGCCACCATTTGCCTCACATAAGTGGCGTCGATGAGGAACACTTTCTCGGGACCGGATGCGGTCATGCGCTCCTGATAGGGCAACGGAGTTGTCACTTCGTTCTTGATAGATTCAGAAATCGCCGAGGCTTTTTCGTCGGAGGCGCGGCGCGCAACATCCGGCGCGAGGAAACTGACATCCTCAAGAACGCGCTCCATGATGGTGTGCAGGCGCCGGGCGCCAATATTCTCGGTGGTCTCATTCACCTTGAACGCGAACTCAGCCATCTCGCGCAGAGCTTCCGGCGCGAACTCGAGGCGAACGCCCTCGGTTTCAAGCAGGGCCGAATACTGTTTCGTGAGGGACGCCTTGGGCTCGGTTAGAATGCGCAGAAAATCGTCGACAGTGAGCGACTGCAATTCCACGCGAATGGGAAATCGGCCCTGGAGCTCCGGGATGAGATCGCTGGGCTTGGAAACATGGAACGCGCCGGCTGCAATGAAAAGAATGTGGTCCGTGCGAACCATGCCGTAGCGCGTGTTGACGGTGGTGCCTTCGACGATAGGCAGGATATCGCGCTGCACTCCTTCGCGCGAAACGTCCGGTCCGTGGCCGCTTTCGCGTCCGGCGATTTTGTCGATTTCGTCGAGAAATATGATGCCATTCGATTCAACGCGCTCCACGGCCGCTCGATTGACTGAGTCCATATCTATGAGGCGGCCTTCTTCTTCCTGCACAAGGTAATCGAAGGCGTCGGTGACCTTCATCTTCCTCTTTTTCGTGCCGCCTCCGAAAATATTGGGCAGCATATCTTTCAGGTTCATCTCCATGTCTTCCATGTTCTGGTTGGAGATGATGCCAAACTGCGGCAGGTTGCGTTCGCGCACATCGAGCTCGACCATGCGGTCATCGAGTTTGCCTTCGCGAAACTGCTGACGCAGTTTTTCGCGCGAGCGCTGATGGCTCTCGGCGCCGGGCAATGAAAGTTGACCTTCCTGCGGATGAGGAACGGCAGGAAGCGGAGGCAGCAAAACATCCAGCAGCCGCTCCTCGGCGTTCATTTCGGCGCGGTCCTCCACTTCCTCCAGGCGCTCTTCGCGCACCATGTCAATGGCGATTTCAACCAGGTCGCGAATCATCGACTCCACGTCGCGACCCACGTAGCCGACTTCAGTGAACTTTGAAGCCTCGACCTTGAGGAATGGCGAGTTGGTGAGCTTGGCCAGGCGCCTGGCGATCTCGGTTTTGCCCACTCCGGTAGGGCCGATCATGATGATGTTCTTGGGCATGATGTCGTCGGCCAGATCGGGCGGCAGCTTTTGTCTGCGCTGGCGGTTGCGCAGCGCGATGGCCACCGCGCGCTTGGCGGCGCGCTGGCCCACAACGTGTTTGTCGAGCTCGCCGACAATTTCGCGCGGAGTCAATTCGTCGAGCGCGAGCTCTTGTTCTTCGGCGGAGGCTGGAAGATAAATAGCCATGGTATCTAGGTCGGCGGAGGCTTTCTGCTAACCCTGCAGCTCCTCGATGGTGACGCGGTCGTTGGTGTAAATGCAAATCTCGCTGGCGATCTTCATCGCTTTTTCCGCGATTTCCCGGGCGCTCAGGTTGGTATTTTCCATTAGCGCGCGGGCGGCTGCAGTTGCATAGCTGCCTCCGCTGCCGATGGCGGCAAGCGGCTCGTCGGGATCGATTACGTCGCCGGAGCCCGAAATCAAAAATGTCTGCGCCTTATCGGCAACCAGCAGCAAAGCCTCAAGATTGCGCAGCATCTTGTCGGTGCGCCAATCCTTGGCCAACTCCACCGCGGCCCGGTTCAGGTTTCCTGCGTGCTGTTCCAGCTTTGTTTCAAAACGCGAGAAGAGATTGAATGCGTCGGCTGTCGAACCGGCAAATCCGGCGAGAATTTTCTCCTGAAACAGGCGTCGAATCTTTTTGGCCGAGTGCTTCAGCACATGATCGCCCAAAGTCACCTGGCCGTCGGCCGCCATCACCACCTGGCCGTTGCGCCGTACGCAAATTACGGTCGTGGAGCGAATTTTAGCTTGCGCTTTCATGGAATTGCTCCCGGCAGGGTCCGCCGCACATCGGCTCGCAGCGCAGCAATCTGCCGCTGGTGCAACCTAGAGTATAGGTCATTTTTACGGCCCCAGGAATGTGCCGACGGGTTGATTGCCATGGCACCAAGCGCGCGCACTGCTGCACCCATCCGTTTTCACCTGCGGTATTCTCGAAGTGGGGCCATGGGCTCGGTCGGCATCTGGGATGATCCTGCGCCAAACAGAGAATTGGGAGATAGCCGCCGGGATATCCGCAGTGATCCTGGCGGCGGCGACGGCTGCGTGGGTCATTCTTCGGAAGCGCCCCAGCGCGGAGGAACTGGAGCTCGCGCGGCGCCGATTTCTTGTGCATTCCGGGCGGCTGGTTGACGGCATGCTGCTGGATATTTATGAAGTGGGAGCGAAAGACGGCCGCACGCTGACGATGCTCTTGTATAGCTACCGAATCGCGGGCGTAGATTACGAGTGCTCGCAGGACATTACCGCGATGCGCGAAGTTGTGAATGCGGCCGATGTGAGGGCTGGGTTTCCGTGCTCCGTCCGCTATCAGCCGGGCAATCCGTACAACAGCATCGTTGTGGGCGAGGGATGGACAGGACTGCGTGAACGGATTCCCCAGCTGCCTTCGTTTGACAACCCCGACCCATTGGACCTGAGTCATCTGCGGCCCGGTAAGGGTTAGAACTGCGCGTAGGCAGGCGATTCGGTCCGCAGTTAGACTAACAACATGCATGTCCACCGAGCGGCGGAGGGCAAGAGTGCGAGCCGGACAAAGATTGTCCTGCGCATCTCGATGGCGGCCACGCTGGCGTATGTAGTGGTCACATTTGTCGCCGGCCTGCGTGCTCATTCGCTGGCGCTGCTTTCTGAATCCGGGCATAATGTCTCAGATTTTTTGGCCCTGCTGCTGAGTTTTGCAGCGGTCTATTTCCAGTCGCGTCCCGCAGATGATGCCAGAACCTTTGGATACCAGCGTGCCGGCGTGATTGCGGCGTTTATCAATGCGGCCACGCTGATTGCCATTTCGCTGTGGATTGCGGTTGAAGCGGTTCACCGGCTGAGCTCGCCGGTTCCAGTGCAACCGAGAATCATGATGGTTGTGGCCGCGGCCGGTGTGGTGATGAATGGCGCGATCGCGGCGCTGCTTTGGGGCGTGGCGCGCGACGTAAATCTGCGCAGCGCCTTTCTGCATATGGCGGGAGACACGCTTTCAACGGCAGCCGTGATCGCAGGCGGCGTGGGGATCCTGTACACGGGCCAGAACTGGATTGACCCTGCGCTTTCCATTCTTATTGCCGGATTCATTTTTTGGTCCAGCATCGGCATTGTGCGCGAGACGCTGAACATTTTGCTTGAAGGCACGCCGCGCGGCGTTTCGCTGGACAACATTCGCTCGGTGATGGAAGCGGTCGAAGGCGTAGTGAATGTTCATGACCTGCACGTCTGGTGCCTGGGATCCTACACGCGCGCCCTCGCCTGCCATGTGACGATTGCCGATATACCGCCGTCGGAGAGCCTTTGCATTCTGGCGAGTCTCAACGACGTATTGCGTGGACAATTTGAAATCGGACACACGACCATCCAGTTTGAGCACGTTGGCTGCGAATCGCTTGAAGGTTGCGTGACGCCTCCGCAAGAGGTCGGCGTTGGGCATGAGCATTACCACGGGCATGTGCATTGAGCAAATGAACAGAGTCGCGAGCGCCTGGCGCGATCCCAGTCTGCGGAGGCTTAACCATTGATCTACTGTCGTGTGCGCCGCGTCGCCCTGCTTGCGACGGTTGCTATCGCTGCGGTTCTGGCCGGTGCAGCTCCACGATCCGCCGAACAGCCCGCGACCTCGCAGCTGGAAACTTTCGCAGGCCAATACGTCGATTCCGAGAATCCAAGCTTTGCATTTAGCTTCTACATGCAAAATGGCGCCCTGACGGTTGAATCCGATAGTCATGTCCCTATCGCGCTGAAGCCGCTCTCCGCAACGGTCTTCAGCCTCGTCGATTCCGGCGTCACGGCTACATTTGCGCTGGATGCGAGCGGCCGCCCGATCCGGGTTTCATTTTCGGATTATCCGAACGCAATTTATATCCGTTCGGGCCCACCCGTCCATCACGTCTTTCACGACTACGTTCGCAGTGAGGTCATGATTCCCATGCGCGACGGCGTCAAGCTGCACGCGGTGATTCTTAAGCCGACGGACATCAAGACGCCGCTTCCAATCCTGATGCAACGAACGCCCTACGGTGTGGACGATACCGATCGCGATTCGTTTTTCGCGCGGCGGCCTGAGTTGGCGCGCGATGGATATATCTATGTAGCGGAAGACATTCGCGGGCGCTACAAAAGCGAAGGCCAGTTTGTGATGATGCGGCCACTCGCCGATCATCACGATCCAGCGGCCACGGACGAAAGCACCGACGCGTATGACACGGTGGCGTGGCTGATCAAAAATTTGCCCAGCAATAATGGCAGCGTGGGGGTGGTTGGAACCAGCTATCCGGGATTCCTGGCGATGATGGCCGGCATCGATCCTAACCCGGCGGTGAAGGCGATTTCGCCGCAGGCGCCGATGATCGATGTCTGGATCGGCGACGATTTTTTTCATAACGGCGCATTCAGGCAGAGCTATGGCTACGACTACGTGCTGGGGCTTGAGCCCAGCAAAACGGAGACCGACGTCAGCTACGGCAAGGGCGTGGACGGGTTCGACTACTTTCTTTCGCGCGGCAGCTTTGAGCAGGACGTGAAGCAGTCCGGGTTCAAGTTGCTGCCCACATGGAAGCTTTTCCTCGATCATCCGGCATACGACTCCGTCTGGTCATCGCGCGGGGTGGAATATGCGCTCAATTCCGTCGCCGTGCCGACGCTCACCGTGGGCGGCTACTACGACCAGGAAGATATGTTCGGGCCGCAGGAGGAATACGCGAAACTGGAGCCGCACGATGCAAACCACGAGAACTTTCTGGTGCTTGGGCCGTGGCGGCACGGATTCTGGTCGTCGTCTTCGAATCATCTTGGAAACCTGAAATACGGCGAGCCGATCGGTACCGAATTCCGCGAGAAGATCGAGGCGAAATTCTTCGCACATTATTTGAAAGGCGAGGCTGGGTTCGATCTCGAAGATACGGCGAGCTTTCAAACCGGGTCGAACACATGGAAGTACTATTCGCACTTTCCTCCTAAAGGATCGCGGCCGAAGGCGCTGTATCTCGAAAGCGCGGGTCTACTTGGCTGGAGCGCATCGACACGCGAAGCAGCCAGCTCGTATGTCAGCGATCCTGCCAATCCGGTACCGTACCGGCACAGGCCGATCCAGCCGACGTACAGCGACGGCTCCGAATGGTTTGACTGGCTCACGGAAGATCAGCGATTCGTGACCGGCCGCAAAGATTTGGCGGTGTGGAAGCTGCCCGTGTTGACGAAAGATCTGACCATCACCGGCGAAGTGGAGGCCGATATCTTTGCTTCGACTACCGGCTCCGACAACGACCTGGTAGTGAAGCTGATCGACGAGTATCCGGCGGACGACGCGGACCCAACGATGCGCGGGTACCAGCTGATGACGAATGCAGAGATTTTTCGCGGGCGGTATTTGGCCGGATACGACCATCCCGCGGCGCTTGCGCCCGGCTCGATTCACGAATACAAGTTCAGCCTGCACGATGTGGACCACGTCTTCAAGGCCGGGCACACAGTGATGGTAGAGATTCAGAGCACATGGTTTCCGCTCTACGATCGCAATCCGCAGACCTTCGTGCCCAACATCATGAAGGCGAAACCGGGCGACTACCAGCCGGAAACGATCACGGTCTTTTCCGGGCCGGGGCACGAATCGGCGATCGAGATTCCAGTGGCCGGGCAGCAGTAACGGCGCTGCGACCTGGGCGCAAAGGGCGCCAGCATCAACCGTGGCAGCACCCAAGCCTCGCAACCTATAATCCCAGCAGGATCGACTCCGGCCCAAAATCTTCCCTACAAGGCGAGGAAAAACTTGGCACGCGAGCTTTATACGGCGCGACTTCTGCGCAAAGACTGCATTTCCGAGGTTGCACAGTGCTATCACTTCCTGTTCGAAGTTGAAGGACGGGAGAGCTTCAATTATCAGCCCGGCCAGTTTGTGTCGGCGGTTGCCCCAGACGAAAATGGCAAGCAGCAGACGCGCGCCTACTCGATTGCTTCGGCAGCGCGCGGGAACCGGTTCGAACTGTGCGTGAACCGCGTGGAGAACGGATTCTTTTCCAATCACCTTGCCGACCTGCCCGACCTGCCGGTGGGAGCAACAATTCAGATTCACGGGCCGCACGGGCACTTTGTGTTGCAGGAGCCGATTACCGACTCGATTTTTGTTGCGACCGGAACCGGCGTGGCTCCGATGCGCGCGTATCTCGAGTGGCTGTTTCCGGTCGACGGCGCAGACCGCAGCGGGGGCAAAGACATCTGGCTGGTCTATGGAACTCGCTACGAGTCGGACATCTATTACCGGAGCGAGTTCGAGGCGCTGGCTGAACGCGCGCCCAACTTTCATTACCTGCCTACCTTGAGCCGAGCCGACGACACGTGGAAAGGCCTGCGCGGACACGTGCAAGAGCATGTGGCGAAGATCATCGAAGAACGCGCGAAGCGCCTGGGCCAAACGCTGCCGGCGCCCCCGGTCGACCCAGCGATTCCCGCAGCGAATCTGAAATTCGACATCTACTGCTACATCTGTGGGCTGAACTTCATGGTGTCAGGCGTGCGCGAGCTGCTGGAAGGCTACGGCTGGAATAAGAAGCAGATTGTGTTTGAGCGGTACGACTGAGGCGTGGCCGCGGGCAGCGGCTTGGCACGTTTATCAGGATCATAGGCCGACGCCGACATCTGGCCCCCGTCAGTATGTCTCCACTCGGGGGCGGAGTGTTTACTTTTTTAGTGCATACCCCACCCCCCTCCCCCCTTTGGAGGGTTAAAGCCCTTGTTTTCAATCACTTGTACCTTTTGAAGGGTTTCATAACCCATTGACTTCAAAAGGCTTATACGCAACCTTAGCCTTTTAAAGGGCTTAGGCTTGGACCGTGATGCGTGTTCCATAAACGGCGAAGGCGGCCCGATGGCCGCCCACGACGAATCTGAAGCCGAAGAAGCCTGTTTATGCTTCGTGATTCAAGGATAGCGAAAAAGGGCGAAATTACCGGCAAACTTCGAGAGGCACGGAGCAAGGGAGCAAGGGATATGGAATGAAGGAGTTAGGGGATGAGCGCGGAATTATTTTGGCCGAGTGGGCTTGACAGTTGCGTGGGGTGCAGCAAGGCGGGGCCTACAGGTTGAACAGCTCGCGGAGGCGCTTGGTTTGCGCGCGGCTGACCGGGATTTCGGTCTGCTGCTTGTCGTTCATGCGCAGCTGGTAGCTGGATTTGAACCAGGGCATGACCTCGCGGATTTGATCGATGTTCACGATGAAGCCGCGGTGGGCGCGCCAAAAGCGCGCGGGATCGAGGAGCTCGAGCAGTTCCTCGAGCGTGCGGCATTTCGATTGGCCCTCGAATGCACGCGTGACGATGCGGATGACGCCCTCGTCGATGGCGGCGAAGCAGATGTCGGCCTGATCGACAAGGAGGAGTCGACTTTGGGTTTCGACGATGAGCTTGGCGGGAGGGCGGCCGGGGTCGCCGCTCTGCGGCCGGTTGAGCAGCCGAAGAAGGCGATCGATCTGCGAGTCGATGCCGGATTCCGGCGGCGAAGTTGCGCCAGCGCTGCCGGCGGCGATGCGGGCTTTGGCGCGCTCGACGGCCTCGGTGACGCGCGCAAGGTCGAAAGGCTTCAGCAGATAGTCGACGGCGTTCACGTCAAACGCGCGGACGGCGTACTGATCGAAGGCGGTGGCGAAGACGAACTGGGGAAAGTAGGGCGCGTCTTTTGCCGCATCGGCGTCGGCGTGCTTGGCGGCTTTGGCGCGATTGCGATCGGCGAGGCGCTGAATGACCGCGAATCCGTCCTGGCCGGGCATTTGCACATCGAGAAAGACCAGATCGGGATGGTGCTCATCGATGAGCTCGACGGCTTCGATTCCGTTTGAGCCTTGAGCAATGACGTCCACGTCGCCGACCGAGTCGAGCAAATACTTCAGCTCATCGCGGGCCAGTTGCTCGTCATCGATAATGAGCGCGGAGATGGACATGGGGCTGAACAGGTTGATTGTAGAACAGGGACGGCGGAGTTAGCGGCGTTCGCAAGTTAGGAGGCCGGGTAAAAAGCAACGGCAGATCCTTCGGTCGCCGCGGCGACCTCAGGATGACAATGCATAGGGAAACTGAGAGCCGCGGACTGCGCTCAAAATGACAAAACATTCGTAGGGTTGGGTTCGTGGTATCCCACCCATCGGTCGCAGCGGCGACCGATGGATGGGGCACTCCGCGTCAATGGTAGGTTAAGAGCGCTCAGTTCCCCATTAGTCGCTCATCGCGCTGAGGCGGGCGGGCGTGTGGTCCTGCGCCAGCTCGTGGCCGCAGTTAGTGCAGTAAATATCGGTGGCGCGCACGGTGCGGAAGCAGGTTCCGCAATTCGCTGTGAGCTGATAGTTGCATTGCGGGCAGAAGTGGAAGTCACCCTGAACATGGGTTCCGCACGAAGGGCAGCGGAAAACCTGAGGCTGGCGCAACAGAAAATAGAGCACCGCGCCGATGCCCGGCGGCCCGACGAAGCAAATCAGCATCCAGAAGCGGGTGCTCATGGCGCGGCGCGGAGCATCCCTGCTGATGTAGCCGACCATGAGGAAATAGAGAGACGCCACCACGCCCCAGGAGAGATTGAAGTAAATGCGCAGGCCAAGCGGCGGAGGCGCATGATGGCGCTGCTGCGGTGCTACGGCCCAGAAGTAGTACTCGATGAGGACAAATACCAGCGCGGCGACAACGATGGACCAGACCGGGATCAGGCGCTCTTCTTCGTTGATCCTGATGTTTTTTGGGTCGGGCATTATTTTCCCTTTGAGGGGCCTTCAATAACGTATAAAGACACGCTTGCGGCTCTTTGAATGGACGGATCGGGGCCGAAAGAAGTTTCGCGGAAGGGGAAAATGGGCGATTTTTGGGGCTGGGGCGGATTAGTCCTTGTTGCGGGACCAGCCGGCGATGAGAAATGCGGCCAAAATCGCCGGGCAGAGGATGCAGGCCCATAAGCTGGTCTGGGTGGCAATGTCGCTGAAGTGCTCCCCACCGATCAGATCGTCGGCCACCCTCCAAGCGAGGGGCCCGAAGGCGAGGACGGCCAGCAAAATCGAGGCAAGGACAACGGAGCGCGTGCGGCGGCGGTCGGCTTTCTGGTCCTGAATGACGCCAAGCGAAGCGAGCACAACGCGGCGGGTTTTTTCGGCAACTGCGCGGTCGCGGCCGGCCTGCTTGCCGGCCAGCGCGGAAACCACGTCTGAGTTCGATCCTGAGCCCGAAGAGGCGCCCGACGCCGGGGGAGCGCCGGAGTTGCCGAACAGTTCAACCGTTCTCACGCAACCTCCTGGAAGCGGGTTGCAGCGTATTCCAGCCGTGGCTTGATCATTGCCAGGCCGCGATAAAGCCGCGACTTGACGGTGGAAAGCGGCGCGCGCGTGACCTTGGCGATCTCTTCGAGTGAGAGCTCTTCGTAGAAACGGAGCGCGAGCACTTCGCGGTGCAGGGTGTCGAGTTCGAGCAGCGCGGCTGCGATCTTCTCACGGTCTTCGAGGTTGCAGATGCGGTCGAAGGGAGTGGGATCGTCGGCAGCGACTTCGAAAGTCATGGAGCGATCGTCTTCCGTTGCACCGTCAATGAGTTCGTCGAGCGAATTCATGGTGCGCTTGCGGCGATGGTCAATGACCAGATTGCGAGCGATGGTGAAGAGCCAGGTTTCAAAGCGGGCGCGGCCGTCGAATTGCTCGCCGCGGACCAGGACTCGCATCCAGACTTCCTGAAAGAGGTCTTCAGCGGTGTCGCGGTTTCCGGTGAGGAACAGCAGGTAGCGCATGAGGCGGTGCTGATAGCGGACGATGAGCTCCTCGAGGAGGCCGGCCTTTTGCAGCTTGAGGCCTGCGGAAACAGCCAGGCTTTCCTGGCGCGCTTGATCGTCAACTACCAATGCGGGGGATTTGGCGAGAAGTGTGCGAACTGAAGCGAGTGTCATCTCAAGTTAATTAGACGATAAACCGTTGGTGAAGGCCAGTTCAAAGCGCCCATTTCTTTCGGGGATCCGGTTCATCGTCCTCCCTCCTGTTGCCTTGTTCAAACACCGATTAACGCTAAAGTTGTCAACCGAATGGCGGATTACCGATGTCCGGATTGGCGGCGGGATTCTCGTTCGCGCGTGCGATTGGCAGCCTTGAGCGCCTCCTCGATCGCCTTCATGGCGCGGCGTTCGCGAGCTTCTGCGGTTTCGTAGTAGAAGATGCCCATGAGGTGGCTGCGGCGCTGATTGGGCGTAAGCGCGAACCAGCCTTCGCGCGAGCCGGGGTGGCGCAGGAACAACGCGCGGAGAACGGGCGGCGGATCGTGCTCGCCTTCGACGGCCTGCATCATGCGCTCGGCCAGTTTTTCTGCGCGTTTTTGGCGAGTGGCCGGCGATTTCGGCTCGCCGGTCCATTTGCCGATTTCGCGGCGCATGGAAGGGCTCATCGACTCGAACAGGCGGCGGAGTTCGGGCGTTGCTTTCAGGATGCGGGCGAATTCCGAAGGCAGGACGACGGGCCGCTCGGCGAGGTCGGGCTCGAGCCAGATCTTGACGCGTGAGCCAACGCGGGATCCGGAGCCTGCTTGCATTTTTTTGTTAACGAGCAAAATGTGGCCGCCGCGGCGCGCATCGGGAAAGAGGGAAGTGCGGAAGGCGAAGCCGCCGATCTCGCCGCGCACGCGGCGCCCGTTGAGCACCGGCCAGGCTTTGGCAATGTCGAAAGGCACGCGGGCGATGACCCACTTGAGGGCGGTGCCATCGGGCTCAAGCAGCGCTGTGAAGGATTTGCGCGGCGAATTGGATTTGGTCGGCATCGGTTCGAATCGGGAAAATCGGCCTCAGACGGCGATGGCGCGTTTGCGACGATTGCGCAGCGACTTGAGCGCGCGGAAGAGAGTGCGAATGAGAATTAGCGTGACCAGGATGCAGATGAAGGCGATGCCTGCGGCGATGTAGGGCTTCCAGGTTGAGAGCCAGGTGAGGAAGATGGCGAGGCCGTCTTCACCGAGGCTGAGTGCGATGTTTGAGAACGGCTCGGGCGATGGAGTGACAGCCGCGCGCACGGCGGTTTTGCTGCCGTGGGCGATGAAGGCGATGGCGCCACCGGCCAGCGTGGCGGCAAGCTGCTCGGCGGGCGTGAGACCGGCTGTGGCCTGAAATGCGAGCAACGCTGCGACCGGCACGCGGATGAAGGTGTGCAGCGCGTTCCAGACCAGATCGAGGGCAGGGACTTTATCGATGAAAAAGTTGATGGCGAAAAGAATGAGAGCGGCGGCGATGACGCCCCAGTTCGAAAGGAGATGGAGCGAGGGCGGAAGGTCAAGATATTTTGTGTGCGCCAGCAGGCCCAAGGTGGCCACGGTTGCGTAGACATTGAGCCCCGCCGCGAAACTGACGGCGACGATGAGCGCGACGAGTTGGTTGGGCGCGAGAGGCACGGGCACAGTATATGACAGAGCCAATAGCCACTAGCCAATTGCCAATAGCGAGTAGCCAATAGC
Source organism: Occallatibacter sp. (assembly GCA_035541975.1). Lineage (GTDB taxonomy): Bacteria > Acidobacteriota > Terriglobia > Terriglobales > Acidobacteriaceae > Telmatobacter. Next base: position 63,530 of record DATKMH010000027.1, on the reverse strand, counting down.
CGGTGGGGCGGGTGCGGGGGTCGTCGATCGTGGGTCGTGGACTGCGAACTACGAACCGTGAATCCCGATCAGGCCGCCGTTCCCTTCTGACTAAACATCAGCTTGGGTCGGCGGGAGCGGGTTTCCCGGGCGGCTTGGCGGCCGAGTCGGCGTAGAACGAGTCGAGCAGCGCGCGGGCGTAGATGAAACCCTGAATCATCACGCTTTTCTCGGTGACAAAGATCAGTAAGCAGAATAGGTAAGCCACTAGAGCAATCAGAATCACGGCGGCCATACCGTTATCGATGTGGATGAACGGGCGCGTCAATTGCACGTAGAAATGCGCCCTCCACGCTTCAGCAGCAAATGAAGCGAGCGCGCAGACCAAAGCGAACCACCACAGCGCGTAGAAATTGCGCTGGAAGCCGTAGGAGATTTCCTCCTCGACGACCAGAACGCTGTTGCGCGAGTTCTCGCGCATCCAGGCCACGGTCGGCTCATAAAGATGGTCAAGCGCATCGGGGATCGGGACGACATGCGGGGTTGGCTTCCTACCGGCGACGTGAGGATTTATCGGCGCCGGCGGGTTGCTGGCGCCAGCTTTTTCCGCATGTGCCGCCGCTTTTAGGGCGGACTCATCTGAGGCTTGTTTATCCTGGTCGAATGTTGGCGGAGTCGGCCCCTTGCGCTGCTTCATCACGTCCTGGATCCTGTTTCCCGGCGGCGCTTCCCACAGAAGGTGCCTCACGTGGTCGCCGTATTTTGTGTCCCCGATCTTCATGTAGCCGAGTGCCACGCGCATCAGAGTTGTTGTCGGCTTGCCGCCCCAATCGCGGAAGAGCTTGACCTCCTTCTTGTCGCCGATGCCGCGTGCGATATGCGAGATCCATCGCACCACGCCGAAGACGCAGAGGAGTGAAAGCAGCGCCGGGATCGCGCCTTGCAGTCCTTTGAACGACAGCAGCAGCACCAGCAGGATGGGAAAGACGCTGAGAAACGCGGGCGCCAGCCGCGCCTCGCGCGTGTAGCGGTCGCCCAGGAGGGACTCCACCGCCGACCAGCTGCCGCCGCTATCACTGTCTGCCATCAGGGTTTCTCCGCTTGATGCCTCAAACGATAGGGCAGGGGCGGCGGAGAAGCAAGGGAAATTGCGGCGGGAGCGGGTGGTAGGCCGGAGCTGAGATCTGGGTTGCGATTCGGCTCCCGGGCCGCTCGGGCGTTTGGGCGAGCCCCTGCCGCCTCGATCCCGTCCGCTGTCGCGGCCTTGCCCAAGGTGCTCGCGGCCCGGAAAAGGCAGTTCGGAGCTGGATATTCGACTTCGCGGTACTTGGGATGCGGGGCGGGGCAGTTCAGCGCTTGAGCCGGGGTTGTGGGCCGACGGCTGAAAATCTTCAGAATCCGACTTGCATCAAGATATATCTTACGATATAGTGTGAGATATGTTTTGAAAGGAGGTCCAACGATATGTTTGGACGACACAGATTTGAGCAGGGGCCACCAGCGGAACGCTGTGGCCAGAGATTTGGCGGGCGCGAGGAGTTCTGCGGCCCGCGTGGCTGGGCAGGGCGGCATTATGCGCAGGAGCGGTTTGCAGCAATGCGCGGAGGCGACTTCGACGAGCCGGGCGCCTTTGGCGGACGCGGCGAAGACCCGGGATTCGGAGGCCGCGGCGGCGGTTTCGGAGGCGGCTTCGGCCGGCACGGGTTCGGGCGCGGGTTTGGGGGGCGCGAGCGGATGTTCGATGCCGGCGAGATCCGGCTGGTGATTCTGCGGCTGCTCCAAGGCCAGCCAAGCTACGGCTACCAGCTGATGAAGACCATGGAAGAGCGGCTGGGCGGCGGCTACACGCCGAGCGCGGGGGTGGTGTATCCCACGCTCACCATGCTTGAGGAAGAGGGCCTGATTGCCGCGCAGACCGAGGGCAAAAAGGTCTACAGCGTGACCGAGGAGGGCGCGAAGTATCTCGAAGCCAACAAGGAGCGCGTGGGCCGGCTGTTCGAGCGGTTGGAGGAGACGGGGCGCGGATTCCGGCGCGGGCGCGCTCCGGAGCTGATGAAGGCGTTCATGGATCTGCGCGGGGCCGTGATGTCGAAGGTGTGGCGCAGAGGCGCGAGCCCGGAGCAGATCAAGAAGATCGCGGAGGCGATTCACAGGGCGGCGGAGGAGATCGACAAGCTGTAATAGACAGTGGTGAGTGGTTAGTGATCAGTGGTCAGGGAGCGAGTTAGCAGGTCAGCAAGTCGGCGAGTCAGTAAGTTAGCGGGCTGGCAAGTTGGCGACGAGTCAGTAACTTTCGCGTATGATTCGCATCCGACGTAGTGTGGGCAGCACCGGCGGCGACGCAACGCGCCCGGCCGCGAGAGGGGCAACCGATCATGGACCCAAAACGGAAACTGCGTGACGAGACCGGAGCGGATTCGGCCGGCCAATCGGGCGACATCCAGCAACTGCGCGACAAGCCTTATGCCGATTCTGAGAGCGCGGAGGAGTTGCTCGAAGAGGGCAACGCGTTCGAGGCGGGAATCGTCCAGGGAGTGGAAGACGCGCCCGACGCCGACCAGGGCGAGGTGCGGACGCGGCAGGTGCCTGAGGACGACGTTCCGGAAGAGTATCTCAACGACGACAATCGCGACGTTGGATAAGTGGGCCGCGAAGCCGCGCAGTAGGCGCGGCTGGCGCTCGCCTACTTCACGCCCTTGGCGGGATCCCACACTCCCTGCAGTTTGCGAACGTAGAGGATCTGTCCGATGTGGTAGGCGTTGTGCGCTCCCACGTGAGCAATCAGTGACGCGTTCGCAGCCAGCTTTGCGTCGTCGGCGGTTTCAACGGCCTTTTCCCAATCGGCGAGCACCTTGTCGAGCTTTTTCACCAGGTCGTCCCATTGCGCGGGGGTGAAATTGTCGAAGGTCTCGTTATTGTTTCCATCAAAGGGCGCGGGCTTCTGCCCGTTGAACTGGGTGAGCGCGCGGTCGTCCCAATACCATATGTGGTAGGCAAGCTGGCCAATGGAGTGGTTGCCTTTGCCGGGGCTCCATTGGGCCTGCTCAGCGGTGAGGCCCGCGACGGCGACGTTGGCCGGAACAAACCAATCTTCCTGGTCGTGTGTGGTGCGAAGCTGCTCCAGCAGCACGCCACGCAGCGTGGTGGGCGGGGTCTTGGTTTGGGCGGCGGCAAGGGGCACGGCGAGAGCGAGAAGCAAAGCCAGTTTTTTCATGGGCGCAACCTCAAGGGAACAGGATACTGGAAGGCTGCAGGTTGGATGCTCGCAGCGGCGAAACGTCAACGGCCTCGCTTGACACAGTCTTCCATGGGCAATTAGATTTCTGACCCGCGGGCCAAAAGGGCCTTCGTCCGGGCCAAAGATCAGGAAAAACTGAAAGGGAGAGACCAATGAGAGAAGCAAGAAAGACGTGCTGGCAGGCGGCGTGTCTTCTGGCCGTGGTTTGTCTATGCGGCGTGCTGAGCCGCGCGCAGGTGGGCAGGTCGGTGACCGACGGCGGAACGGAAGAGGTTTGGAACCGGACGCCGGTGCACGTGTGCCCGGTGGGATTCGCCATGCAGGGCGCCCATGTAGGCAACAACGTATTCACCTGCGTGCGCGTGGTTCCCGAGGGAATGGAGCGCCAGGTGCACAGCTATCTGGACAGGGGAACGCAGGGCGACCTGGGCCGGGGCAATATGCACGTGTGCCGCCCGGGGTGGTATATGCGCGGGCTGCACAACAACTACGACTGGCTTGTGTGCTCTGACATACCGGGCGTGCAGCGCTCGTTTCTCGACGCCAACGGCCAGACCTATGCCAACGGCATGCACATGTGCCCGGCCGGGCGCGGCGGTTTCACTGTCATGACGGGCATTCACAACGGGCGAAACGATTTTGCCTGCGCGGCGGTGGCAGGGGGTCGCGACGATCACGGCGGTTATGGCGACCATGGCGGTCACGGCGATCACGACAGGCACGACGACAACCATCATTATCAGCCGCAGTAGGAGGCGGCGAGGCGGCGAGGCGGCAAGTTAGCAAGTTAGCGAGTCACCAAGTTGGCGCTAGCGGGCTTGCCGCTGCGGGCGCACGGTGGCTATTGGGCAGCGCAGGAAACAAAAGGCTTTTCCTCCGGAAGCAGAGCGGGGTACACTCGCTGAGTCCCGGCCGAGGCGGAATTTGCTGCCGGCGGGATTCCCCCAACAGGCCCATTCTGCGATTCCCCAGGAGGTACCATGTCGACTGCTGTTTCTATCCGGCCTGCGTCCGGCAGCTCGAGCCTCGCCAAGGCGGTGGCGCTCGCAATCGTGCTTGCTGTTGGCGTCGCGTTCGTCGCCAAGTACGTGTTCCATTACTACCTCAACTACAATCCAGCCGGATTTGCCCAGTACTGGTCGCGGCGCGCGATGCTGCTGGTGCACATCACGAGCGGAATGGTGGCTCTGCTCATCGGGCCATTCCAATTTTCGCGGCGGTTGCGGCAGCGCAACATCCAACTGCATCGCGTGCTGGGGCGCACCTATCTTGTTGCGGTTCTTTTGGGGTCGCTGGCGGGGATGGGGCTGGCCGTGACCACCACGTTCGGAGTGATTTGGGGATTCAGCCTCTTCTGCCTGGCGTCGGCCTGGATCACCTGCGGCGCCATGGCCTTCTACGCCATCTGGCAGCGGCAGGTGGACGTGCATCGGGAGTGGATGGTGCGGACCTACATTGTGACGTTCGCTTTCGTCAGCTTCCGGCTGCTCAACGATTACGGAGCGACATCGCGGCTCGGTAACCCCGGCGAACGCGCGGATGTTTATATCTGGGCCAGCTGGGTGGTTCCGATGATGGTTGCTTCGGTGATCATGCAGCTGCGGCGGATGCGGCGGGCGGCTGGCCCGGCGCGGGTGCAGGCGAGATAACTCAAGTTGATCCGACAGGGGCTGGCTACCGAGCGGTTCTTCCGCCGCGGCGGACGAGGGACACACTAGGCACCCTGTCCCCTAGGGGCCAGTTGCGAGCAATTCAATAATGTACTGATAAAGGGGAACAAAATTTCCGAACTGCATGGCGATCCTACTCGCGGTGCTGTAATCGGGATTTGTTGGGCGGTCGATAAAAAATGGCACGCGGCTCAGGTAGCGGTGTAGGTAGAAGTTCATTGCCAGCCGTGCAATTCTTCCGTTCCCATTCACGAATGGATGGATCTTGATGATCGATCCGCCGGCGAAAGCCGCGAGTTGGGCGGCAGCTTGGACCCTTGCGACCAAGGGCTTCTGATCCGCTAGGAACTCGTCCGTCGAGGTCGTTGATGCGGAAAGTTGGTCCGAGAACTTCTCCATCAACTCTTCCACTTGTTCGAATGGCGCACCGTAAACGCCTCCTACTTGCGCGTCTCCCTCAAGGCAAGGTTTGGAGGGGTTCTTCTGACGGTAATTGCCTGCATAGTACGGAACTGGGACGGTCTTCTCGAACAGCCTCTTATGCCATAGCTTCAGGTCGCCGTGGGTCAAGATATATAGCTTCGGGTTTTGCCGCTCCATGAACTTCGCAAATGCGAACGCTGCCTGAGCTATCCCAGGCAGCGCCGAATTCTCGTCCTGTATCCATTGCGGGCAGTCAATCAGCTTCAACGTAGACCTACCCTAGCTTGATCCCCAGTTTGGCCAAATCGTCCGCGTCCTTCCGATCACGAGGCAGACCCTCTCGCAACGCGGAATGAATGACGTTCGCTGCATTTTGGCTGCGATCTGTGATTGCCACCGCAGCGGCAGCGCGTTCGAGCATTTCCTGCTCCTTTGTGGCATCCCACTTGAGGTCGTGACGCGCGTCAAAAAGCAAGGCCAGAGGCGGACGATCGTTCTGAACATTTGTAATGCTTGGGATTGTAGAGATACGTAGTTTGCTGTCGTTTCCAGAAACTCGCATTTGGACCGAGGCCACACTGATAGAGGCAACGAGGATTACCGTTCCAACAAGGCCCATTGAGAACCTTTTTGTCGTGTTTAGTGGTCTCTTTTGCGAGGTATGCACTTCTGCGCTTGAGTCCTTGTCTACGGACGAAAGTACATTAGGGACCACTTCTTCAAAGCTCGACAGATTCCAGATTTTCATCGTCTTCCTCCACTGCGGGTATATCCAGTTCCTTCTTCAATTCCCCCGCGATCTCATCGCAGCGGTTCAAGAGACCTAGCAATATGTGCTCGCTCATGAAAACACGCACAATTGCGCTGACATTAAGTGGGTCACCCTTTTTTGTCTTAAGCCAGATGTCTTTGGCGGCAATGAGGAAAAAATCGGCCACGCACTGCCCGGCATTGTTAACAATCAGCGCGCAATTCGCTGCCAACGTTTGAACCTTTTCTCCAGAGCTCGCTATACTCCCTTGTCTCTTCGCTGTTTTGCCCTTTAGCTCGAAGTTCTTTTGTATCGTTTTTCTCAGCTTCGTTGAGCTCTTCCAGAATTGGTGCATGAAGGGGTGAAAGGGAAAGTAAATTTCGATCTTGTTTCTCAGTTCTTTTTCAGACGGAAAATTCATTTTCCCAAAAACCATCAGAACGTCCGCGTCTGCGCGATGAACCTCAAAGTAGTCTGCGACGTAGCTATGGTCTGGCTCAGGTACACGTTCGAAGTCTACAGACAGCGTGACTGCAGAGGCACCGTCTTCGCGCTGCTCCACCTTGTAGTAGACAGCTCCGCTGCGGTTGAACTGATTGATCTTCGCAAGCTTCGTCATTTGAGCTCAAGTGCTCCGCGCACACACTACGTTTACCAGCATAGCATAATCTGCAACATCTATCAATACTATCTCCTTTGTTTCCATTAGCTTAAGAATCACTTATGTAAATTCTGCGCTTGGGGAGGTTGGAGAAGCGATCATGGGTGGAGTGTCAGCTCAATCAGTCTCCCTGTGATTCAATAGTAAAGATGGGCACTCCCCGGAGATCGACGCTGAAAGGCCGCTGGAAGCGCGTTACGCGCAAGGTGCGCGAGTACGCCATGGTGGTGCGCGCGCTGGCGGACACTTCGCATCCGGTGCTGGTGCAGATTATCCCGATGCGGTTCTGCAACCTGAGCTGCTCCTACTGCAACGAGTACGACAAGGTGAGCGAGCCGGTGCCGCTGGAAGAGATGTACAGGCGCATTGACGCGCTGGGGCGGCTGGGGACGGCGATGATCGGGATCTCGGGCGGAGAGCCGCTGACGCACCCGCAGCTGGACGACGTGATTCGCCGCATCAGAAAAACCGGCGCGATTGCGGGCATGATCACGAATGGGTACCTGCTGAACGAAGAGAGAATTGAGCGGCTGAACCGGGCGGGCCTGGACCACCTGCAGATCTCGATTGACAACGTGACGCCGGACGACGTGTCGAAGAAGTCTCTTAAGGTTTTGGATAAACGCCTGCAGATGCTCGCCGAGCATGCGGAGTTCCACGTGACCATCAATTCGGTGGTGGGCGGAGGGATTCGCGATCCCCAGGACGCGCTCACGATCGGCCGGCGCGCGGTGGAGCTGGGGTTCGAGTCGACGATCGGGATTATCCACGACGGGGACGGGCAACTGAAACCGCTGAACGAGGCGGAGGCGCGCGTTTATCACGCGATGAAGGAGCGCAAGAAGGGGAACTACGCGCAGTTCGACAAGTTTCAGGAAGCGATTGCGGAGGGGCGGCCGAACAACTGGCGGTGCCGCGCGGGGTCGCGCTATTTGTATGTGTGCGAGGACGGGCTGGTGCACTACTGCTCGCAGCAGCGCGGGTACCCGGGGATTCCGGTGGCGGAGTATTCGCGGGAGCGCGTGAAGGATGAGTTTGTGACGGCGAAGAGCTGCGCGCCGCACTGCACCATTGGGTGCGTGCACCGCATCAGCCATATCGACCACTGGCGCGGAGAGCAAACGCGGATGGTTGCGCCGGGCGGGCAGGAGCTGGTGAAGATCGCGAACAGCTAGCGCTGTTCGCGATCAGCCAGTAGCCAATATGCAATAGCCAATAGCGAATAGCCAATAGCCAATAGCGAATAGCGAATAGCCAATAGCGAATAGCCAATAGCCAATAGCGAATAGGCAATAGCCAGTAGCGAAAAGCCAATAGGGAATAGCCAATAGCCAATAGTTAGTAGCCAGTAGCAAGCAGCGCAAAGGAACGCGGCGCCTTGATCGCAGTTCGCAGCGAGATTCCGTTGCCGGCAGCCCAAAAACAGAAACGGCGTCCGCACCTGCGAACGCCGGCCGTAGCTCTTTGGTCCCTACTCTTCTAACTCGCCAGCGCCTCTAACCTCGCTGACTCCGCTGCCCCCTACTGGCTATTGGCCATTGCCTACTCGCTAGTGGCGGGCGTAGTCGAGGGCCTGATCGATATCGCGATAGAGGTCCTGATCGACCTGGAGGACCTGAATGTACTGCGGGCCTTTGGAGTTGGCGATGGCGATGAAGATGGTAGGAGTTTCCTTGAGGCCCATGCGCTCGGCCAGATTGGTGTCGGCCTGGACTTCGGCGGCGAGCTTGCCCTGCGGATCGACCGCAAAGGGCATGGCAATGCCGTGCGCGGCAGCGAACTTTTGCGTGAACTGGCGGAGCTCGGGCTGGGTTTCGATGGAAATCTGATTGGCGAAGATGTAGTTGCGGTATTCGTCGCCGAGGGTCTTGCTTTTGGTGTCGAACCAGCGGGCGTTGACGGCGGCGATGGGGCTCCAGATGTGGCCGGGGATGAGGAAGTCGCGGCGGACCCAGGGAATTTTGTAGCTGGCGGCTGCCTGCATGAGGACGGGGTTGGCGTGCGCGCAGGCGGGGCATTCGAGGTCGTCGAACTCGATGATGGCGACACGGGCGCCGGCGGGGGGATGGAGGGCCGAGGCGTCGAGGACGTGGACGGTGTGGGGCTCGCTAAACTGGGCGCGAGCGGGGGCGGAGGCCAGGGAAGCGGCGAGGAAGGCGGCGGCGAGCGCGATCAGCGGGGCGGCGGCGCGGTGCGCAGGGGCGCTAAGCGTTGGGCGATGTGGGTTTGATTTTTTGTCCATTGGGGTTCGACGAGGACTTGAAGAAATTGTATCAAGGCGGAGCCGGCGGGCTGGGCGAGGGTGGGTAGACGGCCTGAGCGTTACAAAGGCGCTTGCGAGCCGCAAAAGGCCTCCCTCAGGGGCTAAAGCCCCGATTTTGATACAGGGTTTTCGGCACGGCTGAAGCCGTGCCCCTTCAAAACAAATTCAGCTCGGCTGAAGCACAGCCCAATCACAACAAATTCAGCTCGGGTGAAGCACTGCCCCTCAAAAAACAGCGTGGACTCAGCCGGCTGCGGCGGATGCTAGTGCTGCGTCTCTGCCATGGCCTGATCGATGAGCTGGTAGAGGTGGCTGCGGTCGACGACCTCGATGAAGGGTGGGGCATGGGAGGAGTTAGTAACGATCCAGATGGTGGGCGTGTGCTCGATGCCGATGCGCTGGCCGAGGGCGCGGTCGGCTTTGACCAGCTCGGCGAAACTGCCCGTGGGATCGACGGGAGAAGGCAGCGTGACGCCATGCTTGGAGGCGAAGCGCGAAGTGAATTGCTCGAGGTCAGCGGGGGTTTCGATGGCCGGCTGGTTCAAGAAGATGTCGTCGCGGTAGTCGTTGCCGAGGGTCTTGCTGACGGTGTCGAAGAAGCGGGCGTTGACGGCGGCCTGGAAGCTCCAGTTGTGCTGAGGCAGCGGGAAGTCGTGGCGAACCCAGGGGATGTTGTAGCTGGCGGCTGCGTCTTTGAGCATGGGATTGGCGCGGGCGCAGTCAGGGCACTGCATATCTTCAAACTCGATGATGGCGACGCGTGCGCCTGGCGGCGGCTTGAGAGCCGAGGCGTCGTGGACTGTCGTGGTGTCGGGTGCGCCGAATTGGGCGTGGGCGTTGACGGCGGCCGGAATGAAACCGAGGGGGGCGAGGGCTGCGATGAGAAAGAAAGAGGAAAGGCTGGTGTGGCGGCGCAATAGGGATTGCAAGCTGACGACGCGGCGCATGTGTGTGTGGACTGCTCCTAAAGGCATTTTAGAAGACGCGGATGTTGAGGCAGGGACGCAGTGACGCGGGGACCAGGGAGTCGATGGACAGGGAACGAGGGAGCGGAGGAGGCGGGCGGCCCAAGAGCTCAACATGCTGAAGACGGCGATGCGGAGCTAGGAGCGATCGTCGTGGTTGCGCCGCTGGTTAGCCATCCAGCGGCGCCATTTGTAGTCGGCAAAGATGGAGCCGGCAACAACGAGGATGACAACGACGATGAGAGCGAGCTTCATGGCGACGGTGGAAGGTGGTCGGTGGTTGGTGAACGGTGATGTTCTGACTCGTAATCAGCGGCCGACGACGATGACGGTGAAGCTGCCGGGGAGAACGGGCGGGCGCGGGCGCGGATTCTGCGGCGTGGGATCGGGGCGCGGGCCGAACTCGGCGGTGACGAGGTAAACCCGGTCTGTCGAAGGATCGTAGGCCATGGTGCGCGCGCCGGGCTGGGTGGGCAGGCTCTCGATGGTGGGATAGTCGGGTGCGGCGGCATCGATGACGGAGAGAATGCCATCGCGGCTCGAGGCGAAGGCCAGCGAGTGCGCGGCACTATAGCCGGCGGCATCAGGGCCGTCGCCGATGGAGGGGTTGGCGAGGAGCTTGCCGGTGGTGGAATCGATGACGGACATTTTTTTGCCGTCGCAGACGGGGAAGAGCCGATGGCCAGCAGCGTCGAAGGCCAGGCCGGACGGGGAATCGCAGCCGGCGGGCCAGGTGCCGAGCACCGACTTTGCGTGTGCATCGATGCGGACGATCTCACTCTTGTCTTCCAGATTGTCGAAGACGTTGCCCTGGCCGTCGGCGACGGCGAACTCCGGCTTGCCTGGGATGGGGATGGTGGCGACGACCGTGCGCGTGGAGGGGTCGATGACGGTGATGCTCGAGGAGCGGCCATTGAAAGCCCAGACGGTTTTAGTGACCGGCTCGAAGATGATGCAGTCGGGGTTGGTTCCGGCGGGGATGGTAGCAACCGCAGCGAGTGTTGAGCGGTCGAAAACGACAACTGCGTTGCCGCCGCCGTCGGAGATGTAGCCGAACTTGCCGGCGGGATCGAGCGCCACACCATGAACGCCGTGCAAGCCGGTGATGGAGCCAATCAATTTGCCTGACGTTGTGTCGACGACGTCAACCTGCATGCCGTGGGCCAAGTAGAGGCGATGCGCGCCGGGATCGGCGATGAGATAGTCCCAGCCACCCTCGCCGCCGATTTTCCAGCGGTCGACGATGTGGTAGGGACCGACCGCAGCGGCCGGAGCGGACGAAGCAGTGGATGCAGGCGCGGGAGCTGCGGGTTGCTGCGCGGCGAGGGCTGGAACGGTGACGGCGGCAAAGAGGGCGACGGCGAAAAGGTGAAGATGGGGGCGAGGCATTGGTGGCTCCAGTGAGAAGTCGAACGCGGCAAGAATAGCACGCAGGGCAGGCCTTGGCGATCAAAACGCGATGAAGCGGAAGGGGCGGCGAGAATTGAATCGTCGCGGAAGTTGGGGGCAAATAATCAGGCGGAGCGGACGCGAACCGGTGCTATCTTGTACAGAATTGGGGGAGAGCGATGATGGGAGACGTGAGGAGTTGTGGGTGGGCACGCATCGCGTTGCTGACGGCGGTTTGGATTTCGTGCGCGGCAGGGATCGCGGCGCAGGGGCCGTCGGAAAATCCGGCGCAGGCGTGCGCGGCAAAGAACCAGACGAATGCTGCGACGGTGGGCGCGTATGTGTTCACTGCATACAAGAGCAGTGACGGAGCGTGCGTGACGGTGGCGAACGGGGGCACGACCGTTTACAGCAAAAGCGTGGACAGCTTTGAGACTTTCACGCTGGGCCAGCCGGACGACGCGCAGGACAATATTGCGGCCATTCCGAATGGCGCAGACGTGACCGGGCGCGGTCAGCCGGACATGGTTGTTTCACTGTACACTGGCGGCGCGCATTGCTGCTCGATCCACTATGTCTTTGAGCTGGGGCCGCAGTTCAAGCTGCTGGCCACGTTAAATGATGCCGATGACGACCTGGCGCATTTTGAGAGCGAGCCTGACGGGCGCTACGACTACGTGACCGGGGACTGGACCTTTGGCTACTGGCCGACGTGCTTTGCCTGCTCGCCCTCGGAGGTGGTGTTGCTGCGCTGGACGGACGACAAAAACGGCGGAGGATTTCATTTAGACCTGGGCAGGATGAAGAAGCCTGCGCCGACAACGGCGGAATGGAACAAGGACTTGAGTGCGGCGCAGAAGGTGGTGGCGGCGGGCGATGCCGATTCTATTGGAACTACGATGTGGCAGACGGTGCTGGATCTGCTTTATTCCGATAATTCGCAGGCGGCGTGGAAGTTTATCGATGCGCTGGGACCGAAGGCGCAGCAAGCTCCGCTGCCGACGCTGGCGGATTTTTGCGGATTGCTGAAGACGAGCCCGTACTGGCCGGATTTGCAGCCGACGCTCGCTGACACGCCGCACGCATGCGCGAACGCTCCGCTGAAACCGAGTAACGGTGGCTAGGCTGATGAATCGAAGGCTTTGTCTCTTGCGGGGATGGTATTCAAGGCAACTGATTGCCGGGGAAAAGCAGCCTTGATCGCTGCCTTGATGCATTAGTCTCAAAGCTGCGGAACCATTCAGCATCGGGGAGCCCTGGATTGCGCATTGTCTTGTCGAACATTGGAACCTACGGCGACATCAATCCACTGATCGCGATTGCGTTGGAGCTGAAACGGCGCGGGCACACGCCGGTGATGGCGCTGCCCAACGTCTACCGGCCGAAGATTGAGCCGCTCGGACTTGCGTTCCACGCGTTGCGGCCCGACATCGACCCGAAAAACTCCAAGCTTGTTGAGATGGTCTACGACGTGAAGAAGGGCACGGAGACGGGGCTGCGGGAGTTTCTGTATCCGGTGCTGCGCGAGACGTACGACGATTTGCTGGAGGCGGCGACGAAGCCCGAGCGCGCCGATTTGTTGCTGCTGGGCGAGCTGAACTACGCGGGGCCGATGGTCGCCGAGGTGACGGGAATCAAGTGGGCCAGTTACGTGCTGGCGCCATTTTCGTTCTTCTCGGCGTACGATCCGCCGGTGCTGCCGCCTTATCCGAAGCTGGCGAGAGCAGACAAGGCGCCGGGGATGGGCCGCGCGATGCGCAGGCTGGCGCGATTTGTTACGCGTAAATGGCCTGAGCCGGTGTATGCATTGCGGCGCGAGCTGGGATTGCCCAAGGGCAAAAATCCGATCTTCGATGCGAAACATTCGCCGGACCTGGTGCTGGCGCTTTTTTCGCGGGTGCTGGGCACCGAGCAGAAGGATTGGCCGGAGCAAACGCTGATCACGGGATTCTGCTTTTACGATTCCGATGCGGGGAACGCGGCGCTGCCGGAGAACCTGGAGGAGTTTCTGGCGGCGGGCGACGCGCCGGTTGTGTTCACGCTGGGTTCGGCGGCAGTGCTGGCGGCGGGAGATTTCTACGAGCAGTCAGCGCGGGCGGCGAAGAAGCTTGGCGTGCGCGCGGTACTGCTGATTGGCGATGACGAGAGAAATCGGCCGCAGGAGACGCTGCCCGATTCGATTTGCGTGGCGAAGTATGCGCCCTATTCGGCGCTGTTTCCGCGGGCGCGGCTGGTGGTGCACCAGGGCGGAGTGGGGACCACGGCACAATGTTTGCGCGCGGGGCGCCCCATGCTGATCATGCCCTACTCGCACGACCAGCCGGACAACGCGCGGCGGATGCGCCGGATGGGCGTGGCGCGCGTGATTCAGCGCTCGGGTTATAAGCCGTGGCGCGTGGCGCGGAAGGTACGGGCGATGCTGGCGGAGCCGGAGTTTGAAGCGCGGGCGCGGGCGGCGGCCGAGGAAGTGGCGCGGGAAGATGGAGTGAGGGCGGCGTGTGAGGCGCTGGAGAAACTAGCCAATAGCCAATAGCCAGTAGCCAATAGCCAGTAGATGGCCAATAGCAAGCCGCAGAGCCGGGCTTGAGGTTTATTCCCGCCGGATTTCGGGATAGGGAAGCTTGGGCGCGGTGTTGCCTGCCGCCAGCGCATCAATCCACAGTCGAACATTTGAGCGGAGCGCGACGATGTCGACGCCGGCGAATTCCGCGGGATAGCGCTGGAGGCGGCCAGCGGCCGCGCGCAGCAATCTCTCTGCGCCGAGTGCATTGCCGCGGCTGAGGTGATAGAAAGCCGCGGCGATCTGAATCAGCGCCTGCAGAAATGTCTTTTCCGGTTCGGCGGAGTCGCGCCATGCGTCTTCCCAATGCTCGTGGGCAAGAAAAAACTGCCGGCTGCGAAAACACGCGAGCCCTTGGGCAAGCGCGCCCTCGCGCCAATCGAGCGGCATCACTATTGCGGAGCGGGAAGGTTGGCGGAAACTTCGGGCGGCTGAACGGCGGCGAGGGTTTCAGTCTCAACTGGAATCGACGGCAGCGGACGTTCCAGAGCCAGAGCGAGCACTTCGTCCATGGTGTCGACGAAGCGGAGCTTCATGGCGTTCTTGATGTTGTCGGGCAGCTCGGAGAGATCTTTCTCGTTGGAGCGCGGCAGAATGGCTTCGAAAATTCCGGCGCGAAGAGCGGCGAGAAGTTTCTCTTTGAGGCCGCCGATTGGCAACACTTTGCCGCGCAGCGTGATTTCGCCGGTCATGGCGATGTCGCGGCGCACGGGAATTTTGGCGAGAGCGCTGGCCAGCGCAGTGGCCATCGTAATGCCGGCGGATGGGCCGTCCTTCGGGATGGCACCCTCGGGCACGTGCAGATGGATGTCGATGTTGCGATAGAACTCGCGCGAGAGGCCAAGCGCCGGCGCCTTCGAGCGAATGTAGGCGAGGGCAGCCTGTGCCGACTCCTGCATCACGTCGCCGAGCTGGCCGGTGATGGTGAGTTTGCCTTTGCCGTCGAGGACCTGAACTTCAGTAGTGAGGATGCTGCCGCCGACTTCGGTCCACGCGAGACCGGTAACGAGGCCGACTTCGCTCTTTTCGTGCGCTTCTGAGTCGCGGAACTTGGGCACGCCTAGGAATTCGACGATGTTGGCTGCCGTGATTTCCTCTTTGTGCTTGTTGCCGGCCTTGACGACTTTGCGGGCAACCTTGCGGCACACGTTGCCGATTTCGCGCTCCAGATTTCGGACTCCCGCTTCGCGCGTGTAGTAGCGGATGATTTCGAGAATGGCGTCGTCTGAGAAAACGATGTTCTTATCGCTGAGGCCGGTCTGCTGCCGCTGTTTTTTAACGAGATACTGGCGCGCGATTTCTAGTTTTTCCTGCTCGGTGTAGCCCTGCAGGCGCAGCACTTCCATGCGGTCCTGCAATGCGGCAGGAATGGTGTGCATCACGTTTGCGGTGGCGACAAAGAGAACCTGCGACAGATCGTAGTCGACGTCGAGGTAGTGATCCTGGAAAGTGACGTTCTGCTCGGGGTCGAGAACTTCGAGCAGAGCCGAAGCGGGATCGCCGCGGAAGTCGGACGAAATTTTGTCGACCTCGTCGAGCAGGAAGACGGGATTCTTGGTGCCGGCACGCTTCATGTGCTGGATGATCTGGCCCGGCATGGCGCCGATGTAGGTGCGGCGATGACCGCGAATCTCGGCTTCGTCGCGCACGCCGCCGAGCGAAAGACGCACGAACTTGCGGCCCGTGGCTTTGGCGATGGACATGCCGAGAGAAGTTTTGCCAACGCCCGGAGGGCCGACAAAACAAAGGATGGAGCCTTTGGGATTCTTGACCAGCTGGCGCACGGCGAGGAACTCGAGGATGCGTTCCTTGATTTTTTCCAGGCCGTAGTGGTCGGTGTTGAGAACTTTTTCGGCGTAGTCGATGGAGCGAGTTTCCTTGGAGCGCTTTTTCCACGGCACGGCGAGAAGCCAGTCAATATAGTTGCGGCTCACGGTGGACTCGGCCGACATGGGTGGCATGGCCTCAAGCTTCTTGAGCTCCTGCACGCATTTTTCGAGCACGTCTTTGGGCATGCCGGCGGAATCGATTTTTTTGCGCAGTTCGTCGAACTCGCTTTTTTCGCCGCGGCCCAGTTCTTTCTGGATGGCCTTGATTTTCTCGTTGAGGTAGTACTCTTTCTGCGCGCGCTCCATCTGGCGCTTTACGCGCGACTGGATGTTGCGATCGATGTCGAGCTTTTCGATCTCGACGTCGAGCACGTCGGCGATGCGGGCGAGGCGCGCGGCGGGATCGAAGATGGCGAGCAGTTCCTGCTTTTCTTCGATGCCGACCTGCAGATTGGCGGCGATGGTGTCAGAGAGCTTGGACGCCTCGTCCATCTTGACGCTGGCGATGATGGTTTCGTAGTTGAGCGATTGCTGCAGCTTGACGTAGTTCTCAAAGAGCGAAGTGACGCGCTGCATCAACTGCTCGGCGGCGGGCGTCATTTCAAAATCGCGCTTCCCGGTTCGGACAGTGGCGACAAAAAAGCCGTCGCGGTCGGTGACCTCGATGGACTTGGCTCGCTCAACACCTTCGACGAGAACTTTGATGTTGCCGTCGGGCATTTTGACGCTCTGCACAATGCTGCAGATGGAGCCGACCTGGTAGATGTCCTTAGCCTTGGGCTCGTCGATGGAGGCGTCGTGCTGTGTGGCGAGAAAGATTTTGCGGTCGCCGCTGAGAGCCTCTTCGAGGGCGCGCACACTGGACTCGCGGCCGACGACGAAGGGCGTCATCATATAGGGGAAGATGACCATATCGCGAATGGGCATCATGGGCAGCTTGCGCGGCTCGTTTTTGTCGCGGGTCGTGGTCATCAGCACACCTGGATAAAGCTCGTGGTTCGTGAATCGTGGTTCATGAAGCGTTGTTAGTTGTTAGACGCAGGCGGCAGGCTCAAAGCACCTAGCCGGTTGCGAAGTCATGTAGGGATTGTACAGCCAAAGCGCGTGGGAGCGAAGATGTGGAATGGTTCGTTGGGGGTATGACGGAAGTCACGGGGCGGCAAAGTATTAGCTTTGCGAAAGCGAGCTTGACCGCGGGGCGGAAGCGGCCCGAGGAATTCGCCTCATGTTGATTACTTAATAAATGAGTTTGAGCGAAAACTGAATCTGCCGGGAGTTGCCGGCGGTCTTGCTGATGATGCCGAAGCCAGAGCCGGAGATGATGTTTGCCGGCGCGGCCATATCGACGATGTTAAAGATGTTGAAGAACTCGGCGCGGAACTGAAGGTCGACGAACTCGGCGCCGCTTTTGCGCGTGCCGAAGGGCGTGTCTTTAATGGTCGCCAGGTCGACATTGTAGAAAGCAGGTCCGCGAAAGGTATTGCGGCCCAACGTGCCGAAGCGGCCTTGGTTCGGACCGGTGCCCCCGGGAACGTGAATGGGAACAAAAAAGAAGGCGGAGCCATTCTTGTCGCCCTGGCCCAAGTAATCCTGGCGGACTTTGCGCGCAGTGGAGAGATGCGGCGCGGCGATTTGATCGGGCCGGTCTGCTCCATTGGAACCGGCGCCAGTTTGCTGGATGCCTGAGTAAACGGTGAATGGCGAGCCGGAAGAGATTGAAGCGATACTCAAAAGCTCCCAGCCGGAGGTGAGCTTGCTGCCGGCGAAGCGGAGAAAAGCGGCGCGGTCGAGGTGCAAATCCTGTGCAGCGCTGATGCCGAACGATGTGGTTGAGTCGAAGGACGACGGCGCTTTTTCCGGGTGATAGTCAAAGGGATTTTGAGGCGCTGCCACTCCGATGACGCCGCTGGTCGAGTCTATCGACTTGCTCCATGTGAACCCAGCTTGAACGCCCGGGCCGCCGTGAGGCATTGTTCCCGCGAGCGAAAGCTGCAGAGCATGATAGGTGGAGTGAGCAAGAGCCATGACGACGCTCTCCGTGCCGAAACCGCCTGCGACGTCACCGGACGCGTCGAAAGTTGTAAAGCGCGCAAAGCCCGGAGAAGCTCCGGAGTAGGCGTTGGGGTAGGTGGTGGCTGGCAATTTTTCGGCGGCCGTGCCGACGTAGGTTGCGTCTGCGGTTAGGCTGCCGAATTTGCGTTCGAGCCCTGCCGTCCATGTAAACAGCGTGGCGTTGGTGAAGGACGGGTCAATGCCGCTCAGGGTCAAATCACTGACCTGACCGCCGGGTGTGAGAGCGGCAAGTTCCTGCTCATAACGATTTACATCCATCACTGTGTTGGCGGGAACTTGCTGCGGAGTTTTTGCAGGAAAGATGTCAGCGCCTGAAGTAGCGTAGACGGCGGGAAGTTGGTAAGGAGCGATCTCGAATCCGTAATGTAAGGGCGCGTTCGGGGAGGAAAGCAGCCGTGGATAGACGGCGAACGGTGTGGAGCCGGTAAGGAAGTTATCTTGCCAGAGGTTTGGAGGAATGGTCATGATGCCTGCGCCGGCGCGGGCGAGGAGCTTCGTAGTGGTCTGCCACGAAATCTGCACTCGCGGCTGCCACGCTTTCCAATTGGTTTTGTAGCCGGGCTGGGGATTGATGACGTATTGTTGCGCACCGTTGGAAGTGACGACCGTCGATGTGCGATGCGCGCGCTCTGCAATGGGCGTATATAGATCCCAATGAATTCCGTAGTCGAGAGTAAGGCGGCTATTTAGCTTGAATGCATCCTGCACAAAGAAGCTGACGTTGTTGCGATTGATGGCCGCCGGCCCGATATGGGTCCCGTTGGAGAAGTAAGGTGGCGCCACCCCTACGGTATACGCAAAGGGGCTACCGGAGAGGAAGGCTGAGAGCGTATCGGGAAGCAGATCGCCCGCGTGAATATCGTGTGTGCCGCTCTGGGAAGGGATTTGCTCCGTCGCGTATTCAGCGCCTCCGCCAAAGTCGTACTCGCCGTTGGGGCTGGTGCCGAAATAAGTAGTGTCGCGGTTAAGGCGCGCTTCGGCTCCGGCTTTGAAGCTGTGGCGGCCCGGCGAAAAGGTAACGAGCTCGCGGCCTTGAAAGAGATTCCCGTATGCCTGCATCACCGAACCTGCCGCCGAATTGAAAGGCTCGTAGAGACCATCGCTGAACTTGACGGCGGGATCGGTGTGGTTGGGAGTCGGAAATCCGGGCGTGGAGCGCGTGATGCTGAGCGAAGAAAGAAGGATTAGGCGAGGCGAGACGGTGCGTGTCCATGTGCCGACGATGTTTCGCTGGCGGTCCATATAGGTGACGCCGAAAGAGGGATCGATGGCCGTCTGGTCAGGGTTGGTGGTGGGGCCGGCGAGATTATTGAGATTGAAGCGCGCGAAAAACCGGTCTTTGACGCCGGCGTTCTGGTCAAGACGTAGAGAAAACTGGTTGGCGTTGGTGACGACTGTGGAGGGAGTTGCGTACGTTCGTTCGCCAAAGGGCCCGCCCGGATCGTTGGGCCTGGGGTAGCGTTTGAGCACGGCGGCGATGCCCGGGTCGACGGGAACGTTGAGGGTGTCACCGGGAAATGCGGTGGTGTCGTGGCCGGCGCGTTCGTCGAGAGTCGGTACCGGCAACACCTGCGTGGTCCCGAGCGCCTGGCGAAATCCCTGGTACTGCGCGAAATAGAAGGTGCGGCCGCGGCCGTCGTAAAGATGAGGTATGAGCACAGGGCCGCCGTTGGTGAATCCAAACTCGTTGCGGCGAAAGGGAGGAATGCGGCCGGGATAGACGGGCGTGGGGTGGTCGAAGTAATTGCGCGCATCGAGCGCGGAGTTGCGGAGAAACTCAAAGAACGATCCATGAAAGCCGTCAGCGCCCGACCGCGTAAGGATGTTGGTAAAGCCTGAGGCGCCGCGGCCGATTTCGGCGGGCATCCAGCCGGAGCTGGATTGGATTTCTTCGACGGCATCGACGTTGAAGTTGGAAAAAGTCGATCCGCCCATTTCGGGATCGCTGATGTCTGCGCCGTCCATGGCAAAAGTGGCTTCAACTCCGCGCTGCCCGTTGATGGCGAACTGCTGCGTGAAGTTGGTTGCGCCGTTTGCATCGGTCATGGTTCCAGCGGCGAGCAAAAGCAACTGGCTGAAGTCACGTTTGTTGAGGGGCAGACTGCTGACGGCTGCGCTCGAGAGCTGCTCTCCACCGGTGGCGCCGGTGGCTTGCGCCGCGGCTACGGAAAGCTCGCTGCCAGAGAGAGTGAGCTTGGCGGGCGGGCCGCTCTCAGAGATCGTTATCGGCGATGCATAAGGAACGGTGCGGCCATTGGCGTCGACAGCGAGGTTGTATTGCGCGGGTGGAATGGACGCGAAGCGAAATGAGCCGTCAGCGGCGGTGGCCGCTTCAAAATGGGCGCGGCCGTTGGTGAGACGAATGGTGGCTTGCGCAATGGGGGCGCCTCCGGCATCGTGAAGTGTTCCCTGCCATGAGCCGGCGGCGGATGGTTGCTGCGCCCGCAGCGACATGAGAACCAGGAGAAATAAGAAAAATGCCGATATTTGCCGGCGTCCACGCACGGCGAAATTCCTTCCGAGTTGGCCGGGCGCACATGCACCATGCCTACTCAGAGGCTTCCCACAACTTTCGGGGTCCATGAAGATATGGTAGATGATTCGGGGGGAAGCGATCCGTTCCCGGTCTTTACCGAAAAGCCAGACAGGGCACTTGCCTTTGGTGCTGCGTTGAAGTCGTGAAAAGCAACTGCAAATCCTTCGGTCGCAGCGCGACCTCAGGATGACAGCATCGGTATTTGGGATTGGTGCTGCCCCGCCCTAGCGAAGCCAGGATAGGGGCACCGAAAGTGAGCGGAGACCCAGCAAAACAAAACGGGCCGCTCAGTTCGCTGCTGAGCGGCCCGTTTTATTTGAGAGAACCAAGGGAGGGAGCTTAATCAAGGGTGCCCGGTTTTCTTTCCCCACCCTAGCGAAGCTAGGATGGAGCACCCCAATTCGTGGAATCAGTCCCCGGAGACGAGTTCGCCTTCCTGCTTCTTCTCGACTTCGCGATTGCGGTTGATGGGCGACGCGGCGTTGTTCGAGGCCGGCTTGATGTCGCCGAGTGAAACCAGACCTTCGACAGGCTTCTCGCCGAGGACATGCTGGCGATAGAGCGCGGCCATCTTGGCGTTCTCGGCATCCTGCTTCATCTTCTCGTCGCGCGCGCGGATTTTTTCTTCGCGTGCGTTCTTGGCGATGCCCAGGTTGTCGAGCGTGTGGTTGGCTTCGGCGTTCACGTGATCCATGTTGACGTTGAGGTCGTGGCCCACGTGGTTCATGGCAACCTTCTTGCCGCCGGCGAAAATTTCGTGACGGCCGTGCTCCTCATACCACTTGGTGAGGGTGGCGGTCATGTGCATCTTCTCGATGATGTTGCGCCAACCCACGCCGGTGTTGTAAGCGCAGAAGCTGATCTCGCCTTCCTGCGTGGCGTAGGGGATGATGCACTGCTCGGTGCGCCGAAAATCGTAGTTGAACAGATCCTGGAACCACATGCCAGCGATGAAGAGGAAGTTCCAGCGATCCTGGCGGCGAACCTTGATGTCTTCGATGGTGCGGTCGCCCTTGACGCTGCCGTAGTTTTTGCCGGTGGCGTTGAAGGTCTTGTCCATCTTCTTCATCATGTCTGTGATCTTGAAGTGGGTCGGCGCCTGGAAGGGATCGTAATTCCGCATCAACGAAAGGCCCAGTCCAAGAACGGAAAGGAACTTGCCGCGGGCGGCGTCGTTCACCTTGGCGAGGTCCTTTGCAACCTGGCCCATGTCGAGGAACGCGGTGACGGGAGCGGACTCCTTGGTTTCCTTGTCGATCATGACGGCCATGCCGATGCCGCAGTTGGGATGGCATCCGCAGGAAAGCTGACCCCACTCCGCCTGAGGCCCATGAATGAGATCGGCCCAGTCAGAGAAGGTGCTCATAAAGCTGATGGGGAACCAGTCGCGCGCGGGTTCGCCCATGCCCACCTGCGCCTTGACGTCGTGCGCCATGTGCGAAAGGGTGTAGCGCTGGGCGACGCGGCGCTCGTCGGTGATCTCTTCGTCGCGGCCGGTGAAGCTGACGGGCTGGAACGAGAGGAAGCTGATCTTCTTGGGATTGTCCAGCGCGAACTCGATGATGCGGCCCACCTGCTCGTTGTTGATGCCGTTCACGATGGTGGTGACGGGAACGATTTCGACGCCGGCTTCGTGCAGGTTGTTAATGGCCTGCAGCTTGACGTCGAACAGGTTGCCGACCTTGCGGTGCGAGTTGGCCGCGTTGCCGATACCGTCAAATTGGAGGTAGACATAGCGCAGGCCGGCTTCAGCAGCGGCGCGGCACAGCTCCTTTGACTTGGCGAATTCAATGCCGTTCGAAGCGGCCTGAACCGAGTTGTAGCCAACCTTGCGCGAGTAGGCGACTGCGTCAAGGAAGTAGGGCGAGAGCGTGGGCTCGCCGCCACTGAACTGAACGCTCATCTGACGCTTGGGCTTGATGGTGATGGCGTTGTCGAGCATGGTCTTGATTTCTTCCCACGTGAGCTCGTGGACGAAGCCGACCTGGTTGGCGTCCATGAAGCAGGGATCGCACATCATGTTGCAGCGGTTTGTGAGGTCGATGGTGAGGACCGAGCCACGGCCGTGCGTGACGGTCGAGGTGCCGTGATTGTGCAGCTTCTCGTCGTTGTGGGCTCGCATATCGCGGCCGGGGAAGCTCTCTTCAAGATGCTTGAAGAAGGCGGGGTCGATCGACATTACATCTTCAAAGTGGCCGTGCTTGGGGCAATCCTTGACCATGAGGATTTTGCCGTCGCGCTCGATGATCTGGGCCTTGATTTCGCCGACCTTCTCGTTGAGGAGGACTTCATGCGGCAGCTTGCCGTCGAGGATCTGCTTGCGAATCTCGGGGACGCACTTGGGGCACAGCGAGTCCGTGGTGCGCGGCCAGCCGAGAGGCGGCTTCTCCTTTTGGTAGCTCTTGAGGAGAGGCTTGTCGCTCCACTTCGGTGTGAAGGAGGGGTTAGGGCTGATGCGATTCAGGCGCTCAAAAACAACCCAGGCTCCCTTGGCAGCGTAGACGGCGGCCTTTTCAACGTATTTGACGGCTTTGGGCATGATTGAAGAATCTCCTCTTTATGTTGAAGACGCCGGGAATGAAGGTGTTGCCCGGCTCTGGCCCGCGGTTTAGATGGCATAACCGGGGAGGGCTAAGAACTCATTAGGAGGGTATGACTTATGGCCGGTCAACCCAAGCACGGAGCAGCGAATGGCGGAAACGGGGGCTGGATGGGGATTTGATCGGCTCGAATGGGAGGGCGGAAGCGCCGATAATTCCGGGGCGTAAGTGACGGAAATAAATCATGTTGTGAAGCGGACCCTGTCTCAAGGCTAGGGGATCAGGGGCCGAAAACCATGCGCCGAAGCGAGTGAAAACTCTGGTAGCATTAGGACCGTCTTTTAGCAGAGGGGTTCGACGAGAATGAGGAATCGATTGCAACCGCTATCACGGCTGGCGTGTAGCCCATTTCTGATGCTCACTGTGGTAGTGAGCTTCTGCTTGACTTCGGACAACAACCACTTTGCCGCTGCGGCCCAAAGTGCCGACGCCGGATCGTGCGCGACAGTTCCGGACGGCAACCTTTCGCAGGCGCAGATCGCCCAATTCGAAAGTGTGGAAGCTGGCCTGAAGGATCGGGAAGCGCAGGCCAACCATGACTACGCGAACGACAAACTGCGCTGCAAGGCCGATCCCAAGCCGAGCACCTGCATCATGACGGCGCAAAAGAAGTTTCAGAACACGGAGACGGACATCCAGGAAGACCGTGACAGGAATGACGCCAATCGCCAGGAGGCCGAGATCGATGCAGGGGCGGCCAGGGACGAATGCAATGTGACAGGCCAGACGCCGGCGGAAAAACAAGAAAACCTTCGCCATTTCAAGGCGCTCATCGCTCTGAAAAAGAAAAACGTCGATGTGCAAGTCAGCTACAACATCGCCAAACTTGCGTGTGAGAAGTACTCAGAGGGCTCGCCCCCCGACAGCGGCGGCGCGATATCCTCTGACAAGCATCCCCCAGACGACCCTTACAACTATCTAAGTAAGCCGGCGGGCTGTGTCAGCGAGGCCGAGAAGGAATACAAGGCCGACCAGATCAATCTGCAGGCCGATGCGAATGACGAAGACTTTCTGCATACGAAGAACCTGGCCGCAATTCAGAAGTGACACAGTGCGGACAGGTCTTCGTATGTGAGTTGACCTAGTTCGACTTCTTGTAAAACACGTCACCATCGAGCGTGATGGTTGTGGCGTTGACCCAGATCACGCTCCAGCGAATGTGGCCGGGCTGGAGGGGCATTGGATAGGTGAGGTCCAGGATTCCGCCTCTTGCTGAGGGAGTCTCCCAGTGGCATGTGCCGGACCACTTGGGCCTTCCGTTGACCAGGAAGCCGCAGGTACCGCTCTGCATGACCACGAGACCTTCCGTCTTATTGGCCCAAGTGCCGATCGGCGGGGGTGAGGCTTGTGCCGTGGCGGTTTGGACACCGAATACGCCAAGCAGCATGCATGCAGCAGCCAGGGAAAGTGCACTGAAAGAGAGAGAGCGGCTAACGCTTTTCATTCCTTGAAAATCCTCCAATGGAGTTGATGAAACCTGCACAGGTGCGGTCGGGGGGTGCTGTGAATCTATCACGACGACGAGGTGGATCGGCAACCAAAATCGTCAGCGCGAACTGGGAGCGGTGGTCGGCAAAAAGGGTTTGGCCGGGCAGGGAAGGGGCGTGAGGCGGCAGAGGCGATCAGGATCGTGCAATGGCCACTACCAGGCAGGCGGCTCGTCTGAAGCGGCAGCCGCCGGCTCACGGCGCGGAGTTGATGGAAACGCGGTTGATGATGCGCTGAAAGATGACGATCTGGATGTGGATGTGGCGGGCGACGTCGGGCAGAAACTCTATGACGCAGTTGTCGACGGGCGCGGTGGCCAGGGCGAGGCCGTAGCGCGAAGCGGACGATGCCAGGTTGTGACGCTCGTCGGGGACATAGAGATCGGAGATGGCGTCGTCGAAGGCAAAGCCGACGAGATTTCCGTAGTTGGGCATGCCACGGCCGTTGTCGGCCTGCGTCCACTCAACCTGATCGACGCAGTGCAGCATGCGGTGGGAGATTGGGGCACCAGGCATGCGATGGTAGTGCGGATCCTGGTGAGTGATGGAAGGGATGAGGAAGGTGCCGAAAAATTCGCCGGTCATATCCTGAGTAAAGCTGACGCCGACATAGCGACCGTAGCCGCGAAAGCCGGGGCCGTAGGCGGAGTGGGGATTGGCGGCGACGGAGATTGCCGAGATTCCGGCGATGGTGATGAGGTTGAAGGGGTCGATGAGGTTGTGCACGGCGAGATGCGCCTTTTCGCGTGGCGAGAGCGGCTTGACCAGCGGACCGGTGAGAAAGCGCGCGTACCAATTAATGATAGGCAGATGAGGAATGCAGACGCGCGAGATGACCGGCAGCGCAGCCGCGGCGGCAGAGCGCTCAGTGAATCCGAGCACGTCGAGCGCGCGCATGGCGCCGGTGACGGCAGTGGTGGCGCCGGTATTTTTCACGGTGCAGGGATCGAGGGCAGGTGGCGGTGGGGGCTGGTGCGGCGGGTCGGCTGGCAGTTGGTGCGGAGCTGGTGCGGCGGGCAGGGAGGCAAGCGCGGGAAGCGCAGCTGGCTCGCTGTTCGGGAACTGCGCGGCGATCGATGCGGGGAAGAAGAGAACTGCGACCAATCCCGAAGCGAAAACCACGCGCATGCGCGGTAGGACGCGGATTTCGAGAAAAAGGTCACCTGAGGCGGAACGAGGCGGCGCGAGGCGGCGGAAGCAGATGCGAAACAGACCGATCATTTGACGCGGACGCGACGCAAGCCGCCGGTGATGGCCGCATGAGGCTCCAGTATTTGTTAGAAAAGATTTCCGCGAGTCAAGATCGTCGAACCCCGACGGAATGCAAATCGAGCTGGAACATGTGCGCGTGGGCTGGCTGGGTGTATGGGGAACCGCTAGGGCCATAACGCGAAAGCTCGAGGATTGCGTCAATAGTAATCGCGGCGGTGCCCTGGAGCGGGCGAGGCATTGACGCGGCCCTCCGCGGCGCTCAGACTTTTGACAGGCCGGTAATTATCTAAAAGAAGCAAAGGAAGGGTTGGAGATTATGAGCACGCCGAATTGGGGTGGTCCACCGACACTGGGGCAGAGAATCGACGAAGCGATTGAACTGATTGAGATGGAATTGCGTCACGCGGTTACCTATGTGAACGATGCAGTGATTCCGCAGGTGCGCAAGGAGTCGATTTCGGCAATGCGAACCGCTGCCGACACGCTGCGGAATCTGGCGGACCGATTCGAGCGGCAGAGCAGCCAGGCCGCGAATCGGCCTTATGGGCAGGCAGCGAAGCCGGAAGGCAATCAGACGAATCAGTCAAATGAGGAGCCGCGCAGTTGAGCGCAGGCACCATTCAGAACAGAAGACGCAGACTGGTTGCAGCGCGGCGCTGCACGGTGTGGCGCGGGGTGTTGAGTGCGGTACTCGCGGTGGCGATTCTACTTGGAGCGAGCGGTTGCCGGCGTCAGCAGGCGCGCGTGGTCCCGCCGCAAGCGTTGCCGCCGGCTGCGGAGGCTTCGCACTCAGAGGCGACATCTGCGCCGGCTCCAGCCGTGATTCCGGTAACGCCGCTGCCGGCCGGAGGGGTGAGCGAAGACGATCTTGCGTTTGTCGCGTCGCACCGGCCGATTCTGAGCGAGGTTGGATATGCGACGTGGTACACCGCGCCCTACAAGGGTCGACGCGCTGCGAACGGAGAGGTTTTCAGCAACGATGCCATGACCGCTGCGCATCGCACGCTGCCCATGGGATCGCTTGTGGTCGTCACCAATATGAAGACGGGCCAGTCGAGCGCCATGCGGATTTCAGATCGAGGGCCGTTTGTTGAGGATCGGATGCTGGATCTGACCATTGCTTCGGCCAAAGCAGTTGGTGTTTATCGGGCGGGAATGGCGTTGGTGCGGATGGATGTATACGAGACGCCGAAGCCAATCGATAGCGGCGGGCGGTGGTGCGTGCAGATCGGCGCATTTCACAACGAGGACGACGCGCTCGCGCTGAAGGAACAGCTGATCGAGACCTATCCCGGCGCCAATGTGATCGAATTCCCCGGAGAAAACAACTTCTGGGTTCGGATCCGGCCGCAAGGAGACGATCGCGCCCTCGCTGAACAAATTGCACGGCACCTGCAGCCGGTGGAAGGCAATGCGTATTTGACGCGACTGGATTGATGAAGGCAGGGAGCAAGGGAGCAGGACTGGGGAATAGGGAACACAGCTGGTCGCCGGGTAACCACCGACAAATCAGCGGCGACAAAGTCGCTAAAGTCGGATCCAACTTTGTGCTTCCGCGATTTCATCGGAGCAGCGCTGATGCGGCCCAGAGGACCGGTTCCTGTCCGTGGAAGTCGCCGGTGCGGCGCTTGCGCTCGAGATAGTACTCAAGGTCATCCTTTTTGTTGGTGCCTTCGCAGACGTTGGTCACGTCACTGTTCTGATCGATGAAGCCGGTAACCGCGATCCAAGCCTTACGCGCGGCGGGGCCATACGTGCCTGAATCGAGCCAGCCATTTTCGACGCCGCTGATGAGGGCGAATGTGAACATGCCCGAGGCGGATGATTCTTCCCAGGCGTCATCGTGATCGATGAGCTGGCGCCACATTCCATCGGGCGCCTGGTATTTGAGGAGCGCAGCCATCATCAGCTTGTAGGCAGCCAGGATGCGCGCACGTTGCGGATGATCGGCGGGAAGGTCGCGCAGCATCTCGGTCATTCCGGCGGCCACCCATCCGTCGCCACGGCCCCAGAAAAACGGCACGTCGGGTGCATGAAAGAAGAGACCATTTGGTTGCTGCAGCTTGTCGAGATAGGCGGTCATTTCGTTGGCCGCACGGTCGAGATACTTTTTATCGCCGGTTGCGCGCCAAGCCTCGAGCTGAAGGATGGTCAGCATGTACATGTCGTCGATCCAGTAGCGCGTCTCGTGCGAAAGGCCGTCGGGCAGGGGATTCTGCCACTGGCGGTCGGCGAAGGTGAGCCCGTAGTCGAGATACTTTTTGTCTTTTGTCTGGATGTAAATCTCGAGGGGCACAATGCCGAAGATGGAGTCGTCAACGTGGTCGCGCATGGGGACGAGAGCGGCTTCGGTACCCCCCGGCATCAGTGGATCGAATTTCCTGATCAACTCATCGCGCAGGCCGGTGTCGTGCGTTAATGCCGCAAATGTGAGTGCGCCGTACCAAGTGCCAACTTCGCCGTAGAAGATGGTGCCCGGGCTGTGCTGGTGCGGGCTGGTGACAAAGTGCTCGGCCAGGGCCTTGCCGACTTCCTGGGGTGAGCGGCCCGCAGGCCAGTTGCTGAAGGAATCCTGTTGAGCGACCAATGATTCGGCAGCGGGGAGAAGCAGCAGCGCGAAGCAAGCGACTTTCAACGTTGTGTTCATGGGGAGATCCTTTTTAGGCTGCGGGATCAGCGGGTTTCTCCGCTCGTCAATCATATCTCGCGGGGACAGCAAGGTGGCGGGCGCGGCGCAACGGCCAAATGGGGGCATACGAAACATATCGTGATACGATATATTCATGAACTGCCCTCCCCCCGCATCGAGCGCGGCGCGCATCGACGGCGTGCGCCTGCAGGCTAAAAGTCCTGGTGTGCGCAAGCTCGATGTGGCGCATCTGCGGCGACTGGCGGAATTCCGCTTTCAACTTCGGCGTTTTCTGCATGTGAGCCAGTCGGCGGCCGAGCAGATGGGACTGCACAACCAGCAGTATCAGATGTTGCAGTGCGTGGGCGGCATTCCCGAGGGGATGGCGCCGACAATTGCCAACGTTGCCAAGCGAATGTTGCTGAAGCACAACAGTACGGTGGAGCTGGTGGACCGAGCCATCGATCAAGGTTTGCTGCGCCGTATGGGCGACGCGGCCGATCACCGGCGCATCCTGCTGCGCGTGACGCCGCAGGGAGAGGGGGTTCTGGCTGCGCTGGCGGAGTTTCACACGCGCGAGCTGGAACAGTCGGGGCCGGAGCTGGTGCGCGCACTCAATGACATTCTGGGCAGAGGCAAGCAAGCGACGAGCGGGCCACGCCGGATAAAGCGCAAACGGATGGTGGCCGCGCGATGAAAGTCGCGAAACATGGCGCAACGTCGCAGTTGCGCGACTTCAACGCCGACTACCGCATGATTTTGCTTAGCGGCCTGAGCCTGATTTTGGGAGGCGCGGGCGCGGTGCTGGCCTGGGTTCTGCTGCGGCTGATTTATGGATGCACCAACCTCTTCTACTACCAGCGGCTGAGCTGGAAGTTCACATCACCGGCGCTGAATCATATGGGCTGGCTGGCAGTTTTCGTGCCGATCGTGGGTGGACTCATCGTGGGCGTGATGGCGCGCTACGGCTCGGAAAAGATTCGCGGGCATGGAATACCAGAGGCGCTGGAATCGATTCTGGTGAATGGCGCCAAGATCAGCCCGCGCGTGGCGCTGTTCAAACCGCTGGGCTCGGCTGTGGCGATTGGGACGGGCGGACCGTTTGGCGCAGAGGGACCAATCATTATGACGGCGGGCTCGGTGGGCTCGCTGTTTGCGCAGTATTTTCACCTGACGGATGCGGAGCGTTCAACATTGCTGGTGGCAGGCGCCGCCGCGGGCATGGCGGGAGTTTTCTCGACGCCGTTGGCGGCGACGTTGCTTGCCGTGGAGCTGTTGCTTTTTGAGTGGCGGCCGCGCTCTTTTGTGCCGGTGGCAGTGGCGGCGGCCACCGCCGGCGTGTTGCGGCACTTCTTTATTGCGCAGGATCCGCTGTTCCCGATGCCGCTGAGCACGCATCAGATCGATCCCATTATCTTGCTTGGCGCGTTGCTGATCGGCCTGGGGGGCGGAGTGCTGGCATTGTTGCTGAGTCGCGCCGTCTACGCCAGCGAAGATTTTTTCGAGAATCATCTGCCGATTCACTGGATGTGGTGGCCGGCGATCGGCGGCGTTGTCGTCGGTCTGGGCGGATTGATTTTTCCGCGCGCGCTGGCTACCGGATACGACGTGATCGATTCGCTGCTGGCGGGGGATCATACCTGGCAACTTATCGCCGGCATTCTGGTGATTAAGAGCATCATCTGGTCGTTTTCGCTGGGCTCCGGAACGTCGGGCGGCATTTTGGCGCCGCTTTTGATGATTGGCGGCGCGATGGGTGCCGCGTTTGCGCCGGTGCTGCCGGGGATGACCTCTGGCTCGTGGGCGCTAGTTGGGATGACCGCAGTTCTTTCGGGGTCAATTGGCTGCCCGCTGACGGCAGCGGTGCTGAGCCTGGAGCTCACTCACAATTACGGATTGCTGCTACCGGTATTTACGGCTTCGGTGGTGGCGCACGCGTGCGCAGTGATGGTGCAGAAGCGATCGATTCTGACCGAGCGGATCAGCCGGCGCGGCTATCATCTCAGCCGCGAATACAGCGTGGATCCGCTGGAGACGATCATGGTGGCGGAAGCGGTGCGGCCGCGCGTGATTGTGCTGCCGGCGGAGTTGACGGCGGCGGATGCCAGCAAGTGGCTGGGCGGGCGCGCGAAAAGCGATCACTGCGGCCAGAGGCTATATCCGCTAGTGAATGCGGATGGTCGGATGACCGGCGTTATCACGCGCAGCGGGCTTGCCGCGTTGGCCAAGAGCTCAGGGCGGGATCGTGAGGCGTCCCCGGCGGCCGCGCCAGTGGTTGCGTATCCCGATGA
The DNA here is from genome assembly GCA_035541975.1 of Occallatibacter sp. Lineage (GTDB taxonomy): Bacteria > Acidobacteriota > Terriglobia > Terriglobales > Acidobacteriaceae > Telmatobacter. The sequence continues at coordinate 32,974 of DATKMH010000027.1, read as the reverse complement.
GACGCTGCGGACGGTGGCGGAACGGATGGCGTCGCGGCGGCTGTTTGTTCTGCCCGTTGTGGAGCGGGAAACCGGCAAACTTGTCGGTCTGCTGAATGCTGAGGATGTGCTTGCCGGGCGGACGCGAGCACACGACCGCGAGAACCGATATCAGCGGCTGCGCATGCCATTTCGCTGGTCGCGGCGGCGGAAAGCAGATGCGGTCGAGCAGACGGTTTGAGAGTCTTGGCCGGCGTCGAAGTTGCGTGAGCTCGTGTTGATTTGCGAGCTACTTCAGCTTCGAAACGAAGGCGGGATCGGTGGCCTGGCGCATGGTGGCGGAAAAACTTTCCCATGTGCAGGAGCCGACCGCGTCGACGCATGCAGGCAAAGAAACGGGCGCGTCTGCGGGCGGGTTGGCAGTCGTGAGCGGCTCGGAGTTCCGCATCTGCTCGAGGGTTTGCGATGTGAATCGAAGCTGGACGAAATCGCCGCCGCGTGGTGAGCGCCACAGCTCGAAGATCAGCGCACCGCCGGGCGGTGTGTCGTCGCGGCGGCCGTCAATGATCCAGTTGATGCCCAGCGCACCGGAGACAGTGGCGATGTCTGAATCGTGGCCAACGACAATCAACAGGCGATCGCCGGGTTTGCCCAAGGCGCCGGCGATTGGCTTGCCAGTGGCAGCCTGCTGAATCGACAACCGAATGTGCTCGAGGAGATTGGAAGCATAGAGGCGCGCAAAGGCCGGCGTTCGATCCGCGTAGTCCCACGACGCAACGTTGGCTTGCATGATGAAGCGCAGAGTGGCGGCGTCAAGGCAACCCCATCCGGTGTCGGCAGTGCTCATGCCTTGCGTGTACTCGAGGAGCAGGTTCTCAGTGAGCGTGGAGGCGGTGACGAGCGGCCCGCGAAGCGATACGGGAGAGGCGGCGTTTCCGGGCGACAGGGCGGCGGGAATATCGAAGATCGAGGTGCGATCAGGTTTCGCCGGCAGCCGGCCACAGCCTGACAAGATGCGATCGAGAGCCGTGAGCTGCGGGCGATAAGCTTCAGTGAGATTGGCGGGGTTGCCGCCGATGCGTCCTGCCACGGCTGCCGTGACCTGAAGAGCATCTGGATGGCCAATGCCTGCTTTGAGCGGAAGGAAGAGCGGATCGGTGGTGCCTTCGGGTTTCGCACGGACGGCAATTTCGCAACCGGGAAACATTCCCTCGGCGAGCGCGTTGCCGGTTTCGCGCGTGCGCTGGTCGGAGTCGGCGACGATGGTGACGTGAGCGGCATCGGCGCATCCGGCGGGCGTCAACAGCCCCTGGCCGGAAAGCTTCACGCGATCCCAGGCGCCGAAGATCTTTATCAGATCGTAGCCGTGGGCGGTGAGAATGCCGGGTGCGACGTCCCACTTTGGCCAGGGCGCTGCCGAGTATTTGTTCAGGTCGGCCTGAGTTTGGAGCGGCGAACGAACACCATGGCGGGAAAGCATGACGACGAACTGAAGCTTAGCTGAGGGCGCGGGAGCTTGGCATATAGACAGTTCTACGGGTGCAGCGAACAAAACGAGAGCGGAAAGAAAGAAAGCGTGTAGCCGCGGACCGGCGGTGATCGTCATACCTGTTTCTCCACTGAGAAGTTTAGCCCCTCCGGCGTACAGGCTCGTGAACGAAAAAGTCTCATATTTTCGCTCCGTGCAAAGAGAGGGCGGCCACGCACAGAGCATTTACGTGCCCCGCGCAAAAGGAAAGGGCGCGCCAAATTGCGGCGCGCCCTGTGTTGAAGTTTGTCTTGCGCTAGAAGTTCAACTTTCCGCTGAGCTGGATGATGCGGTAGTCCGCATTGGTCCCGATCGTGCCCCGGATGGTGCCAAAGGCCGCGTTGTTGAAGGTCACGTTGGGATCGGCCCACTGCGGATGGTTGAATACGTTGAAGAACTCACCCCGCAACTGGAAGCTGAGGTTTTCGCGCGATGGAATCGGGTAGATATTCTTCAAGACCCCGGTGTCCATATCCCAGAGGGTCGGGCCGCGGTAGGTTCCCTTGCCGACGTTGCCGTAAGTACCGGTTGCCGGCGCAGCGAAGTTGCCGACGGTGCTCATCCAAGCAACGCAGTGGGTAACGCTGGCATTGCAGGGTGTGGGAGTGCCGAGCTTGCCCAATTGGCCGGCCGGGCCGATGTAATTGACGCGATCGTTGCCGTTGTTGGTTTGCGAGTTGTCAGATCCGGAGAGAATGGTCAGGGGATCGCCAGTCTGGTAGGAATAGAGGCCAGTCCACTGCCAGCCGCCCACGATGCTGCGCAACGCGCCGTTAGCCCCGGTCAGTTTGGGAAGATCCCAAACATACGAAACCACGAAACGGTGGGTGTGATCGAAGGTGGCAGGGCCAGTCTCGAAGTCATGCTGCTGTGGATTGTAGAACGACATGTTGGACCCGGCGCTGGAACCGATATCCGTAATGCCGCCGTTTTCAGCCAAGCCGTAGTCGGTTGCTTTGGAATAGGTGTAATTGGCCAGCAGGGTGATCTGGTTCAGGATGCCAGCGCCGCCGGTGGGCCGTTTTTCGACATCCAATTGCAGACCGTCATAGCGGTTGCCACCGGTGTTGCGGTTTTCGTAAATGTAACTGAATGGCTGGTAGGGCCGCGACAACTGCTCCGTAGCACCATTGCCGTAGATGCCCGGATTCAGGTTCTGGTCCTGCCGGAGGTGGGTGCCGCGCGTTCCGACATACGAGGCATGCAGCACCATATCGGGCCGCACCTGATATTCGTAGGTGACGTTATAGTCGTACACTTCGGGCGTGTGCCACGATACGCCGGGCTGCAGGCTGAATAGCGCAGGATTGGCGACAAACGGGGCGTTCTTGGGGGCGTTGGCCAAAGTGAAGCGCTGTGGGAAACCATTTGTGAAATTAGGATTGCTCGCCAACGGATTGACAAGACCGGTGTTGGGGCCCCCAATCATCGAAGAGAGGGTTCCCGACGGACAGGCAGTGTTTGAGGTGCAGTCGATGAGGTCGATGCGCAGGCTGAAAGGCGAGGAAATCGCCGCGTCGTTGAGGAACAATCCTGGCAGACGGGATTCGTAGAATAGCCCACCACCGGCGCGGATCGACATCTTTCCGGTTCCAGTCGGATCCCAGGCAACGCCGAGGCGTGGCCCGATATTGTTGAAGTCGCCCGTCTCGCCGCGAGTAGGAACTCCGACTCCGTTGTAGGAGTCGCCGATGAAGAACAATCCGGCCGGTGCGGTTGGAACAACGGTCGAGTGAACACCGGCCATCTGCGCGTCGGGATGGAAATTCTGGATGCGGCCGCGGATCTCCTTCATCACCTGCTGAGGCTCGTAGCGGACGCCGAGGGTCAATGACAGACGATGCGTCACCTTCCAGTTGTCCTGCGCGAAGAAGCCGAGAGGATTCTCTCGCGAGTCGGACCAGTCGCCCGAGGTCTGGCTGAACGCGTTCTGATATCCCATCATGAAGTTCGCCATCGCCAGGCCAGAGTTGTCCGCGTTGATGCTCCAGTTACCGTTCAAGAGGTCGGTGTTGCGAATGTTCGACTGATCCATCTCGAGATCGGCGCCGAAGCTCATTTGATGTTTACCCTTGGACCAGCTCAGCACATCGCGAAGGTCACCAGTGTTGCGGATGAAATGCGCATCAGTAAAGTTGCCGAGCGTGAAGTCACCCGATACGGCGAAGCTGCGGATGCCGCTTTGCGCCGTGGGCAGCTGGTAAACCTGAGATCCGAAGGACTTCATGTCGGGCACCGTGCCGCCGGGGCCGCCCTGTTGGCCGCGATCGGAGTTCGACCGGATAGCATCGATAACGGTGTTATTGACGATCGAGGGCGAAAGGACCCATGTGTAGCCAACAGCGATATTGAACGAGTTGATGCTCGAGCCTGGACCGTCAGTGAGGATATCCTTCCCGTCATAGGTGGGCGCGTGCACGTACTTGTCGAAATAGGCGCGACCGAAGAGACGATTCTGACCGTGAATGACCTGGTCCACGCGTGCTAAATACTCGTTGAAGTTCTGTTGCAGTGGTGTGCCGTATGTGACGAAGCCGTTCGCAGAAGCGGAGGAAATGGGCATCAGCTTGGTCATCGCTACAGCCACCGGGTCAAGCAGGCTGGCGATGTTGTTGGTGTTGTTGGTAAGCGCCTGGCGGTACCAGGGATTCTGCAGCACTACCGTCTTACCGCCCGAGAGGGGATTGGTGGGACCAGCAGTCAGATAGTTGGAGAAGTCTCCCATCACGTTCGCCGCAGTTGGGATGGTCGCATTGGAGGCGTTGTTGACCGAGCGGACAATGGTTTTTTGCCATCCGAAGGCAAAAAAGGTCGTGTCTCTGTGAATGGGACCATTGAGCTCAATTCCGAACTGGTTGCGCTTGAGAGGGTCTTTCGCGCTCGCAAAATAGTTGGTGCCGTTAAATGCCCGGTTGCGGACAAACTCAAACGCGGTGCCGTGCCACTTGTTAGTGCCGGATTTGGTGACGACGTTTACAACCGCGCCGGCGTTGGCGCCATATTGCGCGTCGAAGCTATTGGTTTGGACGCTGAATTCCTGGAGATCGTCAGGCATCGGGAATGGATCGTTGACGTTGCTCATCAGGTCTTCGTTGTTTCCGCCGTCCATGTTATAGGCGATTTGATCGGGACGCGCGCCGTTGACAGCAATTGCGTCGGCGCCGGGAATCTGTTTCGTGTCGCCCTGCAGAGCGCCGGAGTTGTTCGCATTTGCCGAGATGGCGCCGGGCACCATCAGCGTAAGGTCGGCGGCATTTCTTCCATTCAGAGGAATGTCGACCAGTCGTTGTTGCTCGACCACTTGGCTCAGCGTGGGATTCACGGTGTTAACCTGAACAGCCGATTCCTGAACCGTGATTTGTTGCGTCTGCGTGCCCACTTCAAGCCGTACATCCATGTTCCGGACCTGGTCAGCCAACATAACGACGGTCTGTGTCCACTTCTTGAATCCCGAAGCCTCCACCGTCACTGTATAGGTGGATGCCGGAAGGGAAGCGAAGTTGAATAGACCATCGCCGTTTGCCGTGGCGGTGTGGACGGTGGAAGTGCTTAGTTGGGTCACCGTCACTTTGGCCCCAGAGACCACTGCGCCACTAGGATCCGAGACGGTTCCCGTGATCGCCACGTTGCCACCGGTTTGCGCGAAGGCCTTGACGGCGAAGATGCAGATCGCCAGGGAAAATACGATTCGTAAGCGCCACATGAATTTGTTACCTCCTCAAAAAGCTCACTGGTTTCAGTTTTCTTACCTGTGCAGAACCGAAGGAAAAAATGCCGCCGCGTGATTCCGATACAGGGAAGAATCAAGTTTTGATCGGCCAAGCGCACAACTAATCACACGCGAGGCGTTGACTTAACGGCCCGTGAATCAGCCATTTATTTGGCGGTCGCAGTTTATGAGCGACGAATAAGGATTGTCAAGGAAAAAAGTAGTCTGTGGATAGGAAGGGCATGGGGAGAGCTCGATCCTGATCGAAGGGCAAACCATTCAAAAACTGCAGCTTATGGCGCACCGAAGCCCCGAGCCGTGCTGAGGCACACAGATTGTGCGAATCACAAACAAAATCCCGTCATGCGGCAGTTAGGCAGCAATGAATGCGTTTTCATTCCGGGCAATTCTGAACAGGAATCGCGCCAATGTCGAGCGCTTCCACTGGTCCCAGGAGTTGCAAGCCTAACTCGCTCTCTGGTCGACCACGCCAGAGGACGAACGATGAAAAAAAAGCGCGCAGTTCAAATCGGAAACCTTGATCGAATCACCTTTGTCGAAAACAGTTTGATCGAAGCATTGCCTTGATCGAGGAAACCGAGCGGACTGTGCCCTGGCAAGCTTGTAAGATCCCCTTCTGTTGGACAGGCCTGCGGTACACAATGGAACCCTTTCCGTCAGCGCGTCCCGTTCTGTCAGATATATTAGTTGCTGGAGTCGCGCAGGCCAGTACAAGTTCACAGAAGACTAGCTTCATGCCGCGCGGTACTTAAAGGTGCGAACGTTGCACACAGCCGAGAAGCCAACTCGAACGCGGCGCGCGGTGGCCTCGAGCGAAACTGCGCGCGAAATCAATCGCGACATCGTGCTCCATGCCATTCATCTTCACCAGCCGGTGAGCAGAGCCGACTTGGCTAGGCTCACAGGCCTGCAGCCGAGCACCGTTTCTGTCATCATCGGCCAGCTGATCGACGAGGGATTGGTGGTTCCGGGTAGCCTGGGACGGCTGCCACGAGGGCGGCGACCAACCTATGTAACTTTGAATGACCGCCATGTGACGCTGGCGATCGATCTGCGTCCCGGAAAAGCGAACCTGGCCGTCGTCGATATAAACGGCAAGATTTTGACCCGCGAATCCGTGACGTTTGAAATCGGGGCCGGCTCCACGCCCGAAGAAGCTAAAGCCGTGATTGCGCAGATCGCCAAAGCGGCGCGATCTCAGCGAACGGCTCACGGCGATCGAATCTTTCAGGGTCTGGGCGTAAGTGTTTCAGGACGCGTGGACCAGAAAACCCACCGCCTGCTTTTTTCCCCAAATGCTCCCTGGGCGCAAATCGATCTTTACGCAGAACTGCAGAGGGTTCTGGACACGCCGACCGAAATGGATAACGCCGCCAATGCCTGCTTGTTTTCGGAACGCTGGTTTGGCAACTTCAGCGAAGTTTCGAACATGCTGGTGGTGGTCATATCGGAAGGCGTCGGTACAGCATTGCTTGTGGACGGGCGTATTGCCCGCGGCAGGAACGACATGGCCGGCGAGTTCGGCCACATGCCGCTCGAGGAATCGGGTCCGGTTTGTGGCTGCGGCGGTGTGGGGTGCTGGGAGACGTTTGCGTCCAACCGGGCCGGGCTGCGCTACTATCGGGAGCTGGCGCCAGAAACCTCGTTGAATTCATTTCAGGAACTGCTCGACCTGGCCCTGAAGGGCGACGTCCGCGCGCTTCGCGCGATCGATAGACAAACGGCTCAGCTGGCGCGCGGATTGGCGATTTTGACAGCTGGGCTGGCACCCGAAGTTATTATTATTGCCGGCGAATGCACGGCCCTGTGGCCGCGCATCTGCCCCCTGCTGGAGAGTCATTTGATCTCAAAGTCGTTTACGTCGCACACACCGCGATTGGTTGCGGCCGTGGATGGCGGCTTGGCTCGGTTGCGCGGGGCGGCTGCGCTGGTGCTGCACAAGGTACTTTTCCGGCAGATGGACTTTGCTCCGCGCCAGGAAGCCGAGCGAGCTGGTTCCAGGCACGTCCAGGCCTCCGCATAACATCCTTCCGCCGTGGGGCAGAAAGATTATCCATGAGAGTGGGCTTCATTGGTGCGAGCGGCATCGCCGCCAAGCACGCGCAGGCTTACAAGAATATCGGTTATAGGGTCGCGGCAGTGACAGACCGGACCGAGGAACGTGGACGCAAATTCGCCGAGGCATGGGGCGCGGAGTTTGCGGCCACGCCTGAAGAGCTTGCGCAGCGCAGGGATGTGGATTTCCTCGACGTGTGCACATTTCCCGGGTACAGGCTTGCCGCGGTAAAGCTGGGCGCGGAAAACGGAAAGCATGTTCTTGTTGAGAAGCCGATGGCCGTCGATCTCGATGCCGCGGCGCAAATGATCGACGTCGCAAGGTCGGCGGGCATTCAACTCGGAGTTGTAAGCCAGCATCGCTTCGACGACTCAACGTTGTTCCTCAAGCGGGCGATCGCGGAAGGGCGGCTGGGCCGCATCCTGCAGGCCGATGCCTATGTGAAGTGGTACCGCACCGACGAATATTACGCGCGGCCGGTGAAGGGAAGCTGGGCCGGCGAGGGCGGCGGCGCGCTGATCAGCCAGGCGATCCACCAGGTGGACGTGCTGTTGCATCTCGTTGGCGCGGTCGACGAGGTGTTTGGCTATTGGCATCTCGGTGCGACGCACAATATCGAGTCGGAAGATCTGGTGTCGGCGGTCCTGCGCTATGCGTCGGGCGCGACGGGCGTGATCCAGGCGGCGACGGCGTTATGGCCGGGGTATCCGGAGCGGATTGAGGTTCACGGAACGAAGGGCAGCGCAATCGTGACCGGCGATCAATTGACGACCTGGGACGTGCGGGACGATCGAGGCGATGCTGCGCCGATTTCTCAACAGACTAAATCAGGCGCGTCGGATCCGATGGCCATTTCGCTCACGCCGTTCGAGCGGCAATTGGCGGACTTTGGCGAGGCATGCAAGAACGGCCGGCCGCCCGCGTCTTCCGGGATCGACGGCTACCGCGCGCTGCAGCTGGTGCGGAGCATCTACGATTCCTGCGCTGAAGGGCGAAAGGTGCGGATCGTGCCGTTCGCGCCATAGAGGAGACATTCGCGGCGTGTGCCAATTGCGCCGGACGAGTCTATTGATTCACGCCGCTTGCCAGAAATCCGCCATCGACGGCGAGCACTTCGCCGGTAACAAACGAAGCAGCCTCCGAGGCGAGGAAGATTGCAGCGCCAGCCAGCTCATGCGCCTGCCCAAAGCGGTGCATCGGAGTGCGCATCAGGAGTTCTTTGCCGCGCTGCGTTCCCTCGACCAGCGAGCGATTCAGTTCGGTCGCGAAAACGCCCGGCGCGATCGCATTCACGTTTACGCCGTTCGGCGCGAGCTCAATGGCCAGAGTCTTGGTTAACGAAACGACGCCGGCTTTGCTGGCGGAATAGGGCGCGACGCCGCGAAAAGCGACAAACGATCCGAGCGAAGCGACGTTGATGATGCGCCCATAGCCGGCTTTCGCCATGCTCGCCGCAAAGATCTGGCAAACGCGAAGCGTTCCAGTAAGGTTGGTTTCAATGATGCGCGACCAGTCTGCCTCCGCCGCCTGAAGCGCGGGCGCCTTGCTGGTGATACCGGCGGCGTTCACGAGAATGTCGACTTTGCCGAAGGCGGCAAGGACGGCGTCGTGAAGCGCTTCGATCGAGCCGCGGTTGAGAACGTCGCTGACCACGCGCAGCGAGCGGCGTCCGAGCGCTTCAATTTCAGATGCGGCTTTTTCCACTTCGCGCATGCGGCGCGAGCTGGAAACAACGTCGGCGCCGGCCGCAGCCAGGCCCAGGGCCATTGCGTGGCCGAGGCCCGTGGTTCCACCGGCGACGACGGCCACTCTGCCCGACAAATCGAATAAGGAGTGTCGCATTGGGAATCAAACTCACGGTCGAGGCCGCTTAGCTTCGGCCAGAATTCCGTGATCGAGAATTGCGAGTAATCCTTAGAGTAAGCTTTGAAGCCCGGCTCGGTCGATCCGGCACGGCGCACGCAGAATCAACCATCCCTCAAACACGCGCATTTCTCGATAGATGATTGCCGGCAAGCCGTATCCTGTTCGAGAGATGCGATGAACATCTTCAAATGGCTCTTCGATGGCAGTCGCGGCCCGCGCGGACAACTGATTCCGCGATGGATCTTTTTGCGCGCGCTCGCGCTCATTTACTTCTCTGCGTTCTACTCGCTGCTGTTTCAGATCAAGGGCCTGATCGGCCCACAGGGAATTCTGCCTGCGCGGGAAATTCTGGCCGAAGTTGCGCAGCAGTTTGGCTGGCAGCGCTATTGGTTCGCGCCGTCGCTGTTTTGGATCTCGTCAGGCTCCGCAATGATGATGGCGGTGGTGTGGATTGGGCTGATCGCGTCGCTGGTTGCACTTTTCAATCTCTGGCCGAGGCTGAGCTTCTTCGTCTGCTTCGTCTGCTTTCTGTCGTTCGTGAGCGCGAGCGGAGATTTCTCGAGCTATCAATCCGACGGAATGTTGCTTGAAGCTGGGTTTCTGGCGCTGTTCTTCGCGCCGCGAGGGCTATGGCCCGGCTGGGGCGCGGATAGTCCACCATCGCGCATGAGCTGGTTTTTGCTCCAATGGGAGTGGTTCCGAATCTATTTCGAATCCGGCATGGTGAAACTCGCCAGCGGGGACGTGGAATGGCGCAACTTCACGGCGATGGACGAGTACTACCAAAATGGGCCGCTACCCACGTGGATTGGATGGCACGTTGAGCATCTGCCGCATTGGTTCCATGCGGCCACAGTGGGTGGAACGCTGGCGCTGGAACTGGTGCTGGTCTTCATGATGTTTTTCTCGCGACGGGTGCGGCTCATTCTTTTTTTCATCGTCACGCCGTGGGAGATCGGCGTGATCCTGACCGCCAACTACGCATTCCTGAATTATCTGGTTTTGTCGCTAGGGTTTCTTTTGCTCGATGACAAGTTTCTGCTTCGTTTTGCGCCAACGCGCTGGCGTCCGCACGAGCCGGATCGGGCGGAAGAAGCGACACCGGAGCAATCGCTCTCACTGTTGGCGGTCGGAGATGCCAACTTAACGACTGCCGACATCGAGCCCACTCATTCGAGTCCAAGGTGGCGCGGGTTTATCGGGCGACTTGGATTCGCACGCGAGGTTGCCGGGCTTGCGATTGCGGCCTTGATGCTCACATGGATCGCATACAACACGACCGTTCAAATGATTGGCATTCCGCTGGGAAAGAACGTGGGGCCCATGAAGCCGCTGATCGCGCTTGAGCCGTTTCGCATCGCGAACCAATATGGGTTGTTCGCGGTGATGACGCGTGGGCGCTACGAGATCGAATTCCAGAGATCAGAGGACGGCACAAACTGGACGCCGTATCCTTTCCAGTACAAACCGCAGGCGCTGAATGAGGCGCCCGGAATCTATGCGCCATACCAGCCGCGGTTCGACTGGAACCTGTGGTTTGCATCGCTTGGCGATTGGCGTGACAACGAGATTGTGCCGCTGACCGAAGAGCGGCTGCTGGTCGGCGACCGAGATGTGCTGACGCTTTTCCGCAGCGATCCTTTTGCTGAAAATCCGCCGCGATACGTGCGCGCGGTGCTGTGGCAGTACTGGTTCACAACCGAGGCGCAGAAGCGCAGCAGCGGCGATTGGTGGCGTCGCGAGTACCTGGGCTTATACGCGCCGGAACTCACGGTCGCCGCGGATGGACGATTTGCCGTGGTGGCATGGCCGGAGGCGCTGCCTCCACACGACTGAGGAGCGAGGATTAGGATCATGAATTCATGAATCGCGCATGCATTATCGGATCGGGTCCGAACGGGCTGGCCGCGGCCATCGTGCTGGCGCAGGCGGGCGTGCGCGTCGAAGTCTTCGAGGCAGAGGCCGTGCCGGGCGGAGCTGCGCGCACATTGCCGCTGACGTTGCCGGGATTCCTGCACGACTTTGGATCGGCCGTCTATCCCTTTGCTGCCGGGTCGCCGTTTTTCTCGAAGCTCCCATTGGCGGATCACGGGCTGAAGTGGATTCACGGCGACGCGCCGCTGGCACATCCGCTCGATGACGGTTCTGCCATTGTTGTGGAGCGCGACCTAAACCAAACCGAGCGCTCGTTAGGCGTGGATGGCAAGACGTGGCGGAAGATGATGCAGCCCGCGGCCGAGAATTGGCCGGATTTTGCAGAAGACGCGCTAGGTCCGGCGCTGCGCATTCCGCATCATCCGCTGCGCATGGCGCGATTCGGATTGACGGCCCTTGAATCCGCGGAAAAGTTTGCGAAAAGCCACTTTGCCGATGCGCGCACGCGGGCTTTTTTTGCAGGGCTAGCCGGGCATTCGTTTCTGAGCCTCGACGAACCGCTCACCGCGACCGTGGGTTGGATCTTCGGCATTACGCTTCACGCGGTTGGCTGGCCCATTCCGCGCGGTGGAGCGGGAGCGCTTACACAGGCGCTCATTAGCTATCTCGAATCTCTGGGGGGGACAGTGCACACGTCGTGCCGCATCGATGCGGCCGCGTTCCGCGAGCTGGAATCGACAAGCGATGCGGTGCTCTTCGACACCGCGCCTCGGCAAGTTGTTCAGATCGCCGGCGAGCGTCTTACGGCCAAATACCAAACCGAGCTGAATCGATTCAAAGCCGCGCCGGGCGCGTTCAAAATCGATTACGCGCTCTCGCAACCGGTGCCATGGCGCGCATCCGATTGCCGCCGTGCCATCACGGTCCACCTGGGCGGAACGTTTGAAGAGATTGCAGCGGCCGAGTTCGAGGTCGCGCATGGCCGGCCGGCAGAACGGCCTTTCGTGCTTGCAGCTCAGCCCACGCTTTACGATCCCTCGCGAGCGCCGGAGGGAAAACATGTGCTGTGGGCGTACTGTCATGTGCCGAATGGGTCAGCATTCGATATGACCGAGCGCATCGAAGCGCAGATCGAACGCTTCGCTCCGGGATTTCGCGATTGTATTTTGGCTCGGCACGTTTCCGCGCCCCGGGCGCTCGAAGCAATGGACGCGAACCTGATCGGCGGGGACGTCAGCGGTGGCGCGATGACGATACGGCAGATGTTGTTCCGGCCCACGATGGGGAACTACGCAACCAGCTCGCCAAAACTATTCTTGTGCTCGGCGTCGACGCCGCCGGGCGGCGGCGTTCACGGCATGTGCGGCTATCATGCGGCACGGCTGGCGCTGCGCCGAATCAAATGACAAGCCGCATCCGCCCTGCGCAAAGCACGCAAGGATCAGTAAAACGCCGCCCAAAAAAGTCAGGCCGCTCACCGGGGCTGCGCGATGCCTTCCGACATCATGCATTCCCGATGAACGGCCAAGTCACTTTCGGCAAGTACGGCAACCTTCTCGGTGTTTCACCCGTGAAAATCTGCGATCCGGTCTACTGCTCGCATAAACCCTACCCGCGAGCGTAGCTCTCCAATGCGACGCGGTTGGGAATGGTGAGCGTGCATCCGTGCTGCGCCACCAGGTGACGATTCTTGAAGATGCTCAGGGTGCGCGTCACCGTTTCGCGCGAAGCGCCGATGAATTCGCCGATCTCTTCGTGCGTCATAGAGACGCGGCATCGTGCAGACCGCTCCTGCTTCTGACCGGGCTCATCGCTCCATACCAACAGCAGGCGCGCGAGCCGCTCCGGAACCGAAGTGGACAATCCGACCATGCGCAGTTGCTCGCAGGCGAGATTGAAGCTGCGGCTGATTTCGCGCGTCACGACGGGATACACTTCGGGATGCCGCGCGAGGAACTGCAGGAAAACCTGGCGCGAAATGTGCGCGACCTTCGCGGGATAAAGCGTGTCTGCCGTCATCTCATATGCGCCCCCGGAGAGAGTTGGCGAAAGTCCAAGCACTTCTCCGGCTTTGGCTATGTGGAAGCTGAGTCGGCGGCCATCGCTCGAGTTGATGGAGAGCTTTACTTCGCCGTCCAGAACCACGTAGACACCGGAAGCCGATTGGGTTTCACTGAAGAGCACCACGTTCGAGGGATAGGACGAAGGCGCCAGCAGTGGCTCCAGATCGGCCAGCGCTGCCGCCGGCAACGCCTTGAAGAATTCTCCATTTCGGTAAGAAGCAAGTCCCGCTTGGTTCAATGAATCGTGTCCCGTCTGCATGTTAGTTCTCCGCGTCTGCAGGTTCGGAGTTCTCGCGCGTGACCTCTTCGGCGAGATACTCAGTCCAGGGTGTGCCGGTCAGGATCGTGGCTTTCGTTTGAGAGTAGATCGCTCTCAACACCTTGATCCCACCGATGTCGGCATACGTCGTTCCACGCAGATCGAGCGACAGTTTCTTCTTCGCGACTGTCGGAGCTTTCTCTTCCCATAGCCTGTCAAGTTCACTCGCCCATGGGCCAGCGACACGGCCTTCAAGCTTGATCACCATCGTGTCTGGCTTTTCTTCAAATGAGATTCGAAGCACTGCTTGGCTCGTCCTGCGCCACGACCGTGATAAGGCACGGCGCGTGCCAAACCGGGCGGGATGGCTTTGCGACGAAAGCAACTGGCTGATTATGAGGGAGTTAATTGCTTGGAGCCGGCAGGGCGGTGAGCAATGAATGGAGGTGAGTGACGAAGGGACGACGACGGTATTTCGTCACCGCGACTACATATAGTCGCTGCGCTCGATGCCGAGCTTCTTCATTTTGGAGTTCAACGTAGTGCGCTTGAGACCAAGTCGCTCCGCTGCGCCCCCTGGACCGCCGATGATTCCTTTGGCTTCGCGCAGAGCTCGGAGAATATGCTCGCGCTCGGCGGCCTGCAACGTTGGATTGGTGGAGACGTCGCCGCCTTGATCTTCCTCTTCCATCGCCTCAAGCTCGGCGAGCGGCACGTGGAGGTCGGGCCCGCGTGAAAGAATCACAGCGCGCTCAAGGAAGTTTTCAAGCTCGCGAATGTTGCCGGGCCATTTCCATGCCACCAGCGCCGCCATGGCTTCAGGCGGAATGGTTTCGATGTTCTTGCCCATGCGCCGCGCATGCCGCGAGACGAAGTGGCGCACGAGAATGGGAATATCTGCGGCGCGATCGCGCAATGGCGGCGCCGAAATCGGGAAAACTTTCAGCCGATAGTAAAGGTCGCTGCGAAATTCCTTTTCCGCGACCATCTTTGCCAGGTCGCGATTGGTGGCAGCGATCAGGCGGACATTCACGGAGATGGGCCGCGTTCCTCCCAGGCGCTCGATCTCGCGTTCCTGCAAGGCGCGCAGCAGTTTTGGCTGCAGGTCTAGCGGCAACTCGCCCACCTCATCGAGAAAGAGGGTGCCTTCGTGCGCCAGCTCAAGGCGGCCGATTTTTCGCGCAATGGCTCCGGTGAACGCGCCTTTTTCGTGACCGAAGAGTTCGCTTTCCAACAGCCCGGCGGGAATTGCGGCGCAATTCAATTTGATAAACGTATGCTCGCTGCGCTGGCTCAGGCGGTGAATCGCGCGCGCCAACAGCTCTTTCCCGGTTCCGGTTTCGCCCTGTATGAGGACGGTGGCATCCGTGGGTGCGACGGTAGAAATTTGCCGCAGCACACTGCGCAGGCCCGTGCTTTCGCCCACGATGTCGTCGAATCGATTCTCGATGTTGATTTCTTCTTCAAGGTATTCTTTTTCCTGCTTGAGCCGATCGCGCAGCTCGGCAATGCGCCGGAATGCCATGGCGTTGTCGACCGCCATCGCCACCTGTGCGGCAATCTGAACGAGCATCTCCACTTCGCGTTGCGTGAAGGCACTTTCCTTCCGGCTGACCACAGAAAGCGCTCCGAGTGCGTTGCCCTGGTGAATCAAAGGAACCCAAACGCCAGACTGCATTCCCATGCGTTTCAGATAACTCACCGTTTCCGGACCGAAGTTTGATTTCGCCGTGCTCTCGAGCAGAACAGGCTCGCGGGTGCGGAACGCAATTCCCGACAAGGATCCTTCCATCGGAACGCGTAGTCCATCCGGAAACGCGTCTGCGCCTTCGGTTCCCAGAAACTGAACGACCATGTCGCCGGCCGCGGAATCGTGAAGCACGAGGCCCGCATTATCGTGGGGAATGACTTCGCGGAGCGATGCGGAGATTGCCTCCAGCAATTTTGTCGCATCCATATTCGCCAGCAACGCGCCGCTAAGCTGAAAGATCAAGGCCTCCTCGGCGCGCTTGCGATCGGTCATGTCGCGCGTCACTTTCGCGAACCCGGTGACCTGACCACTGGCGTCGCGAATGGCCGTTATCACCACGTTGGCCCAGAAGCGCGCGCCATCTTTGCGTACCCGCCAGCCTTCCTCCTCCACGCGCTCGCGTGTTGCAGCCTGGCGCATCAACTCAGCCGGGTGCCCGCGCTCCTGATCCTCCTGGGTAAAAAAGCGCGAGAAGTGCAGGCCGAGGATCTCGTCGGCCTTGTAGCCCTTTATGCGCTCCGCGCCTGGATTCCAGGTTTGCACGTAACCTTCTGGATCGAGGAGATAGATGGCATACTCGCCGATGCTCTCGACGATGGAGCGCAACTTTTGGTCGTTGATCCGAAGCGCTTCCTGTGCGGCGCGCTGCTCGGTGGCGTCGCGGATAAAACTGACCACGGCGGAGCCGTTCTCGGTCTCCATGGGCTTGAGCATGATATCGACGGGGAATTCCGTGCCGTCTTTGCGGAGGCCGAAGAGATTAAGGGCCGCGCCCATCTGACGGGTGCGGGGGTGGGCATCGTAATTCTCACGGTGGCGCGGATGGCCGCTGCGGAAACGCTGTGGCACGAGCATCTCGATCGGCTTGCCGGTCAGCTCAGCGGCGCTGTAGCCGAAAAGCTCCTCAGCGCGCGGATTTGCGACGCGCATGATCCCGTCACGATCGGTGACGAGGATGGCATCCGGCGAGAACTCAAACAGCCGTTCGATCGTATTTTGAGCAAACCTCGGCTCGACGTTCTGCGTCGCAGCCGTGTCCTGCTCGGGGGAATCCGAGGAGCCCATTTCTCGCTACCGACCTTAGGTGAAAGGTACCGCGTGGGCCGAGCCTTGCGCAACGCTGACGCCACAAAAAAGTGTGGGATTTTCTTGCGCAATGCCGGTTCAGGCTGGCCGCGCCTGTTCCGCGAGGTAGGCGAGCCAATCTTCCATGCCTACGCCGGTTTTGGCTGAGGTTTCGAAGATGCGGATTCCGGGGCGAATTTCGCTGATGTTCCTGAGCGCGAGCTCGCGGTCGAATCCGCATGGCTCCGCGAGGTCGATCTTGGTGATTACCGCGGCATCGGACGAGTTGAAAAGCCCCGGATATTTGAGCGGCTTGTCCTCACCTTCGGTGACGCTGAGCAGCGCGACCCGGATGCGCTCGCCGAGGTCGTAACTGGATGGGCACACCAGGTTGCCGACGTTTTCGATAAAAAGATACTCGAGGCCGGCGAGCGAAACGCCCTCCCAGCCTTCGAGGTGCTTCGTCACCATCTCGGCATCGAGATGGCAAATGCCATGAGTATTGATCTGTCGCACCGGAGCGCCGCTCGCGGCCAGACGCCGCGCGTCGTTGTCGGTTTCGAGATCGCCCACAAGCGCCGCAGCCTTCGCGCCGCGAGAGCGCAGGTTGCGGAGTGTCAGCTCAAGAAATGCAGTCTTACCCGTGCCGGGACTGGAAACGAGGTTCAGAACCAATACGCCGGCCGAAGTGAAACGGTCACGCAGCCCCGCGGCCAGCTCGTCGTTCTTTTTCAGGATTCCCCGCCGCAACTCAACAATCCGGGTGGTCATATTTGCTCCCTGACTTCTTGGTTCCGGAGCGGATCCGGCGCGGTACTCGGCGCGTCTCCGTTTTCCGGTTCTTCCAGCTCGATGGATTCAATCTCAAGCTCGCGGCCCTGGCGGAGGTCTGTCGCCAATTCGTTGCAGTGCGGACAGCGAAAGCTCTGCACGCCGTCGATCTCCGAATCCGCGTTGCAGGATTCGCAATGGAGGATAACCGGCAGCTTGTTGATGACCAGCGCTGCGCCGGCAATTGGCGAACCTTCGGATGCCAGTTCCCAGCAGAACTTGAGCGAATCCTCGACGACAGAGGCCAGCGCGCCAACGCGCAGGCGCACTGCGATCACGCGCGCGCCCGGATAGGCAGCGGCCGATTCGGTCACCGCCTCGACAATGCTTGCCGCGATGGAAAGTTCGTGCATCGATTCTTCCTGCACGATACTACGATCGGGCTTGCTTTGACTGCGCACCGGGTCACAGGACGCACCGGCAAGAGTTCGAGTTCCGTTGCGGCGCACGTTGCCGAGTGAGAGGGCGCATAGCGGCCGGATTTTGCGCGCGAGTATACTGTTGCTCGATCCAGGAGATGGTGCCATGCGATCGGTTGCCCGGTGTGGGCCGCTCTGCCGCTTCATTGTCGAGCTCGCCGCGTTGGCGTTGCTGGCATCGGCCGCCGTCGCTCAAACCGAAAAAGCAATCAAGCTGAAGGGCTATATCGCAGCCGTCCGCTCTGACGGCTTCGATGTCGGCGGAATGTCTATCGATATTTCGGAAGTCACACACTACTACTCTTTCTTTGGATCGCAGAAGAGCGAGCGCGAACTACGACTGGCTGTTGGAGTCGATAAGCCGGTGATGGTGGAAGGCATCGCACAGCAGAACCTGCGCGAGTCTGCTTCAGGTGCCAATAGGCCAGAGAATTGAAACTGGACTGGCCCGGGCGGCGGAGACTTCTTCGGGGATATTTGCTATCGGAGTCGGGATGGTTGTAACCGGCAGACTTGCCATGAATGCCGGAGTGAAACAGCTCAGGGAGCAGCGTGCCCGCATGGCACTGGGCTACCTGGTGGACGCAGGATTCGATCCCCGCCAGTCGCCTGAAGCCTGGCGATTGCTGGCACCAACGGAGCTGCCCAAGAATACTTCAAAACTTAAATATCCGCCGCTGGCCCGGTTTGAGCTGCAGTTTCTCGACGAGAAGCAAAAGGAAACACCCATTGGGGAAAGGCGCGGTGGGTCAACTTCAGCGGATCAGGCAGTTAAGTGATCGCGATGGAGAATTTGGCCCCGGTTTCGACTTTGTCGCGGGCGAGCGGTCATCCGCCTGACATGTAAAATGGCTGTGAAGGACTCTTCCCCTTGCCCGGAACCTCAGCTCACGAAACCCCTACCCAATCGCGCCTTGCCCTGAGCGCGCTGGCGCCGCAAACGTTGCAATCCGAAATCCGCGCCATGACCACGGAATGCGATCGCATGGGCGGCATCAACATGGCGCAGGGCGTTTGCGATACGCCGGTGCCTGGAGTAGTTGAGTCGGCGGCGATCCAGGCTATTCGCGACGGGCAGAATATCTATACACGATGCGACGGCATTGCGCGCCTGCGCGAGGCGATTGCGGCCAAGCAGCAGCGCGACTACGGCCTCGCTTACGATGCGGAAAATGAGGTGATGGTCGCCTCGGGTGCGACGGCGGGCCTTCACGCCGCGGCCATGGCGCTGCTGAATCCCGGCGATGAAGTGCTTGTCTTCGAGCCGTTCTATGGCTACCACGTGCACACGCTCGACTCTCTGCGTATCCAGCCGGTGCTGGTGCCGCTAGCGGAGCCGGATTGGCAGCTCGACGTGGATGCAATGCGGGCTGCGGTCACTCCGCGCACTCGCGCGATCCTGCTGAACACGCCGGCCAATCCGACAGGCAAGATCTTCACGCTGCACGAGCTTGAGGCTGTTGCAGAACTTGCGATCGAGCACGATCTGTTTTTGATCACCGACGAGATTTACGAGTACTTCGTCTACGATGGCGCGAAGCACATTTGTCCGGCGACGCTGCCGGGCATGCGCGAGCGCACGATTGTCATCTCCGGATTCAGCAAGACGTTTTCCATCACCGGCTGGCGCATTGGATACGCGACGGCCGATGCGCGCTGGATGCCAACCATGGCGCACTTTCACGACCTGACTTATGTTTGCGCGCCCGCGCCGCTGCAGGTGGGAGCCGCTGCGGGCCTGGAGCAGTTGCCGCCAAGCTTCTACAAGCAGGTTGCCGCAGACCATGAGTCGAAGCGAGGCCGGTTGTTGAGCGCGCTTGAGGCCACAGGCATGGAGCCCTCGGTGCCTCCCGGCGCCTACTATGTAATGGCGCGCGTCGATAAGCTGCCTGGCAAGACCGCAGCCGAGAAAGCGCGACACTTGTTGCATGCAACTGGAGTGGCAGCCGTAGCGGGGTCGGCATTCTTTAGGAAGGGACGCGGCGAAAACCTGCTGCGCTTCTGCTTCGCCAAGAAGGATTCAGAACTGGACGAAGCGTGCGAGCGCCTGCGCAAGACTTAGACTCCGACTTCATTTAGCCGCCTAATGTCCGCCTTGCGTGGAGAGCCATTTTTTCAGGTTCGGTTCCTGCAGCCGGCGCAATTCAACGCAGCCGTCGATGCTCTCAATCGCATGCTTAAGCGCTACGGCCGAAGCAGGCACGGGATGCGCCGCAAAAAAGCTCTTCACATCGTCTCGATCCGCATCGGAGCAGAAGCTTCCGGTTCCGCTCACCATATACGCCCCAAGGTCGGTGGTCAGGTCGGCCTGCACCGCGTCCCAATGCGTTTTGATGAACTGCCACGTCGCGTTGCGGTTTTCCGGAGTGCGAAGACCAATCCTCAACTGAATGGCGGCATCCTGATTGCGGACCTTGTTTGAGATCGAATACTCCAGGCCGCGTTCGAGCAGTGCGGGGTCGTCAAACTGAACCAGCAATCGAAGTGCGTTTTCCTGAATTGCAGGATCGCTCGATGCTTCATATGCGCTTTGCAGACGATTGAAGAGGCGAGAATCGCCGTTCTTCGCCGCGGCCTGCAGGGCGGCTTGACCGAGCGCGGGATCAACGGAGGCTGGATCGTCGAGAAACTTGTCGGCAATTTTTCGCGCCTGCGCCATCACGTCGGCGTCCTCCCCCTGGTTCGCCAGCAGGCTGAGCAGCTCCGCGCGAAGCTCGAGCGTGTTGGGTGAATCGCCGGGAGCAGAGGGCCCGAGCTTGGCGTATTCGGGTGCATAGTCGTGGCGGATCCAGGCAGCGAGCCCATCGCGCTCTTCCTTTGTTGCGGCCAGTGCCTCGGCGATGGTTCCAATCTTCCCGGCTATCCTCGAAATGACTTCGGCGTTTGAATCGGATTTGAGCGCGGCCGCAAGGTCAAGATAATCGCCGATCGGTAAGCGATTAGCGTGCGCGAGTGCCCAAGTGTCGCCCAGCAGGCTGATCCGCTCTGGCGCCGTCAGGGTCGATTCAGCGTGCGTTTTAAGCTGCACGAAATCATCGTGCGTGTACGCGGTCCGATAGTAACCCGCGCCTCCGGCATTGGCGAAGAACAGCGGAGATGCGGGAACTGAGAGCGCCCGACTTACAGGCTCGAGCAGATCGCACGCGTGCAAGTCCGCGCCGGCTTTGAAACAGACTGGCAGTGTCCACTTCTGAACGATCTCCAAACGAGCAATCGGATCGAGATAGAACCGATCTTGCTCGACTGAAACTCTACCGCTTTCCGGCGTGCCGAAGCTGAGGATCGGCTCGCCCTGCTGCACAATAAGCGATTGCATGATTTTGTCCACTGGCTGCCGGCTCGCGAGCGTTTCGGCATTCCAGAAGTCTTCTGCAGTTGCGTTGCCGTATTCGTGCGCCGTGAGGTATGCATGAACGCCTTTGCGGAAGGTCTCAGCGCCAAGATAGTTTTCGACAGTGAGCAGCACGTCGCTCGCTTTGCCGTAGGCGATGTCGTCGAACATCTCGTCAATCTCGTCCGGTGTGTTGGCCCTGGCGCGAATGGCGCGGGTGGTCGGTTGCGCGTCAGTGTCGAGCGTGTCCTGTTCCTCGCTGGCTACAAGTTCGGGCATGTTCCAGTCGGGATGCATTGCGGCCAGCGGCTTGTTCTCCATCCAAGTGGCAAAGCCCTCGTTGAGCCAGATGTTGTCCCACCACTGCATGGTCACCAGATCGCCGAACCACTGGTGCGCCATCTCATGCGTCACGTCGATTGCGGCATTGCGCTGGACGGAAACGGGCGCAGTCTTCTGATCGACCAGCAGATCGGATTCGCGGAACGTGATGGCACCGAAGTTTTCCATAGCTCCGGCCTCGAAGTCGGGAATGCCGACAAGGTCGAGCTTCTTGAGCGGGTAGTGGATGCCGAAGTAATCGTCGTAATAATGCAGCGCGAACTTTGCCACATCGAGTGCAAAGGGCGTGAGCGAAACTTTATCGGGCGTTGCGCAAACGCGCAGATCCACGTCGTCCACGCTAGCGCCGGTGCACTGGAAATCGCCCACCAGGAATGCGACAAGATAGGTTGACATCTTCGGCGTGGTGGCAAAGACAAGCGTGTGCTTTGCGGTCCCCGGCCCTGGCGTGTCGGCCACGATCGGCGTATTCGAGATCGCCGTGTCGCTGGCGTCGATCACGAGTGAGATGTCGTAGGTGGCCTTGAATGCAGGCTCATCGAAGCAGGGAAAGGCGCGCCGCGCGTCGGTAGCCTCGAATTGCGTAACGGCATAGTTGCGCCTGGCCGTTTTCGAGAGATAAAAGCCGCGAAGCTCATTGTTCAGAATTCCGGTGTAGCGAATCTTGATGGTTGCGTTGCCGGCAGGAACGGTTTTTGGGAAGTTTAACGTCGCTTGTTGTTTGCTGGCATCGAGGCTTACCGTGCCGGTTTGTTCGGGGCCGTTGGGAAAGATGGTGACGGACTGAAATGCAATCTCGATGGCATTCAACGTAATCGAATGTGTGGGCGCGGCGATGTTCACGTCGATCGCTTCTTCGCAGGTGAACGTCGCCGCCTTGAGGTCAGGCGTGAGCTTGAGCGTGTAATGCGTGGGGATGACCGAGGTGGGCAGGCGCTGGGCAGATGTGCGGCATGAATTCGAAATAGCGAGAGCTGAAATTATCGCCGCGGCAACGAACCCCGTGCGCGCGGAGAAGCTGGAAGCGGAGAAGTTCATGGATGCCTCTCGAAATGTGATGCGGATGGATCCGTCTGGTTCTGCGCGAACGAGAAAAGGATTTGGAGCCCGCCGCCCATGTGTATCGCGGCTCCTGCTTCGATCTTTGCACAAGATCAGCGAATGCGCGCGGGCGCCAATTTCGGCGAGATGAGGTGAATCACAACGAGGGCGAATGGGTAGGCAAAGCACGCGAGCATGAAGAGCGTGACAAAGCTATGCGTCTTTTGAACGATTGCGCCCGCGCTATAAAGCAGCAGAACCCCGCCGAACGCGCCCGCCATGCCGCCGATTCCGGTTACGCTGGCCACAGCAGCTTTGGGAAACATGTCCGATGGCAAAGTGAACAACGTTGCCGACCATCCCTGATGACCGGCAGTGGCAAGACCCAACAGCGCCACCACGAACCAGAGGTGATGAATAAATGGAGCGGCGAAGATGGGTGCGATACACAAGACGCAAAGCAGCATGGTGCCTTTGCGAGCCTTATTTACCGAAACTCCCCGGTTGATGAGAGCTCCCGAAATCCAGCCGCCGCCCACGCTGCCAATGATGGAGATGGCATAGGCCAGCATCACGGGGATTTTGCTTTGTGACAAGCTTAGATGAAACGTGGTCTGCAGGTAGCCGGGAATCCAGAAAAGATAAAACCACCAGATAGGGTCAGTGAGAAACTTTCCGACAGCGAATGCCCACGCCTCTTTGCACGGGACGACATGGCTCCACGGAACTTTCTCGACTTTTTCTCCGGGATCGCTGAGGATCAGCGCGAGCTCTGCCTTGGAAACACGCGGATGCTGCTCAGGCCGGCGATAGATGGCGAGCCAGAAAGCGAGCCAGATGAAGCCCAGTGCGCCGGCGACGAAAAATGAACCGCGCCACGCTCTCGCGGGCCCGAAAACGCTCCACCCACTGAAGAGGGAGACGAGCACAGCGACGACGACCGGCGCCACCATGTTGCCGACGTTTGCGCCCGAGTTGAAGAGCCCAGTGGCATAGGCCCGCTCACGCTTGGGAAACCATTCGGCCACGGTCTTGATGCAGGCGGGGAAGTTTGCCGCCTCACCCAGGCCGAGCAGGAACATGGCCAGGGCAAAACTGGCGACAGAAAATGCGGCGCCCGGCAGCATGGCCGCGACGCTCCACAAGGTGATGGCAATCGCAAATGCCTTGCGCGTGCCGAGCTTGTCGGTCAGCCCCCCCGCGACCAGCATCGCGATTCCGTAAGCCAGCTGGAATGCAACGGTGATGATTCCGTACTTGTAATCGTTCAGGCCCGGGATCACGCCTTCGAGCGTGTTTTTAAGGTTGGCGATGACGGCGCGATCGACGTAGGCGATGACGGTGGCGAAAAACAGCAGCGAGCAAATCACCCAGCGCTGATAGGTCATTCGGTCGGCGGGTCGCGCGGCCTCAATGACTGCCCGGGAATCGCCGATTTCGGATGACATTTTTAGGAAGCTCCGGCCGACGCGCAGTGGTCCGACCAATTATACCGGTCTGAGATGGCCGCCCGCGCTTCGAATCGAGGCCGAGTTCAGGCTGCGGGTTTTTTGTGTGGCCGCAACGAGTCGAGCATCAGGAGGCAAGCGCCGATGACAACCGAGGAGTCGGCCACGTTGAAGTCGGGCCAGTGGTAGGTGAAGATGTGCACTTCAATGAAGTCCACAACCGAACCATAAACAATCCGGTCGTGAACATTGCCGATGGCCCCACCCAGGATTAGGGCTAGCGCCACAGTAGTCAGCGTGAACTGGTTGCCGATGCGAATCAGCACCACCAGGATGACGATAGCCGCGAGGAGCGTGAAAACGATGAGCGCCCAGCGCACGGCGTGCGGAGACGCGGTGTCGGCGAAGAGCGAAAAGGCCGCGCCTTCGTTGGTCCAGTGAGTAATGCGCAGCACGCGCGGAATAATGGGAATGGCTCCGCCGAGGCGGACGTGCGCGGAGACCCAGTTCTTCGTCCAGCGGTCGGCGACGATGACGAGGGCCGATATCAGCAACAACCACGGAAGACGCTTCGGTGCGGGCCAGTTTTTGAGCCAACTCACCTAGCTGCCTCCGCCGTCTTTTCTTCGTTCTGGGGCGGCTCAATGCCCATTTCGGCCAGCGCGGACTGGCAGCGTGTGCAGACATCGTGCCAGATGCCGTAGTCGGAGACCACTGGCATGAAGTTCCAGCAGCGGGCGCACTTATGGCCGGCGGCCGCTGCGGCAGTGATTTGCGGCGTTGCGCCCTCTGCCACCGTGACACCGGAAACATTGAGGAACTCCTTTAAGCCGGCCTCGTTCTTCCGGAGCAGCGCGAGCATCTCGCCTGAATCCTCGATCCTGACCTGCGCCTCAAGACCCTTGCCAATCAACTTGGCCTGACGGTCTTCCTCAAGGACGCGCAGCACCTGATCACGAACCGCGAAAAGTTTCTGCCATTCCGCGAGAACCGGCGCCGGATCTTCGGAGAAGATTTCTTCCGGCTTTGGAAACAGAGCGAGATGGACCGACGCCTCGCGGCCCTCCACTGCCGGCAGATACTCCCATACTTCATCGGCCGTAAACGTGAAAATCGGCGCGACCAGCCGGACCAGCGCCTCGGTGATCTGCCACAGGACCGTCTGCGCGGAGCGTCGCGCATGGCTGGTGGGGGCGAAGGTGTACATGCGGTCCTTGAGCACATCGAGATAAAACGAGCTCAGGTCAACAATGGCAAACTCGTTCACTGCCTGGTAAACGCGATGGAACTCGAAAGCCTCATACCATCCGAGAATCTTTTCCGTAAGGTCGCGCGTGCGGGCGAGCATGTAGCGGTCGAGCGGCAACAGTTCATTTTCGGCAACGCGATCCGTCGCCGGGTTGAATCCAGCTAAATTCCCCAGCAGGAAGCGGAATGTGTTGCGCACTTTTCTGTAGAGCTCGGCACAGCGCTGCATCAGGTTCTCGCTGGCGGCCATGTCTTCACGGAAATCCACAGACGCAACCCACAGGCGCACGATCTCGCCGCCCATACGGTTGGCGATGTCAACGGGATCCACGCCGTTGCCGAGCGATTTCGACATCGCACGGCCCTGCTCGTCGAGCGTCCAGCCAGCTGTGACAACGTGGGAGTATGGCGCGCGCCCGCGCAACGCGACTGACGTCAGCAGCGACGAATGAAACCATCCGCGATATTGGTCGCCGCCCTCGAGATAAAGGCACTCAGTGTCCTTGCCACTCTGGAATGATTTGTAGGCTTCTCGCAGATCCGGATCCGTCTCGCACACAGCCAACCAACTGATGCCGGAGTCAAGCCAAACGTCAAGAATGTCGGTTTCTTTGCGGAATGCCCTGCCGCCGCAGTGAGCGCACTGCGCGCCCGCGGGCAAGAGCGCGTCCGTCTTTTCCGTGCGCCACGCCTCCATACCTTCGCGCTCGAACAGCTCCAAGACCTTGCGATTCAGCGCGGGATCGATGAGCGGCTGGTTGCAGTCCTCGCAAAGAAAAACGGCGATAGGCACATCCCACAGCTTTTGCCGGCTGATGCACCAGTCGGGGCGCGTGGCAATCATGTTCGTGATGCGTTCTTTGCCCCAGGCCGGATCCCACACAACTTTGTCGATCTCTTCGATCGCCAGCTGCCTGAACGTTTTTTCCTGGCCTTGGACCGACTTGATCGGTGTGTCGAGAGAGATGAACCACTGTTCGGTGGCACGAAAGATCACAGGATGATGGCAACGCCAGCAATGTGGATAGGAGTGTTCAAGCTGTGCGCCGCCCAGGAGCGCGCCGCGTTCTTCAAGCATGGCCACGATGATGGGATTGGCCTTCCACACAGTCAGGCCGTCGTATGCCGGCGGCTGAGCGCTATGCCAGGAATCCGGATCGAAATGGATATGTCCGCCCGCATCGACGCGCGAAGTCGGGTCGAGCCCGTAACGTTGGCCGGTATAGAAGTCGTCGGCGCCGTGCGATGGAGCGGTGTGCACCGCGCCCGTGCCCGTGTCGGCAGTGACGTAATTCGCCAGCACGCCCAGGATCGACCGATCCAGAAACGGATGCTGGAATGTGACGCGGTCGAGCACTTTGCCTTTGAAGCGCGCCAGTTCTTTGGTTGGCCCCAGTTTGCAGGCGGCAGCCACTTGCTCGGCCAGGGCAGCCGCAACAATGTAGACTTCGCCCGATTCGGCTTCGAGCGCCACGTAGTCGAAGTCGGGATGGAAGGCCACGGCGAGAGACGCCGGCAGCGTCCATGGCGTGGTCGTCCAGATGATGGTTGAAACCTGCTTGTCGGCGAGCGCGGCGTCGATTGCCGCCGCATCCGATGTGAGCCGATAGCGAACGTAGATCGAGGGACTGGTGTGATTCTCGTACTCAACTTCGGCTTCGGCCAAGGTCGTCCGGTCGTGGATGCACCAGTAAACCGGCTTCAGGCCGCGATAGACGAAGCCGCCTTCAAGGAAACCGTAAAAGGCTTCCAATGTCCTGGCTTCATACGCGCGGTTCATGGTTTTGTAGGGTGTTTGCCAGCGCCCAAAGCACCCAATACGCTCAAATTGCTCCGTCTGCAGGTCGACATACTTTTGCGCGTAGGCCCGGCAGGCATCGAGAACCTCCGCCACAGGCATTTCGTGCTTCTTGTGGCCAAGCTTTTCCTCGACTTTGATCTCGATTGGCAGCCCGTGGCAGTCGTAACCGGGGACGTAGGGGGCGTCGAAGCCCGCCATGGTCTTCGACTTGATCACAAAGTCTTTCAAGCCTTTATTGAGGGCGTGACCCAGATGGATCGGTCCGTTCACATACGGGGGCCCATCGTGGAGCAAATAAACAGGCCGCCCCCGGCCTTTTTTTCGCATCTCTGCATAAAGATTGAGCCTGGTCCAATGGGCCAGCCTGAGGGGCTCATTCTGCGGCAGATTGGCTTTCATTGGAAAGCCGGTCTGGGGCAGGGTAAGGGTCGCCTTCAACTCAGGCGCAGAGGACATCGGGACTCCGTTCAAAGATCGAAAGTTGCTCAAGAATCAGTGTAAACAAAAGGGTGACATTTTTCCGGGTAACAAACCGAACGCGAGCACCGTCTATTGCATATGGAAGCGGCGATTTTGTGGGGTTACCAGAAAGCGGAGGGCCCAGGTTGTCCCAGCGGTAGAACCGAGACAAACTCCGGTTCTGTCAAGCATAATGGATGATGGCCTGGGGGCGGATGCGGGTGGCGTCGAGGCAGGCCGGGAGCAACGGAACGGCACAGGCAAAAGGGCGAACGATCGACTCATGACACAGGAAGAAAAGGACGACCAGACAGCCTCGGTTTCAAGCGACGGCCACGAGCTGGACTCCTTCCTTGGTAAGGCCTTCAAGGAAGAGCCCATCTGGAGCAGTCTTTGGCAGCGTGTCCAGGACGTGTTTTTTCCCGTCAAGCTGCCCCCTCTTGAGCTTACGTCGACGCCAATTCCCGTTCCTGACCGGATGGCCGTCAAGGCGAATCCATGGGCCATCGGAATCTCGACAACCCTAAACATTTCCATCCTGCTTTTAGCCATCTGGCTGGGCATTCGCGTGGTGCACAATATTGTGGCTCCGCCGGTGCAGGCCACCAATATCGACGTAGGCGTGTATAACGCGCCCAAGAACGATATCAAGGCCGGCGGCGGCGGTGGCGGCGGCGACCGCAGCATCGTTGAAGCCAACAAAGGCAAGCTGCCCGACAAGATCAAGGACCCGATCACTCCTCCGCAGCCGCAGACGATCATTAAGCCGCTTTTGCCGGAACCGCCCGCGATCAACGTGCAAAAGGACATTCAACTGCCTGACAACAACATGCCAATGATCGGCATGCACTCATCCGCCAATATCACAATCGCATCGGCCGGCACAGGCAACGGCGCGGGCATGGGCTCGGGATACGGCGGGGGAATGGGTTCGGGCAGCGGAAATGGATATGGGCCCGGCTCCGGCGGCAATACAGGCGGCGGACTCTATCAGGTTGGCGGCAGAATCTCCGCGCCTGAAGTGGTTCACAGTGTTGAGGCGGAGTTCTCTGACGAAGCGCGGCGCGCGAAATACCAGGGTGTCTGCCTCATTTCACTCGTCGTCGACGCGCAAGGCAATCCCCAGGACATTCGTGTCGCCCGTGCGTTGGGAATGGGATTGGATGAGAAGGCCATCGAGGCGATCCGGCAATACAAATTCCGCCCGGCCATGAAGGACGGCAAAACGCCGGTCCCGGTCATGATTACGATCGAGGTGGACTTCAGGCTGTATTGAGGCCAGGTTGTTGAGACCAGGTGGATTGAGAGTTGATCAGCGGAGCGCTCCGGCGCTCCGTTTTTTATGGAATCAGCCAGTCTCCGTCATCTTCCAGCAGCTCTTTGATCGCGGCGCAATCGGCGGGCGCATGCGAGCAGGGAGCCACATCGGGACCATCCACAGCGCGCATGACAGTGACGAACTGTTCGTTCGTCTTCATCACTTCGTCGTGGCACTTTTTAGCCACGGCCATCAGCTGCTCCCAAGTGCCCTCGAGAACCGTCCCTTTGTTTTTTGTGCGGTGGTAGAGCCCACTCGCGTCGATGATCTTTCCCAGATCGGCGGCGGCTTCGCTTACATGAGGGCTTTTGCCCTTGGGCTGTACGCTCAACTCGAGAAGCATGGCACACGTCCTCTTAGCAATCTGTCTTCTTCCCTGATACAACCTGCTCAAAACCAAAGCCGTGATTTGGCATACACGCGCGTGTGACAACCCGCACCGTGCGCGCTGCTTGTTCCGCGAAACCCTGTTGGACGAGCATTCTTCGTCTGTTTGACCTCCTATGAGGCCGCGCGAAGAAAGGAAAGGGTGCACTATGTCAGCTCCGTCCGTTCTGGAAACTCCACATCACGCTGCGACCGGCCCTGAGGTGGTGCAGCACGCCGCGTTCGATCTCGCGGAACTGACGCGCATGTACGATTTCTCCGGACGAACGGTGGTGGTCACCGGCG
Source organism: Occallatibacter sp. (assembly GCA_035541975.1). Classification (GTDB taxonomy): domain Bacteria; phylum Acidobacteriota; class Terriglobia; order Terriglobales; family Acidobacteriaceae; genus Telmatobacter. The sequence continues at coordinate 3,893 of DATKMH010000027.1, read as the reverse complement.
GCGCGGGAATTCTGGGCAGCGAAATCGCCAGCGCCCTGGCAGCTTGCGGCGCGCAGGTGGCGATTCTCGACGTGAATCCCGCCGCAGGGAAGGCGGCGGTGGAGCTGATGGGCGAACACGGCGAGCACGTCTCAGTCTTCCAATGCGACGTTCTCAACCACGAGAGCGTGGTCCAGTGCGCGCAGGATGTGGTGGGCCGGCTGGGCAAAATCGACTGCCTGGTGAACGGCGCGGGCGGCAACAAACCGCAGGCCACGACCAGCAAGGAGGCCGACTTCTTTCATCTGCCGGCCGACGCGCTGCGGTGGGTGTTTGAGCTGAACATTCTGGGGACCATTCTGCCCAGCCAGGCCTTCGGAAAGATCATGGCCACGCAGGGCCACGGGACCATCCTCAACATTTCATCGATGAACTCCTTCCGTCCGCTCACGCGCATTCCGGCCTACTCGGCGGCCAAGGCCGCGGTGAGCAACTTCACGCTTTGGCTGGCCGTGCACATGGCGCAGGAATACTCGCCGGCGATCCGCGTGAATGCCATTGCGCCGGGATTCTTCCTCACCAACCAGAACCGTTTTCTGCTGGTCGACAAGGAGACGGGTGAGCTGACCGCGCGAGGCAAGTCGATCATCGGCCACACGCCGATGGCGCGCTTCGGCGAGCCACAAGACCTGTTTGGCGCGGTGCTTTGGCTTCTCTCGCCGGCCTCTGAGTTCGTCACGGGCGTCGTGGTCCCGATCGACGGCGGATTTTCGGCCTACAGCGGCGTGTAGAGAGCCTTCTGAGCATTCCGGAGGTCCCGGCGCAACTCCCTCCGAGATCAAACTGCATGGGCCCGCCCCCATGTGAGGTTCCGGCCCCCCCAGCCCCAAAAGGGCCGCCGCCTCAACCAAAAGGTTGAGGCTCGGATCACACTTCCAACCGACTCCGTTTAAGGTGGACTTCAGGTACACTTGGGGTCGATTCACGAGACGCCCCGTCTCGTTCCCCAGTGAGGTCCTGCGAATGGCAACATCGGTAACCAATGTGCACGGTCATATTCTGCCTGCATCCGGGCACCAAACCCTTTCAGAAAAACTAAACACGCAGTGGCATGAGAAGGCCTTGTGGGTCTTCATGGCCATCGTGCTCGCGCACTGGGGTGAGCATCTTGCCCAGGCCTACCAGATTTGGGTTCTGCATTGGCCGATTTCAAAAGCCAATGGCATCGTCGGCTTATGGTACCCGTGGCTCATCAAAGACGAGGGCCTTCACTACGGCTACGCGTTAGTGATGTTGATTGGGCTTTGGGTTTTGCGTAAGGGATTTACCGGCCGCAGCCGCACTTGGTGGAACATTTCCCTGGGAATCCAAATCTGGCACCACTTCGAGCATTTGCTTCTGATCACGCAGGCCACGATCCATCACAACCTGATGGGCAAACCGGTACCGTTCAGCGTTCTGCAATTCTTCTTCCCGAGGGTTCAGCTCCACCTCTTCTACAACGCACTCGTATTCGTTCCGATGGTGGTCGCCATGTACTACCACATGTTTCCGCCGGAGGGCGAAGCGCCCGCCGCCTGCTCCTGCTCCTGGTATAAGGACGAAGCCGACGAGAGCGCGTCATAAGTTAGATAGCCCCAAAGGACACACGATGATGAAGGATTTTTCGAGAAGTCGCCAAAAGGCGGCTTCTCTCAGTTTTGGGCTGATTTTGATTGTGGCTATGGCGCAGATGCTTTTGGGCGTTGGCTGCCGCAAGCCGGCGAGCGCACAAGGAGACGTTTCTATCGAAGAGTCAATTGCGCCGCAACCGGTGCGCGCCGGGACTGAAACCATCTCGTTCCAGCTAACGAATGCGGCGCACCAGCCCATCTCCGGCGCCCATGTTCAGATCGAAGGCGATATGAACCATCCGGGTATGGCGCCCGTGTTCAGCGACGCCACTGAAACATCGCCAGGCAGCTACAAGGCGTCGCTCAACTTTAGTATGGGAGGCGATTGGGTGGTGCTCTTTCACATTACTTTGAGTGATGGCCGCAAAATTGAACGCCAGATAGATGTGAAGGGAGTCGCGTCAAATTGACGAAAATTGCAGCGCCATCCCCGGCAGCGGAACGGGAAGAGCTCATCGAAGACGAGGAATTGCTGGACTCGCAACCCTTCGATCTGCTGACTGTTCCCGTGATCGGGCCGCTCCTTCGCTGGCGCCATTCGCGCACCCTCCTGCAAATTCCGCTTTTCGCAGCCAGCATGGTCATGATTTTCGATGGCCTGCTGGGCCCGACGCTCTCGCCCAAGAACCTGGCTACTGTGTTGACGTGGGTTCATTTTCGCGGGGCGCTGGTCCTGGTAATTCTTTGCGCCGGAAATCTTTTCTGCCTTGCGTGTCCCTTTATGCTGGCGCGCAATTTCATGCGGAAATGGATCACGCCGAAATTCACATGGCCGCGCATCCTGCGCAACAAATGGATTCCGGTGGCGCTGTTCGTCGCGCTGCTGTTCAGTTACGAACTTTTCGGCCTATGGGCGTCGCCCTGGCTCACGGCGTGGATCATCGTGGGTTATTTCGTTGCTGTGCTGATCGTAGACGGCCTGTTTAAGCACGGAACGTTTTGCAAGTACGTGTGTCCGATTGGCCAATTCAATTTCATTGCAGCAACATCGTCGCCCATGGAGGTTGCCGTGCGCGAGCCGGAGGTTTGCGACGATTGCAGCACGAAAGACTGCATCCGCGGCCGCCGCTCGCCTTCATCTCCAGACGTTGTTCTGCAACGCGGATGCGAGCTTGCCCTCTTTCAGCCTGCCAAGGTGGGAAATATGGATTGCACGTTTTGTCTTGACTGCGTGCATGCCTGTCCGCACGACAACGTAGGCATCCTGAGCCGCCTGCCCGCCGAGGAACTGATGACCGATCCACAGCGCTCCGGCATCGGCCGTTTTTCGGGTCGCAAGGATATTGCGGCCCTGGCGCTGGTCTTCTGCTTTGGCGCGCTCATGAACGCATTGGGGATGGTGAGCCCGGTTTACACGGTGGAGAGCTGGTTAAGGCGCACCCTGCACATCAACAGCCAGGCGGGCGTACTGGGCATTCTGTTTTCGGCCGTCATCGTTGTTGAACCAGTACTGTTGCTTGGGCTGGCAGCGCTACTGACCCGCGCGTGGGGCGGAGTGAAAAGCGGCTGGCTCGCTATCGTGGTGCGATACTCCTACGCTCTGGCGCCGCTGGGCTTCGGCATGTGGCTCGCGCATTATGGATACCACTTCTTCACCGGGCTTTACACGATCGTTCCCGTGACGCAGAACGCGTTTGCGGACATTGGTTGGCCGATAATCGGCCAGCCGCACTGGATTCTCGTGGGCCTGCCAAAAACTGTCGTTGAGCCACTTGAGTTCGGGTTTCTTCTGCTCGGCCTTGCCGGTTCCATGCTGGTTTGCTGGCGGCTTGCGCAGAACGACTCTGAGAACCATTCGCTCCGCGTTTTTCTTCCCTGGGGGGTCTTGTGCGTGATTCTTTTCCTTTGCTGCGTGTGGCTCATGACCCAGCCGATGGATATGCGCGCCACGATGATGGCCGGATGAGGGAGATGGGCCACAGACCGGGTCAATTCGAAGCTTTTGCGAGGGCAGCAAGGTTTCTGGTCGGCCGCACGCCACTGCGAGTGATGTTTGCGGTGATTTTGGCTGCATGCGTGTGCAGACCGATGTGGGCGCACATCGGCCCTCCTTACCCGATCATCCAGAACCAGAAGATCGGGCCCTTCAACGTTGAGGTGTGGAGCAATCCGGATGTAGGCACGGGAAGCTTCTACATCATCGTCGATCCGCCTAAAGGCAGCGGCATTCAAGTGCCGGCGGATATGAAGGTGCAGGTCTCGGTACAGCCTGACAGCAAGCGCCTGCCCGTGGCCACTTAC
>DATKMH010000026.1:0-19792 GCA_035541975.1 Occallatibacter sp. | reverse complement strand
ATCCGGCTCGACATTGACAGCGTGGGTCATGGAATCGAAACCGTCACGGTGAAGAACGTGGGTACCGAGGCGAGTCACACGAATCTCGCGGCGGATACGAGTGCCCGCACGACGCTTATCAAGGTGCGAAGTGTGCGAGGCTTCGCTGTGGGCAGCAAGATCACCATCGGCACGCCCGCGAACCGCCAAACAGTTACGATCACCGAGGTTGGCACTGCGGGTCCACGAGGCACCGGCATTGCATTTGAGCCCGCTCTCGACCAGGCGCACATCAATGGTGAAGGAGTGGTCGAACCGGGCACCGGCCTCGATCTTGCAGCGCCGCTCAAGTTTGACCATGCGGCCAATCTTCCGTTCAGCGATCGGGGAACGGGAATCAGCTTTGAGCCGGCGACGGCCTTTGCGCACATCAGCAACGAACCGATCCAGGCGCTTGGCACAGGCATCACGCTTGACGCCCCACTGGCCAGCGACCACGCGATCAACGCCGTTGTGCGTGACGCTGCGGTCACGACAGCGGGCTATCGGGGATCACCGGCGCCGAACCAGTGGTTCGGGGGGCCCGAGCTCGTTACAGTCTCTCCGCAGTTCGGGCGCAACATCACCGTGCGGGAAGGCAGCATGGTGCTTCGGGATGCCTCAGGTCTTGTTGTTGACAGCCTGAATTATGGCGGGCTTGTCGATCCCTGGGCCGCCGAGGGTTTCCAGGCTGCTTCGGGGTTGGGGAAGAGCGGCTGCTTCGTAACTACTCCAGGCCCGGCCGGTGGCTTCGGGCCGTTTGCTCCGCCTTCCGCATCGAATACCAGCGCAGGCCGGTTGCCCGACGGCCGCGATACCGATAGCAACTGCGACGATTTCGTGACTTCGCCTGCGACGATGTTGTCGGCTTTGTCGGCAATCGGCGCAACCAATATCAAAGTCGCCAGCGTCGACGGCTTTGTTGCGGGAGAGACGATCCGGATCGATTCAGGCGCAAATCTTGAAACCGCCACCATAGCGACGGTTGGCACAGCGGGCGCAACCACAATCAGCATCGCGACGGCAACCGGCGAGTCCGTGATCCCCGTCGCCAGCGCGCTTGGCTTCAGCAACGGCCAGACAATTTCAATCGACAGCGGCGCGAACTCTGAGACGGCGGTCATCGCGTCGATAAGAAGATTCCCCGACACCGCAATCACGGTTACCAAGCCGCTGAGTATGGCGCACTCGGCCGGCGCGCAGATATCGGGCACAGGCATCACGCTCGCGGCGCCTTTGAGCCACGAGCATGCAAGCGACGCGCAGGTTACCGGCGACATTTCCACGCCAGGCGCACCGAACAACTACTTTAGGAAAGGCCAGTGAGCGTCGCGGGGCGCTGATCCTGATGTTCGATTGCTAACGGGAGCGAAGATCAGGTTCGCACCACTAGTTCATGCAGAGGCCACCTGATCGACCCAATCGATTGGGCGATGGTGGCCAAGGCGGAGGCGGAAGGTCACTTGCTTGTTCTCAGGCAAGTGCACATCGATGTTGGCCTCGCCTGGGTGGAGCTGTGCCGCCAACACGCCTGCCGGCGCGGAGATGTTTTCGATCCCGTACCGCGCTATCAATGTCACGTCCTGCTTGCGGAACGAGGTCACTGTCAACTCGACGGCTTTGGAATCCATGTCCCATGCGAGCTTGTCGATCCTGGCAAAGGTGCGCGCCAGCATTCCGCTGATCGAGCCCTTCACCAGGTCAGGAGGAAGAGCGGGGAGGACCTCAATCACGCCAGGGCGTGAGTACAACAGCATCTCCATCATGATGGTGGGGATTCCGCCTTGTGCGTCGGGCTCGGGCCAGGCCCATGGGTCATGAGAACAGCGCAGCGTGGGCGCGACGTAGCCCTGTTCAATCAATTGCCGCAGTTCTGTGTCGACCATAAAGCAATCCTTGAGCCGCGCGCCAACCAACGCGCGATGGCAGCGGCCATGAGCGGCGAGCCTCTCCGGCACTCGTTTTCGGTCGGCCAGCATCGCGGCCAGGGCCAGCGTTGGCGTGCGATCAGGATCGATGTCGTCGCCGGGCCATGCTCCATAGAGATGTGAAATATGCCGGTGAGGATAATGTTCCTCGAGAGTAGGCCAGGCCCATTCCTTCAACGTGCCGTCCGGTTCCATCATGTAGGGCGGCAGTTTGGCCAGCATCGCCTTCCATTTCGGAATGCTGTCGGCGTCGCTGCCCAGCACTTCGCAGGCGTCGATGAGATTGTTCAGCACTTCCCTGCAAACCGAAATGTCCATGGTCGAGTTCAGGACAAGCGGTCCCGGTGGGTTTGTGTTCCCCGGCCAATTTTCGGGCGAGAATGAAGGGATGAACATGTAGTTCCCTTGCTTGTCGGTGAGCGTGAGGAAGTCCTCGTAAAACAACGCCAGCTCTTTCAGGCCCGGAACAATGCGATTGCGGAGGAATTCCAGGTCGCCGGTGGTCAGATAGTGATCCCAGAAGGGGCGATAGCACCAGCCGCCTGCAGAAATCCAGTAAGGATGAGGCCAGATCTCCCCATTGGGACCGGCGACGGCGTAATGATACGAAACGCCGATACCTTTGTCGGGAAGAAGCGGATACGAGGTTCCTCGGCAGCCAAAGATGTTCCGGGCGTTGACTCGGCAATCCGGGGCGATGCTTTCCATCCAGTCGAAGTAGGCGTTCATGCCTTCGCGCAGATCGCCCTGGGGCCCGGGCGCAATCTGCAGGTTGACGTTGATGTTTACCTCGGCCACCATGGTGGGATACTTGCCGCTTGTGTAAATGAACCAGTAGCGCCCCATTTGGAAGATCTTCTCGAGCAACGCGGGAGAGTAGTCCGGCCGCGACCGCTGATCGTCGAGCAGTTCTTCTGTTGCCAAGCCGAATTGAGAATCGCCGCCGAAGTCGACGGTCACGCGGTTAAACATTTCCGACTGCACCTTGCGGTGACGCTCGAGCAAAGCCTCATAGCCGGTGGGAAGCTGCTCCACCGCCAGACGCAGAGTCTCTACTTTGTCTTCGCTGAAATCGGCGAACCATTCAATGCGCGTGAGAAATACCACCGAGGATGCGTTCTCGATGACCAGCACGTCGCCGTCCATGCGGGCCGAGCCGCCATCGCGAACCACTCGCACCACTCCGGCGTAGCCACTGTTATCTGTCGAGGGGTCAAGGCGGCACTTGTAAATCAGGCGATCCGTGGTGAAGTCCTGCTCCACATCGCTCGTTCCGTTACCTGACGCAGCGCGCGCCAGTGTTTGCCCGGGCGGCAAGCCAGTGGAACCACTCCCAGTGCCGATTCTCCTTCCACCTCTCTCGAGAGCAATGCGGGCGTTTACCTGCTGACCTGCCGGGGCCGAAAGCCATTGGACGACGACGTTGTCTGGACGCGATACAAAAGCCCGACGAACCCAGTCGCCGCGTTCATCAGTCCAATACACCCGCACCTCGCTGCTCTCGAAATCAACGGTGCGAAGGTAGTTGCTGACCGCTGGCGCCCCGGGGGAGTCGAGGTGCATCATGAACGCCGGAATCGTGGGGTGTGCGAATGTATTGATCTTGATTGGGCCCTCGTTCATGGTCTTGAGAGCGAATTCCGCCGCTTCCCGGTACTTTCCATCCAGAACCATCTGCCGAACTTGAGGAAGAATGTCTGCCACCTTCGGCGCTTCCAGGGGCCTTTTCCACGGCATCAGCAGACTTTCGTGATGGAAGAGGACCTGCTCCGAATATGGATCGCACGCCACTTCGATCACGATCGGTCCATTACCCGAGGTGACACCTTCGCTGGTGGTGCGGCCGGGCGCGAGACTGCAAAAGCCTGAACGCGGAACGATATTGCGCCTCAAGCGCTCCGCGAGTGGCATCGGCGACGCCGCGGTGTTGGCTGAAAGATACGATGCCGCGAAGACCGGAGGCTTGGGCAGATCCTTCGCTGCCAGTTCACGGCGCAGGAACTCACTGGAACGAATCTCTTCAGGCTTTGCGCCGGCTGGATGCTGCGGCTGAGGCGCTTTCTCTGTAGCACTTGGCTGGGCGATGAGTGGCGCGATCAGATTCGGTGACGATGCAAGGCCAGCGACGATCGTGCCCTTCTTCAAAAAATCTCTGCGCTTCAATTCGGTTCCCCCTGAGAACTAGCTGGCGCTGCTGTTCATGGCTCGCGACACCAATATTCTATAGAGCAGCGATAGCCTCTGTGCTAAAGACAGTATTTTCTCAAGGGATCGGGAGGAATGCGATCCATTCAGGACGGCACGCGGTACTCGCGCCCGGCAGAGTTTGTGCAGTTTGGCTCCACGCAAACGCGACGCGGGATGCGTGCCCCGAGACACCCAATCCTCGACCGGGGCCGATGAGTTTGCATGGTTCTTGCTGGATCCCGGCGGGCCACCCCTGCACAGAGCAGCCGACGACGACGATTCCCTGCCCCGATCCAGCATCGCGGACTAGGCGAATGCGAGGTTCAGATTGTCGATCGCTTCGTCGATCTCCTGGCGGCTCTTGAATCCCACCGTAACTGCATCCACGCCGGCGTGGCGGAAGGCGAAGCGCATCGCATCCACGCGGTCGCTGTGCTGCGTGAAGTTGCCATTGCCGATCAGCTTCATACTCAGCACGCCCATGCCGTCTTTCTTCACCTGCTGCACGTGCGTAACAACCTCTGGCACGCATTGCGGATTGTTGTTGTCTTCCCACGTGGGCCCATCCATGCGCGTGCCGTTGTGGTTCATGCGGATCATGGCCACCTGCAGCCATGGATTGCCGGGCATTTGCCGCAGCGCCGGTAGGCCGTGAACGCTGGCGCCGCGGGAAAGGATGAGTTTTCTTGATTGAAAGTCATTGATGGTGTCCTGCCAGGGCTTGGTGGTTTCAACCCAGTTATCGGAGTGCTGCCAGTGCAGGAGCATCACGTCGAAGTATTCGGTGTTCGAAGTGCGAAGCATGTCTTCGAAACGCTTCCGAGGATCGGCGTACCGATCCGTTGTGACCTTGTTCAACAAGACGTAACTATCGCGCGGAAAGGGCTTGAGAGCCTCACCGAGCATCGCGGGAGTCGTATAGGATTCCGAGGTTTCGAAGAAACGGATTCCGCGCTCATAGGCATAGGCAACAAGTTTGCTGAACTCCTGCTGCCCAAGCGAAGACTGCACATAACCGTTGTTGCTGCCGGTGCCGAAGGCAAGGCGCGTGGCTTTCACGCCCGATTTGCCGAGCGTGACAACTTCGGTTGCGGGTGAGCGCTCGGCAAATGCGGGAAGGCTGCCGATGCCGGCAACCGCGCCGGTGGCTACCGTACTCTTGATGAAATCACGCCGGGAAATGCGCACCATGACCAACCTCCGCTGGTGAAACGATTCACCAGTTGGCCGAATGGTAACACAAGCCGGGAAAACTTGGGTCAACGAGGCCAGGAAGGCTGGACGTGCATTCACTCTTGTTCAACTATCCCGTTTTCTCTGCGCTTAACGGCGTGGTTTTTGGACGCATGCTCGTGATCGCCACAACGCTGGCCAGGATGAATAAACCGCCGACAATCGTTCTGACTCCCACTGGCTCGCCGCCCAGCCCGTAGCCCACCACAACAGCAACGATGGGGTTGACGTACGCGTAGGTCCCAACTTTGGTGGGGGATTCGTGGTGCAGCAGCCACACATACGCGGTGAATCCCGCAATGGAGCCGGCGAAGACAAGGTAGAGCAACGCGATCCACGCAGAGCCGGAGATTGTGGATAGATGAAGCCCGCGAATTTCTCCCCGCATCGCGGCGACTGCAGCGAGCATGACCCTGCCGGCCAGCATTTGCGCACCCGAACTCGTCACTTTAGATGAAGGAAGCGGCAACTTGCGTGACAGTGCCGATGCCACTGACCACCCGATGGCTCCGATGATGAGCGCGATGGCGCCGGTTCTGTCGATCGCTGCACCACCGAGATTGCCGAGCAATTGTGGCGGGCTCACGAGGACCGCGACGCCCGCAATCCCCGCGAGAAGCGAAACGGAGAGCCTCACGGTAAGCCGTTGCGTGCGCAGAATGAGAATCTCGGACAAGGCCATGAAGCCCGGAATCGTGGCCAGAATGACAGCCGCGATGCCCGAAGGAACGCGCTGCTCCGCCCAAAAGAGGAGGCCGTAATCGACCACGAAGATCAGAAATGCAAGCAAGGAAGCGGAAAGCCACTGGCGCATCGTAGGCCGGCGCTCGCCGTGTGCGATTGCCCAGAGATATACCAGCAGGCCCGCGGCCAGGAATCGCATGGCACAAAAGAAAAAAGGCGGCATCTCTCTTACGCCGACGCGGATTGCAAAAAAAGTCGATCCCCAGACAAAATAGATGATCGCAAAGGCGAGGAGAAGCTTCCAGCGAGCGGGTTTTATTACGCTTTCCATTGCCTCACCTTTACCAGTTTTTGTTTCCCCATGCGGCTTTCGTTCCGCATCACCAGCTATGCAGCCACTCAGCGTCGCGGCCGATGCGGACGGGCGCGCGAAAAAGCTCGCTCAGGCGATCTTCAGTCAGCAGATCCGCACGCGGGCCGTCGGCAACGATGCGGCCATCGCGCATGAGAATGATGCGCTCGATCTCCGGCAAAATGTCGCCAAGGTGATGCGTGACCATCACCAGCCCGATGCCTTCGCGCGCCAGCCCGCGCAGCGTTTCGCGCAGCTCGCGTTGTGCGGCCAGGTCGAGCGCGTTCGAAGGCTCGTCCAAAAGAAGCTGCTGCGGGCGATGGACGAGTGCCCTCGCAATCATGATGCGGCGTTTTTCTCCAGCCGACATGGTGCCGACAAGCTGCCCGGAAAGATGCATCGCATCCATCCGATCGAGGGCCTCTCTTGCACGGGCTCGCATTTCATCGGTCACATGCAGGTTGGGCCACAGCGTCGAAGCCGAAAAGAAGCCGGCGATCACCGCATCGAGCCCGCAGGTAACGCTGGTTCGCTCGCCGGGCAGTTCGGCGCCCATCGGCCCGGCGGTCACGATTCCGAAGTGGCGACGAAGCTCGGTTAAGTCCCAGCGCTCGCGGCCGAAGATGCGAACCAGCATTCCCGGTTGAACGATGGGATAAAGCTGGCACGTCATGGCGAGGATCAGCGTTGACTTGCCGCATCCATTCGGCCCGAGTATGGCCACATGCTCGCCCGAACGGATGTTGAGATTCACGTCGTGCAGCACGACGCGATCTCCGCGCGCCACATTCACCGCGCGCATCTCAAGAAAAGTTTGCGAATTGATTTCGTCGCCAGACATGCCGTGTGTCGATTCGTGTCTCACCTGCTAGATTAAATGGGTCCGCAGTAATGGTGTTTGACACAATGACCGAAGTCTCGAACAACGCTATTCCCAAGGGATTCCGTTTCGGCGCCGTAAAAGCCGGGCTGAAAGCCAGCGGGCGGCCGGACTTTGCACTGATCGTTGCGGATGCTGCCGCGAGCGCCGCGGCCGCTTTCACTTCGAATCGCGTAACCGCCGCGCCTCTTATCGCCGACAAGGAACATTTGAGCGCAACGCGCGGGCGCGTGCGTGCAGTCGCCATCAACGCGGGCAATGCCAACTGCGCAGCCGGCGAGCCCGGCATGAAAGCTGCGCGCGCTACGTGCGAGGCTGTCGCGAAACAGTTTGGCTGCCGGACGGAGGAAGTGTTTCCATCGTCGACCGGGATTATCGGAGTACCTTTGCCTGCCGAGAAGCTGATTGCGGCGCTGCCGGAACTGGCTGCGAACCTCGGCTCCGAGGCGAGCCACTTTTCCGAGGCGGCGCATGCGATTTTGACCACCGACCTGGTGGAAAAGATGGCCTTTGCGCGGCTCACAGTGAAGGGCGCGGACCAGGCGGAGCGTGAAGTCCGCCTTGCAGCGTTCGGCAAGGGCTCCGGGATGATTTACCCCCAGCTTGTGCCGCACGCCACAATGCTGGTCTACGTGCTGACCGATGCGGCGATTGAGCCCGCCGATCTCGATGGCTTTCTTCGCTCCGCCATCGAGGTCAGCTTCAACAGAATTTCCGTTGACGGTGACACCTCGACGAACGACACCGTGCTGTTGCTTGCCTCGGGCGCCAGCGGCGTGAAGATCGGCGCGGGCGACGGTGCATTCGCGGCCGCGTTAACCGACGTGTGCACTTCCCTCGCACGGCAAATTGTTGCCGATGGCGAAGGCGCGTCGCACGTGATCGAGCTGAGAATCGGCGGGGCAGCCAGCGATGCCGATGCGCTTCGCGTGGCCAAGGCAATTGCCCATTCGCCTCTGGTCAAGACTGCGTGGGCAGGCTGCGATCCGAATTGGGGACGGCTGGCTGCAGCGATCGGTTACTCCGGAGCTCAGATCGATCCGGCACGCATCGACATACGCTTTGGCGATTTACAGATTTGCCGCGATGGGGGGCGCGCGGCGGAGTTCGACGAGGCGGCGGCGCACGAATACATCAGCCGGCGGGAGTTTTCAATCGCGATTGAGCTCAATCAGGGACACGGATCGTGCGTCTTCTGGACGACGGATCTTACCGCGCAGTACATCCACATCAACGCCGACTACTCAACGTAGAGCGCCCCAGTAAATCTATTAGCACTTTCATCCGCTTGCTCGCTGGCCGGACCGGCTCCGGAATTCAGGAGCGGCGAACCGCGAGCAACGTAAAGAGCGTTCCCAGCAGGACACCGGCCGCAAGAACGATTCCCGCAGCCTGAAGCGGTTTGCGCTTAATGGCATAGCGGGCATCGTGGAGGGTATCTTCCGCGGTTTCCCTGCCCTGTTTGACTGCGCGAATCGCCGCTTGGACGCCATCGTCGACGGCATCGGTCACAATGGTTTTGATGCGGTTCACTTCGCGGTAAATGTCATCGACTGTGGGTTGGTTTTCGAGCACAGAGTTTGCCATAGGTTTGCCCCTCGCTCTATCTGATGTGATCGGCGGGGATGATGTTGCATGGCCACCCTGCTATCGGGCGCGGGGATGGGTGCGATCGTAAACGGCAGTGAGTTGCGCGGTCGTGAGTTGCGTGTAGCGCTGAGTTGTGGAGAGGCGCTCGTGGCCGAGCAATTCCTGAATGGCGCGGAGGTCGGCGCCTTCCTCAAGAAGATGAGTTCCAAAGGCGTGGCGCAGTGTGTGCGGATGAACGTCGGCCGGAAGTCCGCGCAGAATGGCGATGCGCTTAACGATGCGGCCTACACTTCGAGTGGTCAACCGCGCCTGGCCGCCGCGCTCCAGTCCGCGCATTTGCAGGTTGAGAAAGAGCGCGGGGGTGCTGCGAGGCGCTTTTTCGCCGTCGGCAACCAACCGCGCCGATCGCTCGACGAGATACGCGCGCAGCGCCTCTGCCGCGGAATCGCCAAGCGGGACGTAGCGCTGTTTTTGCCCTTTGCCGCGCACAAGAACCGCTTCGTTCGCCCAATGAATGTCGTCGAGATTCAGGCCGACCAGCTCGGCGTTGCGAATGCCGCACCCGTAAAGCATCTCCATGATCGCCTTGTCGCGCGCGGGCCAGCTTGCCGCATCGTCACGGACAGAATCGACCACGCGGTTCAGTTGTTCGATGGTGGGCACGCGTGGCAGGTGCTTGGGAAGGCGCGGAGTAGACACCAGTGACGCGGCATTCTGCTCGATATGGTGGTTACGGGCGAGCCACTTGAACCAGCTGCGGATGGCGGCTAGGGCCCGCGCCGCTGATGCCTTCGAGAGCCCACGATCGTAGAGCGTGCCGAGATAGGAACGGATGTGGGTGTGCTCGATGCGTGCAACGGCAAGGCGGCGATGATGCTCTGCGAGCCATGCGGCAAAACCGTGCAGCTCGCGGTGATAGGCGCGAAGAGTGTGGGTGGAAGCACCGCGCTCTGCGGAAAGAACCTGCAGATACGCGTCGACGAGCAAGGCTATTTTGGAATCGGCCACCGGGGGAGCTTTGGACGGAGCGGCGGGACTCATGAGGGCTCCTTGCCGGCGTGCTGCGGCTCGACAAGCTCCGGAACGGAACTCGAAGCAGGAAGCAGATTACTCTCGGCTGGCTGGCCGGCTCGCCGCGCGCCGCGCGGGTGATGCATGCGGTGCACCGCTTTCAGGCGTCCAAGCGCCAGGTGCGTGTAGACCTGCGTGGTGGAGATGTCGGCGTGGCCGAGCATCATCTGCACGCTGCGCAAATCGGCACCGTGTTCGACCATATGCGTGGCGCAACTGTGGCGAAGGCCATGCGGGCTGGTGTGGCGATTCGACTGCTTCACCAGGCTCCAGATCCATTGCCGTGTGAGCGGCATGCCGCGCAGCGAGAGGAAAAGCTTCGAGCGGTCCTGGGGTGCGGGTCTCTTTTTGCGGACCGAACTGATGCGCTCAAGGTGCGGCCTGCCCTCGCGCAAATACTGTTCGAGAGCCTGCACCGCGGCGCGCCCGAGCGGCACAATACGCTCCTTGTCGCCTTTGCCGCGAACCTGCACACGGCCGGAGTCGAGCCCGAGATCGCTGACGGAAAGGCTAGTGACCTCAGAGACGCGAAGGCCCGCTCCGTACAGCAGCTCGAGAATTGCGCGATCGCGCAGGGTGGTGGCTTTGGCTTGTGGATGCGCAGCGCCCATCGCGGCGCGCTCCAGCATCTCCGTCACTTCGGGTTCGGCAAGCGATTTGGGCAGCACCTTCCAGGCTTTGGGCGATTCGATATTGACGGTGGGGTCGTGATGGATGCGGCGGTCGAGAAGCAGCCATTTGTAAAAGCCGCGGAGGCAGCTCAGCTTTCTCGCCGACGACCGGGAATCGATGCCGTGCGCACGCAGGTGATCGAGAAATGCCGACACGTCGGCTTCGACGGCCGAAATCAGGATCGCGTCCCGGTCTTCAAGCAACTCGGCAAAGATGCGCAAATCGCTCAAATAGGCTTCGCAGGTCAACGGGCGAAGTCCTTTTTCCACGCGGAGATAATCGGCATAGCCGCTTAAAAGTGCGAGATTATTTCTTGCATTCACAGGTTCGATTATCGGCGCGTTGATGGGCGGGCTGGCCTCGTGGGCGGAATTCCGAACCTTGTTCGTCACGTTACCCTGTCGCAGAAACGGAGTACAGCGGAGTTTGCGGGTTCAGGGGCGGCGGACCCACGAAACTGAGAGATGCCAGCGGGATCTTGTCGAAAGTAAACCGGAACGGGTGTTTTGCCGATAAGGAAGATGTGCCGGAGCAGGCGCGGCCGGTCGCTCCGAAAGAGGCAGACATGAGTGGGAAGAAACCGAAGCATGCCAAACACGGCGAGGTGAACGGAGCGTGGAAGCCAAACGGGTCGATGAACGGGCAAAGCGCAATAAGCCGTAGCGTTGAGCCGCTGCGTCTCGGCAAAGATTGTGATTACGATCGCGAGCTGCGACGTCTGCAAGTGGAGCTTGTGAAGCTGCAGGAATGGATCAGGCACGAGGGTCTGCGTGTGGTGGTTCTGTTCGAAGGGCGAGATGCGGCGGGAAAGGGCGGAGCAATCAAGCGCATTGCCGAGAGCCTGAATCCGCGCGTGTGCCGCATCGTGGCGCTAGCCACGCCAACCGAGCGCGAAAAGACGCAGTGGTATTTCCAACGCTACGTGGCCCATTTGCCTGCGGCCGGCGAAATGGTGCTTTTCGACCGCAGCTGGTATAACCGCGCAGGCGTGGAGCACGTGATGGGATTCTGCACCGAGCGCGAGTACGCCGAATTCATGCAGAGCTGCCCGGAGTTTGAGCGCATGCTGGTTCGCTCGGGAATCATTCTCATCAAATACTGGTTCAGCGTGAGCGATGAAGAGCAGGAGCGGCGCTTCCAGGACCGCATGGACAAGCCCACCAAGCGCTGGAAGCTGAGCCCGATGGATCTTGAATCGCGCAAGCACTGGGCCGACTATTCGCGCGCCAAAGATGAGATGTTCGCGGTGACCGATACCAGGCAGGTTCCGTGGTTCGTGGTGAATGCCGAAAGCAAGAAGAAGGCGCGACTAAACGTGATCCGCCACCTGCTATCAATGATTCCGTATCGCGACCTAACGCCGGAGCCCTTGAAGTTGCCGCCCATCGCGAAATCGAAGTATGTGCGGCCGCCGATCAATGAGCAGAATTTTGTGCCGGAGGTCTACTGCTAGTTCACAGTTCTTAGTTCGCGGTTCGAAGTGGGCTGCGGGTCGAGGGCAATCTCACTTTGTGGCTGGACGGGGAAGCGCCGGAGTGGCCACGATCGGTCTGAAATTGGCATCGAGCGTTCCTCTTGCGCGTCTGCTGCCAGGAACTCTTCTCCGTTCTCCATCATCGTGTCGCGTTCCCAATGTGAGAACATTTCCAGCTTCACACGAAAAGTCGTTTCAATCTTTTCGTGCGATTGTTCGCGATTCAAGACTCCGGCCAATCCCATTAAGGCCTCGGAGGCGCAAGCCGGGCACTGCACTGCGCAATTTCCAACGCAATGGCAGTCTTCGCAAAGGTACGCACTGGCCAAGGGCATGTACTGCATTGAGATGAGCTTCATCTGTGAACCCCGTTTATCTAAGATTTGGCACTATCGGTGATCAATGAATCGATTTCTTTGCCCGACACGCTGCCACAGCGCCGTAGCGCGTGGCTTACCAATTGCAAGAATATTGTGAATCCGCAGTCCGAAAAGTTGGGGAAAGGCTGCAAAGCGAAGATGCAGTTCCACTCTGCCGATCAATATCCGCTGATGAACAGCGTCGGGTGATGAACTGCCGATTTCAGGATCGTATGTGGGGCAGGGATCGGCAAGATAAAACCAGGAGCCTTCCCATTACGTGAGGCAGAGCAATGCCTTCCGTCGGTAACCTGAAGCGATGGCATTTTGAAGCTGCCTCGGTCCCGCTTCTGCGACTTCATCTTCATTCGCAAGGGTTTGCGGCAGGTATCCCCCATCCCCTATTCGTACCGTAACGCGTATGTGCTGATTCTTCTTTGCGGGTGTGACGTACCGGTAGGTGAACCCCCGAACGCGGTGATGGCCAAAGCGGGGAACCGCGGGACCAGCGATACACTAACCATGCCATTCGCAGTTCCCTATCACTCGGAGGCCCTCTCGATGGGCGGCATGATCAGCGCCTGGCGCACGATGGGCCAGGACCCCTCGGTTTTAAAACAAAAGGTAAAGAAAGGTACGGCGAAGCGCACTCTGGCCTTCGCGCTGCCTTACTCCGGCCTGCTCTCCGTCTATCTCCTCGTCGTCATCGTCGACGCGTCCATCACCATCGTCAATCCCCTGCTCTTTCGCGAGATCATCAACAACGGCATCCTCAAGGGTAATGCGCCGCTCATCATCCATGTTGCCATCATCGCGGGTTGCCTTGGCCTCTTTGACGGCGCGCTTGGCATCGCGCAAACCTTTCTTTCCTCGAAAATCGGCGCTGAAATCGTGCTTTCGCTCCGCAATCGCCTTTTCCGGCACATCCAGCAAATGCCGCTGGCATTCTTCTCGCGCACGCAAACGGGAGCTCTTGTCAGCCGCCTGAATACAGACGTCCAGGGCGCGCGCACCGCATTCACCGACATTCTTTCAAATGTCGTCGGCAACCTCATCACTGTTCTTCTCATTCTCGGCGCCATGTTCGTCTTGTCCTGGCGCATCACGCTGGCCGCTCTCGTTCTTCTGCCCATCTTTGTTCTGCCGGCGCGCTTCTGGGGACGCAAGGTGCAGGCCATCACCCGTGAAACTTACGACCTTGCCGGCAAAATGAACAACCTGATGGTCGAGCGCTTCAACGTTGCAGGAGCTTTGCTGGCCAAATTGTTTGGCCGGCCCGATGATGACGCGCGCACCTTCAACGAAAAAGCTGTGCGCGTCTCTGACATCAGCATCAAGCTCGCGATTTACAGCCGGCTCTTCTTCACCGCGCTCGCGGTGGTTGCCATCGTCGCCTCGGCGCTCGCCTACGGCTGGGGCGGCGTACTCGCCGTCCATCATGTTCTTGACGTCGGTACCGTCGTTGCGCTCACCGCGTATCTCGCCCGCCTCTACTCGCCGCTCGTCGGCCTCTCAAACGTCCAGGTCAGCGTGATGACGGCCCTGGTCTCATTCGAGCGCGTCTTCGAGGTTCTCGATCTGCCGCCCATGATTCAGGAGCGGGCTGGGGCTGTGCCGATTCCGCCCGGTCCAGCGTCCATCGAGTTCGATCACGTTTCATTCCGCTATCCCTCCGCCGCTGAGGTGTCGCTCGCCTCGCTCGAGTCGGTTGCGGTTCCCGACAAACGCCCACAAAAAACCGTCCTTGACGACGTCAGCTTCCGCATCGCTCCGGGCCAACTGGTTGCGCTCGTCGGTCCCTCGGGCGCGGGCAAAACCACCATCACGCATCTTGTGCCGCGCCTTTATGACGCGCAAAGCGGAGCCGTCCGCATCGGCGGCATCGACGTCCGCGAGCTGCAACTCGCTTCGCTCAACAGCCGCATCGGCGTGGTTACGCAGGACGCGCATCTGTTCCACGACACCATCCGCGCGAATCTCGAATACGCCAAACCCGACGCCACCGACGAGCAAATGCTGGCCGCGCTGCGCGACGCGCAGATTCTCGATGTTGTCGAGAGCCTGCCGGACAAGCTCGATACCATGGTCGGCGAGCGAGGCTATCGCTTCTCCGGCGGCGAAAAGCAGCGCCTGGCCATCGCCCGGCTGCTGCTGAAGGCCCCGGACATCGTCATCCTTGACGAAGCCACGGCCCATCTCGATTCCAAATCGGAAGCGGCTATCCAACGCGCGCTCGAAACGGCTCTCGCCGGCCGCACCTCGATCGTGATTGCGCATCGGCTGTCGACGATCCTCAAAGCTGACGAGATCCTAGTCGTCCAGAACGGAAAGATCGTCGAGCGCGGCACACACGCGGCGCTCATGGCGCACCCGGGCATCTACACCGAGCTCTATCAGCGGCAGTTTGCTGAAGGAGGAGAAGTCCGAACCACTGATTAGCGAGACACGGTAAGACAGAGCCACGATCGCGATACACCCATTGGTGCAACCAGTTCAGAAGCCCTGAGGCGTTCGGCGCTAGACCGCAAGGTGAACGATCTGCGGTTTCACATTGCCATTCGGCTCAATCGTCAGAAGTCCGATGGTCACCGGCAGCTCGAACCGCCGCGGTCCGCACGACCCCGGGTTGAAATACAACACGCCTTTTTTCGTGACGTAATTCGGCACGTGCGTGTGGCCGTGGAGCACAGCCGCAAACTTGGCTGCTGCTGGATCGAGGTGCAGCGTCTTCAGGTCGTGCAGCATGTAGAGGTAAAGAGGAGCGTGCGCTCCTCGTGGCCCGGATGGGCCCTCGATCAGGACCACTTCAGTCTCGGGCAGCTTGCTGCACGGACTATCCGTGTCCACGTTGCCGCGAATCGCCGTAACAGGAGCGATTTTGGCGAGCTCGTCGAGGATCGAGATTTTCCCCACATCACCGCAATGCAGGATGCGATCGACGCCGCGAAGAGCGGATAGCACCTCAAGTCGGAGCAGGCCGTGGGTGTCGGAGATGATTCCAAGTTTCATGTTTCCAGAATATGCGGCAGCGGCCGAGTTAGGCTGAAAGAGGATTCACGCGGGTTGGGATGAAGGAATTGTCCGAAGCCAACGATCAACATGTTCGCAGGGACTGGCGACAGACGCTCGCAGCCTATACCCAGCCGCGTGTTCTCCAGGTGCTCGCGCTCGGGTTTTCGAGCGGCCTTCCGCTGCTGTTGACGTATTCAACTCTTCAAGCGTGGATGTCGACGGTCGGTGTGCGGCGCGGTGCCGTCGGCGCGATCGCTCTGGTGGGCACGTCGTACTCATTCAAGTTCGTGTGGGCGCCCATCATGGACCGGGTCCCTCCGCCGCTGCCTTTGGGACGGCGGCGCGGCTGGGGAATCACGATCCAAATCCTTCTCATCGGCGCAATTCTTGCCCTGGGATCTTCGGATCCAAAGCACAACCTGCGTATGATGGCGGCCTTCGCAGTGCTTGTTGCATTTCTTTCGGCAAGCCAGGACATTGTGATTGACGCTTGGCGCGTGGAGAGTACGACTGGCGATGAGCAGGCGCCCGGAGCAGCGATGGTCCAGGCTGGCTACCGAATCGGCATGCTCGTTTCCGGAGCCGGTTGCCTGTTGATTGCAGCCTACGCCGGATGGTTTGCCGCCTATGCCACCATGGCTGCGCTGATGGTTGTGGGGCTGCTGGTTTTCTTGTTTGGCCCCGAGCCCGAAGTCCCGGCTCAGCGATCACACGCGGCACAATCGGGCTGGCTCGCCGTTCGCGATGCACTCTACAACGCGGTAATCGTCCCGTTTCGCGATTTCATGCGCCGGCCGCTTTGGCCCATCATCCTGATTGCCATTTTTGGATATAAGCTCGGCGAGGCGATGGCGGGGGTGATGTCAACTCCGCTCTATATTTCGCTGGGATTCACTCTGCCCGAGATCGCTGCCGCATCGAAAGTTTTCGGATTCTTTTCGATTGTGGCCGGCGTTTTGCTGGGTGGGGTCGTGACAACCCGCTTTGGAATCCGCCGCTCTCTGATTGTTTGCGGCATCCTGCAGTCGATCGGGAATTTCTTCTTTGTCCTGCAGGCAGTGGAAGGTCATCGCATCGGCTATCTCGCCCTCTGCGTGACGGCCGAGAATCTCACAGGGGGAATGGCAGGCACAGCGCTGATCACATACATTTCGAGCCTATGCTCTCCCGCTTTTACGGCTACGGCGACTCAGTACGCGTTGCTTTCCTCCATCACCTTGCTCGGCCGCACCGTCGTCGCCTCCTCGGGAGGATGGTTGTCATTGAAAATGGGCTGGCCATGGTTCTTCGTACTCACGAGCGTCATCGGACTGCCGGCTCTTCTTCTGATCCTCTGGGTGGGGCCGCGCGACGATCCGAATCAAACCAAGCCGAACTTCGGAAGTGTGGATCGCAATCCCGAAGACTCAGCCCCGGCGTAGAAGCATCACCGGCTGGCCCGTCTTCAGTGGATGATCGCCAGGAACGCCCATCCCGGTCGCAGAACTCTCCGGTCGGATGGCGCCCCGGGGTGGTATGCAAGCGACGATACAGCGACATGCGCGCGAGCGCCGGGTCTAACGAAATATGAAACTGCTTCTGCGCACTTTTTTTCTCTTAGTCCCAGCACTTGCGGCGGCTCAGGCGATCGCCCAGGACTCAAGCCGGGACTCGGGCAACATGCGCGCGCAAGCCGAGCAGATATTCGCACTCGCCAATGAAGTGCGCATTCAGGCTGGAATCGGGCGTCTCGATTGGGATCCGTCGTTGGCGCAGGCGGCGCTCGCGCATTGTCTTTTGATGGCGCAGCAGGGCCCCATCTCTCATCAATATCCTGGCGAGCCCGACCTAAGCGCGCGGACTGCGCAGGCGGGCGCGCACTTCAGCTTGATTGAGGAAAACGTAGCCGTGGGGCCATCGGCAGATGGAATTCACGAAGCGTGGATGCAATCGCCGGGTCACCGCGCAAACCTGCTGAACCCGAAAGTGAACCGCGTGGGCGTGGCTGTGGTAGCGGCTCGCGGAGTGTTTTATGCCGTCGCCGATTATTCGCGCGGCGTGGAGCAACTTAGCGCATCTGAAGTGGAAGCAAAGGTTGCGGCTCTGGTGCATGCAAGCGGCGTGGCGATTCTGCGCGACCCAACTATGGCGCGTAGAGCGTGCGCGACTGATGAGGGCATTCCGCAAGCGCCAGAAGGGCCGATGGCGCGTTACGTGATGCGTTGGCAGGCAGGCGATCTGGACCAGTTGCCGAAGCCGCTAGTCGACAAGCTGGCGAGTGGAAACTATCGCGCTGCGGCAGTCGGCAGTTGTCCGTCGCAGGTGTCGGGAAATGGGTTCTCGGGATATCGGGTGGCTGTGATTTTGTATTGAGGGAGCGAAGGACCAAGGGACCAAGCCTTTGTGCTATCCCAACCATCGCGCACGAAACGCGCGATGGATAGGGCACCCAGTTCAGTGGTGAGGGCGCATTGAAAGTTCAGCCTCATCCAAAGTCGCGATGTTCCTTCCAGAGTTCCGGCAGCGAGATGCGCACCGGGCCGCAGACGAAGATGTCGGGATGGTATTCACTCTCTTCGTTCTGAGCGCCTTCGGAGTTCGTGTTATGGCCGGCCAGCCTGCAGTTGGTGAAGATTGAATTGGCCTGATCGGGCGTGAGGCCCAGAACGATAAACGTCGTTGGCGGCGGCGTAGGATAGCCCCGATACCATTCTGAGTTTGTTGTGCCGATGGGCTCAGGAAGCCCGTATGCGCGCCCGAGAACATCGATCGCGCCATACTCGCCATAATTCCCGGTAGTGATTCCAAGATGAGCCTGCTCGTCGGGCGGCAGCGAGTCGCGGATTTGCGCCACGGTGCGAACCAGCTCATCCCATCCAATCTCTTCTCTCAAATCGTAAGAGCGGCGCAGCGCGTAAGCCTTGAGCGGTCCGCTCGACGCCAGAGGAAGAATCTGCGCACAAGTAAAAATGGTGACGGCGGCGAACGTGATGAAGTAGGCTCTTTCGATCGCCAGCCGCCCCCAGCGCGGCAGTGTGGGTAGCCACCGCTCGGCGAGCACCGCGCCCATGGCAATCAGCATGGGGTATGCAGGAGCCAGGTAATAGTTGCGACCCTTGGCCAGAAAGAGAATAGCGAGCGGAACGATATACATGAACGCGATCATGCGATAGCGGCGTTCTCTGAGATACCCGATCAATCCCGCGATCCAAAGCGGCACGGCGGCGAGGTTGGCACAAATGATTAACTGTCCGGTAATGAAGCCTTCAGCGCGTCCTTCACCAACATCCCGCGCGTGGATGTGCTTCAGGAAGGTGTAAGAAATCCAATCGTGATGTGCGAGCCAGATCAGGTTCGGCAGAAAGATGAGGAATGCGATCGCGACGCCGGCCCAGAACCATCCCGTGGCGAAATAGCGGCGCGCGGGGGTAAAGATGAGGCCCAAGAGAATTCCTGCGATATAGAAAACAATGGAATATTTGGTTTCAAGGCCCAGGCCGAGCGCAGCGCCAATGGCAAGCCACCATCGCGGATCTTCTGAGTTGAGAAGGCGAATGACGAAGTAAGCGGCGAGCACCCACCAGAGCAGATCGAACGAAGTGTATTGAAACTCGTGGCCTTCGAAGATCTCGACCGGCGAGAACGCGACCGCGAGCGCGGCAACAATCTGCGCGAACCGTGCGCCGCCAAGCTCGCGCGCCATAAGGCCGGCAAACACTACGACGATGAATTGCGCGATGACCGCCGTCATTCGCAGGGCGACGATGTTGACGCCAAAGATCGCAAGCGCGATGTGCTGGATGAACGGCGTGAAAGGCGGATACGAGACGAATCCCCAATCGAGGTGACGCGCGTCAGAAAGGAACTGGAATTCGTCGCGATGAAAGCCGTACTGGCCATTGGTGAAGATATGAAAAATGGCCACCGCCGAAGCAATGGCGAGAATGATCAGAAAGTCCGTGCGGCGGCTTTGCTGGGTGGAGGGCTGGTCGGCGTTGATCGAGGACAATGCAGGCTCCTGAGGTTTCGCTCGAAGGATTCTACGCGGATGACGAGCGAATAGTTCCGTTGCGCCGCTCGTGCGGTTGCGGAATGCGGACGGAGGCCATTCCTGCTGCGGTCGCGCCTGCAATGCCCATGTCAGTATCTTCGAACACGAGGCAATCCTTTGGTGCGACGCCGAGAAGCGACGCAGCAGCGAGAAACGCGTCGGGAGCAGGTTTGGAGCGCGCGTAATCTTCAGATCCCACGAGAACCGGGAAGCGGTGAAGCAGGCCCACCGTTGTGAGCGACTTGATGATGGACTCGCGTGTGCTGCCGGAGACGACGACAAAAGGAATGCGGCCATGAGTC
>DATKMH010000025.1:0-13959 GCA_035541975.1 Occallatibacter sp. | reverse complement strand
CGGTGCCGTCGATGGCCGAGCGCAGCGGCGACTTCAGCCAGGTGCCCCTGACGGGCAGCGTGAATGGGAACGCATGGGCGGCGCAGCTCTCGCAGGAACTTGGCAAGACCGTGACGGCGGGCGAGCCGTACGCGCAGGTGTTTCCCACGGGGCAGATTCCGCAGGCGATCTGGTCGGCGCCGGCAAAGTTTCTGCTGGCGTCGATTCCCGCGCCGGACGCGGGCGACGCTGTGTTTGAAACCGCTTTGGCCGCACAGACTTTGCAGGACGATAAGGCGGGGCTGCGTGGCGACTGGTCGCACGGCAGAGGCGCGCTGACGGGCTACTACTTCATCGATCAGTATGCGCTCGATAATCCTTATCCCACCGGGACGGGCGGCGCGAATGTGCCGGGTTTTGACGCGACGAGCCATGGCAGGGCGCAGCTTGTGAGCCTGCAGCACACGCTGACGATTCGCGACACCATGCTGAACGAGGCGCACCTGAGCTACATGCGCAACGCGAACTCGGTTGGCCAGCCGCGCGGCGGAGTGGGTCCGTCGCTCGCGTCGCAGGGATTCATCGATCCGGCGACCCTGCAACCGTCGATCGTGGCCCTCAAGCCCTCGACGGAGGGCATTGAGAATGTCGCCTTTAACGACTTCACCATTGGAGTGGATACGACGGCGCTGGTGCAGGCGGAAAACATCTTCGAAGGCGCGGACGCGTTCTCGCGCATCTATGGCAGGCACGGGTTGAAGTTCGGCGGCGAGGTGCACGCGGACCAGATCAACACGCATCCCGATGTGGTGTTCAACGGCAGCTTCGGATTCAATGGCTCCGAGACCGGCGTGGACTTTGCGGATTTTTTGCTTGGCGTGGCGTCGAGCTATACGCAGGGGCAGGCGGAGAGTTTTTATAACCGGAATTTGTACGCATCGGCGTTTGCGCAGGATAGCTGGAAGGCGACCGATCGTCTGACGGTGAACTACGGCGTGCGCTGGGATCGCATGCGGCCGTGGTCAGAGAAGTTTAACCAATTGCAGACGCTGGTGAAGGGCGAGCAGTCGCAAGTGTTTCCCGGCGCGCCCCAGGGACTGGTGTTTCCCGGCGATCGGGGCGTGCCGGATTCGCTGGCTCCGGCGAGAAATGATTTTTCGCCGCGCATGGGGATTGCCTATTCTCCGGGCCCCGCGAGCAGCGAGATTTTGAAAAAGATTTTTGGCGCGGCCGGAGCCACGAGCATTCGCCTCGGCTATGGGATGTACTACACGGCGTATGAGGGATTGTCGGCGGGGATCATGAGCGCGAATCCGCCCTACGGCTACACGTACACATCGGCAGCGCCGCCGCTGTTCGCATCGCCGTTCACGGTGGCGGCAACGGGCGCGAGTGCGGGGCAGCGCTTCCCGTTGCAGCACGTGGCGTACGGAGCCAGCCGCGCGAATCCCAACACGAACGTGGATTGGAGCCAGTTTGAGCCGCTGGTAGGAATTCCGGCTGTCGATCCGAACGATGTGACGCCCTATGCGCAGCACTGGATGGCAAGCGTGGAACGGCAGTTTGGCGCCGGGACGCTGGCGACAATCAGTTATGTGGGAACGTCGTCGCATCATCTGCTGGTGCTTGAAGAGGCGAATCCGGCCGATCCGGCGCTGTGCCTGAGCCTGGGCGCGGCGTGCGGGCCGTTTAACGAGCAGGCTGCGCGTACGGTATTCGGGCCGCAGTTTGGCAGCGTGGAGTTGCAGCGGACCATTGCGAACGCCAGCTACAACGCGCTGGAGATGACGCTCAGCCATCGCATGCACGGGCTTGACGTGCTGGCGAGCTACACCTGGTCAAAGTCGATCGATGAGTCGGCGGGCCTGCCGGAGCCGGTGAATCCGATAAACCCGTCGTTGAGTCGGGGATTATCGGCGTTCGACATGCGGCAGAACTTCGTTACTTCATTCCGCTATGAAATTCCAAAACCTAAAAGCGCGGAGCGCCTGGTCCACATAATGGCCGACGGCTGGGCGGTTGCGGGAATCGCACGGTTTACGACCGGGCTGCCGGTGACGTTGGTGAATAACAATGACACTTCGCTGCTGGGAACCATTCCGAACGGCATCAACAACAACGGAGTAGACACGCCAGAGTGGAACGGTGGGCCGCTGCATCTGAACACGAATCCGCGTGGGGGTGCTTCGGTGTTTGACGCGAGCCAGTTCAGCCTGCCGGCGCTGGGAACGATGGGTAACGCGCGGCGGAGATTCTTTTCGGGGCCCGGCATGGAGAACCTTGACGCGACAGTCTCGCGCGAAGTGCGGCTCGGGGAGAATCGCAGCTTCGAATTCCGCGTCGAGGCATTCAACGTCTTCAACCATGCTCAGTTCTTCGGTGCGTCCACGGTGGAAGGAAACATTTCAAGCGGGACGTTTGGGGATGCAGTGGGTGCAATGCCGCCGCGGCTGATGCAGGTGGCGGCCCGATTCCGCTTTTGAGCAAGTAGCCAGTGGTGACCCGTTCGAGTTCTCGAAGATTTCACCCCGCTCATTGCCCTCGGGTCCCATTTGCGCTGAGCCTCTCCATCGATTTATGGTTATCTGGCTTGAGAGATCGTGAGGGGATTACGATGCGAAACCGATTCTTTGTTGCCGCTTTTGCCGCGGCGTTTGTCGCCGCCGGCGTTGCCGCTGCTGCCGCCAAAACCATTCCGGCTCGCCCGAAGATTACAGGCGTCTCGCACCTGGCCATCTACACGTCAGATGCCGCGGCGACGGAACACTTCTACACCATGTCGGTGGGCGCGGAGAAGATGCCCGATCCCGAGAACCCGAAGGGCGTGCGCTATGCCATCAACGCGACGCAGTACGTTGAGGTGCTGCCGCTGCCGCCGGACGCGGGAATCAACCGGCTCGATCATGTCGCCTTCAATACCGACAACGCCGAGGGCATGCGCAAGTACCTGGCCGCCAAGGGATGGAAGACGCCGGCGAAAGTGCAGCGCGGCAAGGACGGCAGCCGCTGGTTCGACATCCTCGATCCCGAGGGCAACACGGTGCGCTTCGTTGAGCCCCCGCCCAATCCCGCGCCGGTGGACGCGCAGAGCGCGATCGGCCATCACATCATCCACGTGGGCATTCTGGTGCACGACCGCGCGGCTGAGGACAAGTTGTATCGCGATCTGCTGGGATTCAAGCCTTACTGGTGGGGCGGCCGCGACGGCAAAACCGAGTGGGTGAGCCAGCAGGTTCCCGACGCGCACGACTGGATCGAGTACATGCTTTCGGGCGGCCCGGGCGAGGGGATTCCGGCGGGGATGTCGCAGCAGACGCTCGGCGTGCTCGATCATTTTTCGATCGGAGTGGCTTCGGTTCCGGATGCGTACAAAATGCTGGCGGACGCGAACCGGCTGATGGGCCGCCACGACCAGGCGCCGAAGATCGGCGCCGACGGCAAATATCAGCTCAATTTGTACGATCCCGATGGCACGCGCGTTGAGGTGATGCAGTTCCATGCGACCGAGAAGCCGTGCTGCTCCCCGTTCACCGCCGAAGATCCGGCAGAGTGAGAAGGGCAGGGAGCAAGGGAACGAGGGATTAGCGGTTGAGGAAGCGGGCCTGTCGAGGCGAAGGAAGGGCATGCGCTTACGAACCAAGTTGTGCCTCGGCCTTTCGGTGGTGCTCTTTGGTCTATTCCTGCTCGCCATGTCCGCTCCCGGCCAGCGCTATCTCATCGGCACGCCGTCACCGGATCACTGGGTCCGCGATGACCAAGTCATGGGGGCGGGATTGGCCCCGCTCGTCTTCTGCCTCGCGCCGAGTGTGGCCTTGTTGATCGTCTCGGTTGTTCTTTACTTCTCCGACAGGCGAAGCGGACAGGATGACCGCCGAAGCTCGCGAACTTAGGCCGTCTGAGCCCAAGTCGCGGGAAATCTGCGCCTAAGGTATACTGATTGAGGCCTGAAGGGCAGGGAAATCCCTGTCGAAACGGCCTCAATGGAGCGATACTCTCCTCCAAAACCAGGAAAAAGAAAATGCCAAAGTTGAAGACCCATTCGGGCGCGGCCAAGCGCTTCAGCAAGACCGGCACCGGCAAAATCAAGCGGGGCCAGACGAAGACGCGGCACATCCTTACTTCGAAGTCGCAAAAGAGCAAGCGGAAGCTGGGCAAGCAGAAGCTGGTTTCCGACGGCGACTACTTCAAGGTCGCGCGCATGATTCCTTACGCCTGAGCGCGATGCCTGACCGAGGGGCTGCTGCACGCAGTGCCCCCCGCCGACAAGCGAAATCGTTCGCAATCGGCGAGAGATCAGGCTTAACCAAAGCGAGTGAAGAGGTTCCGAGCGGTTGCCAATGCAATCGCCTCCTGCCTCCAGCCGCATAACCGAAACGCAAAAAGGAGAAAAACATGCCTCGCGTAAAACGTGGGACAAAACGCAACGACCGGCGCAAGAAGATTTTGAAGCGCGCCAGCGGATATTTCCTCACCAAATCCAAACTCTACCAGGCGGCCCAGGAGGCGGTTGAGCGCGGCCTGAAGTTCGCCTACAAGGGCCGGCGCGAAAAGAAGCGCCAGTTCCGCTCGCTCTGGATCGTGCGCATAGCCGCTGCCTGCAAGCTGAACGGGACGAGCTATTCGCAATTCATCAGCGGCTTGAAAAAAGCCGGTGTGGAGCTGGACCGCAAGGTGCTGGCCGAGATCGCCGTGCACGACGCCGCGGGATTCTCAAAGCTGGTGGAGCAGGCCAAGGCAGCGCAGCCGCCGAAGGCCAAGGCCCCGGCAAAGGCTAAACCTGCCGCAGCGTAACAACGATGTATGACTGGCGGAAAAGCGGCCCGGGGTTCCATAAGGACTCCGGGCCGCGGTGCGTGTAGGCGATCTTCAGCGTTTGTCTCGCAAAAGCGCTCCCGGCCATCGCCTCAGGTCAATAACGACCAGACAAAATGCCAGCAGGATCGGGATAAGTGTACCGATGATGATACTGAGATCGTATTGATGCAGCCGCCACATCGATCGTGTTGAAGCTGTCAAAAGCAGTATGCCGTTAAGGGCCAGCCACACGGACGCCGCGCGCCGATGCCAGAACGCCAGAAGACAAGCCGGTCCGACAGTCAGGCAATTGGATACTACTGCAACCGAGTCGAGGAACGATTCATTCGCTCCTGCCGTCACCGCGAACATGAGCAATTGGACAAGCAGGGCAGTTCCCCAAAGGAGACCGATCGAAAGGATCACACGGAGGTAAAACTGTCTCATCTGCGGCTGTTCGTTCATGATTGGCAGCTAGCTGCCGATTTGCCTTGGCAACGGATCCGATTGGTCGACGAAGTTCACGCGACAGGAATTTGTGAGGGCCCGAAAGCGCACCCGCATGCCCAACGTAGTAGTTTATCCTGCTGTTTGCACATGACGAACGACGGGATTCCCAATTTGGGGGCGTTTGACGAAGCTGCGCTGGACAAGGCGTTTGCTGCGCTGGAGCGAGAGGCGCGCGAAGACGCTGCTGCGCTCGATGGCGAGGCATTCCGGCTCAAGTGGGTGGGCCGCAAGCAGGGTCGGCTGAATGAAGTTTCAGACCGTTGGCTAAAGGCTGCGCCCGCGCCGGCGAAGAAGGCCGTCGGACAGCGTTTCAAAGTTTTAAAGGAATTGGTCGAGGCGCTGATTGAGAGCGCGACTGGCGGCGGCCCCAGCCATGCAGCGCTCAAGGCCGAGGCCATCGACATCACGCTGCCTGGCACGCGGCGGCTCACCGGCGCGGAGCATCCCATTACGCGCACGATGAATGAGATCGTTGCCGTGTTCGCGGCGCTGGGCTACTCGGTGGGCGTTGGGCCCGAGGTTGAGACCGATTACTACAACTTCGAAAGCATGAATTTTCCGCACGGGCACCCGGCGCGCGATACGCAGGACACGTTGGTTGTCGCCGACCAGGAACGCCGCCCGGCGCGCGATCGCTTGCTGTTGCGCACGCACACCTCGCCGGTGCAGATGCGGACCATGGAGTTGCAGCCGCCGCCTGTGCGCATCGTAATTCCCGGCAAGGTGCACCGCAACGACGCGGCCGACGCTACACACTCGCCAATCTTTCATCAAGTGGAGGGTTTGTGCGTGGACTCGAACATCACCTTCAGCGATTTGAAGGGGACGCTGGACCACGCAATGAAGGCGCTTTTCGGCTCGGCCGTCAAGACGCGGTTTTTCCCATCGTTCTTTCCATTCACCGAGCCAAGCGCCGATGTGCAGATCAGCTGCATCTTCTGCGGCGGCAAAGGCTGCCGCAAATGCAAGCAGTCGGGGTGGATCGAGCTGCTGGGCTGCGGCATGGTGGACCCTGCTGTGTTCGCGTTCGCGGCGGAAAAACAGCCGGCATACGACTCGAAAAAGATCTCCGGCTTTGCATTCGGCATGGGCGTGGAGCGCATTGCCATGATGAAGTACGGCATCAGCGAGATCGGGAGCTTGTTTGCCGGCGACATGCGGTTTCTGGGGCAGTTCGCATGAAGATCCTGACCAAATGGCTCCGCAGTTACTTGCCGGGACTCGCGGTTGACGACGCTCAGCTGGCGGAGGACCTGACGCTGCGCGGAATTGCCGTGGAAGGAATTTTCTCGCTCGGCGAGGGCAATGGCTCGCTTTACGAGATGGACATCACCACCAACCGCGTGGACGCAATGAACCATTACGGAGTGGCGCGTGAGGCAGCGACAATTTACGGGCTGAATCTGGCGAAGCTGGACTTTGCCCTGCCGGCGCCAAAGCCGGCTGCAAAACCATTCAGCGTGCAGATTGAGGCGGCTGACGCTTGCGGCCGTTTCACGGCGCGCGTGCTGCGCGGCATCACCATCGGCCCGTCGCGCGATTGGTTTGCAGGCGCCGAAGTCGCGACGTATTTTTCGCTGCTCGAGCAGAAGATGATTTCAAACGCCGTCGATGCCACGAACTTCGCGTGGCTAGGGATGGGCCAACCGACGCACGCTTTCGATCTGGATAAGCTCGAAGGCGGAATCATCGTTCGCCGCGCACGCAAGGGCGAACAACTGAAGACGCTGGATGGCGTTGAGCGAACTCTGTTTGCGGACGACCTGGTGGTGGCCGACCACAAAAAAGCCGTGGGCCTCGCGGGCGTCATGGGCGGTTGGGACACGATGATCACGCCAGAAACAAAGAATGTGCTCGTCGAAGCGGCGTGGTTCGATCCTGTTGCCGTTCGCCAAACCGCGCGGCGTCACGGCCTGCACACCGACGCGAGCCATCGTTTCGAGCGCGGCGCGGACTTCAACGCGGCGCCGGTCGCTTCCGCGCTGGTGAGCGCGATTCTGCTTTCCAACGGGGGATCGATCGAAGCTGATCTCGTCGATGTTCGCGTTCCAGCGCTCGAAGAGCGCACCGCGAAGCGCAGGCCGATTCAGCTCGCGCTCGGCGAAGTGCACAGGATTCTGGGCGCGACGGAAGACGCCGAGGGAATCACCGCGACAACTGTCGAGCGGGTTCTGACGTCCCTCGGCTGTGAGCTGGCGTCTCTGGTTCGCCCCAGCTCCGGCGAGGTTTCGTGGAGCGTCACTCTTCCGAGCTGGCGGCTCGACCTTGAGCGCGATATCGATTTGGTTGAAGAAGTGGCGCGCGTGTATGGCTACAACCGCTTTGCCAACACGCTGCCCGCGTTTGGAGAGGGCGTGCGCGCGCTGCCGTGGGCGCAGAAGGAAGCGGCGTTGCGAAGCACGATGCTGGCCGCCGGACTTCATGAGGCTATCGGGAGCTCGTTTTGCTCGGCGGCTGAAGGAGCAATGACTGCGCAGCAGCCAGGCCAGGCGGTTCCTCTGGGCAATCCGCTCAGCGACGAGGCCGGCGTGTTGCGGCCCTCGCTGGTGCCGGGAATGCTGGCCATGATCGCGGGAAACCTGAACCGCGACGTGAGCGATGTGCGGCTTTTTGAGCTGGGCACCGTGTTCAGTGGAACTACGGAGAAAGTTGAAGAGCGGCCGGCGCTGGCGTTCGGCGCGGCTGGCGGCCTGCCCGAAGAAAGTGCGCTGCACGCACCGCGGACGTTCGAGTTTCTCGACGTGAAGGGTGTTGTAGAGCAGGTACTCGAGAAATTCGAAATGCGGGCGATGTACTTCGACCATTTTTCGGCCGATGCCGGAATCACGCCGCAGTGGCTGCATCCTTATCGTGCGGCGCGCGCAGTGGCTGACGGTGTAACGGTTGGCTGGTTCGGGCAACTGCATCCGCGCGAAGCCTCGGCGCGCAAGATCAAAGACGCGGTGCTGATCGGCGAGTTGTATCTTGATCGGCTCTATAAGCTGCCGCTGCGCAGGCCTGTCGCGCGCGAAATCTCGCGTTATCAGCCGGTGCGCCGCGATTTTTCCCTGGTTTTGGACGAGAGCATTACGTGGGCCACAATTGACCGCGCAATGGCGGAGCTTGCGATTCCCGAGCTCGTGGAATGGCGCGTGCGTGAGGTCTTCCGCGACGCGAAGCTGGGCAAAGGCGAATATGCGCTGTTGTTGGGCGCGACCTTCCAGGCACCCGACCGCACGTTGCGCGAAGAGGAGTTGACAAGCTTTCAGGCCCGCGTGGTTGAGGCCGTGGGCAAGGCCGGCGCGCGGCTGCGGGCCTGAGCGGGATAGACCTGATTCTGGCCTCGAAAGCTGCCGGGCGAATCGACTCTGGACCGCGCTATACTCGAACGAACCGGTTCATCGCGGGCGAGAGCGATGCCGGAATCGGAGGCGGCTGTGGATTTACACAGCGAGGATCAACAACAGGCGGGGCACGATGAGCCCATCGCACTGGCGGTGAGTGCGGACGATTTTTCGGCGCTGGAAGAGCGCGTGCGTCGTACGGTCGACGTGGTCAAGCGGGAGCGGCAAGCGCGTGCGTCAGCGGAGCGCCGCGCTTTGGAACTGGAAGAGCGCGTGAGCGAAGCCGAAGCGCGCTTCGCTCAGGCCGAGTCTCAATTGCATTCGCAAGCTCCGTTGCTGGAGCGGTTAGAAAATGAAATGAGCGCACTGCGGGCCGAGCGCGACAAGGTGCGGCAGCGTGTTGAAAAACTGCTCGCGCAGCTCGACGCGCTGGAGCTGTGAGGGCGGCAATGGCAGAGACGACACAAGGCAATTCAGCACAAGATAATCAGGCGCGCAGAAATCCCACCGAGTACGTCACTGTGGAGATTTATAACCAGCTCTACCATCTTTCCGGGCAGGATCCTGATCACATTCGCGAGCTGGCGGCGGTGGTTGACGCCAAGATGCGCGCCGTTGCCGCGCATGGGCGCACGGCCGATTCATTGCGTGTGGCGGTGCTGGCGGCGCTGAATCTTGCTGACGAAGTATCGCAGGCTACGTCTGCCGATTTGCAATTGGGGCACGCACGCGCGAGCAACCTGCGCATGATGTTGGATGAAGTGCTCGAAAAGGAAAAGTAAGGTGCAGCCAAGCGGATTTTGACTTGCAGCGTGTTGCAGTTCGCACCGACACCTTTAATTCCCGCCCTTATCCACAATCAAGGCCGATCACTTTCCGTATTGTTCGTTGCTGACCTGCTCCAGCCAATCGACGGCTTTGCCGTCAAGCCGTTCCTGGATTGCAAAATGCGTCATGGCCGTTGTCGGCGCGGCGCCGTGCCAATGTTTTTCGCCGGGCGCGAACCACACAACATCACCGGGCCGGATCTCTTCGATCGGCCCTCCCCATCGCTGCGCGCGCCCCCAGCCTGCCATCACAATCAGCGTTTGTCCGAGGGGATGCGTATGCCACGCCGTGCGCGCGCCAGGCTCAAAGGTCACGCTTGCGCCTTGCACGCGCGCCGGATCGGGCGCGGTAAAAAGCGGATCGATACGCACCGTTCCGGTGAACCATTCTGCCGGGCCTTTACTTGATGCCTGCGAACCGCTGCGTTTGATTTCCATGGGCTTCACTCCTGTGCGGCGTCCCTTCCCCAATTTCCACCGCAGAACGCCGAACGCTGGAAGGTGACACCGCAGTTAGCCAAACTCTACTTCGCCGCCAGTTGGCGCAGCACATATTGCAGGATGCCGCCGTGCTCGAAGTACTCGATCTCCTGCGGCGTGTCGATGCGCACGCGCACGGAGAAGATCTTAATTGGGCCGCTGGATGATGTGGCCTTTACGGTCAGGCTTTTGGAATCTGCGCGATCGGCGGACGGCGTGAGGTCGAGCCTGCTGATCTCGTCCTGACGGACCGGAAGGACCGTGGTGGTCTTTTCGCCGGTTCGAATAGTGTGAAGCTTCGTGACGACGTCAGGGAAGTCATAGACCTCTTCTCCCGTGAGCCCGAGCGACTCGGCATTTTGGCCTGCCTCGAATTGCAGCGGCAAAATGCCCATTCCCACGAGGTTCGACCGGTGTATGCGCTCAAAGCTTTCTGCAATAACGGCGCGAACGCCAAGCAGCTTCGGTCCCTTCGCAGCCCAGTCGCGCGACGAACCAGAGCCGTATTCCTTGCCGGCGAGAATAATCAGCGGCACGTCGCGCTCGGCATACTTCACGCTCGCGTCGAAGATCGACATCTGTTCACCCTCAGGCAGCAAGCGCGTCACGCCGCCCTCGGTTCCAGGCGCGAGCTTGTTGCGCAGGCGCACATTGGCGAAAGTTCCGCGCACCATGACTTCGTGATTGCCGCGGCGCGAGCCATAAGAATTGAAGTCCGCGGTCTTCACTCCGTGCTCAGCCAGATATTTTCCGGCCGGCCCGTTGGCTTTGATGGAGCCGGCAGGCGAAATGTGATCGGTTGTCACCGAGTCGCCGAGAACCGCGAGCACGCGCGCGCCGAGAATGTTCTCAACCGGCGCGGGAGTCATGGTCATCCCGTCGAAGTAAGGTGCTTTGCGGATGTAAGTCGAATCCGGTTCCCACTGGTAGACATCGCCAGTAGGAAAGCTGAGGCCCTGCCAACTTGCGTCGCCATCGGAGACGGTCGCATATTCTTTGCGAAATCCATCGCTCGAAACGGCGCGCTCAATGGCGGCGGAAACTTCGGCTTGCGTGGGCCAAATGTCGCGCAGGAAAACCGGCTTGCCGGTTTGGTCGGCCCCCAGCGGATCGGCGTCGAAGTTGTGGCCAATGCGGCCGGCAAGCGCGTAAGCAACCACGAGCGGCGGAGACATTAGATAATTTGCGCGCACGTCGACGTTCACGCGGCCCTCGAAGTTACGGTTGCCGCTGAGCACGCTGACGGCAACGAGACCGTGCTCGTCAATGGATTTCGAAACATCGGCAGGCAGCGGCCCGGAGTTGCCAATGCATGTGGTGCAGCCGTAGCCGACCACGTTGAAGCGCAGCTTTTCGAGATAGGGCAGCAGGCCTGCTTTCTGGTAGTAATCCGTGACCACGCGCGAGCCGGGCGCGAGCGAAGTTTTTACCCACGGCGGAACGCAGAGACCTTTTTCGACGGCCTTTTTTGCGAGCAGGCCCGCAGCGATCATGACAGAGGGATTTGAAGTGTTGGTGCAGCTGGTGATGGCCGCGATCACGACCGAGCCATGATCGAGATAGCGATCGGGATCTACGTTGAAGCGCTCTTTGACGGTTGTGGTGACATGGAGCGGCGAACCGCCGACCGCCGACGAAGTATCCGGGCCTTCGTTATCTTCTCGCGCGACAGCCACCGCCGTGTCGGCGACGACCGACGTGCGCTCCCACGTCGCTGCAGTGCGCGTGCCCAGTGGCTTTGCGGTGGGCGCGAGAAGCGAAGGCAGCTGCTGTGCGAAACTTGCAGCCGCATCCTTCAGCAGCACGCGATCCTGGGGACGCCGCGGGCCGGCGACACTAGGCTCAACGCTGGCTAGATCCAGTGAAAGCGTCTGCGAGTACTCGGCTTCCGGCGTGCCGGCAGCATGGAACAGGCCCTGCTCCTTGTAGTAGGCCTCGACGAGCGCGATCTGTTCTTCGCTGCGGCCGGTGAGGCGGAGGTAGCGCAGAGTTTCAGCGTCCACGGGGAAGATGCCACATGTTGCGCCGTACTCGGGCGCCATGTTGCCGATGGTGGCGCGGTCGGCGAGTGGTAGCTCGGCGATGCCCGGGCCGTAGAATTCGACGAATTTGCCCACGACTCCGAGCTTGCGCAGCGCCTGCGTGACAGTCAGTACCAGATCGGTAGCCGTTGCGCCCTCGCGCAGCTTGCCTGTTAGCTTGTAGCCGACGACCTGTGGAATGAGCATGGAAACCGGCTGGCCGAGCATCGCGGCCTCGGCCTCAATGCCGCCGACGCCCCATCCGAGCACGCCGAGCCCGTTAATCATCGTGGTGTGAGAATCGGTGCCGACCAGCGTGTCTGGATAGGCCACTGTCTCCTTGCCAACCTGCGCGGTGAAGACCACGCGTGCGAGGTATTCGAGATTCACCTGGTGGCAAATGCCCATGCCCGGCGGGACAGCTGAAAAATTGCGGAACGCTGACTGGCCCCACTTCAGAAACGCATAGCGCTCACGGTTGCGCTGGAATTCGAGCAGCGAATTCGCCTCGTAAGCTGCGGGCGTGCCGTATTCGTCCACCTGCACGGAGTGGTCGATGACGAGCTCGGCAGGCGCGAGAGGATTCACGCGCTCGGGATCGCCACCGAGAGTCTTGATGGCGTCGCGCATCGCGGCCAGATCGACGACAGCGGGAACGCCCGTGAAGTCCTGCATCAGGACGCGCGCAGGCATGTACGCAATCTCGCGGCTGGGCTCGGCCTTCGGATCCCACTTGGCGAGGAATTCAATGTCCTCGGCCGTAACGTTTACCCCGTCTTCACGGCGCAGCAGATTCTCAAGCAGGATTTTCAGGCTGAAGGGGAGGCGAGCGAGGTCAAAGCCGCGGCCGGCCAGAGCAGGGAGGCGAAATATCGTGTAGGAGCGATTGCCGGAAGTGAGCACGGCCTTGCTTTCAAAGCTGTTCATCGGGTCCTCATAGCGGAGCTGGCGGTTCATGCCGAGCTCGCGGAGTTTGAAAACGAGCGGAGTTTGCGGAGCCGGCTTTAGAAGATCCGGTGCCGCATCATCAGGCGCAGCAAAAACTCATCGGGAATAGATTACTCAGCGAAGCGAATCAGCGTCCACGGTCGGGACGGCCGCGGCGAAAGCGGCGGAAGCGTGGCGGGCCGGCAATGTTTAGGCGGCTACGCATGGGGTACGAGAAGATTTTAACGTGGATGCGGGCCGGAATGAAAGGCCAAATTATTCCGGCACGTTACCGGCGGCGGCAGACCCGCTTTGCGCATCCACCAATAAAGAACCGCGGCGATGAGGCGCGAATGCCTCTCCGCGTGCACCTATACTTGTAGTGCGACGTTCTTCGCAGCGAGGTATCCCCTGCATTGAGTGGATGGGCCGGCATCGAAGGGATGTTTACGCGTTTTTTTGCGTGGCTGCGCGGACGTTTGCCCAATGAGCGGCAACGTTTGCTCGTCATCACGATCGTTGCCGGCGGACTCTGCGGGCTGGCGGCGGTGGCGTTTCATGCGGCCTGCTTCTGGCTCTACGCGTCGCTGATCGATCGCGCGACGGCGGCGCCGGGACGCTGGTGGATTTTGTGGACGATTCTGACGCCCGCGCTCGGAGGCCTGATCGCCGGCATCGGGCTTACGTATTGGGCTCCGGCGGCGGCGGGCAGCGGCATTCCCCAGGTAAAAGCGGCGTTCACGTTTCGCTTCGGCGCCATCACGCTCAAGGAAACGATCGGGAAATTCGTTTTGTGCACACTGCAACTGGGCAGCGGCGCATCGCTCGGCGTAGAAGGGCCAACCGTGCAAATTTGCGCCGGTGTGAGCAGCATGCTTTCGCGTGTGGCGCGGCTCAGCCCCGTGAACAGTCGACGCATGACGTCAGTGGGCATGGCTGCCGGCATTGCCGCCGCATTTAACGCGCCGATCGCGGCGGTCACGTTCACGCTGGAAGAACTGATTGGCTCGCTCGACCAGACCATGCTTTCGGGCGTGATTGTTGCGGCGGCGCTCGCAGCCGTGGTGGAGCACGGCTTCCTAGGCTCGAATCCCGTCT
>DATKMH010000024.1:0-122852 GCA_035541975.1 Occallatibacter sp. | reverse complement strand
CCGCAATGGGTTGCCGGACAGTCGCCATGCTCTATTATAGGCCGCTTCGAATTGGGACGAATAAAACGGGCTCGCGATAGGCTTGGACGCCGTGCGCAATCCGCCGGTCATCTCCAACAGCCAGTTCCAGTTGGGGTCGATGGGAGAAGGGAAGCACGCTGGTAACCTTTTGTGCACAGGAATGTGCCAGGCATCACATCTCGACACGCAAAAAAGGAGGAAATTAAACTCCCCCGGAGGTTAAGAACCGAGGAAAACATGGTCAGAAATATCTTTCTTGCTGCGTTGGCCGTGACTGCAGTTGCCGGCATTGGATATGCGAATCAACCGACCGCCAAGACGGTCGTGATCTCAGTCAGCAGAACTCCGGCCACCAGCGGCAGACAAATGTACATGAACTATTGCGCCCCGTGTCACGGCGTGGACGGAAGGGGACGCGGCCCGATGGCCGCTGCATTGAAGAAGCAACCCGCGGACCTGGCATTACTGAGCAGGATGAATGGTGGAAAGTTCCCGGCGAGTCACGTTGTCTCGGTGCTCCAATTCGGAACGGCCAATTCATCGCACAGGAATTCGGCAATGCCGGTTTGGGGACCGATGTTTGGCACGGCCGATCCCACTAGCATTGCATCGAACGTGAGGGTACTGAGAATCAGCAACCTGAGCCAATATCTGCAGACGCTGCAGGAAAAGTAGCCGCGACTTCGAGTCGCTCCCATTCTCAGGCTTGATACTGAGAGTGGGAGCCAATGGCCAAACGGGACAACACCAAGGCGGCCTCGCGGACGAAAGAGCGCCGCGGACCGGTGCGCACGGCGTCGATCGTCAAGAGCGAGAAAGCAACTGCGCAGCCGCAGCGGGCAACTCGCCGTGTTGACATGGCGGGCCCCCAGCGGCCGCATGATCGTGTTGCGCCCGAATTCGACCCCTCGAAGAGCAACGATCGACGCGCTCAGTCCCGCAAAGACTTGCCGAAGGTCGTGACCGCCAAACGCCCCGCTACGCCGTCTGCAAACCACGGCCAGACGATTCCTGCTCAGCCTGGAGCGACGATCGCCCGCCGGGCCGCGGACCGGCTTCGCTCCGGACATCTATGGGTCTACGCATCGGACGTTCTTTCAATCACGCCGCCGGACGCTGAAGCTGCGATCATACCCGTCGCCGATCAGCGCGGCCTGCTTCTGGGCACTGCGCTCTACAGTCCGTCCTCGCAGATCGCGCTGCGCCTGGTATCGCACGAAGCTCTCAACCAGTCCGCATGGCTCGAGCTGCTGGCATCGCGGCTTCGCGCAGCCATCGCGCGCCGCAAACCGATGCTCGATGCCGGCAATGACGCGTGCCGCTTGTGCTTCAGTGAGGCCGACGAGCTGCCCGGCCTCATCGCAGACAAATATGGCGACCTTATCGTGCTTCAGTTCCTAACCAAAGGGCTGCTCCACGCTGTGGTGAAGGAAACGTGCGTGCGCGTTTTGAGTGAAGAGATTTTGCCCGCCGCCATTCTTGAGCGCCCCGATCCGCGCATCCGCGAGTTGGAGGGCCTGCCCGCGCCCAGCGCCGACCCGCTTTGGCTCGCGGACCCTCGAAAGCCGATCGCCACAATACAATTCCATCTGAACGGGCTCACGTTTCACTACGATGCAAACGCAGGCCAGAAAACCGGCGCATTTCTCGACCAGCACAGCAACTATGCGGCGGCGCGGGAGTGGGCGCGGC
Source organism: Occallatibacter sp. (assembly GCA_035541975.1). Taxonomy (GTDB): domain Bacteria; phylum Acidobacteriota; class Terriglobia; order Terriglobales; family Acidobacteriaceae; genus Telmatobacter. The sequence goes on along the minus strand of DATKMH010000024.1, from coordinate 121,139 downwards.
GACTCCTTGCTGCAAGGCCGGGGTCGGGTGGCCGCGCGCTCGACGTTTGCTGCTACCAGGGAGGATTCGCGCTTCATCTTGCGCAGGTGTTCCGCAACGTGACGGGCATCGACGCGTCCCGCGCCTCGCTTGAAGTGGCAGAGCGCAATCTTGATGCAAATCGTGCCATGCTTGCGGGCGGCGTCGACTGGATCGAGGCCGACGCGTTCGAGATTCTTCGCGACTGGTCGCAGACGCGCGGCACAAGATTCGACATGATCGTTCTCGATCCGCCCGCCTTCGCCAAAAGCAAACGCGCCGTCGAGGGCGCGTTGCGCGGCTATAAAGAGCTGAATCTGCGCGCGCTCAAAATGCTGCGCCCGGGCGGCCTTCTCATCACCTGCTCCTGCTCGCATCATGTGAGCTGGGCTGATCTTGAAGGTGCAGTTGCGTCGGCGGCAGGGGACGCAGGTCGCCGCGTGCGACTGCTGGAGCGGCGCGGCGCAGCTCCCGATCATCCTGTGGTGTTGAATTTGCCTGAGACCGAGTACCTGAAGTGCCTGGTGCTCGAAGCCGAATGACCTCGTGCGCGCCTAGTTCAACAACGTCTGAAAGGTCTGAAGATCGATATTTGATCCGCAGACAATCACGCCCACCCGCAGGCCCTTGCATCGATCCTTCAATGGACCCAGCAACGCTGCCGTTGCAGCCGCGCCGGCGGGTTCGACCGCAAGTTTTAAATCTTCAAACAGAATTTTCATAGCGGCTCTCATCTCGTCGTCTTCAATCAAAACCACGTCGTCAAGGAACTTTTGACAGAGATAAAAGCTGTAAGGCTCGGTGCAAGGCGCAGATAGGGAATCAGCGATACTCTTAGGACCGTTGGGCAAGGTGAGTGGATGACCTGCCTTCAGAGACAAGATCATTGCATTCGCGGCCGCGGGCTCAACCCCAAAAACCCGGCAGCGAGGTTGGATCTGCTTCGCGGCACAGGCCACGCCTGAGGCTAAGCCTCCGCCACCGATAGGAACGATGATCACGTCAAGATCGGGTGCCTGATTCAGGAACTCAAACCCCAACGTGGCCGTGCCCAGCGTCACCAATGGGTTCTCGAACGGATGCATGACGGTGCGATTCTCGGCTTCGGCGATGCGCCTCATTTCATTCAGAACGAGAGAAATATTTTCGACCTGGATGATCTCTGCGTTATAGTCCTGAATCGCTCGAAGCCGGAACGGGTTGATGGTTTTTGGGACGACGATTTTAGCTCTTACGTTCGCGCAGTGTGCTGCGAATGCCACAGCGATGCCGTGGTTGCCTCCGGTTCCGGCAACGACGCCGCGTTCCTTCTCCTCGGTGGAAAGATGATCCATCACGGTAAGAGCACCGCGGGCCTTGAACGATCCTGTTTTTTGAAACAGCTCAAGCTTGAGCAGAGCCTTTGTCTCATTGCCCAGCAAGCGCGCCTTCAGCGGGGTTTCCCACTCGTGGACCGGCGTCGCGCAGAGCCGTGGAGAAAGCCGCCGGAGCTGTTCTTCGATTTCAGTTAGCGAAGGTATGTGCGTGTTCATGCGCCGGCTCTCGAAAACTTTGAGAGCGATCTACGCATTCAGTTATACCTGCGTATCGCGCCTGGATCGCGCAAATTGTGAGAATCATCTGGACTAGTCGGAAATTCCGGTGCCGATCGACATAGCCCGGCGGGAAAACTAACGGTTCAAACGTAGCTCGAGTTCGTAGGCCTTCTTGAAGTGAGCGAGCGATCGCTCCGCGATGCCAATGTCGATCATGATCGCGCTGCGCTCAACGGATGTTCTTGAGGGATTTTCCAGTTCTTTATTGAGAGATGCCAGTCTTTCTTCGAGGTGGCTGATGTGCTCGCTTAAGGTTCGTTGCATAATCCTCCGCTTCTATCGAGCCTTTGTATAGATGCGCGACAGGGCAGCGATATGCAGGGACAAACCGGGAGAATCAGGAATTTTTCTTATGCGCTCGCCTCGAACAAAGCAACCAATTTTCGTTGAGCGACAATCGTCGGACGGCGCCGTGGTTCATCAAGAACGGCCCGCTGAGATTCCGAGGCAGAACTTGCCAATGCGGCAGAGCACGCGGCGCAGGCGGACATCTTCGCGCGAGTGCGATTCAACCTGGGCAGCGCCTTCAGTCGCCGCCGCATCGCCGCTTAGGGTCGCCGCCGAGCGCAATCCCGCAAGCGCATCTTTCACCTGTGCACGCAGCGCTTCCGCCTCAAAGGTGCACGAGCGCAAGTAAGCCGAAATCGTCAGCCCCGCTTCCGCCGCGCGTTGATGCAGCCGCGCGCCCTCTGCTTTGCTCAGCCGAACAGTGACGCTAGAAGTGCGAAGATCGCGATCGAAGGCATCCCGGGGCTCTTGACTCGCGGGCGAAGCTGGAATTGCGTCCGCGAAGGCCGCCGCCCGAGACTGCCATCCGCCACGATCCGGTTTATATCGCGCGTGCGCGCTCAAGGCCCGCTCGTTGCTCAACGTCACCACATCGTCGCCCAGATCGCCTTTAGCAAAAGCTTTTGCCGCCTCAGGATCATGATGCGTCGGAGACGCAATCGCAGCCAGGATTCCGGCGAAGTGTGCGGAAGGGGACGAAGCCCCGCTCTGCGTGGCTGGCTGCATGCAATTGAGCCTAAGCTTTCGCGGTGTCCAGATCAGGGAATCTGCTGGTTAAATGTTCAGGCAATTCCCATTTCAGGGAGGGAACAAAAGCGGTGCCGATTCGGCACATTTTTGGGACCATCCTCCCCCGATATCCGCGACGCGACACGCTTACGCCGCCACCACTGGCGAATCGACAGGCTCGGGCAAAATGCGTCCGGGCAGCCGCAGCAGCTCGCCCATGGTTTCAGCGGTCACGGGACGCGAGAAAAGAAATCCCTGGCCAAATCTGCAGCCCAACTCCCGCAACAACGCGTACTGTTCCAGCGTTTCAATTCCCTCGGCCACCACATCCATTCCGAGCACGCGCGCCAGTTCGACAATGGTGCGCACAATCTGCAGCGGCTGATCATTTCCTCCTGCCATGCGCGTAACAAAGGAGCGATCGATTTTGAGCACGTCGAACGGCAGCGAGTGCAGGTGATGGAGAGAGCTATAGCCGGTGCCGAAATCGTCCATCAAAAGTGAAACCCCCAGTCGCCGCAGGCCAATCAGCACTTCAAGCGGCGTGCCATTGTCCGAAATCAGGCTCGATTCCGTCATCTCCAGGCCGAGAAGCCGGCTTGGCACGCCGGTCTGGCGGAGCAGGGCTTCGACGTGATCGGCGAGCCCTTCGCGCGCGAATTGCCGCGCCGACAGGTTCACGCAAACTCGCGGCGCCATGTTCACCGGATCCTCGCGGCACCACCTCTGAATCTGCCCGCACGCCTCCGACAATCCCCAATCGCCAATGGGCAATATCAGTCCGGACTCCTCTGCCAGCGGAATAAAGTCCATTGGCGGAATCAGGCCGCGCTCGGGATGTTGCCAGCGAATCAGCGCCTCCAGCCCAACGATCCTGCGCGTTGAGAGCTCAACTTCCGGCTGATAGAAGAGCACAAACTGGCGTTTGTCCAGCGCCTTTCGCAGGTCCGATTTGCGCGGCCAAATCCCAGTTACAGGCTCCAATGCATGACGGATTCGCGCACCGTTTTCCCGGAACGTCCTGCGCATTCGGCGCAGCTCGAGTTGACTGGCTGCCATCTCGGCCAGGCTCTCGAGCATGCGCCTCTCTTCGGCAGCCATGGGGCGCCGAGGCTGGCAGGAAAAGGCTGTAAGCGTCCCAAGGATTTTTCCGTCGCCGGAACGAATCGGCGCGCTTGCAAACGAAGCAATCTCGAGGCGCCGGATCATCATCCGCCGGCCGGCATAATTCGGGTGAGCGGAAACATCCGGTACCACCACCGGGCCTCGCGCGGCGAGCACCATTTCAAACACGCTTCCTTTGCGCGGCCGCTCGCGCACCGGCTCGCCCCAATAGGACTTGATCCAGAAGCGGGTTTCATCGGCAAAACCCAGCAGCACCGTGTCGGCTTTGAAGTACTCTGCCGTCAGGCGCGTGATCGCGTCGAAGCTCGGCTCCGGCGGCGAATCGAGAATTCCTGTCGATGCCAACGCCGCCAGCCGGGCGTCCTCATCCTGGCAGTCGATCTTGCCGGCCTGCATCTCCGCTTGCAGCATCCCAGCTCCAGGCCCTCTGTGTTCCGGCGTTCTCTTTGTGGCGTGCCAATCCGTGGTCACTCGTCCCCGAGGGTTTCCCACGCCACACAGGCGCTTACCGATTCGTCATTCACGCAGCGCGATGAACGAACCCAAAGCGGGCACGCCTGCATTCACGCCTTCAGGCGTTGTTTCCGGTTCTGTATCCTACTTATCGGAATCGACGCCTGCGGACATGAGGTTACGGGCGCACAATGCCCCGGCCGGGCCCACCATGCCTCTTTGCTGGCTTTTTTGCTATTTTTTTAGAGCAGTTTGTCCCGTTTCCGTCCAAAGAAACGTCATCTGGTCCGTTACGTCCTGAATCTCCTGCTCAACACCCACTCCGGCGGAGTGTCCGCCCGATGTGCTGTAATGCAACAGCACCGGCCGCCCACTGGTTGAGTCTGCCTGCAGAAGCGCTGTCATCTTGCGCGCATGCAGGGGATCCACGCGCGTGTCGCTCGCCCCGGTAAAGAACAGCACGGCCGGATATGCCGAACTCTTTTTGACGTTCTGATAGGGCGAGTATTTAAGCAGATAAGGGAACTGCTTCTCGTTATCGGCCGATCCGTATTCAGTCATCCAGTGCGGACCTTGTTCGAACTTCTGGTAGCGCAGCATATCGAGCAGCGGATAACCGCATTCCACCGCCGAGAACAAATCCGGCCTTTGCGTGATGGCCGCGCCCATTAGCAGACCGCCATTCGACCGGCCCATGATGGCGAAATGCTCCGGGGAAGTGTACTTGTTCGCGATCAGGTATTCGGCCGCCGCGTAGAAATCGTCGAAGACATTCTGTTTCTTTTCGAACATTCCCTGCTCATGCCAGCGCTGGCCATACTCGCCGCCGCCTCGCAAGCTGGGTACCGCAAACCAGCCGCCCGCTTCCAGCCACCATGCATAAGCGGGTCTCCATTCGGGCAGCTCGCTCAGATTGAAGCCGCCGTACGCGGTCATCAGCAGGCGTTCCGTGCCGTCCTGCTTCAACCCCTTTTTGCCGGCGATGAACATCGGTATTTTGGTGCCGTCTTTCGATGTGTAGAACACCTGTTTCAGCTTGTATTGGCTGGAGTCAAACGGAACCTTGGGCTGCGCGAAGATCTCCTGCTTGCCCGTCACGGTATCGAGCCGGTAAATGGTCAGCGGTGTAATAAACGATTCGAAGCTGTAAAGCCCGAATCGGTCGGTCGATCGTCCCGCGAGAATCGTCGTTTTCCCGATGCCGTCGTGCAGCACGCTGCCCTCCGGTTTGCCGTCCAGCCCATAGACGCTGGTCTCCAACTGCGCGTCGTGCAATCGATTCACGTAGATCTTGTCGCCAACAATGTTGAACCCGTCAATCGCGTCGGACCCTTCCGGCACAACGGTCGTCCATGCATCGGGCATCACGCCCGGATCGGCCTTCATGATCCTCCAATTGGGCGATTTGTAATCCGTGCTCACAAACCATGTGCCCCTCACGTAATCCGCCGAAAAACGCGAATCCACTCCCCATATCAATACGTCGAAGTACGATCCCGGCTTGGTCAAATCGCGGTAAACAATATCCACGCGCTTGGGCGGCACGCCGCGGTCGATTTGGATGACAAGATACCGGTAATCGTCTGAAAGAGAAGCTTCCATCAGGTCGTTTGTTCCCAGCTCTTCGCCGCGAAACTCTTTGCCGAAGATCATCGCGTCGTGCGAAACCTTCTGGCCAAATTGGTGCTCATAGATGAGCGTTCCCTTCCGATCCATGCGCGAGTAGTAAAGGCCTTTTCCGTCCGGGGTAAAGACGACGCTGAGATAAATCCCGCTGGGCAGCTCGTCCAGAAGCGTCTTGCCAGTTTTCACGTTGAAAACGCGCACGGTGCTCTCGTCCGCGCCGCCCTGGCGCACGTCGTAGGCCACCAGCGTTGCATCGCGCGACACGTCATCGAGCCCCACCGACGTGTCCGGATCGCGGCTGAACTGCGCCGGATCGATGAGCCGCTTGTCTTTTTCCGCCCAACCGTGGCGCATGTAAATCGAGGATTGATTCTCTCCGGCCAGCATCTTCTCGAAGAACAAGTCATTCCCTCGCTGAATCGGAATCTTCCATTCGCTCACGTGCTCCAGCGCATCCATGTCGTCGCTGATTTGCGGCCGAATGCGCGCCTGCTCCATGTAGCGCTGCGTGTAGGCGTTCTCCTGGTCGATGAAGTCCTTTGTCTCGGGGCTGTCGGCGTTTTCGAGCCAGCGGTAATTGTCGACAATCTTGGTTCCAAAATAATTGTCGGTAACGGGAACCGGCTGAACGTCTGGCGGAGGGGGTAACGTAAATCCGCCGCGTGAGCGAATCGTCTGGCTTGTAGCGATCGCTCCGGAAAGCGCCCCAAGCAGGGCGCAGGCAATGGTCCGGCGCACGCAATAGCACATTGGAACAGCATACGCGGGCTACTTTGATTTCCGCATCGTCTTACTCCGGCCCATCCACGGCTGCCGGCCGAACCGCTCCTCGGATTTGGCCTTCACGGCCAAGCCTTTTCAGCCTGTGCTATTGCCATTCTGTGCCCATATTGTCATCGGTGATCAGGCGCATTCCCTTGAGTCTCCTCAGAAGGCTCGCTCGATCTTCCAGCACGGAATCGCGCTCAACGCTGGGATCCTGGCTCGTCGACTCCGGCAACGACACAATCTGGTCCAGCCTGGTGCGGTCTTCACCACGCGATAGATCGAACACCTGGCGCCCGTCGATTCGGTAGGCCTCGAGCGCCGATCGGAGCCGCGCCCGATCAAAGACGATGGGACTGTCGCTGACTGCGATGAAGTTGGCCAGGCGAAGAGCGTAGGGATAAACCGTCGCGCCGGTGAGCTGTACTTCGCCAGAGCCCGTCGTGTTGTAGTATGCAACACCGCCCGCGCGCAGGTGCTCCCTCACGATCTGAAGAAAATCTACCGAGAGAAGATTGGAAGCGTTCGCTCGCCAGTTGAACGTCATGTTCATCAGAATAAAGTCGAACTTGCGACCGGGGTGCGCGGCAAGCCACCTGCGCCCGTCGTCGATCACAATATGCACCTTGGGATTCTGAAGGAGACTGGCAACGGTCCGCCGCTCACGAATCAGCGGCAGGTATCCTGGATTGATTTCGACGATGGTTTCATCCTCAACCTGTGGATCGTTGGCCAGAATCTGCGCCCACGATCCCGACGAAAGGCCGATGACCAGCACCTCTCTCGGATCGGGATGGAGGCCGGGTATAGCATAGGCCCTGAAAATACCGTTGGTGTCGTTCATCGGATCGAGATTGAAGTGCCCGTCGTATACGCCGCCTCCATACACCGTGCCCTGTGCATCCACCGCGATGACTCCGCTGCGGTTTTCAACGAGATCGGTGAATTTCGTCCCGCCATGAAACAGCTCCTTCCAAAGGAGGCGCTCATACATGTCTGAGAACAGCACTCCGCGCGAGACAACCAGCACCAAAAACGCCGCGGCGAAAGACGCGGCAGCAATTTTGGAAGGCCTGGGAGTGGCGAGCGTCGCCAAAACAGCCGCAATCCCCATTCCCAATCCAAGCAGCAGCAACGACGTCGCGCTCGTCGACCAATGGTCCAGGATGACGAAGCCGACCAGGAAGCTGCCCAATGCCGACCCGACAATGTTGCTCAAATACAGGTAACTCAGTTTTTTCCCGGCCTGATCTTCTGGCCCAATCGCCGCATGCGACAGGATAGGAAATGACGCGCCCAGCAGCGCTGCCGCAATCGTGACCAGTCCATACAGGTAGCTGTAGGGAATTCTCCGGGCAACTCCGGAAAGAATGGGTCCCACCGCAAACGCCGCGATCGCGCCAATCGCAACGACAGCCGCCCCCGCCCTCAGGGTCCGGCCAAGATCGTTTCTGAGTTTTTTCTTGCAGGCGTCGTGAACTACCAGCGCGCCGTACGCAATGCCGAACAAGTAATACGCCAGTAGGTTTGCAAAGCTGGGAGCGCTTCCGCCGCTCGAAAAAGAGTACAGCCGGTACCAGATGATCTCGTATGCGAGAGCGACAAACCCCGTCGCCGCGGCCAGCAGCATTGCAACTTTGAAGCGGAGCGTGCTATGCGGCTCGGCTGCAATGGAAATCGGTTCGGGACCCGGGTCCTTGTCGGCACCGCTGCGCGACCGAATCATCAGCGCGCTCGTTCCCACTAGAAGATTCAAACAGGCAGCCAGTCGCACGCATCCTGATTCTCCAAGAACGCGCATGAGAACAAGGGCGGCCAGCAAGCACGCCGCCGCCGATCCGAATGTGTTGGCTGAGTAGAGTGAGCCCACCGATTCGCCTACATTTTCTGTGCGCCGCACCAGGTGAGCGACCAGCAGTGGAAGTGTGCTGCCCATCAGCAACGTCGGAACCAGCAGCAGCAAAAAGGTAATCGCCCCGGTCGCCGCTGTTGAAACTCCGGCCGTAAACTCGGCCACGCGATGAAAGATCCAAAGGGAGCAGAAGCCAAAGGTTCCGATCGAGACTTCAATGATTCCGAAGGCCCGCAGTGGCCGAACTCCCTCCGCGGCGGAAAGCCTTCCGCCGGCTAAACTACCCAGGCCGAGCCCAAGCATGAAGACGGTCACGATGATGGTGACCGACTCAATGTTTACGCCGTAAATTGTAAAGAGTGCGCGTTGCCAGACAATTTGATAAGTCAGTGCTGGGAAACCGGAGATAAAAAAGAGCAGGAAGTATGGCCAGAGTTTTTCCCGCTCCCGTGCCGCTGGGAGCGACTGCGGCTGTTTATTCATACTAGGTCCCCGATTATAGCAGCCGTATAAAATCCCGGTAGAATCGACAGCAGTGGCCACTCCTCCCTCAGAACGCGATCCCGAGCAGCTGGAGCTTGCCGCCGAGCCGGATACGCCGCAGCCGGCGCCGCTAAACGCGTGGCAGCGCCTGCGCGGCGTACTCGATCCCGCGCATCGGCACAGCGTCTTTTCGGCGACGGTTGTGCTCATGGTGTCCACGTTCCTTTCGCGCATCATCGGACTGGTTCGGGTCAAATACATCGTCTGGCTTTTCGGGCGCGGTGTTGAAGCGGATGCGCTGAACGCAGCATTTGTTCTGCCCGACATGATTTCCTACTTTCTCGTTGGCGGCGCCGCCTCCATTACCTTCGTCACAATCCTCACCCGTTATCACGAAGATGGCCGCGAAGTGGCGGGCCAGCGGTCGCTCTCGGTCATTCTCACCACCATGTATCTCGTCCTCGGCGGCGCCATCGTGCTCGCGGAAATCCTTGCGCCCTGGTACGTGCATTGGTGGTTCAACGGCTTCGATGCGCACAAGGCCGCGATGTGTGTGGAGCTGACGCGCATCCTTTTGCCGGCGCAACTGTGCTTCTTTGCCGGCGGTGTTTTCGGCGCGGTGCTTTTGGTGCGGAAGCAGTTCAACGTGCAGGCGGTGGCGCCGCTCATCTATGGTATGGGAACGATCGTTGGCGGCCTGCTGCTGGTAAAGAAAATCGGAGTGTCTTCGCTGGCCATCGGCACTGTGGGCGGCGCTTTCTGCGGGCCATTTCTTCTCAACTGGATCTTTGCGCATCGCGCCGGCACGCGCTACCGTTTCATCCTCGATTGGCACGACGAAGGCCTGCGTGACTGGGTGCGTCTATCGCTGCCGCTGATGGCCGGCGTCTCGCTCGTCACTGCGGACAACTGGATCATCGCGCACTTCGCATCGCACATCGGTGGCGCTGTTTCACTCATGAGCTATGCCAAACAGGTTTTTTCCGCGCCCGTGTCGGTGTTGGCGCAGGCCGCCGGCGCCGCATCGCTGCCATTCTTCGCCAGCCTATGGACGCGTGACCGTCGCTACGAGTTCGCCACGAATGTAGCCGATTCTGTTTCGCGTGTGGCTTCGCTCAGTCTTCTCGTGGCTTCAATGATGGTGGCGCTGGGCTGGCCGGCCATCGATCTGGTTTTTACGGGCGGGCATTTTTCAGCCGACGACGCGCGGCTCTGCTCCTCCTACTTCGCGGTCTTTTCGGTTTCGCTGTTTCTGTGGTCGGCGCAGGCCATCTACTCGCGCGCATTTTATGCAGCCGGAAACACCTTCGTCCCCATGGTGGCCAGCACCATCGTCACCGTTGTTTCGCTGCCGATCTACTATGTTCTCTTCCAATGGCGCGGTGCCATGGGCCTCGCCCTCGCTTCCGACATCGGCATTGCGCTGCAGACACTGACGATTGCATTGCTTCTGCATAAGCGGCGAATGGTTTCGCTCGCCAATTTGGATTATGCCGAGATGGGCCGTTGCTTGCTCGGAGCTTTGGCGGCTGGCGCGGCGGCGTGGCTCGTCGCCTGGTGTGTTGCCGCCCTCTTCCACCATCTGCCGCGCCTGGCTGAGCTGCATCGTGCGCGGTCCATCGCCGACGTCGCAATTCTTATCGGCGGCCTGGCGGTGTGGACTGCTGTGGCGATGTGGATATTGGACAGAGCAGGCTCGGCGCTGCCGCGGGTGACCTTGCGGCGCCTGCGCATGGGCTGACTTCGGCGCGAAGCTGCGCCGTCGCAACATTCGCTCGCGCAACCCAAGCAATCCATGACGCACAAAAACGCAAGCGCCTCCTGGAGCGGAAGCGCTTGCTTCAACTTGAGAAGTGAACGATCGCTTGGCCGGTCTGCGCCTTAGCTGTGCACTTCCTGGATCGCTGGCGTGGAGACCGCAACCGGCCCGGAGGTGCCAGTGGCTTGCAATGGCTGCTTCGCATCGGGCTTGCGAATATCGATGCCGCCCTTGAAGAATGCGCCATCCTCAATGCTGATGCGCGCCGCGGCTACGTCGCCATGCAGCGAGCCTTCCGCGCGAATATCCACGCGATCCGTCGCAGACACGTTGCCCTTCACTTTGCCCAGCACAACCACTTCGCGTGCCGTGATGTTGGCTGAGACCTGGCCGTTGCGTCCAATCGTGAGGCGATTGCCGGGAAGGTTGATTGCGCCCTCCACTTTGCCGTCGATATATAAAGATTCCGAACCTGTAATCTCGCCCTTGATAAACAGGCTTTTGCCGAGCGTGGCTTGCTCGGCGCTTCCGGCTTGCATCCGCGATGGAGCTTCAGGCACGTGAGCTGGCGGTGCCGCGTGCTGCGGCTCAGGAGTGTTGTTCGGGATCGATGATCCAGTCTGGCTTGGTTTCCACATTGCGCTCAAGGTTCTCTCTTCCTATTCTGTCCGCTTCAAGGACTGGGGATGCCAAGGCAAGGCCAACGGCTCTAGCCTGCAATAAATAATTTGCTTGCCGCTTCAAGCCGCGGCCGTCTCCTGGGCTACCGACGATCGGTCGAATCAACTTTCGGCTTCGCCAGGGAGACGCGCAACCCCATTCTACGGCAACTTCGCGATTTCTGTGCAAGTGCGACTCTCCAAAGTCACCGCAACCCGCAAACCATCTGTTTGGCTTAGTCTTGGCGTATGACCGACCGCGAGTTGCTCGCCCGGATTGCTGCCTCAGCTGGGCAAAAAGCCGGTTACAAGCAGTTGGTTCGCGAGCTTTCCTTGGCCGGCGGACGCGAGCGGCGTCTGCTACTTGAGCAGCTGGCCCGGTTGACGGCAAGCGGCAGGCTGCTTCATTTAGATCGCGAGCATTGGAGCCTGCCCCGAGCGGCGTCGCGAACATCATCGGCGGCCGGGGAAAATCTCGTGGCGGGCCGGCTCGATCTGCATCGCGATGGTTACGGCTTTGTCCGGCCAAATCGCAAGCCCGCGCCGGCGGGCGCAGCGACAGCTTCTGCGGCGCAAGACGTCTTTATTCCACCCAACGAGATCAATGCCGCCATGCAGGGCGATCAGGTTCTGGTCGAGCTCGACCCTCCCAAAGCCGATGGGCGCATGCAGGGCCGCATCGTCCGCATTCTCGAGCGCCGGAACTTAACGGTCGTCGGGACTTTTCGCGTGGCGCGTGCCGATCGCGGCCGTAACAATGTGGTCATCCCGTTCGACGACCGCATGACGCAGCCCATCGTGATTCCTTCCGGTGCGGAGATTCCGGCTGCAGGCTCGGCGACGCCGCATCGGGTGCTTGGAGATGAGCGAAGATCCAGTCCAAAACCTGAAGGCGCGGAGCGCGACGGTCTGATTGTCGACGTCGAGATCACCAACTGGCCCACGCCCACGCGCCCGCCCATCGGCCGTGTGATTGAAGTTCTCGGCTCGCCCGACGATTTTGGCGTTGACGTGGAGATGATGATCCGCAAGCATCAGCTTCCGCGGGTTTTTCCCGAAGCCGTGCTTGCCGAAGCGCGCAAGGTGGCGCATTTCGACCCGGAAATCGCCGCTCACAGGGCCGACTTTCGCTCGCTGCCTATCGTGACCATTGACGGCGAAACCGCGCGAGATTTCGACGACGCGGTGCTTGTGAGCGAACGCGCAGGCGGCTACGAGCTGCAGGTTCACATCGCCGACGTCGCCGAGTACGTTCGCCCGGGCTCAGCGCTCGATCAAGAGGCGCGCATCCGCGGCACCAGCGTTTACTTTCCCGACCGCGCCATCCCCATGCTTCCGCAGGAGCTGTCGACAGACATCTGCAGCCTGCGCCCCAATGAAGACCGATTGGTGCTGAGCTGCATCATGCAGCTTGATGCTACGGGAAATCTTGAGAGCTTTGAGATCGTCGAGGGCGTGATCCGTTCCGCCGCGCGGATGACCTATACGGCGGTCTCGGCGATTCTTGAACAACTGGAAACCCCAGTCCAAGACCTGGAGGCGCGGGAGCGCTTCCATCGCATGAAAAAACTCGCCGTCCTCATGAATCAGCGCCGCGAGGAACGTGGCTCGATTGATTTCGATTTGCCCGAGCCGGTGATTGAGTTTGATGAGAACGGCCAGATGCGCGGCGTCACGCGCGCCGAGCGCACCTGGGCCAACCGCATTATCGAGGAGTTCATGCTTGCCGCCAACGAGTGCGTGGCCGTGTGGCTTGAAGATCTGGGTGTCCCCTCGCTCTATCGCATTCACGAGAAGCCCGATCCGCGCCGGGTGATTCAGTTCGAAGAGCTTGCCGCCGGCTTTGGTTATTCCCTTGGCCTGGGACCTTTACCGGTCCGCCGAGTGCAAGTCCGCGCCGAGCGCCGCGAATCGCGCGGGCAGGGCCGCAATCCTCGCCTACACGACGTTCCCGAAGACATTCCCGTCACCCCGCGCATGTATCAAAAACTTGCTGCGCGCATCGAGGGCAAGCCCGAAGAACGCATCCTCAGCTATCTCATGCTGCGCTCGCTCTCGCAGGCGCGCTATTCCGAAGTGAATGAAGGCCATTTTGCGCTGGCTGCGCCGTCCTATACGCACTTCACCTCGCCCATTCGCCGCTATCCCGACCTCATTGTCCACCGCATCGCGAAATCGCTCCTGCGCGAAGGCGTCAGCGGCCGGCGCGAGGTAAGTGCTGCGCGGCTCGGCTCGCCGTGGTCGCACCCGAATGAACGCCAGGCAACAACCCGGGTGCCCCATCCTAGCTCTGCTAGGGTGGGGGGCCATGTGTCCCAATCATCTGACTCCGGCCCAATCCCAGCCCCCATCTCGGAACCCGAACTCGCCGAGATTGCCGAAGAAACCAGCTACACCGAGCGCCGCGCCGCTGAAGCCGAGCGCGAGCTTGTGGAATGGAAGAAAGTCCGCTTCATGCAAGACCGCGTCGGAGATGAATTTGCCGCCCTTGTGCTCAACCCCGCCAAGTTTGGCCTGTTTGTCGAGTTGACCGATTTATTCGTCGAAGGCCTCGTCCCCATCGACACGCTCCGCTCCGACCGCTATACCTGGCGCGAAAATACCCACGAGATCGTAGGCGAACGCACCGGCCGCCGCTTTCGCGCAGGCGATCGCATCCAGGTGATCCTGGATCGCATTCTCGCGCAGGAACGCAAGCTGCAATTTGCTTTAGTTGAGGAAGAGTTGCCGCTGACCGGGAAAAAATCCGCACCGGCAAAAGCGAAAAAACCAAAGAAGGACAGACACAAAAACTCATCGCCGCAGCCCCGTGGAGGGAGCAAGCGGCGATTCAAGAAAGGCAGAAAACGGTGAACGCCGGCGGCAAGCGGCCTCAAGCCCTGCCGCCGTTGCCTATACTCCCGCCTGCTTTGCGGCGAGAGGCCCGATCACCGGAATGACGAATCTCTTCCCCTGGAACGCCTGGATGATGGCTATGAGCCAAACGATGAACAAGCCCAGGGCGAGGACCAGCATCAGAATCCATCCGATAATCGGTATAAACGCGAGCACGATATTGAGGACCCACAACACAACCCATGAGCAGCCCAGAAAGATCGACTGCCAGGCATGGAACTTGACCTTCGGGTTTGTGTTGTAAGGCGCAACTACCAGAAAAATGATCGCCGGGATAATCGTCAGGTAGGCAAGGCCGCTGGCGGCATCCTCAGACAATCCTGAACTGGCTGTTGCTGCAGTGTTCGGTTCGTCGGCCATAGCAACTCTCCTTTACGGGAAGAACGGTTTTGAGGGAGGGGGCTTCTTCGCCTCTGCGAACGCCCTGCGTATCCCAGGGAGTTCAGCCAGTTGGGCCGAGGGCGTCAAGCGAGGTGGAGATAGAACAACCCGCCGCCTGCCATCTTGTCAAGTGAAATCATGCTTTGTTCATACCCGGTCTGTCCCTGAACTCACGGGCGCCGAATTACAATAAGTTTCGGGAGCAATTTCGATGGCGCACACCGTTTTTTGCGTTCGCTACAAAAAAGAAATGGAGGGCCTGGACGAGCCGCCCTTCGACTCGGAGTTTGGCCAGAAGATCTATAAGAACGTGTCAAAAGCCGCTTGGGGCGAGTGGGTCAACCACCAGAAGATGCTGCTGAACGAGTATCGGCTTCAGCCCTGGACACCTCAGGCGCAGCAATTCCTCGTCGAGCAGATGGAGCAGTTCTTCTTCGGCGAAGGCTCGGCGCTGCCCGCCGAATACGTACCGCCATCCCATTGAGCAAACGCAGAACCGATCCGGATCACTGAACGATTGCGTTCTGCATGGCCCAGAGCGCCGCAGCAGCGCGGGTGCTCACAGCGATCTTGTTATAGATGTGCTGAATGTGGTGATCGGCGGTTTTGGGCGAAATAAAGAGCCGGTCTGCAATCTCCTGCGTCGTGAATCCGCGCGAGGCCAGCCGCAATACATCTACTTCGCGGCTTGAGAGCCCTCCGGGATTTTGGGACCGGCTGAGCGCGCCGTTTTTTCCATCCGTGTGTCCCGCCGCCGCGAGCACCGCTTGTGTGGCGCGCTGATCCAGCAAGCCCTGCGAGGCGAGCCGGCGCAATTCTTCCGCGGCTTCCGCACCGGTGAAAGCCGGGCGGTGCGGGCGCTCTGAGGTCATCCCAATGTAGATTTCCGTTGCCGCCATCACGCATGCGCCAACGTCTGCCTGGTCGGCGCGCGTCCGCTTGTGATAGCCAGAGCCGTCGCATTTCTCATGATGCGCGGCCGCCACCGGGTTCAGCATTGCCAGGGCAGGCGAGCGGCGCAGCATCTGTTCCGTCAGCATGGGGTGAAGCTCAATGCGGTCGAACTCGGCGCGCGTGAGCGAGCCGCGCTTATCGAGGATGGCGTTTGACACCGCAGTCGTACCAAAGTCGTGCACCAGCGCTGCCCGGCGCACCGCGTTCACCGCGTCATCGGCGAAGCCAAGCATCCGCGCGGCCTCCGCGCTCAACTCTGCGCATCGCCGGCTGTGCCCAGCCATGTAGGGCGACTTCAAATCGATAAAGTCAGCGGCCACCGTCAGCGCATTGTCCAAAGCATCGCCTTCGAGCAAGCGATGCGGTTCCGGCTCATGCGCGAGCACTGCATCCCAGGGCTCAATCGAGTCGAGTTTCTTGAACCAGTCCGCGCCATGCTGCACAAACAAGTCGGCTAGCGCCGGGTCGTAGGTCCGGTCGCGGCGTTCACGCGCCGCTTCAATTGCCTTGGCCGGAGAAAAAAGCCGCCCGATCGCCTCCATGTCCTGGCTTAGGTGCACTACGCGCATGGGCAGCGGAATCTGCTCACCGCTGGCGTGCATGGGAAAGCCTTTGCCATTCCACCGCTCGAAGGTAAAACGCAGCGCATCGCGAACAGCAGGTTCGAACCCGAGCCGCTCGGCGAGCATGTCGGCCACTTCGCACCCGGATTTGAAGTTGTGCACCGCCCACTCGTGCGCGGTCTGCTGAATCATCTTGACGATCTGTTCTTTCTCTTCCTCGGAGCGGCCGGCCGTCGCAAAGGCCACAACGTCGTGCATCACTTCGGCAGGATTGGCGGCGTCGTGGACCAGCGTTTGCGCGCGGATGGCAATCTCGTCGCCGAAGACAGTAGCCACCTCGTGTGCATGGCCGGTGCAGCCCACATACCTCAGCAGCGCCACCCAATAGACGGTATCGCAGAATTCTTTCCTGAAGCCCGCCGCCTCTGAAATCCACGCGGCAAGCAGGCAGGAGCGCAGTTGCGACTCCAGTGGCTGGCCGAACGCATTGTCCTGCGCGAGGGCCAGGGTGGCGACGAATTCACCTAAACGAAGCGGTTTTTGAAAAATAGGGAACTCTCCCGATGCGGGGCCCTGATGAGTGGGAGTATTTCTGGTACTCAATCGAACACGAATGACCGCGGGCGGTCAAGGAAAAACTCGACATCACCGAAGGGCGCTCCCTTTTTCGGCGCAGGGTAGCCAGCTTCAGCGAGGTCAGCGCCGATTCATCAGCCATTCGCCAAAAGCGAGTGCCAACAATGGAGGGAATGCCATGAAGGAATCCAAAGCAGGAAATCAACAAATCAAGGTAGGGGTCATCGCGGAGCTGACGGGCGCGCTTTCGTTCGCCGGCAACGCCAATGCCAACGTGGCCAAAATGGTCATCGACGATATCAACGCACGCGGCGGGCTGCTGGGGCGGCAGATTGAACTGATCGTTGAAGATGGCGCCACCACAGACAGCGTAGCGGCTGCCAAGGCAACCAAGCTCGTTGAGCAGGATCACGTCGACGTGGTCTTCGGCGGAATCTACAGTTCCACCCGGCAGGCAATCAAAGGGCCCGTTGTAGAGAAAGGAAAGACGCTTTACATCTATCCCGAGCAGTACGAAGGCGAAGAGAGCGACCCGCTCATCTTCTGCACTGGCCCGGTTCCGGCGCAGCAGGTAGAGCCGCTCATCCCATGGTTAATGCGGAAGACAGGGGCAAAAAAGTTTTACCTGCCGTCGGCCGACTACATATGGCCACACACCATGAACCGTAAGGTCCGCGAGTTGGTTGAAGGTAACGGCGGCAAAATCGTTGGCGAGGAATACTATCCCCTCGATCACATCGATTATCGCGAAACCGTGGCGCGAATCGCCTCCACCGGCGCCGAGGTTGTGTTCAACACCATCGTGCCCCCCGGCGTCTTTCCGTTCCTCGAGGAACTCCACAACTCCGGCTTCGCCAAGCGCGGCGGCCATCTGGTGTGCACCTACTTCGACGAGAACTTTCTCAACTTTGCTCCGCCCGCGCATGTTGAGGGATTGTATGGCTGCCTCGATTACTACGGCACCGTCAACGATCCGTTCAGCGCGCAGCTGCATGCACAATATGACAGGCTTTTCCCGGGCGACGCGAAGTTCACCGCCGGCGGCGCTTGCACGGGCCTCTATCGCGGACTCAAGTTCTGGGAAGCAGCGGTAAAAGAGGCAGGCTCGCTCAATCAGCAGGATGTGATCAGGGCGCTGGACCACGCCAGGATCGCGGAGGGCCCCGGCGGGCCAGCTGAGATGGTGCCCGGTCAGCATCACGCCCGTATGAACATGTACATCGCGCAGGCCAAAGGCGGCGTGTTCAACGTCGTCAAGAGCCTGGGCACGATCGACCCCAGAGAACGCGTCGTGGGCGCGATTGAAGCCGCTGAGACCGTCACCGCCTGAATCTCAAAAACCAATCCCAAAAATCAAAAAATTCACTTCACTCAAAGGAGAAAAACCGTGATTCTCGCAACTACAACCGTCGAAGATTTCGACCGCTTCCTGAATGTCTTCTCAACCAAGGGCGCAGACAAGCGCCGCCAACATGGGTCAAAAGGCGCGCTCGTCTTCCGCGATCCCAATCAGACCGACCGCGTTTGGGTTGTGTTTGACTGGGATGAGAAGGGCTGGCAGAGCTTCGTCTCCGATCCTGAAGTTCCGCCGGTGATGAAAGAAGCCGGACACAAAAGCCGTCCGCAGGCTGCGGCACTAGGTGCTACGTACAGCGCATAGCAGCAGTTCGAACACGCTTCGCGTCTGGAGAGTTTTCCGGACGCGAGGCGCTTCGTCTTAGTGGCTCGTCGCCCCGCTGTCGTTACTCACCATCAGGCTCGACACGTTCACCGGCTCAAAATCACCGAGCGTCAGGCTGGTCAGGCACTCCAGATCCGCATCGTTCCAGCGCGCGTCCGGCGTCCCGATCAACCCGCCGCTATCGCCGTTATCGGCCAGGATGATTCCGTAATTCCGGAACCCTGTGATGATGATGGCCGCCTGCGGGCTTGTCGCCGCGCACGTTGGCGTGGCGACTGAAGCCTTCAGGCGGTAAATCTCTCCCGCAGCTCCGCTCATGGTGCAGCTTTGTGGCGGCGTTGCCTGCGAAACTTCGCTTTCCACCGGAATCGCGGTGCCGTTCGAATCCTTGCAGCTTCCCACTCCCGCCGTTTCCGTAGCGGGCCACACCCAGTAATTCAGCATGTGATTCAGCGTGAATCGAATCGGGTGCTTCACGGTCCCATTCGGCGCAGTCGGTGTGCCCGTCCCGATCACCTCATCGGCATTCGCCAGCAGCGGTCCTACAGGCAAGCCTGCCGCATCCGACGTTCCTTGCCCTTGCGGCGTCAGTGCGTCGGTGGCAACGTTCGGCCATTCGGCGTTTGAAGAGTCGGTCCACGGCCCATCCAGATAGATTCCCTGCCACATCTCGTAGAGCGCAGGGTTCTTTCCGTTGGCCGGCTCCAGATAAACCAGCACGTGCCGATCGCCTGTTGAGTTGCTTGTGCCTTCCACTGGCGCGTATGCCGGAATCGGCCCCGAAGTAAAGTACGACTGATACACCGTCGTCGCCACCGAAACGTCGGGCTGGTTCGCCGGAACTTCGATCGCGGGAATTCCATTCGGAAATGGCGCATTCGAATTGTTTCCAAAAAATGGCTTGATCGTCTCCGGCAAATAGCCGCTATACATTGGCGCTGCGGGCGACGTGTCCACCGGCAGGTTGGTCGTCGCCGCATCCACACGATGATGGAAGATCGATGCCGCCGTGAAGACGTTCGCGAGGAACGCGTTGCTGCCATTGATGGCCAAAGCGATCTGCGCCTTCGCCGTCGCTTTCGTAGCATCCGTCACGATGAACTCCGGCGTGTAGGTTCCCTGGCCGCCGATTAGTGGGCTCGTGATCTCGCCAGACACCGCGTCCATCGTCATTCCTTCAGGCAACGGCGGGTAGGTGCCACTGTCGTCGATCGAAAATGTATAGGGAGGATTCCCGCCTGTCGCCGCAATCGTGCATCCCGCATAGGCCGTGTTTTGCGTGCCGCCCGGGCAGCTTGTCGTCGTAATTGAAAGTGGCCCGCCGGAAGACGTCAGCGTCACCGTTGCCGTGGCCGTCACCGCACCTGCCGCATTGGTCGCGGTCAGCACATAGTTGGTTGTCGTTTCCGGACTCACGTTTACGCTTCCGCTCGCTGATGTCGACGCAAGATTTCCCGGCGCGATGTTGATCGTCGTCGCGCCTGAAGTCGCCCAGCTCAGCGTACTAATGCCGCCCAATGCGATGCTCGTGGGGCTTGCAGTGAACGAGCTGATCGTTGGCTTGCTCGGCTGATTCACGGTCACCACTACCGTCGCCGTCACCGATGCAGTCGTGTTCGTTGCCGTCAGCGTGTATGTGGTCGTTGCAGTGGGGCTCAGCACCACAGTTCCGCCCGCCGACGTCGATGCAAACGTCCCGGGCGTAATTGCGATCCCCGTTGCATTCGAAGTGGCCCAGGTCAACGTGGTGGTTGAGCCATTCGTGATCGAGGCCGGGCTCGCGGAAAACGAGCTGATGGTGGGCGGGGGTACTTGCTTCAACGTCGGAGTCTTCTGCGTGCAGCCGGCAAGGCCAGCCGCAGCCGCAAACAGAATGAGCGCGCGGAATTTGGCGCCGTACTTTTGGGTGGCTGATCGTTCGCACCGATGGGTGCTTGATTGCACTGTGTAACGCAATTGGGGGGAATTCATGCGCCGCCTCTGCTCTCGTCGCCGAGCGCTTGCCGAATCGGATCGCGAGCACGCTCCATCCGCCCGCTACCGCCGGTCCCTGGTCACCTTGGGGTCTGCTGCCTGTCTCTCAACAATGCTTGAAGAATGTAGTTTTGGGTATATGACAAAAGTCATGTTGGTGCCATGGTCAACAAAGCCAGGCGAAGGATGAGGCAGGCAGACTCAGTTTTGCGGAGTGAAGATGGTCGGGAAGAGCAGATTTAAATTTGAGCCGTTTTCAAGGCGTGAGGAGCGGAAGCGACGGGAGCCTTGAGGCGAAATCCCGATCCCGCCTCGGCGGGAGAGGGATCAGGAAGTCAATGGTCGGGACGGGCAGATTTGAACTGCCGACCCCTCGCACCCCAAGCGAGTGCTCTACCAGGCTGAGCCACGTCCCGACATAACGCAGCCGGTCCGCCTCTGCGAACCGGCTCTGGGGTCGTAACTAGTTTACACCGCTGCAGGTCCCTGCCTGCATCACCCTTCAACGGCCGAAGGAAGCCCCCAGTGCTTCCTGCGCCTGATCCAGAATCGCGTCAGCAATCGCCAGCGAAGCTGTAGCTGCCGGGCTCGGCGCGTTGAGGACGTGCAATGCGCCTTCGCGCTCGACGAAGTGAAAATCCTGCATGAGCTCGCCGGAGGGCGAAAGCGCTTGCGCACGCACGCCGGAGCCGCCCGGCGCAAGATCGTCCAACGTGAGTTCGGGAACCAAGCGCTGCAAGGACCGGCAAAATAGCGTCTTGCTGTACGATCGCTTGAACTCCTCCCAGCACATGCGTGGATAGCGAACAAAGAACTTCCAGAACCCGGGATAGGTCATCGTCTCCAGCGTGTCGCGGACAGAAAAATCTGTGTGACGGTAGCCCTCGCGCGCAAAAGCCAGCACCGCGTTAGGCCCGCACTCCACGCCGCCGTGAATTTGCCGCGTAAAGTGCACACCGAGGAATGGAAACTTCGGATCCGGCACGGGGTAGATCAGATTCTTTACCAAATGTTGCCGCTCAGGTCGCAGCGTGTAGTACTCGCCGCGAAAAGGGACGATCTTTGCGCGGTCGCCGCTGCCGGCGCGCCGGCCCACGCGGTCGCATTGCAATCCCGCGCAATTAATCAGGAAATCCGCTTCGCAGGCCGTGCTGCCCGACTCGCTCTTTATCTCGATACTCCAGGCAGCGGATCTCTTCGCGCGCGTCACCTCCGACGAAAACCGGAGTTCGCCGCCTCGGGCTTGAATTGCCTTTACCAGCTCGGTGCAAACCGCGCCGTAGTCCACGATTCCTTCCTGGGGAACACGGATTCCAGCGAGTCCCGCAGCGTGTGGTTCGTATTCGCGGACCTGCTCCGGCCCCAAAAGTTGCAGCCCTTCCACGCCGTTGGCCTTGCCGCGTTCCAAAAGCGCGTGCAGGCGAGGAATCTCTTCCGGATCGGCCGCTACCACGGTTTTGCCGCACAGCTCGTAGGGCACACCATGCTGTTCGCAGAACTCCGTCATTCTGCGCAGACCCTGTACTGCCAGCCGCGCCTTCGTCGAGCCGGGCTTGTAATAGAGGCCGCAGTGAAGCACGCCGCTGTTGTGGCCGGTCTGATGGCGGCCGGGGCCCGATTCCTTTTCGAGCACCGTCACCTTCACCGAAGGATGACGCTCCAGGAGCCGGTAGGCCGTCGCCAGGCCCACAATGCCGCCGCCAATGATCGCTACTCTCAATGTTTTCAGAAAGGATACTCCACGCCGGGAGCCTTTGCCGCAGCCTCAACGAATCCGCCAACCTGGGACGCGACTCCCCAGGCTACCCGTGTACACGCCACGCTTGGCCTGTTATTGTTTTTCTTTGTTTTATCTGGAGCCTTGGCCCAACCATGCCTCAACCTCAAATCAAGTTCGGAACCGACGGCTGGCGAGGCGTCATTGCCGACGACTTCACATTCGCCAACGTGCGCATCGCCGCTGGAGCCGTCGCGGCTTACCTCCACTCGCGCAGCGGATCTGCCGACGAAGACCCGAAGAAAGGCATTTGCATTGGCTATGACACGCGCTTTGGGTCGAAGGCATTTGCGCACGCATGCGCTGAAGTGGTCGCAGCAACTGGCATTCCCGTGATGCTGGCCAACGCGGTCACGCCCACGCCCGCGCTCAGCTTCGGAGTGCGCGAGCGCAAGGCCGCAGGCGGCATCATGATCACGTCGTCGCACAATCCCGCGCAGTGGAACGGCGTGAAGTACAAAGCCTGGTACGGCGGCTCGGGCAAGCCCTCCATTATTTCGTCCATTGAGTCGAATCTCGGCAAGGTCGTCCCGCGGGCCGCTCAGGGAGCCGCAATCACTGAAGTTGATTTCCTGCCGTCGTACCTCAAGGCCATTCAGAGCTTTGCCGATCTCGACCTCATTTCAAAATCCGGAATGAAGTTCTGCATCGATTCCATGTATGGCGCAGGCGCGACCATTCTGTCAGACATCTTCAATCGCATCGGCGTGGCGAATGTTCCCATCCGCTCCAATCCCGATCCGCTGTTTCCCGGTATCAATCCCGAGCCCATCGAGCCGCACATCCGCGCGCTGGGCGAAGCGACTGTCGCGAACAACTGCCAGGCCGGCCTGTGCACCGACGGTGATGCGGACCGCATCGGCGCCACCGATGAGCACGGCAACTTCGTCGACCCGCACAAGATTTATTCCGTCCTGCTGAGCTGGGTTTTGAAATACAAGGGCTGGCCCGGCGCCGTCACCCGCGCCTTCAACACCACCAAGATGCTCGACCGCATCGCCATGAAGCATCACCGCGAACTCATTGAACACGGCATCGGCTTCAAGTTTGTCTGCGACCTGATGCTCGAGCGCGAAATCGTGATGGGCGGCGAGGAATCGGGCGGCATCGGCTTCCAGCGCCACCTGCCCGAGCGCGACGGCCTGCTCAACTGCCTCCTGCTGGCCAACGTGATGGCCGAAGAAAAAAAGACTCTGGGCCAGCTCGTTGCCGACCTTCAGGCCGAATATGGAGAGCATCACTACGGCCGCATCGATCTGCACATTCCCGACGCGCAGAAGAACGCCGCCATCGCGCGCGCGCGGGCTCTCAAGCCCGGCGACCCTGTTTTTGCGGAGATGCCCATCTTCTGCCAGGAAAATCTCGATGGCGTAAAGTTCTACCTCGACAATCCCGAGGCAACATCGAAGCCCAAGGCCGCCGAAACCTGGCTGCTCTTGCGCGCTTCGGGCACCGAGCCGCTGCTCCGCATATACGCCGAATCCTGCTCAAAAGAATCCGTGGCGAGGCTGCTCGATTCCGCGCGGGCGTTCGCCCTCGCCACCTGAGAAAGTTACGCCGGCGTTCCCGCCCGCACTTGCGCAATCAATCTGGCCATAGACTCAGCTAGCGCCAATCGCCATGAATGACTGCCGTGGTCTTTCATGCGAGGCTGGTGCCTCCCAGGTTTCCCATACACTTTCTCGGGCACCCGGGTCGCACCAGCCTGACGACCAAATTATTTCTTCAAAAACTCCACCCGCCGATTCGCCGCGCGCCCATCCGCAGTATCGTTCGACGCAATTGGGTTAGCGTCACCCATTCCCTTGGCCGAGAGCCGCGCAGGCGCCACGCCAAACTGGCTTACCAGGACATTCACCACGGACTGCGCCCGTCGATTCGAGAGGTCGACGTTATGAGCCGCGTCGCCAACCGAGTCGGTGTAACCATCCACTTCCAGCTTGAGAGCGGGGTTCGTGGTCAGGGCGGCCGCCACCTCCTTGATCACCGGTGCTGACTCTGGTTTGAGCACGTCGCTGTCGGTGTCAAAGGTTATGCCGTGCGTAACGAATTTTCCCGTTGAAGAGATGATCGACGAAAAATCGGGCGCGGATTCCGCCAGCCTTACCTTGCGGATGCCGTTGGGCCGGTAGCCGGCAATCTCCGCCTGGACTTGGGTGATGCCCGAGGCGTCCACCTGGTTCACATCCACGAGGCGCTGGCCATCGACATACGCGCGCAAGCGGCCCTGCTGTACCCAAAGATCGAACTCGACGGGCTTGCTGGTGTCGGTTTGGTAGGTCCCCGATCCCAAGTCGCCGCACCCCTGGCACGCGGCCGTAACGCTCATGTTCACTGTATTGCCGTCTTCCTCGCCGCGCACCATTGCGTGCAGAACTTCATCGCCCGCCTGGTTGTGGAACGACCAATTGGTTTCGCCGGTGCCGGTCCAAACAAGCTCAAACGTGAAGTTGGGCGGCAACTGGAACGTGGGCGAGGTCAGCGTCACTGTGTTGTCCGCATGCAGCTCGCGGGTATCGCCGGCAATCAACAGGTCCACCTTTCCATCTCGCAGCCGCCAGTGCGGAGGTGGCTGGTCCTGCGCCATGTCGCTGAAATCGTCGTAGAAAATCGTTCGCTCCCCAGGCACGAAGTCGATCGTGATGCTCTTGAACTGCGGTTCGCTGCCCGATGCGGGTGCTGCTGCGGGCGCAGCGGCTGCTGGAGCAGATCCGGCGCCGCCCGATTGCGCGGGTGGTGGTGCGGCCGCGGCCGCCTGCGTCGGTGCCGCCGACGCCGAATAGTGGGCCATCTGGCCCTGGTCGCTGTTGATCTTCTTCACTACATTCGACACGGCCTGGTGGAACGCCTTGCCGATGGCCGAGTTGTCAAAGTCCGCGCCCCCGCTGTCCAGGCCTCCCAGGTCGGTGCTCACATTTGCGCCCACTTTGGTTTGCGATGCGTTGCCGGATTCGCGAATGCTGTCGATTTTGTTGCCCGTGGTTGTGCTGTAAACGTCGGCCTGCAGCGTCACCTCCGCCTTGACTGAGTTTTTGCTGCCGCCCAGGCTGATGCCGCCGAACGACGGCAGGCTTGCTGAACTTGATGATTCCGAAGCGGTCGCTTCAAGCACTGTGCCCACAACCACCACGTCCACCCCGGCCGCGCGCCCGATCGTGAGCGCCTGCTGCGCGTCGAGATTGTTGACATCGGCGCCGTCGGGGAGCGTCAAAATGCGGCCGTTCAACTTCGTGGAGTGGACGATTTCCGTCTGGACCGCGCGCGAGACCGGACCCGAAACGTCCTGCCCGGAGCCAGTATTATCGGCGAAAGGCAGCACGCCAACGGTGAACTGGGCGGCGGCGACGGCGGGCGAAAGCGAAATGCCGATCGCGAATATTGCCCAGGCGATCAGAAGAAACGAGAACTGTGCAACCGATTTGCTGAGGACAAAGCTGCTGCGGTTGGTCATGGCGATGATCAACTCCTTGCGGAATGCTGGATTTTGGGGTCTTCAGACTGGGGCCTGCTAAATGGGCATCCTAGACACTTAAACGAGTCTCGTCAAAGGTTTTGTTTGGAGGCGTGTCTGGCGCTACCGGACAACCGCGACCTTCGCCCGCTTGCCCAGCCGCACCGTCAACCGCGCCGGCAGCGTTCCCGCCGAAATCACCGCGCCGCCCGCCGATTCTCCGTCAACTTTCACGGCCTTCTCGGCGATTTTCCGATTTGCCTCCGCGCCGCTCGCCGCCAGTCCCATCGCAACCAACAATTTTGGCAGCCGAATCTGATTCGGCTCTGCGCCGGCTACGTCGGCAAAGGCGATCGCAACCTCTTCCAGATCCTCGCTCTCGCCCTTCTGCTGGAACATCCGCGCCCAGTTCTCATCGGCGTTCGCGGCGGCGGCCTCTCCATGGAATCCCGCAACAATGGTCCGCGCCAGCTTCTTCTTCGTCTCCATCGGATGCAGCTTTCCCGCCGCCACATCCGCGCGCATCGCCTCAACCTCCGAGCCGCGAAGGTCGGTCAACAAGAAAAAATACTTCCACATCAGCTCGTCCGAGATCGACATCAGCTTGCCATACATCTCGCTCGCCGGCTCGTTGATGCCGATCGCATTGCCCAGCGACTTCGACATCTTCTGCACGCCGTCCAGGCCCTCTAGAATAGGCGTCATCAGCACGATCTGCGGCTTCTGCCCGTAATGCCGCTGCAACTCGCGCCCGCACAACAGATTGAACTTCTGGTCCGTCCCGCCCAGTTCCACGTCGCACTCCAGACACACGGAGTCGTAGCCCTGCATCACGGGATAGAGAAGTTCGTGCAAGCTGATCGGCTGCTCGTCTTGGAAGCGCTTATGAAACTCATCGCGCTCAAGCATCTGGCTCACGGTAAAGTGCGCGGTCAGCCGGATGGTCTCTTCATAGCCGAGCTTGCCCAGCCACTCCGAGTTGTAGCGGACTTCGGTCGTCTTCTCGTTCAGAATCCGGAACACCTGCTGCTTATACGTCTCGGCATTCTTGTCGATTTCGGCGCGGGTCAGCGGCTTGCGCGTGACGTTGCGGCCAGTTGGATCACCGATGAGTGACGTGAAATCGCCGACCAGAAAAATGACGGTGTGGCCCAGTTGCTGAAAGTGCCGCAGCTTGCGCATCAATACTGTATGCCCCAGGTGCAGATCGGGCGCCGTCGGATCGAACCCCGCCTTCACGCGCAGCGGCCGTCCGGTCTTGCGGCTTTCTTCAAGCCGCTCGCGCAGGTCGCTGACGCGGATAATCTCCGCCGCGCCCTTCTCGAGCAGGTCCATCTGCTCGTCAACGGGCAGGAATTTCTGCTTTAGGGGCTCTTGCATGTCCCAACAAGTATAAATTTCCAGGCTGGGCGCGTTCGCAGTGCGCTGCTCGCGACTTTTATTGTTCGCCCGCCTGCGCTGCCAATGTTTCGCGCGCCGCCGCCTTCGTCGCCTTGTCCATCGCCTTGTTCAGCTTGCGCGTCATCACCTGGAAGTGATGCCCCATCACCGCCAGCGTCATGGCCGCGCCAAAGCAGCGCCGGTACTTCGTCGCCGCAGCCGCCAGGAACTTCCAATAGCTCCAGCGATGGCGCGAAAACACTCCCTGCCGCACAATCGAGTGTGCCAGCGCTCGCATGTTGTCGCGCGTGACGAGCGGCGGCGACTTCTGACCGGCGTGCTTCTTCACACCCTCGCCCTTCGCCGGTTTCGGATACGCGCGCCTCAGATAGATCTTCACCCGCTCGTAGTACGCTTCGCAGCTGTAAATTTTCTTCAACACCTCGCGGTAGCCTTCCACCAGCTTTGCCGAATCCATCCGCGGCAAGAAATTCAGCCGGTCGCAAAATGTATTGTTGCCGCCTCCGGCGTCCACAATTCGTCCCTCGGTCCGCAGCCGCCGGAACAGTTGCGTCCCGGGCATCGCTTGCAGCAGTCCCACCATCGCGATCGGAATCCCGCTTTTCTGGATGAACTCCACCATCCGGTCGAAGATGTCTTCCTTATCCGTGTCGAACCCGAGAATGAATCCACCCATCACCTGCATGCCATAGCTCTGGATCGTAGCCACGCTTTCGAGCAGACTGCGCCGCGTATTTTGCAACTTGTTGCTCGCAATTAGCCCCGACTCATCCGGCGTCTCCACACCCAGAAACACCGACCTGAATCCGGCGTCCCTCATCAGCTGCATCAGCTCCACGTCGTCGGCCAAATTCAACGACGCTTCCGTAATAAAGTCGAACCTCGCGCCCGTCCGCGCACGCCACTCCGCCATTGCGCGCAGCAGCTCCTTCGCCCGCGCCTTGTTGCCGATAAAGTTGTCGTCGACGATAAACACGGCTTCGCGCCAGCCCGCCGCCAGCAGTTGATCTAGCTCCGCAAGCACCTGCGCCACCGCTTTGGTCCGCGGCCGCCGCCCATAAATCTCGATAATGTCGCAGAACTCGCAGTTGAAAGGGCAACCGCGCGAGTACTGCACCGTCATCGTCGAGTAGCGCTTCATCTTGATCAGGCTCAAATCGGGCAGCGGGCTCTCCGCCATCTCCGGCCGCTCCGCCGCCTGATATACCGGCCGCGCCGTGCCCGCTTCCAGCTCGCGCGCCAATTCGCCGATCAGGCTCTCCGCCTCACCGATCACTACGTGGTCTGCCTTCAACGCGGCCGCATTCACGCTGCTCGCAATCGGCCCGCCCACCACCGTGCGCACTCCGCGCTCGCGGCAGCGCTCCACAA
Organism: Occallatibacter sp.; assembly: GCA_035541975.1. Classification (GTDB taxonomy): domain Bacteria; phylum Acidobacteriota; class Terriglobia; order Terriglobales; family Acidobacteriaceae; genus Telmatobacter. Next base: position 92,763 of record DATKMH010000024.1, on the reverse strand, counting down.
TCTCAACCAGCGACGCAAGCTGGATGTGCATCCCGCTTACAAATGCCACGTCGGCCCACTTCAAGTCGCGCTCGCGCAGCCGCTCCACATTCGTGTCCACCAGCCGCTTCTTCCACGCGGCCGGCATCAGCGCCGCCACCGTCATCAGGCCCAGCGGAGGCTGCGCCGCTCGCTTGCCCAAAAATTTGAGCGCGTGTTTAAAGCTCCAAAATGTCTCAGGAAATTCCGGGTAGATCAGCAGGGCGTTCATCGGCGATCTTTCGGCAGATTCAGCAGGAGAGCGGCAGCGCGGGCGCGATCGGCGGATTCGGGCCGTACTTCCCCCATGGAAGCAATGCGGCCCTGCTCGAAGCAGCGAACTTATCCCACCTATATTGTCGCACCGATTCGGTTTCCGCGCTCAAAACTGACGGCTGAAGGCTGATGGCTGAAGGCTCACTACGGCCTCTCCGCTATAATCGATCCATGCACCACCCCGCCACTCACCGGCTCTTCGCCATCGCCGCGCCCGCAGCGGCTGCGGCGGCTCCGGCCGCCTAGAATTCTGCCTCACCTCATCCCCAAATCTCACTTCTTTCATCGCAGTTAACACTTATGGTGTCTGAGCTATGAACACGTTGCTCTGATCCCTGACCCCTGATCTCTGATCCCTGTATTCTGGAGTCACCATGGACGAGTTTTCTCGCATTCAGCGCCTGCCCGCTTACGTCTTCAACATCACCGGCGAAATGAAGATGGCCGCCCGCCGCCGCGGCGAAGACATCATCGACTTCGGCATGGGCAATCCCGATGGCGCGACGCCCACCCACATCGTCGACAAGCTGGTTGAAGCGGTCCGCAAGCCGCCCACCCACCGCTACTCCGTTTCCCGCGGCATTCCGCGCCTGCGCAAGGCCGTTTGCAACTGGTACAAGTCGCGCTACGACGTCGATCTCGATCCCGACACCGAGGCCATCGTCACCATCGGCTCCAAGGAAGGCATCGCCCACCTTTGCCTCGCCATTCTCGACTCGCGCGACACCGTACTCGTGCCCAATCCCAGCTACCCCATCCACATCTACGGGCCCGTCATCGCCGGCGCTCATATCGTCAGCGTCCCGGTCCACAATCAGGACAGCTTTCTCGCGCAGCTTGAAGAGCTCATCCCGCGCATGACGCCGCGCCCCAAAGCGCTCATCGTCAACTTCCCGTCGAACCCGACCACCGAATGCGTCGAGCTGCCCTTCCTCGAGCGACTCGTCGCGCTTGCACGCGAGCACGGCTTCTGGCTCATTCAGGATCTCGCCTACGCCGACATCGCATTCGATGGCTACAAGCCGCCCAGCGTGCTTCAGGTGCCCGGCGCAAAAGATGTCGCTGTCGAGTTCTTCACGCTCTCCAAGTCCTACAACATGCCCGGCTGGCGCATCGGATTCATGGTCGGCAACAAGAAGCTGGTCGCCGCGCTCGCCCGCCTCAAAAGCTACTTTGACTACGGCACCTTCACGCCCATCCAGGTCGCAGCCATCGCCGCGCTCGAAGGGCCGCAGGAGTGCGTCGCGCAGATTTGCGACAACTACCGCCGCCGCCGCGACGTGCTCGTCGACGGGCTCAACAAAGCCGGCTGGTCCGTCGCCAAGCCGCGCGCGACGATGTTCGTCTGGGCGCAGATTCCCGAGCCTTACCGCGACCTCAAGTCGCTCGAGTTCTCAAAGCTGCTCTTGACCGAGGCCAAGACGGCGGTGTCACCAGGGATTGGCTTTGGCGAGAACGGCGACAACCACGTCCGCTTCGCCCTCATTGAGAACGAGGAACGCACCCGCCAGGCCCTCCGCGGCATCAAGGCCATGCTCGCCAAGGGCGTCGTGCCGGCGTAATCTCGCTCGCATCAAAGGTCGATTCAGGCACGGCTTTAGCCGTGCCGAATAGGCCTCCATGTTGGTTCGGGTCATTAGCCCCTCTTGACCTTCTCTGGCGTCTGCCTCACGCGCCCCCGCAAATCTGGGACACGCTTCTCCCCCACGCGGTATAACCATACTGTCAGCCCGCAACGCGGTGACTCCCCAGCCGCCTGCGGAGGCTGGGGGTCATGATTACATTCGATTCTGAACATGGAGCGGTCCACTTTCCCGCGGATCGCCGCCACCGCCTGTGGATTCGTCCTTCAATTCTGATCGCAATTGGCGCGGCAATTGCCGCATTCGTGGCCGCAGCCTGGATTGAAGTAGCCATTGCCGGCCTGCCGCACATTCCGCCCGTCCCTCTCGTTTATCCCGCCGACTTTTCAGGGCCGCACGGTTTCCCGCTCTGGGTTCGCTACTCCCACTTCTTCAACTTCCTCTTCGTTACGATGCTCATTCGCAGTGGCTTTTCCATCCTCGCCGATCATCCCCGGCTTTATTTCAACGACGACTGCACACCAAATAGCGAGTGGATTCGCCTTACGCCCATCAAAGTCCCGCGCGACCGCCTGTGGACGGCGAAGGACGACGCCCGCTATCTCACTCCGCTCGTGGGCACGCCTGGCTACCGCCACACTATCGGCATCGCGCGCGTGTGGCACTTCATCAACGTGCACGGCTTCATCGTCTGCGGCTTGTACTTCACCACCATGCTCTTCACCACCGACCAGTGGAAGCGCCTGGTACCCGCTTCGCCCACGGTCCTTTTACAGGCGTGGAATACCTGGGTCCACTACGCAACCTTTCATCTGCCTGCCGAGCCCAACGGCTTTTACGGCTACAACGCCTTGCAGCAGATCGCCTACTTCACCGTTGTATTTGTCTTCGGTCCCTTGGCGATTCTCACCGGCATCGCCATGTCGCCGGCAGTTGTGAATCACTTCACCTGGTACGCCAAGCTATTCGGCGGCCGGCAATCGGCGCGTTCCATTCATTTCCTCACTATGCTCAGCTTTCTGGCGTTTCTGGTCGTGCACATTACGCTCGTGGTCATGACCGGCTTTGCGCGCAACATGAATCACATCGTGCTGGGAACAAATGACACGGGCCGGCTGGGCGTCTGGCTGGGCTTTGTGGGCATTGGCATTGTGGTCCTTTGCTGGATCGCAGCTCACTACCTCTCATGGCACCAGCCGCGAGTCCTGCAACACGCGCTCAAATTCGTCACCTATCCCATGCAACTGCTCACGCTCAACCGGCTCACGCCGCAGCAGTCGTATTCCGAAAGGGACATTTCACCCTACATGTGGCCGAACGGCAAGTTGCCCGTGCGCGATGACTGGAAGCTCCTCGCCGAGGGACACTTCCGCGATTTCAAGCTGAAAGTCGGCGGCCTGGTCGAGAATCCGGTCGAGCTTTCGTTGGAGGACATGCGCAATCTGGGCGAGTTGGAGCACATTGCCATGCATCATTGCATCCAGGGCTGGAGCGGCATTGCCAAGTGGGGCGGAATCCCCATGAAGACGCTGATCGATCTCGTGCGCCCTAGGCCTGAGGCGCACACCGTCGCCTTTTTCTCCTTCGGCGAAGCGCTCTACGGAGGGCCCTACTACGATACGCAGAGCATCGAGAACGTGCTCAAGCCGCAATGCCTTCTGGCTTCCGAGATGAACGGCCAGCCGCTGCCCGAGGTCTATGGCGCCCCCTTGCGGCTGCGCGTCGAAAATCAGCTCGGCTACAAGATGGTTAAGTGGATCGAGCGCATCGAGTTTGTCGAATCGGAAAAGAATCTCGGGAAGGGCGAAGGCGGAAAGAACGAAGACGATGAGTATTTCGACCTTCTGCCCAATATCTGAGGAATCGAAGGGCGCATTTTGCGAGTTGACCGCACGAGCACCAGTGATCGAGGACCTGAGCACGTTGCGGTGCTGCTCGGGCATTTACGGCTGGCTTGGCTTCTTGATCATTTTCCGCCCCGCGTGGTCTGGGCGATTTATGTCGCCGTCAACGGCTTCCTTACGATTGCGCTGCTTGCCCTGCTGGCGGTCGTCACCGGCAGCCCGTTCGTCTTTCCGTCGCTCGGCCCCACGGCCTACCTTCTATTCATCGCTCCACTGGCTGAGAACTCCAGCCCGCGTAACGCCATCCTGGGGCACACCATCGGCCTCGTGTGCGGCTATGCCGCGTACTCCCTCACCGGCGCCGCTAACCTGCCTTTCGGTGCGCATCCCGGCGTTTACTGGCCGCGGATTCTTGCCGCCGCGCTTTCGCTCTCGGCCACTGGTGCGCTGATGGTTCTGTTGCGCGCCGATCATCCTCCCGCCGGGGCCACCACGCTCATCGTTTCGCTGGGCATCATCTCCAAGCCGAAAGCGCTGGTCATTATTGAGGTGGCAGTCTTTTTACTTGTGGCGCAGGCGCTCGTCATCAATCGCCTGGCGGGGTTGCCGTATCCACTTTGGAGGCAAAGCGAAAAACCCACCCGCGATGATCGCAGCGCGGAAACCAGGAAAAGCGCTCCTTAGCCCTTCATTCCATGCTCTCTCGTCCGCCCTCGCCCGCTTACCATTCACCTCTCCCCTCCGCCGCCCCCGCCGCCGCTTGTGATTTTCGCTCGCGTTGTGTGTATAAGTGAGGCAGATCACGCGGCCCGAAGAGCGTCGATTGCGCGGGATCTGCGCGGCAAGGGCGGGAATGTGATTCAGACGCGGATTTATGCACCAACCCTGGTGAAATCCACATATTTACTTGACTTATGCACTTGCTTCCACAGATTGACCGGCAGTAATGTCTCTTTAACTGATGACCTTGTAGGGCATCGGGAGTTGGTTGCCGGAACGGCGGGTGGAACGAAAAGCCGATGAAAATCGGAAAATCGCCGCCAGCCCAGCCAGAGGGTGAAACCTCAAGCGAAAGCGAGAGAGGGATCGCTGGTTGCGTCAGAAGATGCAAAAGTCGGCGCAAGCCGAAAGTTGTTTTAGCTGACAGATCCGGAGGATGCGCGAACCGGCGGAAACGGAATACTCATCGACGGCTCAGCCGGCGATGCAAGGTTCAGTTGAAGCTAGGGGCGCATCGCAGGCCCAGCCGGAGGTAGAAGCGCAGGGGCGCAAGCTCAGGCGATTTGAAACCGGTAAAGCCGGATGTGGAACAGCCGATGCGAGTCGGAAGTTCGCAACCGGTTTGGCAAAGGCGGCAACGGCCGGTGCAAGCCGGAGAGTTGCGGCAGCAGAAGGCGCAAGCCCGAAGCTGCAACAGCAGGCGGCGCAATCCGCAGGTTGTTCGAGCCAGCCGAGCTGAAGGACGACGCCAGATGTGAGTCGGGAGTAATCGCAGGCCTAGCTGGAGGCAGGGCGCCAACGCAAGTTGGAAGGCCGGCAGCCAGTCGATCGGAAGCGCGTAGCAGGCGGTGAAAGCCGGTTGCTTGCCACCGACCGAGCCAGGCGAGACAACGCCGATCCGAGCCGGGGAAGTCGGCCTTCGGTCGAGCCGGAGAGCGGGCGAGTAGGCGCAAGCTGAAAGAACCGTACCGGCGCAGCCAGAGGAAGGAGCGGCAGCGAAAGCTGCAGGTTCGCCGCTGGGGTAGCCGAGGGACGCGACAGCCGGTTGTACTACGCGACCATCAAGATTGAGACGCCAGAGGCTTCGGTCTCTGGCGTTTTCAATTTTGGGGTGTTTTTCCTGGTTTCGGTGCGGAATTCCATCGCGCGCCTTCCACGATGGATTCGATTCGCCGTCCCGCGGCATTTCACAGCGGCGTTACACTGTCTTCAAGGAATCCAACATGCATTCGGGTCTGGTTCGCAAGGCAGTCTTGTCTTTTGCCATCCTTGGTTTGTTCTCTTTCCAATTACAAGTTGCGCGAGCGCAGTGGGCAGCACCGCAAGCGGTGAGCGCGTTCAGCATTCCCCCTGCGCAACTGATCCACGTAGATGAGCTGAACGGCCTGCTCCACGCGCGCGGAGCAGACAGACCGCTCATTCTGCAGGTGGGCTCGCGCATGATGTTCGATCAGGCGCATATTCCGGGCTCGGAGTATGCAGGCCCCGGTTCGCAGCCGGACGGAACGGCGCAGTTACGCGGGCGCGTCGCCTCGTTGCCACATTCCACGTTCATTGTTCTCTATTGCGGCTGCTGCCCGTGGAATCGTTGTCCCAACGTGGGCCCTGCCTACCAGCTATTGCGCGAGATGGGATTTACGCGGGTGAAAGTGCTCTATCTGGCCAACAACTTTGGCGCAGATTGGGTGAACAAGGGGCTTCCCGTTGAAGGCGCGCGGTAGCGTGGCCAGGCATCGCGCGCACGCGCTTCGCACGCCGGGCCGCGTGATTCTTGTCGCGATGGCCTGTGTGGCCATGGCCGCCGGCGCGTCCCACGGCGCATGGGCACAGCGGCATGTCCTCAATCGAGCCGCGCCCGATTTTACTGTTACGGATTTGAACGGCAACCCGGTCCACCTTGCGAGTTTTCGCGGCAAAGTGGTGCTGCTGAACTTCTGGGCCGCGTGGTGCGCGCCCTGTCTCGTTGAGATGCCCGTCTTCGATACCTGGCAGCGGAAGTACGGCACCCGGGGCCTTCAGGTGATCGGCATTTCAATGGACGATGACGCCGGCGCGGCGCGGAAGACCGTGGCGCGCCTCGGAATCCGTTATCCGGTGGCGATGGGAAACGTGAACCTGGCTGCGCGTTACGGCGGCGTTCTGGGTTTGCCGCTGACATTCCTGATCGACCGCAACGGCGTGGTTCGCGCGCGCTTTCAGGGAGAAACTGCGCCCGCGAAGATTGAGACTCGGATCAACGAGTTGTTGGCGAGGCCCGCCGAACCAGGAGCAGGGTCCGGGCGGGCGGCAATGGTGGGGCAGCCCGGAAAATGACTTCCAGGATCTTCGGCCCGTTGCTAGCCCCGCATCAACGGCAGGCCGGCGTGGTCCGCAATGAGGCGCGCCACGCGCCTGGGCCGGTAAAAGCTGGCGGACGTGAAAGTGACGGTGGTGGAGTCGGCGCCGAGAATGGTGAACTTCTGCACGTTCTCGATGTTTTTGTAATGCACGGCTTCGATCCCGTTCCACGGCATGAAGACTTCGCCGCCTGCGGTGTTGTCGAGCCTGAAGTGTGCGCCATGCGCGTCAAGAAGCACAGAACAGTTCCCCATGTAGATGCCTTGTCTCCAAAGAAAGACCTGCGTCATGGCCATGAGCCACGCGCCGAACGCCCAGAGTGCGCCGGCGGCAAAGCGGTCTAGGTTGAGAGTGCTGAACGGCAGAAAGCACCGCGCGGCAACGATCGTCATGCAGAGGGCGATTCCCAGCGCGACGAGACTGCCAAAAAAGCTGAGGAAGATGAGCACACGGTTGTTGCGCAGCAAGATGGGCTGCTGGCTGAGAATTTGCGCGGCCCGCCTGACCCCCGTTGAAGGCGACAAAAGCCGCTCTTGTACTTCAAACATCGAAACCTCCCGAATTGCGTCCTGAGGCCCACGGGGGAAGCGGGGTTGCTCTTGGACTCTTGTTACACCGCGCCGCCGTAACGGTACTGCGATGCGCCGCACGCACATCGAGTGTTCCGGTGGCTTAAAACTGAAACCCAAAACGCTTTCAGCGTGCAGTCATCGCGCCCATCCGAAATAAAAACCTGTGAAAGGATGGGGCTGACCGGCGAGTGACTTCGCAGACGAGAAGCGGTCCGAGAAGGGCCTCGGGGGAGGCCGGCGGCAGGTCTTTGACAATACACGAATTTTTTAACATTTGACAAGTGCCTTGGCACCCAGCTTCGCCGGGGTTTCGCCGGAATCTCTGGGCGGAGCCTGGGCAGACTTTGCTGGCGGCTTCAGCAAGCGGCAGAACTGGCCAGAGCTCGCCAAACTCCAAAGCTCACTGCAGGTTCTAAACTGGCCGAGGGGTGTTTATGAAGCTCGGGCTGGGGCTCTACCGGCACATGTTGAACGAAGACTACTACGCATTTGCCGTCCAGGCCGGGTGCACCCACGTGATCATTCACCTGGTGGACTACTTCAAGCAGGGAGCGTCGCAGCTCGGGGCGAACCCCAACAATAATCAGCCGACCGGCGGCAAGGACCAGCCCTGGGGCGTGGCCGGCGATCCCAACCGGCTTTGGACGGCAGCGGAGCTCATTCAGATCCGCAAAAACATCGAGGCGGCGGGGCTGAAGCTCGAAGGCATCGAGAACTTCGATCCGGCGCACTGGTGCGACATTCTGCTGGATGGGCCCAAGCGCGCGCAGCATATGGAAAACGTGAAGGCGATTTTGCGCGCGGTGGGCGAAGCCGGCATTCCCACGTTTGGTTATAACTTTTCGATTGCCGGTGTAGCCGGACGAACCAGCGGTCCATTCGCGCGCGGCGGGGCGGAGTCGGTCGGTATGGATGGACCAGTAGACACTCCGGTTCCCAACGGCGTGGTGTGGAACATGGTCGTGGATCCCAACGCGCCACCCGGAGATTTGCCAACGATCAGCCACGAAGAACTTTGGCGGCGGCTTGAGAGATTCCTCGAAGAGGTGCTGCCAGTTGCTGAGAAGGCTGGCGTGAGGCTGGCCGCGCATCCTGACGATCCTCCGACGCCGACCATGCGCCGGCAGCCGCGGCTTGTGTATCAGCAGGCGATGTATCAGCGGCTGATCGACATTTCGCCGAGCCCGTCGAACATGCTGGAGTTTTGCCTGGGCACGCTGGCAGAGATGACCGAAGGCGACATCTACGAGACCGTCGACCGCTATAGCAAGCAGCATCGCATCGCGTATGTGCACTTCCGCAACATCGCGGGCAAAGCGCCGCACTATCACGAGACGTTCATCGACGACGGCGAAGTAGACATGCTGCGGATTCTTTACATCCTCGACAGAAATGGATTCGATGGCGTGGTGATTCCCGATCATGCGCCGCAGATGAGATGCTCGGCGCCGTGGCACGCCGGAATGGCGCACACGCTGGGATTTTTGCGCGCGGGACTGATGGCAATCGAACGCGGCTTCAAGCCGGAGCCGCTGGAGCCAGGCGCGCATACTTCGGCGAGTGCCCGGTCGCGGGAATGAGTGCGTGGCGACGATGCGCATCGGCTGCGATCGGAACGGGCGGCTGCGGAAATCGATGAGGACGGCATCGTGAATCGAGCGAGTTTCGATGTCGTGATTCTCGGGGCGGGCGCGGCGGGGCTGATGGCCGCGATGGAAGCAGGACGCCGTGGACGGCGCGTGGCGGTGCTGGAGCGCGCGTATCGGCCAGGCAAAAAAATCCTCATCTCCGGCGGCGGCCGCTGCAACTTTACCAACCTGCACACGGGCCCGGATAACTTTCTTTCTGCCAACCCTCACTTCGCGAAGTCAGCGCTGGCGCGCTACACGCCCTCGGATTTTATCCGTCTGGTTGAGAAGCATGGCATCGCCTACCACGAAAAAACTCTGGGCCAGCTTTTTTGCGACGGCTCCGCGCAGCAAATTGTCGATCTGCTGATGAAGGAATGCGCGGATGCGTGCGTGCGCGTGGTGGTTTCGGCGGCGGTCAGCGAGGTGACGCGCGACGATACCTCAGGGATGTTCACGGTTTTTGCGGGGAAAGAAGCATACATGGCGCCGGCGCTGATGGTTGCCACCGGCGGCCTGTCGATTGCGAAGATGGGCGCGACGGGGTTTGGGTACGATATCGCGTGCAAGTTTTCGATTCCGATCGAACCGTGCCGGCCGGCGCTGGTTCCGCTAACGCTTCCCGGTGAAGCGCTTACTCGGTTTGCTCCGCTCACCGGAGTTTCTGCGCCGGTGAAAGTGAGCTGCGGTAAAGCAAGCTTTGCGGAAAAAATGTTGTTCACGCATCGCGGACTCAGCGGGCCGGCCATTTTGCAAATCTCGTCGTATTGGAAGGGGAATGAGGCGATCGAGATCGATTGGGCGCCGGGGCAGGAGCTGCTTGCGCCTCTGCGCGCCAGGAATGCGGCTCGCGACGCGGCTGCGGCGAAGGCGGCGCTGCGCGCGGCTTTGCCCGCGCGGCTGGCCGACCGGCTGATTGAGGAGTCGGCTCCGCAGAGCTGGACAAATCACGCGCTCGATGGGTTCGAGCGAGAACTGCATTCCTTCACCTTCTGGCCGAGCGGTACCGAGGGTTACGAGAAGGCGGAGGTGACGGCGGGGGGCGTGAGCACCAGCGCGCTCTCAGCGCAGACCATGGGGTGCCGCACCGTGCCCGGTCTATATTTCATCGGCGAGGTCGTGGACGTGACCGGCCAGCTGGGCGGATTCAACTTTCAGTGGGCGTGGGCGTCGGGCGCGGCGGCCGGCCGCGCGGTGTAACTTGCTGCGAGATTTTCGCCACGCATCCGGCCAGGTAGGGTATGCGCATTTCGCGCCACCCTCCGCGAGAACCAATTAGAATTGCTTTTTGGCGCAGGTCGAAAGTGATGAAGGCCCCGACGCCACCGGAAAAAAATGACCAAAGCGACGCCGATTCTCGATCAGTTCAGCCTGGAAGGAAAATGCGCGCTGGTCACGGGCTCATCGCGCGGACTAGGGCTTGGCATTGCCCTGGCGCTGGCCGAGGCGGGCGCAAACGTTGCCGTGCACGGGTCGAGTTCCCCACCTGAATCTGCCAGGCAGGAAGTGGCAGCGCGAGGCGTGGATTCAATTGCCTTGGCCGGCGACGTTGGCGATGCAGCTGTCTGCGCGCGGCTGGTTGAGGAGACGGTCGCGCACTTCGGCGCCATCGACATCCTCGTGAACAATGCAGGCATCATTCGCCGCTCGCCCGCGGCTGAGCACTCTGAAGAAGATTGGAAGGCCGTGATCGATGTGGATCTCAGCAGCGTTTTCCGGCTCACGCAGCACGCGGGCCGGAACATGCTCAAGCGCGGCTCCGGCAAGATCATCAACATCGCATCGCTGCTCACGTTTCAAGGCGGAATACTGGTGCCTTCGTATGCAGCGGCCAAGGGCGGCGTGGGCCAGCTGACGAAAGCGTTTGCCAACGAGTGGGCATCGAAGGGCATCAACGTGAATGCCATTGCGCCCGGTTACATGGATACGGACAATACCGAGGCGCTGCGCAACAATCCCGAGCGGGCTCGGCAGATTCTGGAGCGGATTCCCGCCGGCCACTGGGGTAAGCCCGCAGACCTGGGCGGCGCTGCCGTCTTTCTGGCCTCGGCGGCCAGTAACTATGTTCATGGGCACATCCTGGTGGTGGACGGCGGCTGGATGAACCGGTAAGGCTCGTGGGCCGTGAGTCGTGAATCATGAGTCGTGGGGCGTGAATCGTAGGCGACAGACAGTCAATGGCGGGACGGAATCAGATGAACGATAATGGAATCATCTACATAGCGAGCAAGGGAACCCCGACCAAAACCCCCGAGCCAGGAATGGTGCGGCAGGTTTTGGCGTACAACCCGCATCTTATGCTTGTGCGTCACACTTTCGAAAAAGGTTGGAAAGGTGCGCGGCACAGCCATCCGCATCATCAAATGGTCTATGTCGTTCGGGGCCACATTCGGTTCCAGGCCCAGGGAAAGAGCTGGGAGATGCGTGCCGGAGACAGCCTCGTAGTCGATGGCGGCATTGAGCACGAGGCTTCCGCCGTCGAGCCCTCCGAGGTTTTGGACGTCTTCACCCCTTATCGCCAGGATTACGCGTAGACACCACCTGTTTCACTTTCCTTTTTGCCTTGCGCATTGCCCCCAGGCGGGCATGGAGGATTATTTGAGGACGAATTCGAGGTACTTCCTTTTCGCGGCGCTTGCCGTGGCCGCCATTTTCAGCGCAGCAAATTCCATCGCGCAGGCGCCTCCCCCGCCCAACCAGGGAGTCATCGGCATTGCGCATGTTGCGTTTCGCGTTAGCGATCTCGATCGCGAGATTGCCTTCCTGGGCAAGCTCGGTTATGAAGAGGCCTTCACGCTCACGTATGGCAAGACGCCTGAAGTCTTCATCAAGATCAACGACCGTCAGTTCATCGAGCTGTATCCGCAGACCGATCGCTCGCAGCCGCTGGGCTGGATGCACGTGTGTTACGAAGCAGGCGATCTAAACGCGCTGCAGCGCTACTACGCGAGCCAAGGCCTCAATCCAACGCCGGTGCGCAAAGCCGCTGCGGGCAACCTGATCTCTTCGATCAATAATCCCGAGCACGGCGTCACCGAGTTCACGCAGTATATGCCCGGCTCGCGTCACATGCTTGATGCTGGCCAGCACCTCGGATCCGGCCGCATCTCAACTGCGCTCATGGGCATCGATCTGCCGGTGCGGGATGGCGCGGCGATGAAGGAGTTCTACAGCGATCTCGGATTCGAAACCGAAGACGCGAACGGCAACGTACGGCTCACCGCTCCCGGCGCGCCCGATCTGCATATGGAGCTGCGCCCGGCCACTCCGGGCTCTCAGCCGGAGTTCCTGTTCCCGGTGGCAGATGCCAAGCGCGCTTACCAGGCGATGGAATATGCGGGCGTCAGCGCCCAGCGCGACGGCGGCCTTGTGTTCACGAAGGATCCCGACGGAAATATTTTTGTGTTCCTCGAGACCGGCGGCGGGAGGAAATAGCCCGAACTCAGAAAAAAGATCCCAAACGCAATACCTGGGGCGCGCACCTCGCGGTGGAACGGCGCCCTGCTCAGTGGATCATCTTCGACTTGCGCTGCATGTAGTCCATCATCACGTACTGGCCGAGCGTTGCCGGCGTGGTGAAGTAGGCTTTGCCGCGGCACATCTCCGAAACCTTGTGCACGAACTGCACCAGCCCGTAATCCTGCGCCAGCATGAACGTATTGATCATCACGTTCGATCGCTTGCAGCGCGCCACTTCTTCCAGCGTTTCGCTAACCACCAGCGGATCGAGGCCGTAAGCATTTTTGTAGATGCGGCCGTCAGGCAGCGTGAGCGCCGAGGGCTTGCCGTCGGTGATCATCACAATCTGCTTCATGTCTTTGCGCTGCCGCGACAGCACGCGCTGCGCCAGACGCAATCCTTCGCGCGTGTTGGTGTGCCACGGGCCGACTTTCACGCGCGCCAGATGAGATACCGGCATCTCCTCTGCCGAATCGTGAAACAGCACCAGCGAGAGCGAGTCGCCGGGATACTGCGTGCGGATAAGATGCGACAGCGCCATGGCCACGCGCTTGGCGGGCGTGAATCGATCCTCGCCATAGAGGATCATCGAGTGCGAGCAATCGAGCATGACGACGGTAGCGCACGAGCTTTGGTAGTCGCACTGGTGCACCTGCAGGTCGTCGTATTCGAGATTCAAGGGCAGCGCCAACCCCTCGCGCGCAATGGCAGAGCTGAGCGTCGCGGTGGTGTCGAGGTTCAGCGTGTCGCCGAATTCATAGCGCCGCGAAGCTCCGCTGGTTTCGATTCCCGTGGCCCAATGGCGCGTGTCGTGGCGTCCATAGCTCGATTTGCCCAGCGAGCCCATTAGGTCGCGCAGCGTTTTGAAGCCGAGAAAGTCGAGGCTCTTGTCTGTCACCTCGAAGCGCACGTTTTCGCGGTCGCGGCCGTCGGCACTACCCGTGCGCCCATTGGCCTCGTCAATCCGCGTGGGCCCGTTCTGCGGCATCGCTGAGATGTAGTTCTCGCGCTCCATCCGCTCCATGAGCTTCTCGATCAATTCGTCGAGGGAGCCCTCGGCCATCATGCGGTCGAGCAGCTCGCGCGTCTCCTGGTCGAAGAAGTCGCCCGACTCAAGCACGCGGCGCAGCGCCTCGCGCAGATCGTCCATCGTGTGGTCCAGGTCCTGAAATCCGTCGAAGGAGTCATAGTAGCCGGAGTCGAGCAGATAGTCAGACAGAGCCTGCAGCAGGCTTTCGAGATCGATCTCGGAGGCCAGGTCGCCGGTGTATTTGGTGTAGCGGATGCGCTTCATGTGAATTCAGGCCGTGGCTCGTAAACTGTGGTTCGTGAACGGTTGACTTGCTCCCTTGTTCCCTCGCTCCCTGCCGGGGTCCCGGCGAGCGGTCGTTGCTCGCTGGGGTGGCTCGCTCCCTGTCTATCAGTTCAGCCCGCCGCCCCGGCGCGACTTGCGTGCGCGCTGCCAGTCTTCGTACTCCATCTCCATCTCTTTGCGTTCCGGCGATGGCTGTTCGCGCAGGCGCCCAGCTTTTTCCGCAGCGAACCCGTGTTGTTCGTTGCGGCTCAATTTTCTGTGAGCAACGAGGCCTTCCAGCATGAACTCCGCTGCCGCGACGACGCGAGGCGCGGGATCGCCGGACTTGACGCCGAGCGCGGGCAGTTTATCGAGCAATCCCTGGATTCCCTTCAGCTCCTTGAGCGTTGCGGCCGCGGGCTGATCTTCGTCCATCTTCACGGTGCCGCCCAGGTTGAACCACTGCTCGATCTGCCCGGTTTCAACCCCGTCGAAGTAGCGGTCGTAAACCTTGCCCACGGCGGTTCGAATCAGATCGCGAACCACCGTGTCGGCGCCGCGCATCTCGCCTTCGTACTCGAGTTCGAGCTTGCCGGTAATGCCGGGCATGGCCGCGTAGACGTCGCTGACGCGCGGCAGCACCGGCGTGTCGCCAGTGGCGAGCGATCGCCGCTCGGCATTCGAGAGCACGAGCTCGAGAGTGGAGATGGGCAGGCGCTGGCTCACGCCGCTGCGCTTGTCCACTTTTTTGTCTTCGCGCGCGCTGAAGGCCACCTGCTCCACAACTTCGCGCAGGTACTTGGGAACTTCGATTGCCTGATCGCCGCGCGCGGCCCACGCCTCCTGCGCGGTGATCGCCACGCCTTCTTCGAGGGTTTCGGGGTAATGCGTGCGGATCTCCGAGCCGATGCGGTCCTTGAGCGGCGTGATGATTTTGCCGCGCGCCGTGTAATCCTCCGGATTGGCGCTGAACACCAGCGCCACGTCGAGCGCCATGCGCACCGGGTAGCCCTTAATTTGAATGTCGCCCTCCTGCATGATGTTGAAGAGCGCAACTTGGATTTTGCCGGCGAGGTCAGGCAGTTCGTTGATGGCGAACAGGCCGCGGTTTGCGCGCGGCAGCAATCCGTAATGCATCGTCAACTCGCTGGAAAGGTCCTGGCCGCCGCGAGCGGCTTTGATGGGATCGAGGTCGCCGATCAAATCCGCAACGGTAACGTCGGGCGTGGCCAGCTTCTCAACGTAGCGATCGTCGCGGGCGAGCCATGCAATGGGCGTCGCGTCGCCGCGCTCTGCGATCAGGTCGCGGCAGCGGCGGCACAACGGACGGTAAGGGTTGTCGCGAATCTCGCAGCCGGCCACGTAGGGCATTTGCTCGTCTAGGAGCGCGGTGAGAGCGCGCAGAATGCGGCTTTTTGCCTGGCCGCGCAGCCCCAGCAGGATGAAGTTCTGTTTCGACAGCACCGCATTCACGATCTGCGGGATCACAGTGTCTTCATAGCCCACGATGCCGGGAAAGACCGTCTCGCGAGACTTGAGCCTCGCAATGAGATTCGAGCGCATCTCGTCCTTCACGCTGCGTGTCTGGAGTTGCGCTGCGAATTTCGGGTTGGAGCGCAGTTCACCCAGGGTTTGGGGAAGACTGACTGCGGGCATTCTGACCTCCGTCGGATCTTGTTGGGGAAAACCGGTTCTTGCTGTTGAGACGCGCGGCGAGAGAAATCGCCGTTGAACTTTGCGATCGCTACAGTTGTATAGACGCCTGGCCGCCGAAGTGGACGGTTCCAGTGAGGAAGAATTTACGGTCTAAGCTTGCCCCAGGTCAACACGGAAAAAGACTTCACGCCGAAATTTTTGGCCCCGTGTGAAAAATCCGCATGGAGGCAGTATGCGCTTGTTGCGGCGGTTGCGAAAGTCCGAAGAGGGAACCCGCTCACGCTCAGTAGGTTGCGCGGCGCAGCCACGCCCGCGAGAGAGAAGACAGGCCGGGCGACTTCAATTCCGCGCCGCGTGAGCCACCGCAGCTCGTTCTTCGGCGAGCAGCTGTGCCAGCACCTTTTCAGGGCACAGATGATGCGCTTCGCGCTCATCCAGCTCTTCTTCCGACTCTACGCAGGACGCGATGGTCAAAAAGCAATCGAGGCAGCGCGAGTTAAAGCTGCCATTCTCGTTTTGTGTGCGGCTATACATGGCGATCCGAGGAAATACCCTAGAATCGTAGGCGCGTTTGGGCTGCGCAAGTCGTGACTCGCATCACCTACCGATGTTTACGCGCGGTTTCTACCCTGGAGGGCCACGAACGCCGTCGCGGTCAGCAAGCTTACGAGCCGACGTTGTCCCACTGGTTCGGATGTCGCCTGAGATACCAGCACGGCTGCTGACCGCCTTGCGGGAATAGAGAAATGGAGCAGGACACATCGGCTGAACCGAGGTAGTCGTACTCGATTTTCTGACCTTTCAGTGGAACCGACAGGAATTGGCTCACGGTGACAGTGGAGTGAGGTGAGCCGCGGAGCTTGTAGACCGTGAAGTCGATGGCGAACGCGAGCAGTGTGACTGCGGCAATCGCGATCAGAACCCTGAGGAGCCAAAGACCAAGCCAGCGCATCATCGTTCCACGTCCTCAGGGTGCGGTTTGGTCGACCCTTCAGTCTCAGCGATTGAATTCAAGCTTCCGGCGGCGGCGCTGCGGCGGCCCTCGTTGCGACCTTGAGACTCAAACCCGTGCCCCGCTCAGAATATACGCCGGCGCTGCGGCCGCTTACGCACGGCAAGCCGTCGCGCCTCAGGGGATCGATTCGTTGGCCGCGAGAACAGGCCGTATGGGCCGATGAAAGCCATCAGCAAGAATCAGTCGCGCGTTGATGTTGACCGAGCGTAGAATGAGGCGGATTTCTCTTTAGGTTGGCTGCTCCGGCATGGAGCGAAGCCGAAGTGTGAGCCTGCATCGTCGCCGGTCCATTTCAGACACCTGAGAGCGGTTAACCGGCACCCTACTTTGCAGAATACGAATCGAAATCTCGCGTCCACTGTCTGCGCGGCCCGCAGGAGCCTTCGGCGCGGCTTGCCGATTGCCTTGTCTCTGTTCCTCGCGGGCGCAGTGGCCTTGACGTGGATTGGGCCACAAAGAGCACAGGCGCAACAACTGCCGGCATTGGCGGCTGCCGGCAGCTCAACAAGCGTTGCGGCCCGGAGTGGTTCGGCCAAATCAAGGGGTTGCGCCTCGGCAACGGAAAGATTGCAGGCGGCCGCGGCTTGCGCAGGCCCTGAGCCGCTGATTGTCATCGGTTTCATGGGTGGGCGGGTCCGCGGCGACGATCTTCTCCACAAAGAGGCGCTGCTCGCCCAGAACCTCGACCGCCTGTATCCGAACGCCATTCTCGCTTCTACCTACGCAAACCGGCACGAGGCCGAAGCGCTGCGGACGGTTCTGGACCTGCTCAATACCGCGAAGAGCGGACATCTGACTGCGGCAGAGAAAAGCGCGGCCCGGATCGTCATCTACGGGCATAGCTGGGGCGCGTCGGAAACGGTGCACTTTGCGCGTGCGCTCAACCGCCTCGGCATTCCGGTTCTGATGACGATCCAGGTTGACAGCGTGACCAAGGCCGGTCAGGACGATGGCACCATTCCGCCCAACGTGCGTGAAGCCATCAATTTCTACCAGTTGGACGGGCTCCTTCACGGGCGCAGGTCGATCAAGGCTGCCGATCCCACGCGCACCACGATCATGGGGAATTACGAATCGAGCTATAAAGGCCACCCGATTTCGCTGGCGGGATTCAGCTGGTATGCGCGCGCTTTTATGCGGCAGCACATTGAAATTGAAAACGACAGCGCGGTGTGGGACCGGGTCAAGTCGCTCATTCTGTCGCAGTCGCCGGTCCCTGACTCAGAACAGAAGCTGGCAGCCAATCCTTCAGTCGATACCCGCGCCGCGAAATAGATGCCCCATCGCGACGCGATTCCGCTTGACTGAAGCCCGCAGCCACGTGCAGGCCGAACTTCAACTGTCACGGCGCGGCGTCCGCTCTCGTGCTACTCTTTCCGCAACACAATCTTCGGAGGTCTCAGCTGCTATCGGTCGCGGGCCGTTTTTCTCCATCTCCCGGCCGAAGCCTAACCCGCCAGCGCGGTGTCGTTCCGCGTGGCCGCGGAGGACCTGCCATGAAAGCTCTGTTCCGTCTAGTCGTTTGTTGGTTTGCGTTCGTCGTTGCCCTCATGCTCGCTGGCGTCATCGCTGCTGCGTTGCATATTTCGATGGGGCGGTTGCCGGGCGGCGCTTCGCCACAAGCGTTGTTCATCATGCAGCTCATCGGCGGTGTCGTGCTGGTCGTCGGATTGTGGCCGCTGGCGCGTTCACTGCGCGGCCCCGCTGTTTTGAGAGCCGCCGCATTCGTCGCGTTTCTGTTACTGGCTTTCGGCGTTAACGGTGTCATCGAGGCGCGCAAGTTCACCAACTTTTTAGACGCAGGCATCGCGGGCGCATTGTTGTTCGACACTTCGGTCGCGATCGTTCTCGGTGTCTCCATGGGGCTGCTTTTTGGCAACGACGGCAAGGTTGAGGGCTTTCCGCACCGCGCGTGGCCGTTGTGGGCGTGGAGGATTGTGGCGGGATGGCTGGGCTGGCCGATCACCTATTTTGTTTTTGGAATGTGCATCGCGCCCATTGTCACGCCGTACTATCAAGCCGGCACTCTCGGGCTACGCATTCCTACCATGAGCACGGTTGTTGCAACCCAGCTGATCCGGAGCGCGATCTTTCTTGTTGCCTCATTGCCGTTTGTCGCGCTCTGGAAGGGCACGCGGCGGAATCTCTGGCTGACTCTCGGCCTGGCCCACGCTTTCACCATTGGTCTCTATGGAATCGTGAGCGCTACTTTTCTGCCGATGGTGCTGCGCGTCTCGCACTCGATCGAGATGACCTGCGATGGCTTTGCGTACGCTGGCCTTCTGGTGCTTCTGTTTGCAGCACCGGCCACGGCGAATGCGCGTACTGAAATGGCCGGATCGGTTCCACTCCAGCCGCAGCCACTCCACTAGCAACAAGCTTCCCGCTGCAAGAAAGGAAGACCATCATGCAGACGAAAAACCTGATCATTGGTCTCGTCTTCTCTTTAACTCCTGGGCTCCTCCCGGCCCAGCCTGCAGCGCAGCCTCCATCTCAGCCGCAGAATCCACTGCACCGACAGTATCGCGACGGAGAAACACTGATTTATCACATGACTGGACTGAACGAATCCATGCAATACACCGTCCAAGCCAGCGGAATCGTTGAGAAAGATGCGAGCGGCGCCTACTTCGAAGAGTTTCGCTGGACAAATCTTGTCTCAGACGGCCAGCCAACTCCGCTTTCCGCGGGCGGCGATGCATTCCGCGAGCGCCTTTCGCTCGATCCCAATCAAAGCGTGAGTCCGCCTGCTCCAAGCGCACTCGATCCCAAACTGGTGGCACCGGCCCTCGACCTCATGACCTTCTACGTCGACCTGTGGCTGGCGAGCAAGTCCGGTCAGTTGACCCATGCGGGAGACCATTATTCCTTCAAGTACGGCGCGCCCAGCTCATGGGCCGACGGCTCTCAGGTGATCCTGGGCCAAACGTCCATTGACTTCGATTTCACGTTGAAGTCCGTCGATCCATCGTCGGGCACGGCGGTTCTCATCGCCCGTCACGTTCCGCCCGAGAAGTCCCCGGTCGCCTTACCCGCCGCATGGATGCAGACGCCAGTAGCCGATACACCCAATAACTGGGTGCAGATCCTCAAACTCCCCAGCAAATTTCTCGGCATGGTTGGCCAGGAGATGTTTACCGACGAAATCACCGTCAGCCTTGCTGACGGCAAAATCCTCAGGGCCAGCATGGACAATTCCATCAAAACCATCATGCGCACTTGCGACGACGAAGCGTTGACGAAATGCGATCCGCCCCAGCCTCACGAAATCACCAGGAAGATTCAGATTGCTCTGGTTCAATAACCCCTACCGTCGTTGCTCAACGCGCGGCAAACAGAAAGGCCGCAGCTGGCACCGCGCCCTCTGGTCAATCGGTCTTTGGCTATTAGCTAATGGCTAAGAGCTAACAGCTGGCCCTTAGAACTTTACGCTCGCTGCGCGCGGAGAAATCCCGCTCAGCTCTGCCGCCCGCGCTTCAGCGTACGCCGCCGCGCCCATCAGCGCGGTGCGGCTTTCCAGAATCACGCGCACAGGCATATTCACCAGCAACTGGCTCAGGCGCCCCTTATCGGTGAATGCCTTCATGAAGGTTCCATCCTTCAATTTCTCAAGGATGCGCGGCGCGATTCCGCCGCCTACATACAGTCCGCCCACCGACAGCACCTTCAGCGCCAGGTTGCCCGCTTCTGCTCCGTAGGCCGAGACGAACATGTCCAGCGCCTTCTCGCAAATCCCGGCCTTCGCCTTCAGCGCTGCCTCGGTGATTGCCGCATTGGGATCTTCCTGCGTCATTTGCTCGGCCAGCCACGCCGGCTCTTCCATGCCGCGCACTTCGCGCAGAAACTCATAGCAGTTGGTGATGCCCTGTCCACTGACCACACGCTCAAAGCTGATGCGGCCGTTGTATTTTTGCCGGAGAAACTTGAGCAGGTCGATCTCATCGTCGGTGCGTGGAGCGTAGTCGGAGTGACCGCCCTCTGACGGATAGGGCACGTAGTCGCGCCCATCCCAAACCAGAAACGCTTCACCAAGGCCGGTGCCCGCCGAGATCAACGCGCGATTGCCTACCTGGCGCGAATCGCCATCGCTCAGCGTGTAAATCTGATCCGGGCTCAACTCTGCGATGCCGTATCCGTTGGCCTGCAGATCGTTGATCAGGAAAACGTAATCGATCTTCAGATTCTTCGCGAGCTCGCGGCTATCGAGCGTCCAGGGCAGATTGGTAAGCCGCAGGCGCCCCTCGCGCACCGGCCCAGGCACGCCAAAGCACGCCGACGTCACCTTGTCCGTCAGCACGAACTCCTTCACGATCTCTTCCAGGCCGCCGTATTCCTTGGCCGGGAACTGCTTGTCGCGCGCGTGCTTCAGATTCCCATCGGTAAAGTCGAACAGCGCCAGGTGAACTTTCGTGCCGCCTACATCGCCTGCCAGAATCATTCAGTCCTCTCGATTACCCCGTAGCCTTCAGCGTCCGGAGCGGGCAGCAAAGCTGCCGCAGCCTGATCCAGAAGCAAGGTAAGTATACCGTTCGAGGGTGCAATGAATTGGCTCGGAAGACGCTCTGGATCGAGGGGGCCCTCCATCACCTGGTTCAGGATCATTGCCTTATCCGGGCCCGCGATAAGAAAGAAGACGTGCCGCGCGTGGTTGATGACGGGACGCGTGAGCGTGATGCGCCACGTGTCCAGCTTCTCAACGTAGTTGGCGGTGGCGAGGCGATCGGTGACGCCCAGCGCATCGGTGTGAGGAAAAAGTGAAGCCGTGTGCCCGTCCGGGCCCATGCCGAGCTGAATCAGATCGAATCGCGGCAGGTCGGCGCCGGTGAGCGCGAAAGTTTTTTTCAAGTCGGCTTC
The DNA here is from genome assembly GCA_035541975.1 of Occallatibacter sp. Classification (GTDB taxonomy): domain Bacteria; phylum Acidobacteriota; class Terriglobia; order Terriglobales; family Acidobacteriaceae; genus Telmatobacter. The sequence continues at coordinate 71,507 of DATKMH010000024.1, read as the reverse complement.
ATAGCTTGCCGCCGCGTCGTCGGGCTCGCGCTCGCCTTCAATGCGGTGAATCTGCTCCGGCTTCAGCGGCACGTGATCCAACAGCGCTGCACGCGTCATGCGATAGTTTGAGTCGGTGTCATCAGGCGGCACGCAGCGCTCGTCCACCCACCACAGGTCGAGCTTGTCCCAGGGCATGCGCTCCCGAAACTCTTCGCCCTGCTCGCCGAGCGTGGAGAACGCGGCCTTGGGCGTGGAGCCGCCGCTGATGGCGATGCGCGCCACGCCGCGCGCCGCGACAGCCTCAAGCGCCTGTTCGACAAAAAGGCCGGCGGCCCGCCGCGCAAGAGCAGCGGAATTCGGTTCGACGTAGTAAATAATCTTCTGGCTTTGAGGCATCGGCGTGCACCTCTGGCTTCTAGGTTAAATGAGCCAACTCTACGCCGGTATGGACCGGTTTTTCTCGATCCAGCCGACAGATCGACGGAAATACACACTTACATTTGTCGCGAGATGCGCGGTCCATTTGGGATTGATTTCGCCCCGCTCTTTCGCAAACAGCGCCAGCGCATATCCGTAGACTTCTTCCGGCAAATAGCCAAGCCGACTGACTGACCAGCCTTCCCGCCGATCGTCCTGAAATTTCATGTAGCGGTGAGAAGCGTTCGCGGTGAAGATTCCCAGACCCATGTAGACCGTAACCAGGTCGGTCATCGGTTCCATGTCCTCTTCGTTTCGGGAAACGTGCCCTCCATCGAGGAGGATTACGTGCCCAAGCTCATGCGCGGCCGTCGCGACCACGGCCATCGGATCCTTCAAAAGCGACTGGCGGATGCCGATCAGGGGTTTTTCGTCCGTGCTGTGGCCAAAGTGCAGGCCGGCTGGTCCGTCAGAGTTATGGCTATAAGTTGGAAGCATTTCGACGAGATCATTCGTGTCGGGAATGACTGCGAGCTCGACCATGCTCCGATCCACGCCCATGTAGTCACAGACCCGGCGAAAAATTCGTTCAAGGGCTGCCTCCGATTGGTCAAACGGATCGGGGAAAAACTCGTCGGTTGGTTCGACAACTTCGCAAGCCCGCATCCTCTTCTCGCCAAGCAAGTGCTTCAGGCGACGAAACCCGTCTTCGACCCACTGGCGTTCTTCTTCGTTGACGGGCAATTTTGGTTGGAGGCTAAACATGGCAGACAGTGTAGTGGTTCGAACTCAAGGGCGCCCAGAGGATAGGAAAAATTCTCTGGATTCACTCTTTGTCGACTCCCTTACTGCCCCAAATACGTCCGGTACTGCGTCTCCAGCACACCCGCTGCGCGCGCCAATCCAATCTTCGACACGTTGTAGGCGTAGAGGCTCTCGACCAAATTGTTCTGGGCGGTGGCGAGCGTGGCCTGCGCGGTCACCAGCGGCAGGTTGTCGTCCACACCGGCGTTCACGCGATCGATTTCGTCGCTCAGGGCGCGTGTGGCCAGGTCTACGTTCGATCGCGCGACGTCAACCTGCTGCCGGTTCGCGCTCACGTCCAGTAGCGCCGACCGCACCTGCACGTCGATGTGGTTGCGCAGATCGTCGAGCTGTTCGGTAACAGACTGCAACTCCGCCTTTGACGCGTCACTATCGCCACGCAGCTTTGCCTCGCGGAAGATAGGAAAACTCAAAATGCCCATGGCGAGGAAGTTGCCGTGCGTGCCTGCGCCATTCACAGTGCTGGTGCCGTAGTAGCTGGTGAAGCTGAGTGTTGGCAGGCGCTCGCTTTGGTAGACCTTGTGCAGCGCGCGATAGGCCACCACTTGATTCTGCAGGTTCTGGTAATCCTGCCGATTTTGGTAGGCCGTGGCGCGAACCTCTTCCGGCGTTTGCTCGGCCAGATCGCTATAAGGGGCCTGGTCAGTCAGCTCAATGGCCTGCTCGGGGTCGATGCCGATCTCGCGCTTGAGCAAAATCAGATCCTTCGCCTGCTGATTTTCCACTGCGATCAGCGCCTGCTGCTGCGTTTGCAACTGAACTTTGGCGCGCAGCTCGTCGAGATTCGCGGCTGTGCCCGCCTCGTGCGCCTCGTGAGCCTGGTTGGCGAATACCTGCGCCTGGCGGACGAGCGCCTTCGCGTTGTCCACTTCGCTCTGGTCTGCGATGGCTCGAAGGTAGGCTTCGGCTACGTCCTGCACCACCTGGCCGCGCGCCGTCATCTTGGCAAAGTGCGCGGCGCGCTCCGCGCCTTTGGCCGCTTTCCATCCTTGAATCACCGGGCCGGAGAACAGAATTTCGTTGTAATGGATCTGGCCTTCGGTCAGGGTGTCGCGCGTAATCAGCGAAAGCCCGACCGGCGCCTTGCCGCCCGGAAAAGCCGACGAAAACTGGCCGATGACCTTGGGATTAAATCCCAATGCTGCCAGATCGTGCATGTAAAATCCGGTGTCGCCGGTGAGGGTGATGGTGGGCAGGAACAGTTGCAGCGCCTGATTCACCTCGGCGTGGTAGACCTTTTCTTCGTTCACCACTTCAGTCAGGCCGAGATTGTTCTTGAGGCCGCGCTGAATGGCGTCGTCGAGCGAAAGCTTGACCGGATCGGTCGTTACCGGCTCCACGGTGACGCTGCCGAAAAAAGGATTTTCGGCCGAGGTGGGATTCTGCGCGCTGGCGGCGGCAACAATGCAGGCAGCAACCGAGAAAAGCGCCAAACTCCGCGCGCGAGGCACCAGCGGCCTCAACCGCGAGGCAAGATGTTGCGTTCGTTTCACTTCCATTATTCTCTCAGATGAGCCGCGGCGCCCGAAGGATTCACCGCCGATCCCAGGAGTCGCTGGGAACGCGTGCCCAGCGGGAGGGCGCTTCACCGCCGGCGGCGTCCGGCTTTCCAGCTTCGATCGTCTCCGGCTCCGCCAACCCCGCGTTTTGCATCATCACTTCAAGATCGTAGCCTTCCTTGCGAACGCGCTGGTCGTAATACAGTAGCGTGACGGCGATGGCATAAATGGGAAGGACGAATGCTTCGATGATGGCGTAGAGGACCAGCGCAGCCTCAGATGTGGCGTGCTGACCAACCCACTGGAAGTGACCGACCCGATAGAGAAAATAGACTACCCATCGCAGAGCGTAAGCAGCCGCCCACGAGAGAACCCAGTTGCAGACCGAGACTGTCAGCCAGGCGACGACAATTCTTCGGCGGCTCCCTTTCGTAAGCTTCCAACTACGCCGCAATGCCTTGATCCCTGCGAGTTGCTCAAAGGATGCCGCAGGAATCGAATAGGCGAGGCAGGCCTTGGCCCACAGCATGAGCGCAAAGCCGGCGGGGATCTCAGCCAGGAGGATGACGATGGCAGGGATACTCGGGGGTTCACCAATCAGGTTGAGCTTGTCTTCCAGGGTCCCGGTTCCGAAGAACACGCCGAATGCAATCGTCTCCGGCAGAATCATCGTAGCGATGAGCAGGAGCGCAGCCAGCCAGAGATAGGTGCGCCAGCGCGCGAGTGCGAAGCGGAGCGCAGCCACAACGGTGGTTGATTCGCCAAATATTTCGCACCAGGTGAGCCGCAACAGCGCCGGAAAAAACAGAGCCAGCAGGAAACTGAGAATGTGCGAATAGCCGTAGGAGACGACGAAGCGCCATGCCACCAATCCGCTGTCCGTCACTTCGTCGGGGGCAAGCTTGTTCACAAGGTAGTCGGTGTGCCACCAGGCTACGTCGGCAGAACGCAGCGCCAGGATCAAAGCCGCTGGAAGGGCTCCGACCGTGACAAACAGCCAGAGCCGCCGCCGATAAATCTCAAAGGCCCTGTCGAGAATCTCGCCCAGGGTCATGGGGCGCAGGATCGGATTCATGACGTTGTTTGGATTCAGCCCGCAAGCTCCGGCCATTTGCCTTCGAGTGCGCGGCGCTGGTCTTGATAAATGACTGCGAAGATTGTCAGGTATGCTCCGTAGGAAGCGGCAGCCCACACCATGAATCCGCAAAAGAAAATGAGGCCGCCCACAACTGCGCCCGCGATGCCCCAGGGAACCAGTGTGAGATGGAGAAGCACACCGATCAACAAGCCGAAGGCCGCCACCAGACCAACAACCACTTCAAACACCATGAACGCTATGTAGGCGATGGCGTAGATGAGCAGCAGTAGCAGGAAGATGCGGCCTTTAGCCCCGCGCGACAGATAGTTACTACGCCGAATCGCGGCCCAGGCGGGAACGTCTTCAGTCAAACAGGCTGGGACGGCTAGCACCAGGCGCAGCATGATCAGCACTCCGTAAACGAGGGCGCAGAGGTAGAGAAGCATAAAAAGCGGAAGGATGACGAAGATTGCGTTTTGGCCGTTCTGGGCGCCCCCATGTGCCAGCGAAAGGCCCAGAGTTCCGGCCAGCACACCGGCCACGATGAGAATCGGAACCATGACAATGAGTGCGCGCAGAATTGCGAGCCAGACGTAGCGGCCGGCTTTTCGCAACGCCACAGCCCACGCCTCGCCGAATGTGATCTTCACTCCGACATTCGCTTTCAGCGCCGCATAGATGCCTGCGGGCTCGTAGAGCGCGTAAACCACGAGTAACAGGACGGAACCAATGACGCAGGCGACCACGAAAAAGGAGATATGAACGGGATTGAACGAGGCCCGCGCGGGAACATTCTCCCATGGCTTGATGATCGAGAACATGACGCCGAGCATCGTCGCTTCAAAGGCGACAGCGAAGGCTGCGGGAACCATGGCGATTCCTGTGAAGAGGCGAAAATTGGCGCGAACAAGCTTGAGAATGCGGTCGAGCGCCTGGCCGAAGGTCAGCGGCGGAAGCGGCGAGATCGGTGAGGTTGGTGCTGCTTGGGAAGGAATGCCAGGGTCGTTCATTTGGGTCCCTCCGACGGTCGCGATCGCGACTCGCAGGGATACTAGCACAAGTTCTGCAGAATGCAGAGCGCAGATGCGGCTTCTTTTTTTTCAGCGCCGGCTTCACGCGCCCATGAACATGCCGCCGTTCACATCGAGCACGTGGCCGGTGATGTACGACGCTGCATCGGAGGCCAGGAACTTCACCGCTTGCGCAACATCTTTGGGGGTGCCGCGACGCCCCAGCGGAATGGTCGCCATCATGGCGGCATTCTGCTGCTCGCTCAGCACGGCGGTCATCGGCGTCTCGATATATCCGGGAGCAACAGCATTCACGGTGATGCCGCGCGACGCAACTTCGCGCGCCAGCGAGCGCGTAAAGCCGATCAAGCCCGCTTTCGAAGCCGCGTAATTCACCTGGCCCGCTTGTCCGGCACGGCCCACCACGCTGGCGATTCCCACAATGCGGCCCCAGCGGTTCTTGAGCATCGGACTCAGCAGCGCCTGCGTCAGCAGGAACGCCCCCGTGAGATTGATGCTGAGCACCAGATCCCAGTCGGCGCGCTTCATGCGCAGCATCAGATTGTCGCGCGTAATGCCTGCGTTGTTGACGAGGATCTCGACCTTGCCGAATTTGTCCAGAATCGCTTTCGCTCCGGCCTGAATCGATTCTTCGCTCGCCACGTTCACGGTGAAAGCGGTGGCATCCACACCCTTGGCCTTCAGCTCGGCCACCGTCTCGGCCAGCTTGGCTTCATTCACATCGGCCAGCGCCAACACCGCGCCTGCCTCGGCCAGCTCTTCAGCAATTGCGCGCCCGATGCCCTGCGCTCCGCCCGTAACAAGCGCAATTCTTCCTTGCAAATCTCCCATGACTTCCGCTGACCTCTGCGCCGGCCGCTTAGGGCCGCGCCTTTCCAGGTTCATTTCTTCCAGCGCCCATTATAGATGGCCGCATCGCAGCACCTGCGACCGCCCAAACAAGGCGAAGGATTTGTGAATCGGGATAGCTCTCATTGACTTTATGAGGGCAAATTCATAGAGTCTAAGCACCACGGTCTTCCCGCTGCCGTTCATTGCACCAGTTGGCAAGAGCGATTGCAGTTTCTTCCAGCTTTTCGGGACAAGACTTCCTCGATACCTACTCGTCGCGACGGTTCGCCCCGAAAATCGGGCCCGCAAAGCCGTTTTACAGGAAAACAGCGAAACCTACGTTGCAGTTTTTTCTGGAGGCCGCGCACTCAGCAGGCAATTGGTGCAAGGCCAAGCACCTTGAAAGGAGTTCTACGATGAATTGCACCTTCGTTGGCATCGATTGTTACAGATCTGTGAAATTTTTCTCCAGGGCGCGAGACAATCGGACGTTCCTTCCTTCCGTTATATTGGCGCTCGCTGTCGTGTTCGCTCCGTCGCTGCGCGGCCAGGCTACTGGAAGCTTCAACGGAAACATCGACGACAAATCCGGGGCCGCGATTCCGGGCGCGACTGTTGCGGTCACCTCGCAGGCGACAGGTCTCGAGCGCGATACGAAGTCCGACGACGCGGGCCATTATGTGGTTCCGCTGCTGCCCGTGGGCTCATACGACATCAAGGTAAATGCGAACGGCTTTCAGACCGCCGTATCGAGGGATCTTCGCCTGCAGGTGGATGAGGCGCGAGAGCTCGATTTCACGCTGGAGCCTGCCAGCGTCACTCAATCCGTGACAGTTTCCGGCGAAGCGCTCGCCGTCGAGACGACCAATCCCTCGCTCGGCCAGGTGATCACGTCACAACAGGTTTCGCAACTGCCGTTGAATGGGCGCAATTTCGTGCAGCTTGCCACGCTCACCGCCGGCGCCACGGCAGAGACGAACACAGGCAGCTTTTTCAACGGCGCTACCGATAGCGAAGTGTCCGCCCGCGGTTCCTACTCGCTCTCGGTGGGCGGCTCGCGCCCCAACAGCACGGATTGGCTGCTGGATGGCGTCGATAACAACGAGCTCACCGCCGGCGGCATCGGAATCTTCTCGTCGATCGATGACATTCAGGAATTCAAAGTACTCACCTACACCTACTCCGCCGAATACGGCACGCGGGCCGGACCGACGGTTCTGGTCACGACGAAATCGGGAACAAATAATCTGCACGGCTCGCTCTACGAATTTGTCCGCAACACCGCCTTCGACGCCCGAGGGGACTTCGACACCTCGACTCCCAAATTTAATTTGAACCAGTTTGGCGGCTCAATCGGCGGCCCCATTCGCAAGAACAAGACCTTCTTTTTTGTGGATGGCGAGCAGAAGTATCAACGAGAGGGCTTCACCTACACGGGACTTGTGCCTTCAATGGCCATGCGCGGAGGCGACTTTTCCGCTGATCCATTCGGCAACCCGCTCTCGGGAATCGGCCCCTCCACATTCACGCCGGTGATTTCCAACCCGAACATGGTAGGTGCAGCAGATCCCTACTTTCAATGCAACGCCGGGACGGGCGCCCCTATACCCGCAAACGCCGATGGCAGCCAGGCCCCGGGAGTCGACTGCAACAAGATTCCCTCGAACCTGATGGACCCGGTTGGCAAGGGAATGATGGCCTTCTATCCCCCGCCAAACCAGAACTTCGGCGTCATGGGCGCGAGCTATAACTACGTCGTCGAGCCCGTTCGCGCGCTGAACGAAACCAAGTTCGACGCCCGCGTTGACCACACGCTCACCGCCACCGACAATCTTTTTGCCCGGTTCAGCTACGACCAGGCATTCTCTTATGCCCCGGGCGGCGCTCCGGCGCCCTATCTCGCCGAAGGCAACGCGTTCGGCAGCAATGAGACGCTCATTAACCACGCGCGCAATGCCGGCCTCGGCTGGACCCACGTGTTCTCGCCCAACACGCTCAATCAGGCTACCTACGGCTACGATCGCATCTTTGACTACATTGCCTCGCAGGACAGCTATACGTGCGAATCGGCAAAGCTGGGAATCCCCGGCGCGGATCTCGACTGCTCCGCCGGCGGATCACCGACGTCAGTGGGCGGATATAGTCAGGGCGTGGTCTCCACCGAAGTTGTGGGCGGCTACTGGTCCCTCGGCGATCGCGGCTACTCGCCCTTTCAGGGTGGAACCGATATCTATTCCTTCAAGGACGATCTCGACCTCATCCGCGGCAAGCATGAGATTCACACCGGCATCGATCTTCGCGCCAATCAGATGAACGTCGGCACCGAGGCTTTTCAGAACGGCTTCTGGATCGTCGGCCTCTTCGGAGACTTTACGGGTAATGGATCCGCGCCCGGCGATGGCGCAGCCGACCTGCTGATGGGAATGACAGGATTGGGCGTTCACGACCAGACCTACGGTGGTGTGGTCACGGGCCGGCGGTGGAAGATCGTGCGTCCTTTCGTTGAAGATGACTGGCGCGTCACACCGTCGCTCACCCTCAACCTCGGCCTCGCGTGGGATATGACCACTCCCGTGACCGAAGAACATAACCGCATGTCAGACTACATTCCGTCCACCGGACAGCTTCTCATTGCCGGCAAAAACGGCGTCAGCAACTCGGCGGGCATCAAGATGTTCTGGGGCGCATACGAGCCGCGCGTGGGAGCGACCTGGAAAGTCGCGGGCAGCGACAAGACCGTGCTTCGCGTGGGCTTCGGCATCTATCACGATTCGTCGTGGAATCAGGGCGCGCAGGGGTTGTGGCAGAATCCACCCTACCTTGGTGAGTCCGATCAGCTTCCCGCTACATTCTCAACCGGATGCGCTTTCGCAACTTCCTATTGCGCCACGACGCTCGACGAGACCCCGGAGTTGAACTTCACCCTCTCAACGGGCTTTCCTCTGTTGCCCACCCCGCAGGACACATCCAGCTTCGTGGGCACATACGCCTACCAGCCAACCAACTTCCAGCCGGGCCGGGTTCACCAATATAACGCCAACGTCGAGCGCCAACTGCCCGGAAATATCCTGCTCACTGCCGGCTATGCCGGCTCAACCGGCGGCCACCTCACAGTCATTGGCAACGCCCTCACTGTCAGTAGCCCGTCGGCGTGCGGAACCGTATCCGGCTACACAATTGGCTGCCTGCCCGGCGGCAAACCGTACGAATATCCCTACACTCCTCCGAACTTTAACTCGATCCTGCTTTACGGCGATCCAGGCAAGACGAACTACAACTCGTTCCAGGTGAAGGCCGAGACCAAAACGCCGAAAAACGGCCTCTACGCGCTGATCGCCTACACCTACTCGCGCACCTACGACAACGGCCTTTCCGACGGCCTGGGCTCTGAACTCAGCGCTCCCTATTTCGGTTTGCCAGGCTGGCAAAAACTCGATTGGTCGCTGTCGCAAATCAATCTGGATAACAGTTTCACCGCCAGCATCATCTACGATCTGCCTTTCGGCAAAGGCAGAATGTTCGGGAACAGCTGGAACGAAACAACCGATTCTCTGCTGGGCAATTGGCAGTTGACGTTGATCGAGAGAGTCTCTTCCGGATTCCCGGTGCCGTTAATCGATGGCTTCAACCAGTCGGGCACTACGTTCAACGCCGGGGGCAACGACAACAACTACAACCGGCCCAACCAAGTTGCAAGTTGCGACCCGTACAAAGCCAATCACGGCATGCACCAGTGGATCAACGCCTCGTGCTTTGTTGCTCCGCCCCCCGGCGAATTGGGCAATGCGGCGCGCGTTCCCGTCGTCGGGCCGGACTTCGTCAACTCAGACTTTTCTCTGATTAAGGACTTTGCATTGCCGCGGGAAGGAATGGGACTAAACTTCCGTGCTGAATTCTTCAATCTGTTCAACCATCCGGAGTTCGGCTCGCCGGTGAACGATATCAACTCGCCGGGCTTCGGCGAGGTGAACTCCACCGTCAACAATCCTCGCCTGATCCAGTTGGCGCTGAAATTGTCGTTCTGAGCCCGCGAAGCAGTCGGGGCGTGGCGCGCTCATACGACGGCGCGCCGCGCCGGTTTTCCCGAAAATATGCTCGCGCAGGCGTTGACCGTAGATTCCTCTGCTCCTGCGCGTTAGAATGGAATCCCCGGTCGAAACCAGCGTCCCCGCAGAGCTTTCGCACGTCTGATGAAAAGCGCAGCCGCCCGAACCTTGGAAGCGTGCCTGTCCCGGACACTGGAACCAGCATGGCATTTGCCGCAACGCCGGCGGAGGAACGGTGAAAGAGCGACATTGGACTAATCTGGTCGGATCGTTGCGGCATGGCAACTGCGTTCTCATGCTCGGCTCCGAGATTCCCGTCAAGTCGTCGGCTGCGGCCAACGGCTCGTCGAATGGATCCGGCGCCGCGACGACACTGGCCGATGAGCTGCGCAACCGTCTCACGCGCGAGCTCGAAGAGGACGATCGCTCCGCCACCGGAACCACCCTGGCGGCGCTGGCCCAGCAATACGAAGACACAGAAGGATTCGGACCCACTACTTTGCGCGCCACGGCAGAGATGGTGCTCGCCTCGCGCCAATACAGCCCTTCTTCGGTTCATGAGCAGCTTGCGGCGCTTCCGTTTTCGCTGATCGTAACCACGACTCAGGACTCCATGCTCGAGCAGGCGCTGCGGGCGGCCGGCAAAACGCCCATCGTGCATCGCTATAATCTGCGCGGCGACAAGCGGGAGAATCCCGAGTTTGTTCTGCCCGGCTCTCCATCTTCGCCGGTGGTTTTTCACCTTTTCGGCAGCGCCGAGGAGCCATCGTCGCTGGTCCTCAGCGAAAATGACGTTCTCGATTTTCTGATCCGCGTCGTTTCTGAGCGGCCGCCGTTGCCGAACAGCCTGCTGCGCGTTTTGAAGCGCATAGGCCAGAGTTTCCTGTTCGTCGGATTCGGAATCAAGCACTGGGATTTGCGCATTCTGCTCAAAATTCTTTTGCGCGCGCTGGAGCTCAATCGCAGCGGTCCGGCGATCGCGGCCGAGCCTCTCGACGGCCTGATTCCGTCGGACCGCGACGAAATGATTCTTTTCTACCAGCGCGGCACGCGCGTGGAGCTGGAAGACGCCGACGTAGCCACTTTCCTCACCAAGCTTTCGCAACGCCTGGAAGCGGAAGGCGGTTTTGTGGGGCAAGACGCGCCCATGGGCCCGCGGCCGCGCGTTTTTATCAGCTACGCGAGAGAAGATGCGGCGCTTGCTTCGAGAGTTTTTGATGCGCTGCAAAAGGCGTATTTCGAACCGTGGCTCGATCAGGAATCGCTGCAGGGCGGAGATGACTGGAACAAGCGCATCGAAAACGACCTTGACGCTTCGGATTTTGTCCTCGTGCTCTACACGCCGGCATTCTGCCGCAAAACCGACAGCTATGTGAATAAAGAGGTCGCGCTGGCGTGCGAGCGCGCTCTGCGTGTGCGCGGCTCCTTCCTGATCCCGGTGCGAACCGAAGTGCTGGCTGAGGAAGACCGCGTGGACTCGCTCAGGAAATTCGATGAAATGGAACTGCGGGAGTCAGATTTCGACGAGGATTTCGCGAAGGTGATCTCGGTCTTGAAGCGCGAATATCAGCGTCGCAACCGTTAGCCCGCAACCGTAAGAGAGTGATGATGGAAACGCTTCACCGCTATCCCGGCGCTCAACCGTTCCGCGACGACGAGTTTTCTCGCCGTACGTTTTTCGGACGCGAGCCGGCCTCAATTGCTCTCACCGACCAGATCCTGGCCAATCGGCTGGTGATCGTTTATGCCAAGTCGGGGTTGGGCAAGACGTCTCTGCTGAATGCCGGTGTTGCGCCGCGGCTGCGTGAAGCCAATAGCCTGCCCTTGTTTGTGCGCGTGAACGATCTCAAAAATGGCCCGCTGCAGGCGGTATTTGAAGGCGTCAAGTCTGAAGCCGAGCGGCAGCAGGTGGAATACGTGCCCGGCGACACGTCGTCTCTGTGGAGTTTTTTCAAGACCGTCGAATTTTGGCGCAACGATCTGCTGCTAACGCCCGTGCTGATTCTCGATCAATTCGAGGAATTGTTCACGCTGCAGTCGCATGAGGCGCGCGAGGGATTTTTAGCCGAGCTTGGCTACCTGGTGCGCGGCGTCGCGCCGCCGTCGCAGCCCATGAGCGAGTCGCCCGCGAGCGAAGGTCCGCCAACCATTCGCGTGGTTTTGTCGCTGCGCGAAGATTTCCTGGGCCTGCTTGAAGAAGCATCGGATCACATCCCTGAGATTCTGGATCACCGCTATCGTCTGGCTCCGCTGAGCTACGAGATGGCATCAAAGGCAATCACCGGGCCGGCGGCAATCGAGGCCAGCGGCGCTTCCACGCGCGCGTTCAAACTGGAACTCGGCGTGGTCGACCTGATTCTGGCTTACCTCACCAAGTCGACGGTCTCGTCGCGCGCCGGAGGCCGGACCGTCGAACCGTTCCATTTGCAGCTGATCTGCCAGCGCATTGAGAGCATTGCCGCGGTCAAGCAGCAGCAGTCCACCGGCGAGATCGTCATCACCTTCCAGGACCTGGGAGGCGAGGCCGCGCTGGCCGAAACGCTGGAGAATTTTTATACCGATGCCATTCGGGCGCTTCCCGCGCGCTATCTGCGCGGCGCTGTGCGCGTGCTGTGCGAGCAATATCTCATCAGCCCGGAAGGCCGCAGGCTGAGTGTTGAAGAGCGCGAGCTGCTTCGCCAACTGAAACTGCCGCGCGAAACGCTCGGCCAGCTGGTGGAGCGGCGTTTGCTGCGCACCGACCGCAGGTCAGACAGCACCTACTACGAACTCAGCCACGACGCCCTTGTGCAGCCGGTGCTTGCCAGCCGCCGCGTGCAGGCGCTGGTGGTCAGTTGGGCCGCCGTCCTCGTGGGCTCTTTGGTCGGCGTGGCAGCGGCGGCATTCATCCTGCTTTGCCTCTACACCATTATTTTCGGCACTTCGAACACGGCCAGCGGCACCGCCGGCCTTTCCATCTTTGCGTTCCTGTCGCTGTTTGTCGGCGCCGGCGGCATTGCTTGGTTCCGTTCGGGCCTGCAGCGGCTGCGGCGCTATCGCCGCCACACGCCGAGCGAAGCCGCAGAAGTGCTTCCAACTCTTCAGCCGCTCAAATACAGAGTCCTGGGATGGACTCTGCTCGGCATCGGCGCCTGCATCATGCTGGTGTGGGGATTGGTGTGGTTTTTCGGCCTGGTCAAATATGGCACACCGATTCTTACCGGCGGTGTTGTCCCCAAGTGGCTGAACTGGATGGCGGCGGATATTAATTCCGCCTGGCCTGTGGTGCACGACCACCCATTCATCGAGATGATGTGGTGGTTCGTTGAGCATGGCATCATCGTTTACTTTGGCTATCTCATCATGCGCCTTGGAATGCGGGCAATGTGGCCGCACAAGTTCCGTGCCGGGCGCGGCGCCGCTGCGGTACCCGGCCTGGGTTATTTGCATCCCGGCATTCTCGCCCTGACGAAAGGAATGATCGGCTGCCTGGGCATGATCGCGGCGCCACTCGGGTTTCTTACCCTGCGTAGTTGCGCCACGAACTGGCATGGCGACGCTCCCAGCTGGCTCACAGGAATGCTCATCAGCTACCGCTTCACCGATTCCTGCCAGGCATTCTCCCAGAAGCCTGACTGGGGCGCGATGAGCGTCGCAATCTTTTTTGTCTCGCTGTTCTTTGTTTCCATCACGTGGATACGCAGCGCAGTGCTGGATGCGCGCGCGGCGTTGGTTCCCACCCAGCCGGCATTGCCCCAGAAAAAATTCCACACCGTTCTTGTCACCGCCGGTGTTTGCGTGCTGGTGGTCGGATTTTCGCTTTTGCTGTGGACTCAACTGCGCTCGAACCGGAATGACATCGCCGGCTCTGGCAACAGGCATCAGGCTTCCGATGTCGCTGCGAACATCGCACCCGGCGGACCCTGGACGTTGTGGACCGTTGGGACGCAGGCCAAAATGCTCGAGAGCACCGACAGCGGCGTCACGTGGGTCACCAAGAACACCAGCAAGGTTACGTTCTATGCAGTCGCATTCCCAACCCGGCTGTCAGGGTGGGTGGTGAGCGGTGGCGGCGGGATCTTCCACACCAATGACGGCGGGGAGACCTGGGACCAGCAGGCAAAGGACATCACCACCGAAGACTTGAGCGAGGTCATGTTTGTCGATCCGAATACCGGCTGGATCGCGGGAGGCGAAGGCCAGATTCTCCACACAGTGGACGCAGGCGCAACATGGAAGGCCCAAACCACCGGGGTCGATAGCTACATTTCGTTCGTCCTCTTCCTCGACAAGCAAATCGGCTGGGCATCCGGTTCCGACGGCACCATTCTCCACACCACGGACGGCGGCAACACCTGGAAACGGCAAAGCACACCCACTGTAAGAGCTTTGATTGGCATGGCGTTTCCAACGGCGAATTCAGGTTGGGCAGCTGGGAGGCGCGGCACCATTCTGCATACCGACGATGGAGGCAGCACGTGGAAGGTTCAGGCCAGTGAGACTCGCGTGGATTTGATGTCGGTAGCCTTCGTGACGCCGCAGTCAGGGTGGGCTGTGGGCGACGACGGCACCATTCTGCACACCGAAAACGCCGGCGCTACCTGGAGTGTGCAGAACAGCGGAACCAATGAGGAACTCGACGAAGTGAAGTTTGCCACGCCGCAGTCGGGCTGGGCGGTGGGCCATAAGGGCGTCATTCTGCACACCGATGACGGAGGCAACACCTGGTCGCAGGAGAAGAGCGGCAGCGACTCCGATCTCATGTCCGTCTACGTCGTCAAGCAGTATGGCGTGCTCGGGATGCAATTGGAGAACGTGACCGCCGGGACCGGCGCGCAGGAGCACATAGTCAGGCCGGGGTCGTTGATCGATGCGGTTGTTCCCGGCAGTCCTTCGGAAAAAGCCGGCCTGCTGAAAGGCGACATCATTGTGGCCCTGAACGGCCAGCCCGTGAAGGATACAGCGCAGTTTGTTGGTGAAATCTTCACCACGAAACCGGGCACGCAGGTGACGATCGGTTTTCTCCGCAACGGCAAAGAGCGGACGGCCAACGCGACCGTCGCCGATGGATCACAGCCATTCCCGAGCGCGAAGCCGTGATAGATTTTGCTCGAAAACTGGGAACCAGGCGTTAAAAAATCTGCAATCGCAGCGCGACCACTCTGGCTCCAGCACGAAAAAGCTGAGAGCTAATAGCTAATGGCTAATAGCTGCTCTTACGTCGGCGTCGCAGCCACCGTCACCGGCCGCGCCGCCAATGCGGGCCGCGCCAGCTCCGCGGGCCAAACATAAACGGCCAGCCGCCGCAGATAGTGAACGACAGGCTCGCGATTCGGCAGATCGAGACCCACGGCCTCAGCCAGATCGTTGCGCTCAATCTCCGCTTCCGCATCTTCAAGCGGCCATGAAACGTGATGCAGATTCGCCCTGATCGGCTCTCCAGCGCGATTGGTCGAGAACACGCATGGGCGCTCGGTGAAAAAATACTCCAGCGATCCGGGCCTGATATCGACGGTTTTTTGCGTCGGCCCCGTGCCCCTGTAACGCGCCTTGAAGATGACTTTCTGCGAAGAGAATCGCCGCCGGCTGTAAAAGGCAAACTCGCGGTCCGACCGCGGCTCCAAGTGCATCTCTGCCAGGCGGTAAGGCAGGTGGTAGACCATGTGCGCCGCAGCCACCGCCAGCAGATTGCTTGAGTCCACGCTGAAGCAATAAAAACCCGGCGTTCCCGTGAACCGGTCGCGCACGTAGGTTCGCAAATAAAGATCGGGAAAGTTGCGCAGGCCGGGAATCGCCGGGATGCCCCGAACCTTGATGCGATCGAGCCAGAAGGGTACCGCTCCCAGCCACGCCGAACCCTGAATGGTATCGGCGTCGAGCCATTCGGGCAGCAGCGATTGCATCTTTGCCACAGGCACGGGCCAATGCGCAAACAGCAGGTCATTCCAGCGCTGGGTCATCGCCCAGCGCCCCGCCGGCAAGGGCCGCGGTTTGTGCGACGTTCGCACCAAAAACTCCCGCATGGCTGCTCCCGTGCATCCCGGCTTCGGCGACCGATTCTGCCCGCCGGGCAGGGCGCTGACTCCGCCGCTGCGCGGGTGCTCCCTTATGACGTATTCTGTCCGCGAGACCATCCTCATGTCCAGTGAATCTTCGCTTCCCGCCTCCGCGCGCAACCAAACCGAAGTCATCGCCGTCCATGGCGCCGACCCCGAGATCCTCGCTTTCGCCATGGCCAAGTACTCCCGTTCGGCTCTTTCCATGCGCGATTCCCTAGCCGAAATCAGCGCCCAGCGGGCGGAACAGTTCCTGAATACCTTTTATTTTCAATACGGTCACCGCTCGATTGCCGATTTGGCCCATATCGCGTTCGCCGTCGAACGGCTCTCGCTGCTGGCCGCCATCGTCCTGGTAGACGAAACCCGCTGGGACGGCCAGGAGCGGTCGACGCGCTACCAGAACTTCACCGAGTCCGGCTTCTATTACCCCGATTTCGCCGGCGACGCGCATTGTGCGGAGCTTTACGAGCGAACCATCGACTCGCTCATGACCGCTTACAAGCGGACCAGCTTCGCCGTCACCGAGCTCTTGCGCAGGCGGATCGCCCGCCCCGACGGCATGAAGCCTGAGGCCTACGATCGCACATTGCGTGCGCGGGCTTTCGACGTGGCGCGCTACCTGCTGCCGCTCGCGACCAACACCTCGCTCGGGCAGATTGTCAGTGCGCGTACGCTGGAGACGCAGGTTTCGCGCCTGCTCTCGCATCCGGCAGCCGAAGTTCGCCTGCTCGGCGAAAAACTGCGCGATGCCGCCACCGGTCCTGCCTGGAACCTGAACACCAAAGCCGCGCAGGCCATCGTGGACAAGATCGAAGCCCTGAACGACGAAGCTGCGGAGGGCGTTGCCGCGCAGGCCGCGGCTCTTTTCATGCGCGAGGTGCGCACTGCGCCCACGCTGGTGAAATACGCCCAGCCAAGCGCCTATATCGTCGAAACGCGCGCCGAGCTTTCCCGCGCCGCAGCCGAACTGCTCAAAGGCATGCCGCCTGCCGCTGCGCCGCTCGTCGATCTGGTTGAGCGCTCGGAGCCGCTCGAAATCGAACTAGCCGCCACGCTGCTCTATTCCGTCAGCCGTCACCCTTACCGGCAGATTCGCGACTTCATGAGCGGCCAGCCCTCCGCACGCAGCGCTGAAATTATCGAGCTGGGATTGAAGCACCGCGGCAAGCACGACGAAACCCTGCGCGCTTTCCACGCCGGCGCCGGCATCCGCTTTGACATCCTTATGGACATCGGCGGCTTCCGCGACTTCCATCGCCATCGCCGCTGCACCCAGATCATTCAGGACTTTACCGCGCTCCACGGCTATGAAACGCCCGGCTGCGGCGATCTGCCCTCCGGCTCCGACATTCTTGCAGAGGCGGGCGCTTTAAAGGAATATCGCGCCGCCATTGACGCCGCGCATCGCAGCGCCAGCGTGATTGCCGCATCGCCCGTGGTCGAGGCAGCGCAATCGGCCATGTATCTTTACCCGCTCGCCACGCGCATTCGCGCGCTCTTCAAAATGGATTTCGCTGAAGCGCAGTACATCTCCGAGCTGCGCTCAGGCCCCGCCGGCCACTTCAGCTATCGCCGCGTTGCGTGGGAGATGTTCCTGAAACTGCAAAGTCAATATCCCACGCTCGCCGAGCACATGCGCGTCACAGATTTCAATCTTCCCATCGATATCTTCCAGCGATAATCGATTTGCGCAGACTACTGCACCGTCAGGGTGATCGCGCTTGTCACGACTGTCGATCCCGACGTACCGGTAATGGTGATCGTGTACTGCCCTGATGTGGTTCCACCTCCACCTCCGCCCCCCGTACCGCTTCCGGATCCGCCGCAGGCCACGATCCCGCCTGCCATGAAAACCGCCAGGGCCGCCAGCAGAGTCACGTTGCGCCAGACCCTGCGACGTCGCGGGACTAGCCACAAAATCAAACAAGCCAGCACCGGTGCGCCTGCAGACGTCCAGCGCATCCACGAACCTGTGGGAGCAACGACCTTCGCGGTCGCGGCTGTGGTGGTGAAAGTCAGCGTCGAATTCGCCGTATTGAGCCCGGAAAGGTTCACCGAAGGCGGCATGAAACTCATCGTCGGCAAATCCTGCGCACCGGCCGGGCTTCCGGTAATTGCGGCACTCAGGGCTACCGTGCCGACGAAACCGTTGGTCGTCGCGATGGTGATGACTGAACTATTAGAAGTTTGAGAGCCCTTGGAAACTACAAGTGGGTTCCCTGCGATCGTGAAGGTTGCGTCGGCAGGAATCGTGACTATGACTGAGCTCGTTCCCGTTTCCGGCAGGTAGAGCTGCGAACTTTGAGAATCGGGAGTATACGTCGCTGTCAGGACGTCCGTGCCCACCGCGAGCGCTCCGGGTGCGATCTGTACGTAGGCCTGCCCCGCGCCGTTCAGGCTGGTTGAAGTTGAAGTAAAGTTGCCACCAGAAAGCACAATGCTTCCCGTCGGCATCGGATCGCCGTTGGGGCCGTTGACGACTACGGCTACAGTCAGGGTCTGCGCTGTCGTCACATTCGGGGAGCCGGGCCGCACTTGGACAGCTGGCGTTAAGATGCTGCCCACATTGGTAATCGTGTAGGTTCCGGTTGCTGTCAGATAAAGCGAGGCGGCGGCGTCAGGGGTATATACACCAGTCAGTGTGCTTTGACCTACCGGAAGCGTCCCTGCAGGAATATTGATGGTCGCTTCTCCGTCCGTGAAGGTTCCGCCTCCAGGAACAAGAGTCACGGGCCCGCTCGAAAAGCCGCCGCCGGTCACGATCACAGTTCCGGTCGGCGCGGGGTTTACAACGCCCAGGAAGACGGGGCGCACGCTCACTGAAAGCGTGATCGGTTCCACGCTCGTAATCGTCGACGCGGAGGGCCCCAAGCCAACCGTCGGCGTGATGTACTGCGGAGCCGACACAGTGAGTTGTGCCGCGCCCGACGCAGGCAGATAGATTGCGGAACTCGCGGCATCGGGCGTAAACGTTGCCGTCATTGTGTAGGTTCCCATGGCCAGGGTTCCTGCAGGAATATCGATATACATGTATGCCCCCGTCTCCGGCATTGGGGCAGACGTATAACTGCCGGCAGTCAGAACAATGGTTCCTGTGGGCCCTGGAGAATAAGCGCCGCCAGCAACTCCCACTCCGATGGGAATGGTCTGGTTCACAGGCCACACGCCCAATTGAACCTGAACCATTGGCGTTTGGATCTTGCTCGCAGTCGGGTAAGCGTTCACAAACGTGGATGCCAGCAACGAGCCAAGCCCAGTCACTTCGTCGTATCCGTTTCCCACCTGGTAGCCCGCTTGGCCGCCGCTCAATCCGCTTGGCCCGGGAATGCTGTTGTTGCACAGGCTGGGTGTGTTGATATCGCACGAAGTTACTCCGCTCGAAGCGAGCGTTACATCGTGAAAGGCTGTTGGCGCGCTCATCGACATGAAGTACAGCCCGGGATTCAGGTTGCCTTCCGCAGCGGCAACGCTCTGGTCGAGCATTGCCGCAATCGCCGCCATGCTGGGTGCACCGGTCGAGGTGCCGGAGAAAACCGTAAAACTCGTTGACCCGTTAGAAACGACGCAGTTGCCTCCTCCGGCCGCAAAACAGCCCAGGTAGCCATCGTGTCCTGACGCGGAGAAGGACACGTCGGGCGTATACCTCCCTGCATTCGCTGCGGGAACACCGGGAACGCCTTGCTGCCACGTCGGCGTCGCTATTACCGAACTCACCCCACCGCCGGAGGCCGCCACCGTGCTCGTCGTCCCGTTCCACGACTCGTTCCAACCGCCTTCCGGGATGTAGCCGGTAGCAGAGGTGCCGATGGTGCCCGCATAAGACTGCCAATACATCGACGGATTCGATGTGTCGTTGAACTCGGTTCCGCCAACACATGTTGCATAGCTGGATGAACAAATGTAATTCGGACTGTTTGATTGCGGGCTGGCCGGCGGCGCCGCAAACGCCGCATCGCACCCTGAGGCTCCCGAATCCCCTGACGCGACAAACGACGAAATCCCTTCTGCCGCGGCCTGCTGAAAAAGAGAATCCCAGAACTGCACACCGGACGGCCCGGCGGAGGACTCACAGGAGCCGAAGCTGATGTTCATCACTTGTACCGGTGTGGGCACGGTCTGGACCAAATACTGCGAGTCCACCTCGATGCCGCCACTCGCCTTCGTGGCCACCACCAGCAGCAGTTGTGCGCCGGGGGCAACGCTGCCTGCGCGCTCCACATCCAGCGTCGCTTCGCCCTGGTCGCCAACAGAAATTCCCGCACCCGGAGGAGCCACGTATGCCGGTCCTGGATCGACTCCACCAAATGCCGTCGGAACCACCTCCCGTAGGGTCCGTGAAGGAGCCGCCAGGGCGTGACTTGAAGTTGTCGAAGTCGGCAGCATCGGTGCGAGATCGCGCCACAATGCCGATCGTCACACCCGCACCAGTTAGCCCGTTCGGCAGGCTGTAGATGTTGTAGAAGTCCCCGGGACCAATGAAGTGCGTGCCATTTGACGTCGTGATCGCCGGCGCATCCATCTGCATCACTTGCATCTGGCTCTGCGGTTCGTCATGGATCTCGTATAGTCCGTGAATCGCTTTGATCGCCAGCGCAAGGGCTTGCGGCACCATCGGATCGGAGGAAACCGACATCGCCTTCCTGCCGTTGACCAAGTAATAGTGCAGCGGAGCCTGGAAGGCGAGCGAGACGCTCGCGGCCGTGCCTCCAAAGCCCACGAATGTCTTGCTCGGCGCCACCCAGGTCACCTGCAAACCGTCGGATTGGAGCCACCCCTTGATCGCAGCCACATCCGCATCCGACGGCCCGAACCGCTCGCCGATTTCGGCAGCGGTGAGCCAATGATGATAGTCGGGCGAAGCCGGATTCTGCTGATCCGCGAGGAACTGCTTGAACGCCGCATCCTGCGCAGGCGACCGCGCCAGCACCAACGCTAAGCCTCCGACAGCCTGATCAGCCGGCAACGCTCCCGCATCGTTGCCTGCATTTGCCCACTGCGGATGATGGTTGGGCAGCGCCTGCACGCGCGAAAGATCAATGGGCGCAATGACCAAGCTGGGAGCCTGGGACTCTGCGAGCGAAGCATGAGCAAGAAACAACCAGAGCAGCAGGCCGCCTGCAAGAAAAAAACCGAACGGACGGCGGCAGGGGTTCTGTTGTTGCCAATTTGTTAGAGGGAAATCACTGAAACTGCAGCGCGAAGAGAGATCCGCGATCTCGCCGTCACCGTCCGCGCCGGCCGCGTGGGGTTGGGGGCTAATTGGCATTTTTTACTCCAAGGCCTGCGTACAGGACTCGCGGCGCAATGAAGCGGCAAACGTGACGACCCTACTTTCAATACCAGGGTCGCAACTCGCCTCGTGCGAAGCCGATCTTCGCGCGAATCAATTTCAAAAAAAATGAACTGCACGAAATAATACACCAACTCCGGCCCCAGTTAACTGCCCCGTTCGAGCGCCCGCTGCGGCCAGCGAAACGCGCTGGCACCAATGGCAAGCAGACCGAGGGACCCTCGCTTTGTCCTCTCTCCGACCGCGGCCTGCAAGCCGCGTTCCCACTCGCCCTCCAACTCCGCTATGCGAAAATCAAACTTTGCATACGCAGTCCAACTTTCGCCTGCTCATCGTGCGCCTGGGCGCAATGGGCGATATTCTTCACGCGCTGCCTGCGGTGACGGCGCTGCGCCTCGCGCATCCCGATTGGCAAATCGGCTGGGTGGTCGAGCCGCGCTGGCAGGCGCTCCTGAAGGCAGGGAACGAGGCAGCGACCGAGCAAGGGAACGAAAAAGCAGGCAACAGGCAACAGGGAACTTGCAACCGGGAGCCCGCAACTCCAACTCGCGATTCCGCAATGCCAATCGTCGACCGGCTGCACTTTGCGCCCAGCCGCGAGTGGAAGCGGCATCCGCTCAGCAGCCAAACACGCCGCGCAATCGCAGCGCTGCGCAACGAACTGCGCGCCGAAAAATATAGCGCGGTGCTCGATCTTCAGGGAGCAATCCGGTCCGCGGTCATAGCTCGCATGAGCGGATGCGTGCGACGCATCGGCGAAGCGAGCCCTCGCGAGTGGCCGGCGCAGTGGTTCTTTACTGAGCGTGTGGTCACGCACGGCGCGCACGTAATCGAGCAGGACGTGGAGCTTGCTTCGGCGGTCGCCGGCGACGCGCTCTCAACTGTCGATGCGCAACTGCCCATCGATTCCAATGCAGAAGCCTGGTGCGCCTCGTGGCTTTCTTCGGCCTTCTCCGGCACGGCCCGCCCCATCGCGCTCATCACACCCGGTGCGGGTTGGGGCGCGAAGCGCTGGCCGCCCGAGCGCTACGCCGAAGTGGCTGCCGGGCTCACTCAGCGCGGATTCGATGTGGTCGTCAACGCAGGCCCCGGCGAGGAATCGCTGGCCGCCACGATCACCGCCGGCGACATGGCAGTTGCCGTCACCCCGACGCTGCCGCAGCTGATCGCGCTCACGCGCCGCATCGCGCTCTGCATCGGCGGAGACACGGGCCCGCTTCATTTGGCCAGCGCGCTCCAGCGGCCGGTCGTCGGCATCTACGGTCCCACCGATCCCAGCCGCAACGGGCCATACGGTACGCGAGCGCGCGTGCTTCGCAGTCCCGCCAGCCGCCGCGATCATTCGCGCCGCTCCGAACCGGATCCCGGCCTGCTGACGATCGCGCCCAGCGATGTGCTCCTCGCTGCCGATGAATTGCTCGCGGAGGAGAATGCGCGATGAGCGATCCCACTCAGCACTCCACTCCTCCAAAAGACCGCCCCACGCAGTGGTGGTGGAAGAGGGTGGCGCGCCGCATTCGCGTGCCGCTGGGCTTTGTCACCGCCGCAATTTATCTCATCGAAGTTGTTCGCCGCCCGCCGCATCCAAACGCGATTGCATGGAGTCTGCTTCTCGTTGTGCCCGGCCTCGCGCTGCGCGCGGCTGCTTCCGGCACGGTGAAAAAGAATCAGGAACTCACCGTCACAGGCCCCTACGCGTATACGCGCAATCCGCTTTACCTGGGATCGGCGCTCATCGCCGCAGGATTTGCAGTGGCGTTGCTCAGTTGGCCGCTGGCGTTGCTCCTTGCTCTTGGTTTCGCCGTCATCTACATCCCGGTCATCGCTTCGGAGGAGCAGTTTCTCCGCGACGCCTTTCCGGGCTTCGACAGCTATTGCCGCAGCGTCCCCCGATTTATTCCGCGCCTCACGCCCGCCAAATCGCCGCCCGCGCCAGTCGAATCCGCTCAATCGCAGCCCGTTAACCAGGCGGCTTCAGGCGGTTTCTCGTTCGCGCTTTATCTCAAGCACCGCGAGTACAATTCTGCTCTAGGGGCCGCACTGCTTTACCTGTGCCTGCTCTATCTTCCGCCGGTGCTGGCGCCGCTGGTGCACCGGGCATGGTGAGCGCTTTCCGTGTAGATCGAGTCAAAAGAACAGGGCCAGGCCAATCCCAAAGGAGCCGTGCCGAAAATTGAAGACACGAGCTATTGCAGTCAGCCTGTTGTTTGGTCTTGCTATCACGGCCCATTCACAAGGCCAAAATCCCGCCACGTTGGCGCCGCCGCGCCCCGGCTTCAACTTTCCGCAAAAAGAGACGCTCACCTATTCGGTGGATTGGCGCGTGTTCCCCGCTGGGATAGCAACGGTCCATTTTGAGGCAGCGGGCGATCGCGAGCGCGTGATCGCCTCGGCCGACACCAGCGGCGCCATCAACCTCATCTTCCATGTCGCCGATAATTTTCAAGCGGATTTCGATCGCGCGACGGGTTGCACCTACGACTTCGACAAACAGACCGTCGAGGGGCGTCGGCAGTTCAACTCGACCCTGCACATCGACTACGCCAACTCGAAAGCAATCCTCGACGAGAAGAACATGGTCAGCGGCCAGGCCAAACATGCGGAGTCGCCCGTGAAGGGTTGCGAGACCGATCTTCTGACGGGTGTCTTCTATCCCGGCTCGCAGCAGCTTGTGGTCGGCAACAGCTTCGTGATTCCCGTGGCCGACGCGCAGCGCACCGTGATGGTGACCATGAAGGTTGAAGGACGCGAAGAGATCAAGACGCCGCTCGGCACCTTCAAAACGATTCGCGTGCAGCCCACCGCGGACGCCGGCGTGGTGAAAAACCGCGGCAACATCTGGATCTGGTACACCGACGACGACCGCCATCTGCCGGTGCAGATGCGCGCGCGCCTCTTCTGGGGAACCATCACGTTCCGCCTCACCGGCAACGACAATAAGTAGAAGCCGTGGACGGTGGTCGGTGAACGGTGAACAGTGGGCCGGTACATCATCGGCCGACGTTCTTGGTTCGTGATCCTGCGCGCCTGCGTCGCTATGACCACTCCGCTCTGTGAATGACCGCCGTTCACCGGCCACCGACCACCGTCCACTGTCCTTCCGGTGTACACTTTCTCTTCGCGCGGAGAGGTCGTTCGCGCCGCGCGGTGAGGATGTCATGCCCCCTTCTTTGTCCCTCGAATCCGGGGTGCCCCCGGTTTCGCTTTTGGAACCCGGGATCGCACGAACCCTTCTTCTCTTCGCAGCTTTCCTCGCAGTTCTTCCGTTCTGCACCGCGCAGAGCGCTCCGCCTGCATCGCCGGCGCCGGCCAAGCGGCCCATGACCTTTGAAGACATGATGCACATGAAGCGCCTGGGCGACACCGCCGTTTCGCCCGACGGCAAGTGGCTGGCGTATGCAGTTACCATCGTGGATCTCGACCAAAACCAGAAAAAAACGGAGCTCTGGCTACAGGCGATTGCGGGCCCAGATTCGACGGAACCGGCCCCCATGAAGCTCGCCGTCGCGCAGCCCCGCGACTCGGGTGTGCAGTTTTCCGCGGACGGACAGCGGATCCTTTTTCTATCCGGCCGCACCGGGGCGAACCAAATCTGGCTGGCGGATTTCGACTCGGCCACTGGCGCCACGTCGCACCTGCACAAGCTCTCGAATCTCGATCTCGGCATCGACAACGCGAAATGGGCGCCCGATTCCAAATCAATTGTCTTCACCGCGCCCGTCTATCCCGATTGCCCGGCCATCGTGCCCAACGATAACGGCGCGGGCGCGGAGTGCAATTACAACCGCGACGCCGCGCTCGCCGCCAGCAAAGTAAAGGCGCAGATTTTTACGCACCTTCTGTATCGCCACTGGGACCACTTCACCGGTGACAAGCGGTCGCATCTGTTTATCATTTCCGTCGAGAATGGCGGAATCCGCGACCTCACTCCCGGCGATCCGCACGATGTGCCTCCGTTTTCGCTCGAGGATTCAAGCTGCGGATGCGACTTTTCGCCGGACTCAAAAGAGCTGGCATTCACCGAGAATCCAGACCCGGTGCCGGCAATCTCAATCAGCGCGCAGATTTATACGCTTGATCTGACGAACCCCGCGGCGAAGCCCGTGAAGGTGAGTACGTCTGCGGGCGGGAATTTCAATCCGCAGTACTCGCCGGACGGAAAGTATCTGGCGTGGCGCAGCGAAGCGCGTGCGGGATACGAGAGCGACAAGTTCCGGCTGTGGCTCTATGACCGCGCAGCGAAGACTGGCAAAGATCTGCTGCCGAAGTTCGAGAACTGGGTGGATGAGTTTAAGTGGGGAGCGAGCTCCAAGCAAATCGCATTCACGAGCGGTGTCCAGGGTGCGGAGAACATCTATCTCACCGGTCCAGAGGGCGGAGCCGCGACACAGATCACGCGTGCGGGGTCATTCAGCGATCTGCACCCTCTCACAAGGACTGATCATCCCGCGGCAGTTGAGAAGAAGGGTATCCTCTCCGTCGTCGCAAGTTTAATGAAAGTTGACAGTCCGTTAGAGGTTGCAGTCGTCAGCATCGGCGATACGCAAGATGGCGTCTCCGATCAGCCCGGGGTCGGTGATTACGATGACTCTCCGACCGATGATGTCACCCATCTCAACGACGCCCTTCTCGCCCAGCTCGATCTCCCCAAGATGGAATCCTTCTGGTTCACCGCCAAAGACGGCACCAAGCTCCAGGGCTTCCTCATTCGGCCGCCGGGATTCGACCCGGCGAAGAAGTATCCGGTGAAGTTCCTGATTCATGGCGGGCCGCAGGGCGCATGGGACGACTCATGGTCCTACCGCTGGAACGCCGAGCTCTTCGCCGCGAACGGATATGTCGTCGTCATGATCAATCCGCGTGGGTCCACCGGATACGGCCAGGCAATCGTCGACGGCGTGAACGGCGACTGGGGCGGCAAGCCTTTCACTGACCTGATGACCGGCCTCGATTACGCGGAGCAGCACTACAACTTCATCGACAAGAACCGCGAGTGCGCCCTCGGCGCGAGCTACGGCGGATACATGGCCAACTGGATCCTCGGCCACACCGACCGCTTCGAGTGCATCGTGACTCACGACGGCATGTTCAACGCCGAGTCGGCGTTTGGATCGACGGAAGAAGACTGGTTCAGCATCTGGGAATTTCGCGGCCATCCGTGGGACTACTACGGGAAACCGGATGACCAGAATCCCTTCCGCAAGTGGTCACCGTCGCTCTATGCCAAGAACTTCAAGACGCCGACGCTCGTGATTCACGGGCAGCTCGATTACCGGCTCGACGTAAGCGAAGGCTTCCAACTCTTCGACACGTTGCAGTTGCTCGGCGTCCCGTCGAAGATGCTCTACTTTCCCGATGAGGGGCACTGGGTGCTGAAGCCGCAAAACTCCCAGCTCTGGTACAAGACCGTGAACGACTGGGTCGACCGGTGGACAAGCAAGCCCGTCGGCGCCCAATAGCCAAATGCCGGTGGCGGGTCGAAAACTACGGCTTTAGTTGAAGGGTGCGGACTTTAGCTCGTACATCAACCGCGCCCCCTCTCACTTCTGCGGAGCAGATTCCTGCCCACCCGTGGCCTTGCGGAGTTCCTCGAGCGATTTCAGGCTCTTCAGCGGTACCTCGAGCGCGCCCACGTGGTCGTTGCGGGTGTCGCGAATGCCAACGCGAATGAAGTAGTCGCCATTCGCCGGCGCTTCGATCGTCTGCCGCGTCATCATGCCTTGCTGCGTCACTTGCGCAAACTTGTCGTCGGGCAGTCCCACATCCACCCTCGTCATAATGGAGTTCGCCGGGTTTCCATCGGCGTCGTAGATCGTCGAGGCCAATTCAAGCTGCCCGTGGTGGACCTTGTTCTCATCCACCGTGAATTGCACGCTGGTGATGTCGACGATGAATGCCACCGTGTAACGCATGTAGGGCGCTTTCATCAGCCGCATATCCGGGTGACCGCCGGGCGTGAGCTGATCGACAGGCTTTTCGCCGGGAACCAAGGCCGCGTCGAAACGAATCTGGATCGCGTTTGGTACACCGTGCAGCATCGCGGTCTGCATGGCATTCAGCGGAAGCGCGGATTTTCCCGATGGGGGCGCAGCAGGATCGTCGGCATAGTATCCGGTTCGATAGATGGTCTGCAGGTTCGGATCTCCGGCCTTGATCAAGATCTTTCGATAAGCGCCATTCCATTTCTGATCGGTCGGCGTGTACGAGAGGGTGTAATAGCTCTCCCCATAGCCAAGGATTTTCTGAACGGCGTCTTTCAAGCCGTTGGTATTGTAAAAAGCTCTGCCGCCGGTTGCAGCGGCGATCGTGTCCATCTCATCGTGCTCGGCATAAGTGGGGTCGGTCGGCAGTTGCCTGGAGTGCATGTCCGCAATCACGCTGTTTGCCGGTCCGCTGTGCACGTCCTGCCAGCGATTCACTGCGTATTGCGCGGAATTGTAGCTTGAATCAGGTTGAAGTCCACGTGCATCCACCGGGTACACCGCAATGCGTCCTCGCGCCATCAGATCGGAGGTGCGTCGAACGTCATCGCGAAAGTCGACGCCCAATGAATATGGATCTGCGCCGGCACTGAAAGACGGCGCTGTCCCGGTCGTTGGTATCGATGGGGGCGCGCTCAGTTCATCGTTGGGCAACGTGTCGAGCGGAAACGAGCCCGAGAACCAGATCAGATTTTTGTGTCCTGGCAGCACTGACAGGTACCGCGCCAGTTCGTTCATTGCTTCGAGCGTCAGAATCGCACGTTGGCGCAGTGCAGCCCGGTCCTGCGCGGCTTCGAGGTTTTGCAGTGCCATGTATTGCTGAGACCCGACGTTCGGATTCCCCATCATCAGGTTGAACACCTGGTCATATTCGGGATTGGCCGGGTCTTCAGACGCCCTCCTCTTAAGCAATGCAGAACTTTGTTCTGCACTGCCCCGGCTTTCGATCGCATCGCGTAGCACCGCAGGATCGTCCGTGAAGCCCTGGAGCAAGCGGAGCTCAGTTCCCAACCCGAAGACGGCGACGCGAGCACCGGGGTCAAGGCTCTTCAGAAAATCCAGCATCTGATGGCGGACGAAAAGCTGGCCCTCTATCGGCGTGTTCAGCGCATCCAGCAGCAGAACGTTCAACGACGTCGACTGCGGAACCGCGGGCAAGTTGGTGAAAATGTTGGCGGGAAGGATTGGCAGCGCTCTTGGCTGTTGAGGATTCGCGGTCTCGGCGGCCGGGGAAGGGCCGTGCTCCTCAAAGCTGCTCAGCTCCACCCGCTTGCCGTTTTCCGCGACGATGAAGTCCCCGGCCTTGAGCCCGCGCACCGGGTTTTCCTTGCTGTCTAGGACAACCACGTCCTCAACCACCAGTGGGACCGGAAGCTTGAGTTCATAACCTCCCGAGGGCGACTCGGTGGGTTGTGGTGTTAGATTTTGTCCGCTGACCGGTGCATGAAGAAGCGCTGCTGCAACCGCGGCATAGAAGATCGCCCGCCTGCCGTGACTCATAATCAAGCCTCAATTAAATGACTGCTGGCATCATACCCCCGCGTTTTCGTTTCTGCCGCAAGGGTGTGTCAGAATACTGAACAAGCCTCCATGCCGTACGCAGGAAAACCTCGCAAGCCCCGCACCTTCCTCGACGAAGCCGCTCTCTACAACTATGCCGTCAAGGCTCTCGGCCGGCACATGCGCACGGTGGCAGAGTTGAGGCGCTTGATGCAATCGCGCGCGGAGCCGGGAGCAACGGGCGAAGCTGCCTTGGGCGCCGTCATTCTTAGGCTAAAGGAGCATGGCTATCTCGACGATCGTGCGTATGCCGAAACCTATGCGTGCCTGCGGCAGGAGAACGAGAAACTGGGCGCGCGGCGAATCAGGCAGGATTTGCAGCAGAAGGGAATCCGCAGAGATTTGATCGAAGAGACGGTTCAAGCGCGCTACGGCGAGACCGATGAAGAGAAGCTGGCGCGGGAATACCTCAGCCGCAAACGCATTCCAAAACCTGAGAGTCCGAAGGACACGGCGCGTGTGATGCGGCGCCTGGTCGCTGCCGGGTTTTCGACGGGCACCATCTACAAGGTGCTGCGCCGGTGGGACGTGCCGGAAGAAGAGTTGGCGGCGCTCGACAACCTTGAAACCGAGCCGCGCGAAGAGTGACTTCTCACCCGCACTCTCAAACCTGCGCGCTTGTTCAGCATGTCAAGAGCCTCATTCGCCACGGATCGCCGCAACTCATTGATTCTGCTGTGAAAATTCTCTGCGCCAAGTTTGCCGGTAATTAACGCCTCTTGGCGCATACTCGATCTATGATTGCGCATTAAGCCAGCGATTACCGCGCCACATTCGCGTCCATCTCCGCGCGAATAAGGGCGCACGATCGGCAGAAATTTTTTTCGAAAAGTGCACCGTTTCGAGTGCATTTTGGGCCATTTTTCGACACTTTATCAATAGACTCAGCAAGTTAACTATTTACCCATCGATAAATAACCTATTAACGAACCAGTAATGGAGTTTACCCAAAGGTAAACAGCCGCCATGACCGTCCTCGCCTGAGACCATCGAATTCAACCGGCCGGAATCGGCGGCTGCGTCGGCGCGACGATCGCGCGGATCGGGTTTCCCTCCGGCTTTGTGATTGCCTCTCGAACCGCAGCCAGCGGCGCAGAATTTGAAAACTCCACTCCGTTCGAAGTCGCATGAATCCCCAACCGATCCCAAAGCGCAGGCAGATCGTACTGGACAGGCTTGTCTTTCCATTGTGCGTAGAGATCCGTGAGCACATGCGTGCCAGTCGCGCGGTCCCCGATCGCGAGCGCCTGCGGCAGTGTCCAATCGTGATCGATCGTCCCCCCGGCGGCGACGATGGCGCGCAGCGCGTCCTGCAATCCAAATCGGTTCTGCGTCTGCTCGCGGATTTCCACGTCCGCCACTTGGCAGAACATCGCTCCGCCCCAGTAGGTGCGGCCCCATGTATGCGTATGGTCCAGGCCCTCGTCGCCGGGCTGCGGTTCGCCCTGCGGCATATCGCGGACGGTCTCAGTCCACATTTCGTTGGCCGTCATATCGCCGACCATGACCCGCGCGATGGGCTCGACGTAGGTGGCAAGGCCTTCCTCGATCCAGTGCTGCGGTGAATCGCCCCAGCGATTGTCAGGATTGGAAGGCATGTCGGGGAAGGCCATGTGCGTGAGCTCGTGCGTAATCATCCAGTCGCGCGAGAGCTCAGCCGCCGTTGTGTGCTCGCCGATGCGCAGGCGCGTGAAGCCGGGAGAGCCGTGCATGTCTCCCCACGTTGTGCCCTGCAGGATTCCGTGCCGCCCGGCGACGGGAATGATGAGGATGCGCGCGGACGCGAGCGGAAAACGCCCGTAGTAAGTTGCGACCGCTGAAGCCGCCGTGGCAATGCGGGCGACAATCGCCTGCCGGCCCAGGTCGAGCGGGCCATCGGCGAAGTCGACTTCCAGTGTGGAGGCGCCGACGCCGCCAGTCCCGCCGATTTTGATGGAATCGGATTCGACGATCGGCAAGTGCGTGCCAGGTTGGGCGCCGATGAGCGGCGGTGCAGACAGGATTGAGGCTGCGCAGAGTAGGAGAGCGAGCGAAGGCGCGTGAAGTCGAGAGGCCATGTAGTTGGTTGGACGGAATTGTCGGGGATCGGGACGCGTAGCGTCTGGGAAGGCCCGGGAGAATGTATGCACGAGGGAGCCGCAAAGCTGTCCCCGGAACCATGTGTCCTTCCATTGCGTAACAAACGGGCATCGCGGCGATCCCTTGCGCTGTTGACTCAGGCAGATAATATGAAGGCTCCATGTTGAACACGCGGGACGATGGTAGGACCTATCCAATACTCCTTGATTGGCTTCGGTATTCCTGTGCCTTTCTGCTGTACATGTATGGCATTAGCAAATTGGCCCATTTGCAATTCAATTTGTCGTCGCAGCTGGCCAGTCGGCCTGCCGGCTCGCTGACGGGCTACGAGCTAACTTGGTTCTACTATGGCTACTCGCGCGTTTATGCATCCATTCTGGGTATAACGCAAGTTGCGGGCGCCGCACTGCTGCTGTTTCGAAGAACCACCCTGACGGCGGCAATCATCCTGCTTCCCGTGATGGCTAATATTCTGCTGATCAACATGTTCATCCTCGTAAATGACTATGGCCCATACGTCATTTCCGCACTGATCTGCGCGTCGATGGTGGTGATCCTTTGGCAACAGCGGGCGGCTTTAGTGTCGCTCCTGTGGGTGTCCCAAGACGCAGAGCCGGAACGGTCGAGGGGCATGCATCGGTGGATTCGCGTTGTGATCGTGACTGCCGTGGCTGCAATCACGATCTCGGGCATGATCCTTCAACACTATTTGGTCAAGCGATAGCAGGCCAGAGAACGCCTCCGACCGGTAAACTGAAATTGCTATGAAAATGCGCTCGGGAAATGAGATACGCGAGCTGTTTCTGCGCTTCTTTGAGTCCAAGGGGCACCGCCGTGTGCACTCGTCTTCGCTCGTGCCGGCCAACGATCCCACGCTGCTTTTTACCAACGCCGGAATGAACCAGTTCAAAGATCTTTTTCTGGGCGCGGAGAAGCGCGACTATACGCGTGCCACGACCAGCCAGAAGTGCGTGCGTGCGGGCGGCAAGCACAACGATCTTGAGAACGTAGGCTTTACGCGGCGGCATCATACGTTCTTTGAGATGCTGGGGAACTTTTCCTTCGGCGACTATTTCAAGCGCGACGCGATCCGGTTCGCGTGGGAGCTTGTGACGAGCGAGGAGTGGTTCGGCATCCCCAAGGACCGTTTGTATGTGACCATCTTCGAAGGCACGGCGGAGGTTCCGCGCGACGACGAGGCAGAGAAGTACTGGCTTGAAGTGGGCGTGCCCAAAGAGCGCATCGGCGAATACGGCGTGAAAGACAACTTCTGGCAGATGGGCGAGACGGGCCCGTGCGGACCGTGCTCTGAGATTTTTTACGACATGGGGCTGGAGGCCGCGGAGACGCCCGGTGTGGATCTGCCCTTTGGCAAGGACGATGCCCGCTACGTCGAGATCTGGAATCTGGTGTTTATGCAGTTTGACCGCTCCGCGGCTCCAGGCTCTGGAGCGGTATCTCAATATACCCTCACTCCGCTGCCGAAGCCCTCGATCGACACCGGCATGGGCCTCGAGCGTGTGGCTGCGGTGCTTCAGGGGAAGGTTTCGAACTTTGAGACCGATCTGTTTACGCCGCTGATTGTGAGAGCTGAGGAACTGACAGGCAAGCAAGTGAGCGAATCCGCGTTGGAGAGCGAGACAAGGACTGCCGATGACGCGGCGGCGAGCCTGCGCATCATCGCCGACCACGCGCGCGCTGCGACGTTTTTGATCTCGGATGGCGTGCTGCCCTCGAACGAGGGCCGAGGCTACGTGCTGCGCAAGATTCTGCGCCGCGCGATCCGGCATGGGCGTCTGTTGGGGCAGGAGAAGCCGTTCCTGTTCGAAATGGTCTTCGCCGTGCGCGATCTGATGAAAGGCGCTTATCTGGAGCTGAAGGATTCAGCAGATCGCGTCGCGAAGGTGGTCGAGGCGGAAGAGAAGCAATTCGATCGCGTGCTGAAAGTCGGACTTACTCGGCTGGATGAAGAAATCAAGTCGGGCTTCACGGGAGAGAAGGCCTTCCACCTCTATGAAACCTTTGGCCTTCCGCTGGACTTTATGGTCGACGCCGCCCGCGACGCGGGAATCGCCTTCGACCACGAGGGCTTTGAGAAGGCCCGCGCGGAAGAACAGGCTCGCGCCCGCGCTTCCTGGAAGGGCGGAGCGCAGAAAACCGCGAGCCCCGCATTCCGCGATCTCCCCAAGACGGTTTTCGAAGGCTATCGCTCGCTGACTTCGACCAACTGCGAAGTCCTCGCGATCGTGAAGGGCGGCGTCGGCATTCCTGCGGCGAAGGCTGGCGACGAGATCGAAGTCGTTCTCGACCACACCAGCTTTTATGGCGACTCGGGCGGCCAAATCGGCGACACCGGTGTTTTTCTGGCTTTGGACGGAAATTCAGTTGTGGCGCAGATCGTCGGCTGCGTGCTGCCGGTGCAGGGCGTTCGCGCGCACAAAGCGATCCTCAAGCAAGATCTCGCTGTCGGCGACCACGTGAATACACAGGTGGACGGAGTTCGGCGCGACGCGATCCGTCGCAACCATACGGGCACGCATCTGCTGCACGCGGCGTTGCGGCAGGTTCTGGGAACGCATGTAAAGCAGGCCGGTTCGGCCGTGCATCCCGATCGCCTGCGCTTCGACTTTTCACACTTTGCGCAGGTCGCCGATGAAGAACTCCAGGAAGTGGAGGACATCGTAAATCGCGAGGTGCTGGGCAACGCGCGCGTTGAAACGCTGGAGGATGTGCCCATCGACGTGGCCGTGAACGAGTACCACGCCATGGCGCTATTCGGCGAGAAATATGGCGACAAGGTGAGGGTCGTGAAGTTGTCCAATGGCTTCTCGACAGAGCTGTGCGGCGGCACGCACACGTCCGCAACAGGCGAAATCGGCCTGATCAAGCTCACCAGCGAGGAGTCGGTGTCGTCGGGCGTGCGCCGGATTGAAGCGATCAGCGGAATGGGATCGCTCGATACCTTCCGGCGCGATTTTGAGCTGGCGCAGGTGGCTGGGCAATACTTGCCCTCGACCGAAGAT
Source organism: Occallatibacter sp. (assembly GCA_035541975.1). Taxonomy (GTDB): domain Bacteria; phylum Acidobacteriota; class Terriglobia; order Terriglobales; family Acidobacteriaceae; genus Telmatobacter. Next base: position 37,827 of record DATKMH010000024.1, on the reverse strand, counting down.
ATGCCGCAAGGACTGCGCGCAAAGTTTGCCGCGCAGGAAGAGGAGTTGAAGAAGCTCAAGCGCGAGTTGGAAGAGATGCGGATGAAGTCGGCCGCCGGCGGCTTGGACGAGGCCGTCTCTCGCGCCGTCGAGGTGAAAGGCGTGAAGGTGCTCGTGCACCGTGCCGACAATCTCGAACGCGGGCAGTTGCGGACGCTGGTCGACAATTTGAAGCAGAAGCTCGGCGAGGGCGTCGTGGTGCTGGGCTCTGCGCAGCCTGAAGGCAAAGTGGCCATGATCGCAGGCGTCACGCCGGGGCTCGTGAACCGGATTCAGGCGGGCAAGCTGGTTGGTGCGGTGGCAAAAATCGTCGGAGGCTCAGGTGGCGGGAAAGCCGAGATCGCCGAAGCCGGCGGCAAGGATCAATCCCAAATTGATGCGGCGCTAAAGGCAGTGCCGGCAATTGTGGGAGAGATGATTTAACAGTCTTCACTGCTCCGTGAATGGGGAATAAAAACTGAGAACAGACAGCAAAGAAAATCCGGGCCTCGCGGCCCGGATTGTTGTTTGCGTGTTGTGAGAGCCTGCTGGTTTGAACAGGCCCGATGGGGTTAGTGGATCCTGAAGTTGTAGCCGATGCCGAAAGAAAAGATCGGATAGACAGGAACCTGGTTCAGATCCTTCTGATACTTGGCGATTTCGGCAGCGACGTTTGTTTGCGCTGTGGAATTGGTGGCCATGTTCACGCAGGTCGGACCGTTGTCTGCCGCGTCGACCGAGTTGAGACATGCGTTACCGGTGGGCACCAGGCTGATGGTGGGTGCTCCTGTGAAGACGGCGCCGATTTCAAATGGAAATGACCAGTGGCCGCCTCTGCGCGAGATCAGGTTCCCCCAGCCCGTGGTCATCGAGAAAGCGGTTTTGCGCGTGTTCAGGTTCAGGCCGGCGGTAATGTTAAGCGGGTTCACAGTGTCGGAATAATACTTCTGCGAGCCGAAGGTGAAGCTGGTTCCGGGCGGGGCGATGCCGGTGGCCGTGACCTGGTTCTGGTTGTAGAAGACGACGCCTGGGCTCAAGCGGAATCCGTGATTCGGAAATGGATAAAGATCGAACGCAGCTCCGCCGGTGGCGAAGTTCAAATTACCCGTGACGGCGATTCCGGCCGATCCACCGTTGTTATTGATGGTGATGTTGTTCACGTTGTAGTGGAAGTAGTTGCCGATGCCGCGAATGTTGAAGTAGCGATTGGCCTCAACGGCAACCTGCATGTTGATGCCGCTTGCTCCAATGCCGCCCGAAAGGGCGAGGCGTGAAAAGGGCGCATTCCCTTTGTCGCCCTCTTTCTGGGGCGGAATGGGCTGGTTGGAGTTTTGAGCAAACAGGCTGGCAGAAGCGGCCAGCAAAGTGAGAGTCAAGCAGCTAACAAGTCGTTTCACGATCTCTCCGATCAATTGCCAGCGGATGTGTCCATCTCGTTGGCGGCATTTCAGCCTGGATGAGCCCAGCCTAGATGAGCTCTGGCTACCTGGCCCAGAAAATCAACTGCACGTTGGCAGGGTCTGCCAGAATGGGAATTTGAGTTCAAATTAGCAATCCACAGCCTATGCGGCAATACACCATTCAGGTCACGCTAAGTTGATGGAATCGCATTGGTCACCTGTCCTCTAGAAAGGCAAACCCCGTAAATGCCGTAATCTGAGCGCATGGCGAGGCGGGACGAGGGGCGTGACGGGTTGCGGGCCGCTGGCGCGCGTTTACTGGATTGGTACACGGCTAACAAGCGCGACCTGCCTTGGCGCAGGAGCAGCGACCCCTACGCAATCTGGGTTGCAGAGATCATGCTGCAGCAAACACGGGTTTCAGTGGTCGTGGAGCGCTACCGGGAGTTCATGAAGCGATTCCCCACGCTGGTGGCCTTGGCGCTGGCTGATGAACAGAACGTCCTGGCGATGTGGAGTGGACTGGGCTACTACCGCCGTGCGCGCATGCTGCACAAGGCGGCGCAGTTTGTGAGCGCAAATCTCGGCGGCAATCTGCCGACAAAGGCGGATGATCTGCGCGCGCTGCCGGGAATCGGAGTCTACACAGCGGCGGCGGTGGCCAGCATCGCGCACGGAGAACCGGTCGCAGTTGTCGATGGGAATGTGGAGCGGGTGTTGTGCCGCTTTGCAGGTTGGGATGCAACGGCCCGAAGGGGCAGCGGATCGGCGTTGCGGCGGAAAGTGGACGAACTGGCCAACAAGCTGCTGGACCCAGCGCGCGCCGGAGACTCGAACCAGGCGATGATGGAGATAGGCGCGACGCTTTGCACTCCGCGCAATCCCCAATGCGGTGTTTGCCCGCTCATGTCCGATTGCAAGACGCGCGGCGAGCACAAAACACGGGCGCGTGCGCGAATGACCAGCAAGATTGTGGCCTATGGTTTGTCGGTGCGTACGAGCAACGAAGGCAAGACCCGCGGCCAAAACGCACGCGAAGTGCTGCTCGAGCAGCGCCCGGAGCATGCCACGGTTATGCCGGGGATGTGGGAACTGCCGGCGCTGCGTCGTTCAGAGGTTCCGGCGAGCGAGCTGCGCATGACGGTGCGCCACGCCATTATGCAGGTAAATTATTACGTCCGCGTGCGCACGGTGTTTGAGGACGATGTGGATGCGGTGACCGTTGCTGGCGGAGATCGCCGGTGGGTTCCGTTGCGCGAGGCAGCGGGCATGGCGCTGACGGGGCTGGCTCGCAAAATCCTGGTTCGTGCGCGCCTGCTCCCGTTACCGGCAGCCGATGCAATTGCGCGGCGGCGCAGCCAAGCCGTCGTCTAGGGGGTCAATCACTTCAAGGACCAAACCGGGCCGCCGGCCGCCGACATCGACGCACCCATCGTCCTTATCCCCTGAGGGAAGCTTCTTCATCGCCACCAGACGATTTATGCAACCACTTCTAAGAACATGGCACCAGCGGCTGTGAACTCCGAACCTTGAACTGCGAACTCGTTGAAAGATCAAAACAGGAACGGGACCAGGGCGGCGGTGTGCAGTGTGTAGTCGATATACGTCTCACCAAATTGCTGGCGCATCCATTTCTCTTCCATGCGAAGTTTGAGCCAAAACGAAATGAACATAAGGACGAGAGCGACCACTCCCCGAACCTGGGTGATGGCGATCGCGGAGCCGACAAAGCCAGTAAGAATGCCCGTATAGATGGGATGCCGGAGGGTGGAATAGGGACCCGTGGTAATCAGCTCGTGGTCCTGCTTGATGGTGACGGACCGGCTCCAGTTTCTGCCGAGGTGTTCGCGCGCCCAAACCGCGAAGACAAGTCCGGTGACGTTCACGGCTGCACCAATCCAAAACGGCCAAAGCCCCACCGGCCACAGGTGCACATAGAGCCAGGGTAGGGGAATACGCAAAGGCGAAACCAGGGCAAAGATAATCAAAAAGATGGTGACCCGGAGCATCCGCGAGGCTGCCGGCTCGAGACGCTCCGTGGTTTTGGTGTTGGCGGCCTTCACCTGCCAATAGGCGAAAAAAGCGACCCAGATCGCGGGAAAGAATAATTCGTAAAACCAGAGCATCCATGGACCTCCGGGCACTGAATGGATTTACGCGATTACGAGAACGGAAGTTCCATGACGAGCGAAAAGCTGGTCAGTAATAGTCGGCGCAGCTCAGGTAGTAGCCGCAGTGGCCGCAAATGAGCTTGCAGCGGTGGCCGGTGAGGCGATGGCTGCAGGTGGGGCAGACCTGGCAATGATGGTCGATCGGCGATTCGGCAGCGGAGCCGATGTCGCAATCCTGGGCCGGTTCAACGCCCGCAGTGCAGATCGCACCACTTTGTGAGATTTCCGCAACGGAATCGGCTGCAAACCCGGATTTCAGGGCGGTGGGTAGCTGCGGCAACATGGCCGACAGATTAGCATGGAGAAGGGTCAGCCTGAACTGCCGAAATCTCCTCAGGCGCCCAAAAGTTCAATAGCGAGACGGCGCGACGGTTTCCCCAAAGATGCAGCGCCGTAAACCCACTTACAACCCAGAGAATTCGCACCCAAGGAGGGACTATGGCGAGCAAAGCAAGCGCGGTCTGGACAGGATCGTTGAAAGAAGGCAAGGGTACCATTTCTACGGCGACAGGCGTATTGAAAGACGCCAACTACTCGTTCGCCACGCGGTTTGAGGGCGCGGCCTCAGGCACGACTCCCGAGGAGATGATTGCGGCGGCGCACGCGAGCTGCTTTTCGATGGCGCTCGGCGCGCAGTTGGGCGGCGCGGGATTGACGCCGACGAAGATCGAGACCCAGGCGGCTGTGACATTGGCAAAGGCCGACGACGGCTTCAGAGTGACGAAGATCGCGCTCACCACGACGGCCAGCGTTCCCGGCGCGTCGAAGGAAGCGTTCGACAAGGCCGCTGCAGACGCCAAGGCCGGCTGCCCCATCTCAAAGCTGTTCGCGAATAACACCGAGGTCACGCTGGACGCGAAGCTGGTGTAGCGCCTGGTCTGACTGAGCAGGAATGGGGCCGGTTCGAATGTGGACCGGCTTCTCTATTTTCGCGGAAATACGAATAAGAATTGCGTTATGCTGTGTTCATTTCCAAAGCCGTGAAAGCGAGGCTTGAAATGAAGCACGCGTACTTCTCTGTATTTGTGCTGGCCGCAATCATGTCTGCCCAGCAGCCCCCGCAATCCATGACGAAAATGATGGTTCAGCTCGCGGGCACGGATATAGCGCGGGATAGCTTTGCAGCCAAGCCTAAGATCTTCTATCGAGCGGGTACAACTTATTGCCGAGTGGAGGAGCAGCCCGACCCGGAAAACGGCATTCACGGACTAGTGATCATCAATGAACCGGATATATGGATGGTGAACCTCGCGGACCAGACGGCCCGCCACTATGTGGACGACGGGCCGACGTTTAATTGCCACATGCCGATCTTCGGGGACCGGTCATCGGGGATGCCAAAGGAGGTTGCAACGCAGATCGGCGCGCTCGAGTTCGGATTTGAAATGGAGTTTTTCAAGGGCCACGGGGCTGTTCGGGAGCCCGGTCCGGTTCTGCAAATTGGCGGGCAGCCTGTGCAAACGAATGGATACAGGCTGCATTTCGGCGATTGGATGGTGGCACTCTTCACCGGCGGCGATGTAGAGAAGCCGGCGGCTGTTGCTATGTTTCACGGCGAGGAGCATTTCACCTACTACTATGCTGGTTATGACTTATTGCCTTTCGATGCCACTCTGTTCGCGAAGCCGAGCGGAGTGAAGATTGAAGAAGAGAAGAACTGATCAATTGTGGCTCCGGAGGACGATGCGGCGATGAAGAAATTTTCGTTCCGGGCGAAGATTCAGGAAGCCAGCGTGGGCTCGGGCGGCGCTTTCGTGCTATTCCCATTCGATGTGGAGAAAGAGTTCGGCACAAGGGGCCGCGTGGCCGTGAAATCGACGTTGGCCGGAGTGCCTTACTCGGGCTCGCTGATCAGATATGGCATGCCGCAGCACATGCTGCCGGTGCTGAAATTGATTCGCGAAGAGATCGGCAAGGGCCCGGGCGATTCCATCGACGTTGTGGTGTGGAAGGACGATGCGGAACGAACGATCGAAATTCCGCCGGATTTGAAGAAGCTGCTGAAGACGGAAGGGCTGCTGACCGGATTCGAAAAGCTGAGCTTCACGCATCGCAAGGAGTATGTGCGCTGGATTGATGAAGCGAAGAAGCAGGAGACGCGCCAGCGGCGCCACGAAAAAGCTGTCGCAATGCTCAGGAAGGGCGTGAAAACGCCAGGCTGATGATGTTGAAGCTCTGTTTGGGCGCCGTGCGGCCCCGCTCGATCACGGCCTGAGAATTTGACACCACCGGGCGCATTTGCGAGACTCGAAATTGCTGCCTGCTCGGCGGTTCCCGCCTGAGCGATCACGTGCCGAAGTGGCGGAATTGGCAGACGCGCATGGTTCAGGTCCATGTACTCGCAAGGGTGTGGGGGTTCGAGTCCCTTCTTCGGCACCAATCCAATCGCTATCTGCTTCGGGCGCCTACGGCGATCAGCGCGATTCCGCCCACCAGCGACACTCCACTCAAAATCGGCGAAATGGGGAAGGTATTCGTTTGTTTGTGCGATAGCTCGATGGGGCCGACTTTTGCGTCTCTTTTCTCGTGTGTGAAACTGATGCCGCCCCAGGCAAATCCGATGATCCCGAGGACAATAAGAAGGATTCCAACCACAGTAGCTGCTCTCATGAGCGAACCTCTGTGGGTTTGATGCAGGTTTTTGAAAGGCGCGCTTCAAGGAACGCCTCGGAACGATCGCCGTGCCGTTCACCCGAAGTAGCCCTCGCGTCTGCCTTTCAGCAGCCTGGCGCGAATCAGTGCGCCGGCTTCGCCTTTCGTGACGTTGCCATCCCTGTCGGTATCGAGGCCGGCATTGCGGCCGTATTCAGGGCTGCCCTCGCTGAAGAGAACCCATGAATTCGGTTTGCCGACCGCAGCGGGCCACAGGATCGCCATGTAGACGTCCTCGACGGTCTCAAGCATGTTGCGGTAGGGAAGAAGATACTGCTCGACGTAGTGCATCTGGTCTTCGGCTGGCAAAGCGGCCAGCTCCGCGGTGCTGGTGCCGAGTTCTGTGGCTGTGGCCGGCGTGAATTGGATGAGTCCTGTGGCGCCGCTGGCGTTCTGAATCGACGCGCTGAAGGTCTCGCCGGTCTCAAAGGCGATGGCCGAAACGAGGAAGTTGGGATCGACGCCGATGTTGCGCGCTGCTTCAATCAGGCGAGCTTTGAATGCGGGACTGACGCGTGCTCCCCAGGCGATTTGCGGATTGCCAAGACCGTCAACACCGAGAGCGTCGGCAGAGAGATCGCGCGCGAAGAACTCGAAAGTGGCATCGCCCGGTTCGACTTTTCCCGTCGGGCGACTGATACCTAAATGGCGGCGCTCGGCAGCTTCAATTGCGGCGATGGTCGCCGGGCCGCAAAGTCCATCGACATCCAAAAGACGCGAATCGCCGGGACGAGACCGCGAAAAAATGGAACGGCCCGCATCCGGCAGCTTGAGATTCAGCAACTGCTGAACGATAGCGACGTCGCCGAAGATGTTTGCACCGGAGCGTCCCACCGAAGCGAAAATCCTGATGTCGCCAGGCATGGTTCAAGTCTTTCACCTTCCGATGGTCCGGTCGAGACGCCGGTGGTTTGAAGCGCGTGTGCGGCCCCGACCATCGTAGGCCCGTTCAATCGCAAGCGGGCACGATGCGGTCAGGGAGTAATCAGTAGGATGACCTCGGTAAGTCGCGGAGGGGCTGCCCGGCGGCTCGCCGAACAAGATGAAGCGTATAGTGATTGCAACCGTTCATGAACAGACCTGCGCGCCGAGGCGCTCGTGCTCCGCTGCCCGGGTCCTGAATAGAAGAATGCAGCAGAGATCATCGGGTCGAAATCCGGGTTAAGGCGCGATGGTGAAACCACCCATCAAAAGCTTCATCGAAAGCCCCAATTCCTCTTCGCGGAACGGGGCCGAGATCGACATGATCGTGCTGCACTGCTCGACGGCGGCCACCGTCGAAGGCACGATTCATTGGTTTTTGAACCGCAATTCGCGAGTCTCCGCTCATTACATCGTCGACAAGAACGGCGATATCTATCAAATGGTCCGCGACGATTTGTCGGCATGGCACGCGAAGGCCACGAACGCGCGATCCATCGGCATCGAGCATGTGGCCACGGCTGCCGATCGGCTGACCGATGCGCAGAGCGTGGCCAGCGCGCAGCTGGTTCGGTGGCTTCAGGAAGAATATGGAATCGTCGCGACGAACGTGGTAGGGCACAAATCTGCGCCGGGCAACGAAGGAACGACCGACTGTCCCAATCATCTTTTTGGAGAGGCCTCAGCGGAAGCGGTTGCGGCATGGGTTGCCGCCAACGCCGGCGCAGGACCGAAAACGGCGCGCAGGAAACCGCAGGCTGCGGCGAAGCAAGCTCGGCGCAGGGCGCCGCGGTTACCAAAATGGGCGAGACCTTCGGCGTGGTTCACCAGGCTGCGCAGCGACTTGGGCCGAATCGATCACAACGTGCGTTTGTTGCCGCGCGAGCTGCCGGCGTCGTTAACTGCGCTCGAACTGATGACGATTGCCCTCGAAGATCGCAGGTTCTTTTCTCATCCCGGTGTGGACGCACGTTCAGTTCTGCGGGAGATGCTCAGGGTGCTCACGGGCCGCAAACACGGCGGCGCCAGCACCATCGACATGCAGTTTGTGCGCACGGTGACGGGATTCCGGGCGCCGACGTTGAAGCGGAAGATCTATGAAGGACTGCTGGCGATGGCGATCCAGTTCCGGCACAAGAAGATTGAGATTTTGCGGTCGTATCTTGCCTGCGCATATTTTGGATCGGGGCTGATTGGCGCGAATGCTGCGGCGCAAAGACTTTTCCATAAAAATGCCGATCAACTGGGAACCGAAGAGGCGGCGTTGATCGCGGCGATGCTCGCGTATCCGCGGCCGCTCCAGAAATTGCCGCGCTGGGAGCAGAAAGCACGACGGCGCGCGGCTTATGCGGTGGCGGTATTTGCGCGGCGCAAGCGGCGCCTGGCAGGCCCTTACGAAATTGCGCCGCTGCCTGCTGAAGTGGAAGACCTCGAGCTTGTCGAGCACTGACGGCCGGATCGGTATTGCTCCCTGAGCAGGCCTGTGATCTTGTTCCAATGTCAATCGTGCGCTCGTTTCAGCGCCTGCTGAATGCCCGTCTCAGCCAGCGGCGCCATAATCGCGAATCCGGCCGCGATCGGATGCACGCCATCGTCGCTCAGCGATGGCGGAAGCCCGCCGTGCTCATCAGCCAGCGCCGAATAGTAATCGACGTAAACATAGCCCTTTTCCGCCGCATACTTCTTGATCCACGCATTCAGTTCCACGATTCTCGACGCGGGCTTCAGCGCGGGCGACCACGCGAACTCCGACGAGGGCAGCACCGAGCACAGCACCACCTGAATGTTATTGGCCGTGGCGAGGTCGGCCATGCTGGCAATCATTTCGCCACTCTCTTCGGTCGTCATAGGGCCGGTGTTCTTCATGATGTCGTTGGTCCCGGCAAGAATGAGCACGACCTTGGGATGCAGATCGATCACGTCCTGCCGGAAGCGCACCAGCATTTGCGGAGAAGTCTGGCCGCTGATGCCGCGATTGAGGTAAGGCTTGCCGGGAAAGGATCTCTCCAGATGCCAATCCTCGGTGATCGAGTCTCCCATAAAGACGACGCGGTTTTCGCCCGGCTTGGGCGCGGGCAAAGCTGCGTCAGCTCTTCTGAAGCGTTCCAGGCCGCCGAAGTCGACCACCAGCTCTGCATCGTGCACTTTTCTCCAGGCGTAGTAGGCGGCCGGGTGCGGACCCGTGTTTGAGCCAGTGGGCGCGGCTGCAGCAGAACCGGCCGGCTGTTGCGCGTGCAGCAGGACCCAGGCCGGCGCCAGGGCCAGCGCCGGAAGAACGAAAAGAGCCTTGGCGAAATGTCGCTGAATCACGGGAGCGCTCCGATGGCAGCGATTATAGGTGTTGATGCCTGATGCAGCGAAAGAAGCTTGCTGCACGCAAAAACGAATTATGATGGCCTGTGCAGCTTTTGCTCGTGTCGAGCGAGGCTCTGTTCACGGGAGAGTGGCGTGGCACAGATCTTCATCAGTCATTCGAGCGTGGATCGGACCGAAGCGCAAGAGCTGCTGGAGTGGCTGCGTTCCGAAGGATTCGCCTCGACATTTCTGGATTTCGACGACGAGCGAGGCATCGCTCCCGGAGAGAAATGGGAGAGCACGCTCTATCGGGAAGTTTCCGCATGCGACGCGGTCATCCTCATCCTGACCGAGAACTGGTTCCACAGCAAGTGGTGCTTTGTTGAGTTCGCACAGGCGCGCGCCTTGGGCAAGGCGATCTTTCCGCTGGTGGAAACACCCACTAAAGAAAAATTCATCGGCGACGACATTCAACTCCTTGACCTGGTGAAGGACCGGGAAGGCGGTCTGGACAAGCTGCGCAAAGAGCTGACGCGCGTTGCATTGAACGAGCGCGGCGGATTGCATTGGGACCAGCATCGGCCGCCGTACCCGGGGCTGATGGCATTTGCCGAGGAAGATGGAGCCATTTACTTCGGGCGCGACGACGATATTCGCGCACTGATTCAGCGGCTTGAAGCGCGGCGCGTGCAAGGCGGCGAAAAACTGGTGGTGGTGCTGGGTGCGTCGGGCGCTGGAAAGTCGTCGCTGCTGCGGGCCGGCGTTACGCCGCGGCTCAAGCAGGACCGGCACAACTGGATCGTGCTGCCGCCGTTCCGGCCTGAGTCGCAACCATTGGATGAGCTGGCGCTGGCCCTCGCTACGGCGCTGGGTGATGCGAAAAACTGGAGGCAGTGGCGCAGCGAGCTCGAAGGCGACAATCCCGCGCGCGCGCTGCGAGATCTGGCGCGCGATCTGCGCGCCGCGCATGGGCGAAATGAAGCGCACATCCTCATCACCATCGACCAGGGCGAAGAGTTGTTCAGCGGCGTTGAGGACGCGCAGCACGAGCGATTCTTTTCGGTGTTGAATGCCATGCTGAGCCCGCAGCAGCCCTACCTGGCGGCGATGACGCTGCGCTCGGATTACTTGGGCCGCCTGCAACAGGAGACGCGGCTGGCAGCGCAGTTCGAGCAGTTCTCGCTGAAGCCGATGCCTTTGGAGCGAGTGCGCGACATTGTGTGTGGGCCAGCGAAGCTGGCGGGCATCACCGTCGACGACGCGCTTGTGACAGAAATGATGGCCGACGCGCGAACCGATGACGCGCTGCCGCTGCTGGCATTCGCGCTGCGCGAGCTTTACGACCGTTCGGTCAGCACAAAACACATGACGGTAGACGCCTATCGTGCCATGGGCGACGCGCCGGCGCAGTTGTCGCCGCTGGAAAACGCGGTGCGCCGAAAAGCAGACGAGGTGCTGGCCGCGGCGAATCCCACCGCGGAAGATTTACAGGCGCTGAAGGAAGCGTTCATTCCGGGGCTGGTGCGGGTCAACCCGGAAGGAGAGTATGCGCGGCGTGCGACTGAGCTCGAGAAGATTCCGGCACGCGCGATGCCGCTCATCGAGCGGCTGGCAAAGGCGTATCTGCTGACCGTGCGCCACGAGCGCGGAGTAGCGCTGGTTGAAGTGACGCACGAAGCGCTGCTGCGCAAATGGCCGCGACTGAAAAACTGGCTCGACGAAGAAAAGGAATTCCTGACCGGTAAGGAGCAGTTGGACCGGGACCTTGCCGACTGGGAAGCGGCGCCGGAAAACGAGAAGACGCAGGCACTGCTGTGGGGATTGAAGCTAGCGCGGGCTCAGTCGTGGCTCACGACCAAGCCGCGGCAATTGAACGACTCCGAGCGCAAATTCATCGAGGCTTCGGTGCGTCATGTTGAGGCGCTGCGAAAACGCGAGATGATTCGCACAACAGGCGCGATTGCGGTGGTCCTCTGCCTCATCTTCGGCTTCGTAATTGCGTACCTTGTCAGCAAGCGGCACGATGCGCAGGCAGCGGCGGCGAGCGCGCGCATGGCTGCCAGCGAAACCGACTCCGAGTTTGCGGCGACGGAGATGATGCGCGGCGATGAGCCGGTGTCGCTCGCGTACCTGGCGGACGCGATGAGCAAGAATCCCGGCAATCAAAAGGCGATTGCGCTTGCTATGTCTGAGCTGCACAACGCGCTGCTGCCGTTGCAGACGCTGCACCACGATGGCGAGGTGCAGGATGCATGCTTCAGTCCCGACGGGACGAAAGTGGTGACAGCATCGGCGGACGACACAGCGCAGCTGTGGGACGTGGCGACGGGGCAGAAGATTGGCCAGCCGATGCGGCACGCGGACTGGGTTCACACTGCGGAGTTCAGTCCTGACGGAACGAAAGTGGTGACTGCGTCGTGGGATGGAACGGCGCGCGTGTGGGATGCGCAGACAGGCGCGCAGATCGGCAGCGCGATGCAGCACAATATCGCGGTTGAAGGCGGCAAAGTCAACAGCGCATACTTCAGTGCCGATGGGTCGGAGATCGTGACCGCGTCATGGGATCACACGGCGCGCATCTGGGACGCGACGAATCCCGCGCATCCGGAGATTGGTAAGGCGCTTGTGCACGAGAGACCGGGCGCGGTCGCCGAGACGGTATGGACGGCGATGTTCAATCCAGATGATGGGCCAAAGTTTGTGGTCACGGCGTCGTCCGATCACGAGGCGCGGCTGTGGGATGCGGCGACGCAAGCGGAAAAAGCGAACAAGCTGCACAATGGCGAAGTGAACAAGGCGGTCATCAGTCCTGATGGCAAATGGGTGGCGACCGCCGGCGACGACGGCACCGGCTACATTCTGGATGCGAAGACCTTTCATCAGGTGGGCAAGACGATCGAGGATGGCAGCGGGCAACCGATCGATTTCGTTTCGTTCAGCCCCGACAGCAAGACGCTTGTGACAGCTTCGCAAGACAAGACGGCGCGGCTCTGGGCGGTTCCGTCGGGCCAAGCCATCGGGCAGCCGATGGTTCACGAGGGATGGGTTGAGGCAGCGACATTCAGCGCCGACAGTAAGTATGTCGTGACGGCGTCGTCGGACCGGACCGCTCGCGTGTGGGACGCGCAGACCGGGCAGCCGTTGAGCGAGCCAATGAGGCATAGCGGCGACGTTTACATGGCGCGCTTCGATCCGAAGGATTCGTCGCTGGTGGTGACCGCGTCGTTCGATCACACCGCGCGCATCTGGAAGTGGAACAAGGTTGCCGAGCTGCCAGTGGTTAGCGGGAAGGGTACGCTCAAAACCGTATGCCTGAACGCGGACGACCAACGATTGGTCACCGTGACCGATGGTGGCGCGCAGATTTGGGACGCGCGCACGGCGCAGCAGTCAGGAGCGATGGCGGCGACCGGCCCGGTAACTCTGGCCGCGTGCAGCGCAGATGGAACTCTTCTGTTTACGGCGTCGGGCAAGCAGGCGCAGATTCGCGCGGCGATGACGGGTGCATCTGTGGGAGCGCCAATTGCGCTCGGCGAGGCGCCGCTGGCGGCGCTGTTCGACGCGCACGACCATTTGCTGGCGGTGGTATCGCCGAGCTGGCTGACGATTTGGGATACGGCAACAGGGCAGGAGCGCGGCTCGCCGATCCAACTGAGCGGCGACGCCACTGGCGCGGTGTTCAGCAACGATGGAAACATGATCGTAACCTGGTCGCATGGCGGAACCGTGCGTGCGTGGGACGTGGCGACGGGCGCCGCCATCGGCAAGCCAATGCAGCATAAGGGCGAAGTGAAGAGCGCAAACTTCAGTCCCGACGGAAAGGAGCTATTGGCATCGTCGACGACCGGACACGAGGCCAGCATATGGACGGTCCAGACCGGTGCGGAGGCGGGAGTTCTGCAAGTGGACAACTGGGTGCCCGATGCGGAATTCAGCCCCAACGGAAAGTGGGTCGCGAGTTCCTACGGTCAGGCTGCGCAAGTGTGGGATGCGTCGAGCAAGAGCCGGCTGAGCCAGTTGATGCAGGAAAAAGATACGGTACTCATTTCCACGTTCAGCCCTAACAGCGAGTGGGTGCTGACCGCATCGCAGGACGGAGTGGCGCAGGTGTGGGACGCTTTGACAGGCGTGGCGGCCGGCAGGCCGATGAAGCGAACGTTGACGGCTGCGGCGAGCCTGCCGCTTCGCGCGGCGTTCACCAGCGATGGCAAATGGATTGTGACGGCCTGGCAGAATCTCGACCAGGATGAAGCTCCGATTAGCTGGGAAGTGCGGCTGCAGGAAGCGCCGATTTCCGCCACGAAGGCGCCCGCGTGGCTGATTCAACTGGCGCAAGTCGCAGGCGGCGAGGAGCTGGATAGCAACGGCGTGCTGCAGCCCACGCCTTCAGATGTTGACTCGACCGAATTACGTAAGACTCTTCTGGAGCTTGGCGGCGACGACCCGCTGAATGAGTTCGGCAAGTGGCTGGCATCCGATCCGAGCACGCGGCCCGCGTCGCCTCTCGAAGGCGCGAGGTAACGCGATGCTTCGGCATGCCGCTGCCGCCGCGTTACTGGTTGCTGCGCTTGCTGAAACAGCAGCTTGCGCAGACGCGCAGGGGTTGCGCATGCCGCGCACGGCAAAAGAGGAAGCGCCGGAAAAGCAGCCGCAGCCGCACGCGCATCCCGCCATCGCAATTACATTCGATGATCTGCCGCAGGTTGGCATTTTGCCGGCGGGAGAAGACGCGGTCAGCGTCGCGAAAACGCTGGTGGGAGAGCTGAAAGCGAATCATCTCGAGGGTACGTACGGTTTTGTCAACGGCGACAAGATCGGCAGCCGTCCCGGAGCGCCGCAGGCTTTGCAAATCTGGCTCGACGCGGGGATGAACATCGGCGATCACACTTGGTCGCACATGCGGCTCACAACGAATACGGTTGAAGCGTTCGAGCAGGACATCGCGCGGAACGAGCCGGCGCTTGCGCAATATGGCGAGGTGCGTGATTGGCGCTGGTTTCGGTATCCGTATCTCGAGGAAGGCGACACGGTGGAGAAGCGGCGCGCGGTGCGAGGGTATCTGCGCGAGCACGGTTACCAAATCGCGCAGGTGACGCTCCAGTTTGCGGATTATGAATGGAATGACGCCTATGTCCGCTGCCTGGCGAAGCAGGACCAGGCTGCCATCGCGAAGCTGAAGCAAACTTATTTGGACGCCGCGGCGGAAGATGTCAAAACCGAGCGCGCTGAAGAGCAGTTAGTCTTCGGGCGCGAAATTCTCGATGTGCTGCTGCTGCATGAGACGCCATTCACAACGCTGATGCTGCCCCAGTTGCTCGATCTGCTTCGCGCGGACGGCTTCACCTTCGCGAGCCTGGCGCAAGTTGAGAACGACGAGGCCTATTCCGAGGACCCCGATGCGGCCTCGAAGTCTGGCGGAACACTGACCGAGCAGCTGATGGACGCGCGGCACATGGCGCGACCGCCGGCGAAGCCCGATCCCTACTTGCAGGTTTCCGAGCTCTGCCAGTGAGGCGATCATAGAGAAGTAGCTCGAATTCCCCGAAAGAGGATGACCCATGCGATGGACAGCGAAGTTTTTGCGCCCGGCGGTTTCGGCGGCGGAGTTCCCTGAAGCCGGTGCGCCCGAGATTGCGTTTCTCGGCCGCTCGAACGTGGGGAAATCCAGCCTGCTGAACGCCCTCGTGGGCGCGAAGGCGGCGAAGGTCTCGTCGACGCCGGGCCGCACGCGCGCCATCAATTTTTTTCTGGTCTCGAATGAGCCTTCTCCGGCTTCGGGCAAGCGCGTCGGGCGGCAGATGATTTTTGCGGATTTGCCGGGCTACGGCTACGCGAAGATTTCCAAGTCGATCTCTGCGGAATGGCCGAAGTTCATTGAGCCCTACCTGCTCGAACGGGAAACGCTGGCGCTGTGCGTCTGCCTTGTCGATGCGAATGTGCCTCCGCGCCCGAACGATCGCCAATTGATCGAGTGGCTCCGCGATGCGGGCCGCGAATTCCTGGTGGTAGCGACTAAGATCGATCGGCTGAGCGGCAACGAGCGTGTGCGCAGCCTGGCGGCGCTGAAGGAAGGGCTCGGCGTCGAAGAGATTCTGCCCGTTTCGGCGAAGACGGGATTCGGCATCGCAGAGTTGTGGAGGAGAATCTCAGAAGCAGGGAACAGAGAGTAGAGAGCAGAGAAAAGAGAAATCAAGAAGGCTTGTTGGCCGGCGCCTCATTAGGATCGTAGCGGAACCGGTCGGGAGCGCCGCGCCGATAAGTCCGAACCTCGAGAGAAAAATGGATTTCGCCCCGGCCGGTGCGCTTCCGGAGCTCTTCCCAGAGACGAGCAGAGAATTCACGATGAGATTCAATTAGCCGCAATCCCTGAGCCATGCGGCCCAGATAACGTGGGGCGAGCCGCAGCCAGCGGCGAGAGCGCCATTCATCGGGATCGAGACAGGAGAGCGCAATCTCGTCAAGCACTGCCAGATCTTTGGGCAGCGACGAACCGGCCTGCCACGTAACGATGGCAGGAATCTTGCTCAGCTTGGAATGAGGGTCTTCCTCATCTCCCCGAAAGAGCGACACGTGGTGTGGGGCGAACAGGATTTCGCTGCGCACGAGATCGGGAGCAACGCCACGCTCATTCATTTCATGCTCCATCTCAGCCGGCGGCAGCGCGACGCACACGGCGACGGTTTCGCGCTTGCGAAGTTGGTTCTTCAGAATGCGCAGCGCCTCATCGAGCGTGGTCACCGCGAAGTCGACGACGCCTTCGCGCAGAGCCTGCTTCTGCAGATCGCGATCGGCAGTCGCTGCGATCGTTGCGGCTCCGGCGATATTCGCGGCCACGATGAGCGCCCGCGCCTCATCATCCAGCTCGCCAACATAAAAGAGCTTGCCGCCGAGGCCATTGTTAGCATCGACATTCGGCTGTTCAACGAGCGCGGCATACGCGCGGGCTACGCGAGCGATGTAATCGAATGCGGCCTGGGATGGAGATTCGCTAGCCAAGAATCCATTATCAGCTTTCAGCCTGTCTGTACCAGTCGCGGACGAAATGGCGTCACGCTCCTCAAGCAAGAATCTTCGAGGCTGCTATTCGAGATTGTCGTGCCAGCTGCGCTTGCGGACGAAGAAGATGAATTCGCCCGGTTTCGCTTTGAACGAGGTCTTCGCGCACTCGTTGGGAGCCACAATACCGGAATTGACAACGGTCGCGATCGAATACCAGACGTTTCGCTCCTTGTCACTCTCCTTCGCGGCGTCGCAATTGATGTAGGTGTCCATGCCGTCGTCGTATGTGGCTTTGATCGAAAACTGTTTGGCATCGGGTGGGAGAGTGATAGTTACGGCGTTGTCATCGCCGATTTTCACCCATTCGGGGTGCACGGTTTCGTAATGATCCACGCGGACCAGGAAGTTAGAGGCCTTTACGGGGAGACCGGTCTTGCCGTCGAGCAAGCGGATGGAGATAGTCTGCGCATCCTGCGCGTGAAGAGAAAGCGGAATCGCAGCGATGGCGGCAAACAAGATGAACGCACGGAAAGACGGCATGGAGCGGCTCCTTACTCCAGAATTTACCAAGCGGAGTAAGGCTGGCCGTCGGAACCTTGCTCATCGGAACCAGAGTGGACATCGTTGATGCCGGACTCGGTTTCGTCGATGGAGTACATGGCGTCGCTGGTGTCGGTGACCCATGTGTCTTTGCTGTGCGTCATAGGGTCTTCGGGAACGGCCCTCAGGTAGCCGGCCTGGACGAGGTCATCGAGCGACTGCGGAGCCTTCTGCTTGTCCATCGTGTAGGAGTCGATTGCCATGCGCATGGTCTGCAGGTCTTCACGCAGGACGGCTTCGCGGGCATGCTTGACTGCAGCCGCGAAGTAGGGGATCGCGAGCGTCGCCAGGATCGAGATGATCGTCATGACGATGATCAGCTCGATCAGCGTGAAGCCGGATTGGCTGCGTCGGCGCATTCTTAGTTCACAGTTCGCAGTGCCCAGTTCGATGTTAAAAATTCGCAGTATCGGCTCGCAAAATCACCTGTGAACTGCGAACTATGAACTACGAACTGAATTCCTCACCACGTCGAATACTTCGTTCCGTCCAGGCCTGTTCCCTGGGATTTTGAGTGCACGTCGAACACGCTCTGGCCGCCCCAGGAGTCGGAATCCGGATCGTCCTGCATCGAGCGCAATCCCCAATCGGTGTTGCCCGTCATCGGATCCACTGGAATCTTGCGCAGAAACTTCAGCTTCTTGCCTTGCACGTCCACGCCGTTTACCAACGTATCGAGATCAGGCGGATAATTCTGGCTCTCTATCTTGGTCTGGAATGCGCCCTTGTCGGCCGCATCCTTATATTTGTCGATCGCGTCGCGCATCTCCCACAAGTCGAATCGTAGCTCGCGCTCTTTCTGCCGCTTTACCTGGAAGCGAACGATAGGAAAAGCCGCTGTAGACAGAATCGTGAGGATGAAGACGGTTACGATCAACTCCACGAGCGTCAGGCCGCGTTCGTTCTTCCTTCGGATCGGGAGCGAACTGTGAAAAACCGAAATGGGGCGGCGGATGCTCATCGGCGCTCTATCCTACTTGACGACGATGCTGGTTTGCGCGCTTGCCACCGGCAACTGTTGCTGCGCGCCATTGACCACCGAGGCGCGGGTAATTGCGAGATCGCTCGGGCCCGACGCCTTGGCCTGGAAGGTGAGAACACACACCGTCCCTGAGCCCGTGATGCCGTGCGTCCCGGGCGGGCGCGAGATGCCAACGACAAGATTTCCAGCCGGTTCGTCGTCGTGAATGGGCGGCGCGGCCTGGCCGTCGCGGCTTAGCAGGTCGCCAGGTGCAACGTTCACGAGCTGAAGCTTCGAAGTGTCGTAATGGAACTGCAGCGCTATAGATGCGACGTCAGTGGCGCCATTCAGAATGATTGGGACCTGGAACGTGGCGCCTGAACCTGGCGGCACGGCCGGTGCGTTGATGGCGAAAGCTGCGCCAGCGCCCGGCGTTGTAGCTGGGGGCCCGGCAGCTGGAGCTGTTGCCGGCATCGTTGGCGGCGGCATTGTCGGGGGCGCCGCCACCGGAGGCGGCGTTGGCGCGGCGGCCTGCTGCAGAGCTTGTGAAACGGCCGCGGGCGCAACCGCGGGCGGAGCAGCCTGCTGAGCGGCATTCGGCGTGGTCACGGTGGTCTGAGCGGTCGAGTTCGGGCCGCCGCTCGATGCCATGTCAGACCGCAGCTGCGCTAGCATTTGCGGGGCGGCTTCCACGGCGCTTCCCGCGGGCATTGAGCCTATCGTCGGCCGATTCATCGCGGCAGGTTGCACAACCGGTGCGGATGCACTCGCCCCAGCGCCCGTGTTGGAATAGCGCAAGTCAATGGATTGGCCCGTGCCGGTGTCGATCTCGCGCAGGTTGGCCTCGTCCAGCTCCTGCGAGCGCACGATGTGCGGCACAACCACAAACACGATGTCGTCGTCCTGAATGATGCGGTCCCTCGAACCAAACAGGTACTTCAGAACGGGAATTGCGCTCAGGCCGGGAATGCCGTTCCAGTTGTTCTGCTCCTGGTTATTCTGGATGCCGCCCAGGATGCTGGCCTCGCCTTCGCGAAGGCGGATAACCTGGTCCACCACGCGCTGGCTGATGATCGGCTCCGTAACGCCGCTGATCGTCTCAGTGCCGCTCTCGGCGGAGACTTCAATTTTCATCTTGAGCGTTACGTCGTGGTCGTAGTGAACGCTGGGTGTCATTTCGATGTTCACGCCCACGTCCTGATACTGGAACTGCGTGTTGACCAGCGAACTGACGAGAGCGGTTGCAGCTCCGGTTTGATAAGAGCCCGTCGCGATGGGAATGCGCGAGCCGATCTTCATGGTCTGTTTCTGGCCGTCGGTGGCGCGAATGCGCGGGCTCTGCAGCACCTTTGTGTTGTTGTCTGTAAGCAGAAGATTCAGCGTGGCCGAGCCCACGTTGACCGCGAAATCCGTCGAGTTGAGGTGGGCAAGGTTATAGAGAGTGGGGCTAACGGTATTGGCGGTCCCGCTGCCGGTGCCTGTGCCGGAGCTGGCAGTTGTGCTGCACGAGTTGTTGGCCGCGCAGTTCGGCTGCAGCGAAACTCCGAAGCTGCTGGGCCATGATATGCCCAACGATCGCTCCCAGTTCTTGCTCACTTCAAGCACCGCGATGTCCACCACGACTTCGCCGCGCGGCTTGTCCAGGTCGTCGATGAGCTGCTGCGCCAGCAGAAGCTCGTCGGGCGTGGCGCGCATCACGATGGCATTCTGGCTCTGCACGCCATAGACCTTGGCCTCGGGCATCACGTTGCGCAGAGCGGTCTGCACGTCGTTCAAATCGTTTTGCTGCCAGGCGTTGGTCAAATAGAAGGTCTGCACCGCCTCCTCGTTCAGCTCCTGGCGCTTGGTACGCGAGTTCTGCGCCACAAAAATTGTGTTCGAGGTAACAGGGCGCCAGAAGGTGTCGGACATGACGCCGACGATACGCAGCGCATCGAGAAGGGAAACGCCGTTGAGTTCCACCTGGATGCGCTTGGAGTTGAAATCGGGATCGAAGAGCACGTTGATGCCCGCCGCTTTGCCGATTGCCTGGTAAACCACCTTCGCATCTTCGGTGTAGTGCAACGTCAGCGGCTCGTTGGTCAGGGGATGAAGCTGGGGTGGTGCCTCAACCTCATCCAGTTCCTGCGCCTCGCCGGGAGGTTCGGGCAGGCCGGTTTCCGGCGCGGGCGCCGCGGCTCCCTGCTTTTGGCGTACGTGAGCGATCTCCTGCTGCGCGGCCTCATTGCCGGGATCGATCTCGGCCGCGTGGAGAAACTCCGACAGCGCACCCTGCATGTCGCCCGCTTGGAAGAGCTTCCGCCCTTTCGTCACATGGATTGCCGAGTCGGTGGTGCGAATGCGAGCCAGGGCAATCTTGAAGCGCGCGTCTTTGGGATTGCGATTATAGGCTTTCTGGAAAAGCTCGAAGGCGGTGTCGTAGTCTTCGCGGGCCTCGGCCGCTTGCCCCTGCTTGAAGTCGCTGTTGGCGGATTCTGCATAGAGCCGGGCTGCGCAAAATGCGAGCGTGCCCACCACGCACAGAATCGCCAGCGCGGCAGTCCACCGGGAGATTGCGGCTCGAAAAGCGGCTTGGTTAAAGGTCCGATGGTTCATACGACTCCAAAAAGCGGCAAAGCGGAACAGGCCCGAGCAAAGTTCAACGAATAGGAATGCGGCAACGGGACCATGGCGGGGGACCTGGTTTCGGGAACCGCCGCGAGCCCTTGCGAGCCGCAGCGCGCGGCCAGATGCAATTCATTCTGCCGAACTTCCCGGCTAAAACGCTCCCTCATTCTAGCAAAGCTCCATTGCGGCCCGTTTCAAGCTGCCGGAAGGTTTGCCGATGCTACGATGAGAATTCGAGGATGCACGTCCATGGCCCGCCAAACCAGCCATATTGTTACCGCGAAAGGGGCCCCGGCGGGCAAGAATCCGGCAAAGCCCCGCGACCCTGTGGCCAGCGGCGAACGCGATGCGGCCCACAATCGCGCAGCCGGTCACAACTATTTTCTGCTTGAAAAATTTGAAGCCGGCGTAGCGCTGCGCGGAACCGAGGTCAAATCCATCCGCGAAGGCAAGGCGAACCTGAAAGACTCCTACGGGTTGATCAAGGACGGCGAGGCTTTCCTGTTGAATATGCATATCGGGCCTTATTCCCACGGCAACATCGCCAATCACGACGAGACGCGGACGCGGAAGCTGCTCCTGCACCGCGAAGAGGTTCGCAAGCTACTGTCAAAGACGCAGATCAAAGGGCATACGCTCATTCCCACCCGGCTCTACTTTCGCAATGGACGGGTGAAGTGTGAGCTGGCTGTGGCCAAGGGCAAACAGGATTGGGACAAGCGCGAAACGGAGCGGCGGCGCGAGGCTGATCGGGAGGCGAAGGCGGCGATCAAGGCCAACAAGCACAAGGGCAGCAGGTAGCCAGTACCCCGTTGGAAGCCGACAGCAGACAGCGAGCGCAGACGGCAGCCGAAGACCGCGGCGTCAGACTCGTCGCGGCATGCGAGGGCTCAGGCTGGGAAGTATGACCAGCGTAAGTGCGGCCTGCATCAGAAGCCCCAAAGAAATCAGAAGGATGTACCCTTCAAAGTTGACTCCCGTCGCCGCCAGCCAGAAAGAGCGCGCCCCGAGCCAGCCGATTCCGGCGCACCCGATCAGTGCCAGCGGACGCAGCCACGGCAAACTGCGCACATGCAACGCGGCCAAAGTCAACACGGCCTGGCCGACGATCAAAACTGTAATCCATTCGCGCTGGGCATAGCCCGGATGGTGCAGGATGATGTCCATCATCCCCAGCCAACAGCCGGCAGCCATGGTGAAAAGGCAGAATGCGGTTAAGACGAATCCAAGCCTCTGCGGAACAAAGCTCAATACCTGGCGCATATACCAAAACCTCGCACGGAAAGGCCCAAGCAAACGGACCTTCTCTTCGCAGAATTCTTCATATAAATCGCCACAGATTGCGTCGCGATCCCGAGGGTGAAGGATGAATCTTAGCGAGCGTTCCATCCACTGGGATGGTTCAATTCTCTTCATGCCGGAGCCTCCACGGGCCAGTGCACCCCGCGCCACATTCTCTCCAGGCTCGAACGCGCCTCGGTCAAATCCACGACGCCACGGGTTGTAAGGCGATAGAAGCGCCGCGCCCGGCCTCGGCGAGCCGCTGTACCCCGCTCAAGGCGCGAAGCCACAAGACCCTGCGCTTCAAGCCTGTCGAGCGTGGCATACACCGAACCCGCGGAAACACTGCGCTCGGGGCCCAGATTGGTTTCGACCGTGCGAAGCACCGCCCGGCCATACGCCGCGTCGCCCGCCGTGAGTACGGCCAGCAAAACGATCTGTTCAAAGGTGCCGAGCAACGCCGCCATGCTGACAATGTAGACATAAGTGTCTAGGGTTGTCAACTCTTCAGTCGCAGAGTCATTTTTCCCGCCCGATTCGAAGGCAGCGGCGCGATTTGCCACGATGCCGAGCCGCCATGAAGAATAGGCACTATGCGCACCGAGCTTTCTTTTGCCCCCATCGCGGGCATTGCAACCGAGATCCTGGCGGTTTTCGCCGCCGACGCACAAACTGCCAAAGGCCCCGACGCCAAGCCCCAGCCCACGCTGCTCACCACCGATTCCGCCGTGCTTGCCGCCGCGGCCGGCGTACTCTCGACCGGGGAATACAAGGCCGGAGCCAACGAAACCATTCTCCTGCACGCGCCGGCGGGTATCGCCGCCAGGCGGCTCCTGATCGTGGGGCTGGGAAAAAGGGCCAAAACGACACTTCACTCCCTGCGTGATGCAGCGGGAACTGCCGTTCGCTTTTGCAAGCCGCGCGGGATCAGGGAACTGACACTTGTCCTGCCAGAAAGCTCCTCCGAGGGGCTGCCTCCCGCAGGGATGGCGAGGGCATTGGCCGAGGGCGCGATTGTGGGCGATTTCGACGCCGACACCTACCGCAGCGATCGCAAGGACCAGAGCATTCAGAAATTCACTCTCGCCGCTGCTGGTCACGAAGACCGTGCAGCGATTGAGGCGGGGTTTGCCGAAGGCGCGATCATCGGTGAGAGCCAGAACTTTGCTCGCACGCTGGTGAACGAACCGGGCAATAAGCTGACACCAACGATTCTCGGCCAGCGAGCGGCGAAGATGGCCGAGGAAGTGGGACTGGGATGGGAAGTCCATTCGACCGACAAGCTCCACGAGCTGAAGATGGGCGCGTTCTGGAGCGTATCGCAAGGCTCGCCTGAGCCGCCCGCTTTGATCGTGCTGCGTTATGAGCCCCAGGGTGTGAAAGATGGCCCGGTTCTCGGCTTGGTGGGCAAGGGAATTACCTTCGACACCGGCGGCATCTCTATCAAGCCCGCCGAGAATATGGACCGCATGAAGTACGACATGGCCGGCGGTGCGGCGATGATCGGCGCGATGCGCGCCATTGCCCTCCTGAAGCCTAAAGTCCGCGTGATTGCTATCGTCTGCGCGGCAGAGAATATGCCGTCAGGCACAGCACAAAAGCCAGGCGACGTGCAGACCGCAATGCCCATAGCGCCGGATAAGCCGGGCAAGACCATCGAGATCATCAACACCGACGCCGAGGGCCGGCTGGTGCTGGCCGATGGGCTGACCTACGCGCGGCAGTTGGGCGCGACGCACCTGATCGATGCGGCCACCCTGACCGGCGCGATTTCGGTTGCCTTGGGCAAAATCATGGCCGGCGCATTCTCGAACGACGACGCGGCGTTTGGAAAATTCGAGGCCGCGCTCGACATCTCCGGCGAAAAATTCTGGCGTCTGCCGCTTAGCGATGGATACGCCGACATGATCAAGTCAGACATTGGCGACATCAAGAACACTGGCGGGCGATTTGGCGGAGCCAGCACCGCCGCCGAGTTCCTGCACGTCTTTGCCGAGGAAACACCCTGGATCCATCTGGATATTGCCGGGACGGCATGGGTAGAGGACTCAAAGCCGTTCATCGCCAAAGGTCCAAGCGGGATCGGCGTGCGGTCGATTCTGGAGTGGGTGCGCAGCTACCAAGCCTGACATTGCACGGGTCCGAATGCATCGGAGCCCCCGCGCGCGGCCGGTAAGCCCTTGCGGGCTGGCGCGAAAACTCTCCACATTGGAATTCTCTTATTGCGGGATAGCGCCTTGAAGTTGCGCGTATTTGCGCCGATTTAAGAATGTGAAGTCGTGTGCGGGAAGGCGCCCTGCGCGGCCAGATCGCGGCAGCCATGGTGTTTGGCGCGACCGATCTTCACAACCGGAAAACGCCGGGAAAGAATGCTTGTGGCCCAATGTAATGAACTGCTCGAAGCCGCATTTGACGCCGTACCCGAGGGCGTGGCCCTGGTGTGCGCCGAAGGCAAAGTGGCGCTGTGGAACCATGCGGCACAGAGCATAACCGGCCAGACAGCGATCGACATGCTGGGCCGGCCGCTTCCGGAAGGCCTCCAGACAGTGTTGCAGGAGGAATCGGCAGAAGCGGGCGGCGCGCCGGCGCGGCGAGTTCTGATGCGGCTGCGTCACAAGCTTGGCCACACTATACCGGTGATCGCGCGTTACCTGGTGTTGCGCGACGTCGCCGGAGAGCGCATCGGAGCCGCGGCGCTGTTTCATCCAGCGGAGAGTCTCGATGCACTGCCCCACGGCGAGAGCTCAGACGACGCCAGCTCAGACGAGGCACTGGAAGAATTCGAGGAGCGTCTCGAAACCGAGTACGACGACTTCAAGCGCGGCGGAACACCGTTCGGCGTGCTGTGGACTCGAGTGGATCAGGCGGAGGAGTTGCGCAAGACCCACGGTGTGAGCGCATGCAAATCGATGCTGGAAAAAGTGCGGCACGCACTGGCGCAAGGGCTGCGCCCGGCGGAAGAGATGAGCCGCT
Source organism: Occallatibacter sp. (assembly GCA_035541975.1). Lineage (GTDB taxonomy): Bacteria > Acidobacteriota > Terriglobia > Terriglobales > Acidobacteriaceae > Telmatobacter. The sequence goes on along the minus strand of DATKMH010000024.1, from coordinate 12,949 downwards.
GGGGCGACGACGAGTTTCTGATCGTGGCGCACGAGCGCAACGCCGAGATGCTGGCGTCGCAAGCGCGCACTCTGGCCGGCCTGGCGCGAACCGCGGACTTCCGCTGGTGGGGCGACCGCATCTCGCTCACCGTGAGCATCGGCGCGGCACAGGCGGGCGGGGACGGCAATGAAACCCTGGCGCAACTTCTCAGCCGCGCGCAGCAGGCAATGGAAACAAGCAGCCGGACGGGGGGCAATCGGGCAACTGTTGCCGCCGGAAATGGTGTTGCCCCCGTGGAGGAATCGACATGTTCGCCATCATCGGCATCGTGATTGTGTTCGCCGCCATCATCGGCGGCTTCCTGATGGAAAAGGGGAACATGCTTGTGCTCATGCAGCCCGCGGAACTGCTGATCATCGCGGGCGCGGCCGGGGGCACCCTGCTGGTGGCGAATCCCGTGCGCATTTTGAAGGACATCGTGGGCGGACTCATGGCGTCGATGAAAGGCTCGCCCTTCACCAAGGCGCGCTACCTCAGCACACTGAAGATGATGTATCAGTTCCTGAACAAAGTGCGCAAAGAAGGATTGCTGGCCGTGGAGATGGACGTTGAAAAGCCCAGCGAGAGCGCTATCTTCAAAAACTATCCCGATTTCCTGAGAGACCATCACGCGCGCGACTTTGTTTGCGATACGCTGCGCACTGCCATTACCGGCGGCGTGGAACCGTTCGACATGGACCAGATGATGGAGCTCGACATGGAAGTTCATCATCAGTCGGCGGTCCTGCCGGCCGATTCTCTCACCACCGTGGCAGATTCGTTGCCCGGCCTCGGAATCGTCGCCGCGGTGCTGGGCGTGGTCATCACCATGGGTTCGCTCGGCGGCCCGCCTGAAGAGATTGGCAAACACGTGGCCGCGGCGCTGGTGGGAACGTTTCTGGGCATTTTGCTTTGTTATGGCGTGGTGGGTCCGCTGGCCGCGAGCATGAAGAAACTGGCCGATGAGCACAACGATTATCTCCATGTGCTGCGCGTGCTGTTGCTCGCGTTCTTGAAAGGTTCTGCACCGATGATCGCAATCGAGCTGGGCCGGCGCGCGATTCCCTCCTACGCCCGGCCGGACTTTGACGAGATGGAAAAGAACTGCAAAAACAAAACCGAGCCCGCGGCGGAGGCCGCAGCGCCGGCGCCGGCTGCGGCGGCGTAAAAGCAGTGAACAACGATCAGGGAGCAGGGATCACATGGATTGAGAACCACGAAGCACGAACCACGAGCCACGAACCACGAACGATGAGCTGAGAGCTGCATGACAACCAAAGCGCAACCCATCATCGTCATCAAAAAGAAAGGCCTTCACGGCGGCCATCATGGCGGAGCGTGGAAGGTAGCGTATGCCGACTTCGTCACCGCGATGATGTCGCTGTTTATCGTGCTGTGGCTGATGGCCCAGAGCGATCCGGTGAAGAAAGCCGTCGCCGGGTACTTCAAGGATCCCCGGGGAACCGCAAACCTGCTGGGAACCTCGATGGCTGGGAATGGCGTCGCAGTGACGCAGAACGACCAGAACACTAAGCAGCTCGAAGAGTTGAAGCAGAAGCTCGAAGCGGAGATCAAAGCCAAAAAGGAACTGGAGAAGCTGAGCAAGCAAATTGAGATCACGATTACCCCCGAGGGTCTGCGCATTGAATTGCTCGAAGGCAAAAACGGAACGTTCTACCAAAGCGGCAGCGCGCAACTTAGCCCCAGCGGCCAGGAACTGCTGGCTCTGCTGGCGGCAGAGCTGAAAACGCTGCCCAATCAACTGCTCATCGAGGGGCATACGGATGCTGCGCAATATTCCACCGACGCGAATTACAGCAACTGGGAGCTCTCCGCAGATCGCGCCAACTCGGCGCGGCGCCTGTTGCAGCAGGACGGCGTGCGCAAGGACCAGGTAACGCAGGTGCGCGGATTCGCCGACCAGATGCTGCGCGTCAAAAACAATCCCTACGATCCCTCCAACCGCAGAATCACAATCCTGGTGAAGAATGTTGACAACGCGCCCGTGCCGACTCTCGCGCACGCCGCGGTTGTGGATGGCGGTCCGGCCGGGCCTGCTGCGAAAGCATCACCCCCCAGCACGGCTCCGAAAACACAAACTCCGGCCGCTTCTCCATCTTCCGCGCCGGCAAAGCCATCGCCTGCGCAGCCCGCTACCAAGCCCGGGCCGACGAGCAATCTGACATCGCCGCTGCCGGCCAAAAAGAAGTAATCGAACAGAACGGTAGTGGGTCAGTTTGAACGGTACGGGCTTCAGCCCGTACGTCAAGTCTTCCAAAATGATCGCGGGCTTTAGCCCCCGAGGGAATTCGATTTCAAACTGACACACGACCAACAGAACGCCATCCACGCCCAGAGCGCTCCATGGTGTACTCTGGGGTGCGGGCCAGCAAGCGTTTACTCGGGCGTTTTTCGCACGACGGCAACGGCTCCGCTCGGAAGCCCCAAACCGCTGTGAAGGAGAAATTCGAATGGCCATCGTCGCCGGGGTCGATTTCGGCACACTCAGCGTTCGCGTCACACTCGTCGACAGCACCAAAGGGCCCATCGGTACGGCATCGGCCGAATACCCGCTGCACCGGCGTCGCGACGATCCGAATTATGCAACGCAATCGCATGCCGACCAGGTGGCCGCACTAGTCGCGGCAACCAGGGACGTGCTCAAGTCCACACGCATCGACGGCGCAGAAGTCGCAGCGATTGCCCTGGACACGACCGGCTCCAGCGTGATTCCCGTTGGCGAGGGCCTCGAGCCGCTCGACGAATATTACCTTTGGTGCGACCATCGCGCGTTCGCTGAGGCTGAGGAGATTACGCGCAAGGCGCACGAGCTTGGCTTCGAGGGCATCGAGTGGTGCGGCGGCGTCTATTCGCACGAGTGGGGGTTTGCAAAACTCCTTCACTGGCTGCGGCACAATCCCAACCAAAGAGAAAAAATGGTAACGGCCCTCGAACATTGCGACATGGTGGCGGCAACTCTGTGCGGTGTGACGGATCCTGCCAGGTTGAAGCGCAGCGTATGCGCCATGGGCCACAAGTGGATGTGGAATCCGAAGTGGGGCGGGCTGCCGCCGGAGAGTTTTCTCGTCGCGGTCGATCCGCTGTTCGCGGGCGTGCGCGCCAAGTTGGGCGGCGAATACCTCACAAGCGACCATCTCGCAGGGCATCTTTCGGCGAAGTGGGCTGCGGAACTGGGCCTGCGCGCGGGAATTCCGATTCCCGTCGGAGCATTCGACGCGCACTGGGACGCAATCGGGTCGAACATACGCGAAGGCGATGCAGTCAACGTTGTCGGAACGTCAACGTGCATCATTGCCATGGCGCGAGAGGCAGAGCTGGTTCCCGGCGTCTGCGGCGTGGTGCCGGGAAGCGTGCATCCCGGGTATACCGGCATCGAAGCAGGCCTCTCCGCGGTCGGCGATATTTTTGATGCCATCGCCAGGCGCGCCGGAACCACCGTTGCGGCGCTGAGCGAGGGGCTCGATGCATACAAAGCCGGACAGACCGGCCTGCTGCGGCTGAGCTGGGATAACGGCGACCGCACGGTGCTCGTGAATCCGGAACTGGGCGGAGTGACGCTCGGCTGGAACCTGGTGCAAACAGCGCAGGACGAGCTGTTTGCGGCCATCGAGGGTACCGCATTTCACACGCGCATAATCCTCGAGCGGATGGCGGAGCATGGGGTGCGTATCGATCGCGTCATCAATGCTGGCGGCATCCCGCAGAGAAACGAAGTGCTGAATCGCGTCTACGCAAACGTGCTCAACAAGCCGGTGCTGGTTCCGGCAGGAATTCCAACCAGCCTGGGCTCGGGAATCTTTGCGCTGATTGCTGCCGGAGCGTACAAGTCCATCGAAGAAGCGCAAGCCGCGGTGTGCTTGCCGCTGCGCACGGTCGAGCCGGATCAAAAATCGGCAGCAGTTTACGAAAAACTCTACCGGCTCTATCGCGACGCCTACTTTGCGCTGGGAACGCGCGATGCGGCTCCAACAGCTTTGGGAAAGATTCTGCCTGAATTGAGAAAGATTGCGGCGGAAGCTCGAAAATCGTGATCGGCCGGCAGCCGCGCTACGCCAGGTCGAACTTGTTGCCGCACTGCATGCAGGTCGCGATCATCTTGTCGCTGCCGATCATCCCGGTAGTCCACTTCCATCCGCGCTTGGCGGCCTGAACCTGCGTGGAACCGCAACGCGGGCACCGCAAGCCTTGCTGGCCGAAAGCTGCCGCGTTGGCTGGTTGAGCCGGTGGGGCCTGCGGGGGTTGACCCGGCGGCGTCGCCGCAACTGAAGCGGCTGGCGCGCCGGCCAGCTCGACGCGATTGCCACACGAGGCGCAAAAACTTGTGTTCGGAACCAGCGGAGCTCCGCACATCCCGCAGAACCGGCTTCCAGCGCTGCTGTCTGGGTTATCCATCGTCGACCTCGGGCACAGTATAGCCCAACGCCAAACCATGAAAATCGGAGCCCGCTACGCAACGGAGCTTGCCTGCCCGCTCGCTTGCGCTTCTGTCCCGCTCAATTTAACGTTGTGTCACAATCCATTCTCCCTGGTGATCCGTGCCCAATCCTCGTGTGCGACCAACCCTGCGCTGTCATCTGCTTGGTTTCCTGGCGTGCGCGGCTGCCGCGGCCGCACAGGCTCAATTGCCCGCGGCTCCAATGCCAAACATGTCAACCGATCCGTGGGCCGCGCCGGATTTTTCCGTCGATCCCAAAGCTCTTTACGAGGCTGCCTCGGCGGTGCCTGTGCCAGACGGAGCGAACGTCGTCGAGCTGGTGGAAGATGAGAGCTACACCTTCGACGAAGCCGGGCGCATGAATCATGTGGGCCGCGTGGTCTATAAAGTTCTGACGCAGAAGGGCGCCGAAGAATGGGACTCTCTATCCGTTAGCTGGGAGCCGTGGCATGAAGCGCGGCCGGTCATCCGCGCGCGTGTGATTGCGTCGGACCTTTCCGTACACACGCTCGACCCGAATACAGTCACCGAAGCTCCCGCGCGTGGCGGCGATTACAAAACCTATAGCGACGACAAACGATTGCGCGCGCCATTTCCCGCCATCGCCCCCGGCGTCGTTGTGGAAGAGGAATACACCGAGACGGAAACCGAGCCACTGTTTGCGCCAGGTCGCGTGGGACGCGTTGAACTTGGGCGGGAGAATGTTGCGGTAGCGCACAGCCGCGTGCTATTCGATGCACCCGCATCGCTGCCCTTGCGTACCGAAACGCTTCTGTTGCCTGGTGTGAACCCCGTGCGCACTCAGGCAAACGGCCGCGTCACGCTTACGTTCGACGTTGGTTCCATCGACGCCATCAATTCACGCGAGCCCTATCTTCCTCCCGACGTGGTGAAATTTCCAATCATTGCCTTCGCGACCGGCACGTCGTGGCAAGGCATCGCGGCTGCCTACGGAAAGATCGTCGACGATTTTTCAAACTCAGCCGCAGTCAAGGCTGTTGTCGATCCACTGATCGCCGGCAAAAAGTCTGCCGCCGAAAAAGAAGCTGCAATCCTCGACTACCTTGATCGCGAAGTGCGCTACACCGGAATTGAATTCGGCGAAGCAGCGATCGTGCCGCACGATCCCGCAGAAACATTAGCCAAGAAATACGGTGACTGCAAAGACAAGGCGACGCTGCTGGTAGTGATGCTGCGCGCAGCGGGGATTCCTGCCGACGTGGCACTGCTGAGCGTCGAAGCGCGGATCGATGTTCCCCCCGATTTGCCGGGCATGGGCATGTTCGATCATGCCATCGTCTATGTGCCCGGGGCGAATCCGAAGCACGCCGGAAGAGACGCCGGAGCTCCGGCGTTATGGATTGACGCCACCGATCGTTACGCGCAGCTCGGCCAGCTCCCCATGGGCGATCAGGGACGGCTTGCGCTGATTACCGATGCCGCCACCACTGCCCTCGTCAAGATTCCGCAGTCCACGTCGAAGGACAACGGCCTTAAAGAGACACGCACGTTCACGCTGGCCGATAACGGCCCGGCAAAAGTCGTTGAGCTTACGGAGCCTTCGGGAATCTACGAATCGGGTTATCGCGGCTATTACGCTGACAAGCCTGACAACGACACGCGCGAGGGACTGCGCGGCTATGTGCAGGCCGAGTATGTTTCTGACGATCTGACCAGCGTAGACCGCACCGATCCTGCGGATCTGTCGCGGCCCTTCGAGCTCACGATCGCATGTGATAAGGCGAAGCGCGGATTTACGAACCTCGAAGACGCGCAGGCGGCGATTCGCGTGGATCGCATGTTCCAGATGCTGCCCGACGAGTTGAAGCGCAAAGACGACAGCGACGAGCACAAATCGAACGACAATGACAAACCCAAAAGGGTGCGCACGGACGATTGGTGGATCGATGCTCCCTACAATGTTGACTGGACTTACCGCCTCATTCCACCCGCCGGATTCATTCCCAAGGAACTGCCGAAAGACACCACGCTGCAGATTGGGCCCGCGCTGTTAACCGAAAGTTTTTCCGTCGACAAAGATGGCGCGGTGCTGGCGCATCTTGTTTTCGACACGGAGAAGCGGCGCTTCACGGTGGCCGAGGCAACGGCGCTGCGCAACCAGATCGCCGACCTCATCAATGGGCCGGCGATTCTAGTGAACTTTGAACCTCAGGGCGCCGCGCTGTTGCGCGAAGGCAAAGTCAAAGAGGCGCTCGCCAGCTATCGCGCCCTCATCGCGCAAAATCCAAACTCAGCCGTTCACCATCTGCAGGTGGCGAACGTGCTGCTTGAAGCGGGGATGGGCGAGGCGGCCCGCGCCGAAGCGCGTCTTGCCGTCAAGCTCGATCCAACTTCGGCGATCGCCGAGCGCACGCTTGCCGAAATCCTCAAGCACGATCTGGTGGGCCGGAACCTGCGCGCTGGCAGTGACATGGCTGGAGCCGCCGATGCCTACCGCGCCGCCATCAAACTCGATCCCGACGATCACTCTGCGCAGGGCGACCTGGCAATCCTTCTCGAATATGACTCGGTCGGCCGTCGCTACAGCGGACAGGCGCACATGAAAGAAGCGATCGCTGAGTACCAGTCGCTGGGCAAAGACAAACTGCAGGAGCTTGGCATCGGCGAGAACCTTGCGTTCGCACTTTTCTACGGCGGCGAATATGTCGAGGCGTACAAAGCCGGGCAGACTCTAAATCCCGAGCCCAAGCCGCTACTCTCAGCCAGCATGGCCATGATTGAGGACAGCAAAGCGGGACTGGCCGAAGCGAACAAGCGGGCGAACGACGACGCATCGTTCAAAGATACGGCAGGCTCGGCCGGTGAGATGCTCATGAACCGCAGAGAATATCCGCAAGCGGCCGATTTTCTGCAGGCGGGCGCGGCCGGCGACGATGCCGCGCGCACGCTTGGTTTGGCCAACATGCTGCGCGGCGCCATTCATCACGAAGACGTGAAGTTCTCGAATACGCCTGAAGATGTTGTGAAGCGCTGGGCGATGGTGCCCTTTGATCCCAACATGACGAAAGACAAGCTGGCCGCAATGCTCAGCCGGAACGGCGTCAAGGTGTTGAATGCCGAGGATGCCGACGAGCTGAAGGATGAGTTGAGTTCGGGCAAGCAGATGAACAGCCAGCTCGCGCGCGAAGACAGTTCGCTCGATGTGACCCAGGACATTTTGCTGCGCATGCTCGATCCCAAGGGCGAAGGCGACGATTCCATCGGGTACCGAGAAAAGATGCAGATGCTCGGCGGCGCCACGATGACGGCGTTCGTGGTAAAAGAAGACGGGCAATACAAGCTGCTCGACACGCTCGATAAGCCGAACTCCATTGCGCTCGAGATGGTGGATCGCGTGAACACGGGCGATCTGAAGGGCGCCAAAGCGCTGCTCGACTGGATGCGCGAGGATCAGCACCTGCAAGGCGGTGACGATCCGCTGGGTGGCCCGGTGTTTCCGCGTTTCTGGACCAAGGGCGAAGCGGCCGACGCGCGAAAGATGAAGCTGGCAGCAGCCGCCATCCTCGTCGGCACCAAACCGACGGTCGCCGAGGGTGTTCCGATTCTTGAAGCCGCACTGAAGGACGCAGCCGGAGATCGCGAGCGCACCAATATCGAGTTGGCGCTGGCGATCGGTTACTCGGTCCAGGATAATTACCCGCGGCTGCTTGAGGTCGCTTCAGCGCTTTTGAAAGACGAGCCGGAATCGAAGCAGGCGTTCGAGTTCAACCTTGAAGCGCTAATGGGCCTCAGCCGCTTTGACGACGCCATAGCGCTGGCCGACACGCGGCTGAAGCTGCTCGACAACGACGGCGACGCATACGCGGCGAAGATGGAGATCGAAGCGAATCGCGGCGACTTCGCCGCGGCGCACACATGGGGAGAAAAGGAGCTGGCGCTCGGCCAGGAAAATGCGGAGTTGCTGAACGGGCTGGCGTGGGATGCGTTATTCACCGGCAAAGTGACCGACGATGACATTGCGACCGCAGTGAAGGCGACGCAACTGCAGAAAGATGCTCCCGACATTCTGCACACGCTGGCGTGCTTGTACGCGGAAGTCGGCAAGACGAAAGAGGCTCACGATCTGCTGCTTCGTGCCATGGACGTCTGGAATCTGGATGAGCCGAACGACGAGGTTTGGTACGTACTTGGGCGCATCGCCGAGCAGTATGGCGAGCGCGATATCGCGATCGCCGATTATCAGAAGCTGAAAAAGCCGAAGGAGATCCTTGCGATTCCCACATCCACCTGGCGGCTGGCGCAGATGCGGTTGAAGGCGATGGGAGCCGGAACAATGGCGAATTGAACGGAGGTGGTCGTGAATTTCGGCACGGACCATTCCGCGTCTGAGATCACTAACCACTAACCACGAACCCCTGACCCCTGACCCTGATCACTGTTGCTGCTGCATCTGCTGCAAATCGATAAATGGCGCGGGCAGGTCAGGTGGCTGCTGCGCGCGTTCCACCAGAACGCTCCAATCTTCAGGGATGGGCAGCTTGCGATCGAGCGCAGGCGGGTGCTCACTGGCTTCAACTTTCACGGCAACATAAAGTTCGCTCGCGGTTTTGCCGCGGAAAATTCCGTGCGTCGGCGGAACGTCGGCATAATCGCGTCCCACTGCGGTGCGGATGTGGCGATGGTGCGCGACGAGATTATTTGTCGGGTCCAGGCCGACCCAGCCAAGATGCGGTAGCAGCGCCTCAACCCACGCATGCGTGGCATCAGGCGTGGAGCGGTCATGATCTTCGCTGCCGCGATACAAATACCCGGAAACGTAGCGCGCCGGAATGCGCACGTGCCGCAGCAGCGCAATCATGGTGTGGGCAAAGTCTTGGCACACGCCGGTGCCGTTCAAAATGGCCTCATCGATGGGCGAATCGACGCGCGTGGAGCGCGGCACGTAATCGAAGTAGTGAAAGAGCCGCTGGTTGAGCTCGAGCACCAGATGCAACGGGTCGTCGCGGCGAACAACTTCCATCTTTTTCGCGAGCTCGACCAGGGCGGGCGTCTCCGCGGCGAAGGTCGACGGCAGCAGCATTTCGGAGTAGTCGCCGGATTCAACCAGCTCATCGAGCTCCTGCCATGCGTCCGGCGAAAGAAAATGGGGCACATCAGGCAGCGGCTGCTGCTCCACCACCGACTCCGCGACGATGACCAGCTGATTATGCTCGCCGGGAATGTCGAAGTGCTGCACATTGTTGCCCAGATGATCGCGATAGCTGAAGACGCGGCAGCGCGGGCTCACGGAGAGCGAAAACGTAAGGCAGTGCTGGCTGGAGTCGGAGCGCGGGTGCATGCGCGTCTCCATAATGCTCTCGCTGATGGGTTGCGAGTAACGGAAGCGCGTGAGGTGCCGGATGGAATAGAAATTCATAAATTAGTTTCTAGCTCCTGGTTTTTGGCCGTTGGTGTCCGATTCGAGCTTTGCGCCCCGGTATTCTCACACTGCCAGCGCCGATTGAATAGAGTAGTGCACATAGTTGCGGTAAACCAGCTCATGAATGCGAAGGCATTGCTCACGAACGTTGTGCAGAAATGCAGCTGCGTCGCCGGAAAGAATTTCGCCGATGGTGGTGTAGCCGAGCATTGCGTGAAGTTTGCCGACTCCGGCGAACAATTCATCCGGCGAACGCCGTCCGCCCGTCCGCTGAATCGATTCGATGGCAGTGCGGATGTTGTCGACGCAATAGCGAATGGCGTGGGGAAAATCGCGGTTCAAAACCAGGAACTCGAGAATGCGCTCGGCTGAAAGATCGGCGGTGTAAACCTGGCAGTAAGCTTCGAAAGCTGTGCAACAGCGCAACAAGCCCACCAATTCCAAATACTGATAGCCCGACGACTCTCGCTCCTGCGCCTGAAACAGTTCTCCCTGGTAAACCTCGAGCAGCGTTGCAGTGGCATAGGCGCGTTCCAGCGAGCGACCCAGGCGGATGAACTGCCAGCCCTGGCCGTGAATCATGGTGGAGTCTCCAACGCCTTGGAAGAGATGGATGCCGTCAACGACCGTTGCGAGCATATCGCCGGGGCCTGCAGCGTACTGCGTCTGCGCGTTGGGCGAATGAATCTGGTGATAAAGGCGGTTGAGGCGCTGCCACTGCTCCGTTGAGATTTCCTCGCGAACCTGGCGGGCATTTTCGCGCGCGGCGCTTACGCAGTACGTCACCGACGACGGATCGAGATGATCGAAGACCAGCTTTTGCGCCATGGCTTCGAGCGAACCACTCCATTCGATTTCCACCGGCCTTCCCAAAGCGGCGATCATTCTTTGCCAGCGATGTTCCGCGTTGCCCCCGCCGTCGTCGAGCATCAGGCTCATGGTCACATCGAGCAAACGCGCGGTATTCTCCGCCCGCTCCAGATAGCGGCTCATCCAATAGAGGCTGTCGGCGACGCGCGATAGCATCGTGCTCCTTTCACCTCCGCCCTTGTGTTCCCTGATCAATCCGATTGCAGAACCCATGTGTCCTTGCTTCCGCCGCCTTGCGATGAGTTGACTACGAGCGAACCTTTTTCGAGCGCCACGCGCGTAAGGCCGCCGGGCACGATGTTTACTTTGTCTCCGAACAGTATGTAGGGGCGCAGATCCACGTGCCGCGGCTCTAGCCTGTCGTCCACCAGGCATGGGGCCCGCGAAAAATCGAGCGTGGGCTGCGCGATATAGTTGCGCGGATTGGCCTGGATCTGCCGCGCGAACTCCTCGCGCTGCCGAACCGATGACTTGGGGCCAATGAGCATTCCGTAGCCACCGCTTTCGCCCACCGCCTTCACCACGAGCTTGTCGAGATTCTCAAGCACGTGCTTGCGATCTTTTTCCTCGCTGAGCAGAAACGTTTCCACGTTGGGCAGAATCGGATCTTCATTGAGGTAATAGCGAATCATCTTCGGAACGTAAGCGTAAACTGCTTTGTCGTCGGCAAGCCCGGTGCCGAATGCATTGGCCAGCGTGACATTGCCGGCGCGATAGGCGTTGAACAGGCCGGCGCAGCCGAGGGCGGAATCGGAGCGAAAGACGAGTGGATCGCTGAAATCGTCGTCCACGCGGCGATAGATGACATCGACGCGCTTCAGACCGTCGGTGGTACGCATGTAGACGATGTTGTCGTGCGTCACCAGGTCGCGGCCCTCAACAAGATCGATGCCCATCTGGCGCGCGAGGTAGGTGTGCTCGAAATATGCGGAGTTGAAAACGCCCGGCGTGAGCAGCACGATGTTAGGCTCAGGCCGGCCTTCCGGTGCGAGCGAGCGCAGCGTCGCCAGCAGAACCTGCGGGTAGTGCTCGATAGGTCGTACGCCGTAGCTCGAAAACAGTTGCGGGAAGGTGCGCTTCATGACGCGCCGATTGGTGAGCATGTAGCTCACGCCTGAGGGCACGCGCAAATTGTCTTCGAGGACGACGAATTCGCCCGTCGGCAAGCGAAGCAGGTCGGAACCGACGACCGCGATGTAAACGTTGCGTGGCACCTGCAGCCCGCGCATTTGCCGGCGATAATGCTTGCAACTGTAGACGAGATCGCGCGGGATAATTTTGTCGTTCAGGATCTTGGCGTCGGAATAGACATCGCGCAAAAAAAGATTGAGCGCCGTGATGCGCTGTGTGAGGCCGCGCTCGATCGTGTCCCACTCTTTGGCGGTCACGAGGCGCGGCAGCAGATCGTAGGGAAAGATGCGCTCGGTGCCTTCTTCGCGCCCGTAAACCGTAAAAGTGATGCCCTGGGTCAGAAAGGCAAGATCGACCGACTGCTTGCGGCGACGCAACTCATCGGTGGGCAAGCTCGCCAGGGTCTCAGCCAGCGCACGATAGTGCGATCGCACGTCTCCGCCGGGGGCGCGCATTTCATCGTAGGCCTGGTCGAGCGGGTAGTCCCCGAAAAGCGTTTCTAACTCGACTGGATGGCCTGCGGTCATCATTTCCTTTGCAAACTTTCCTGGAAAAAGTTTCAGAACGCGCGCGGCGGAGCAAGGATATTCAGGCAGGGCTGTTACCCGGAAGCTCGCGAGCCGGAAGGCCAAGCCGCGCCATTCTGTTTCTTCGTTTCTAACACGCCGGCTATAAAGGAGCCATTAGAAATCGCAGCCGGCGCGGTTTGCTCAAGAAAGAAAAGCGGCGCAGCCACTTGGTTGGCGCGCCGCTTTTCTGGTTCGCTGCGATCGGCCTCAAGGAATCTTCCGCCGGCCGAGCGCGGATCGTTCGTTAGCAAGTTCGAACCCGCCGCTCCTTAGGCAGGAACGAGCTCCTTCACAGGCACACTCTCGACCGTCTTCCAAATCCGCGCGACGATTTGGTAAGGATCAGCTTCGGAGTTGGGCCGGCGATCTTCAAGGTAGCCCTTGTATCCGTTCTTGATAAAGTTTACGGGCAGGCGGATTGAAGCTCCGCGGTCCGACAGTCCATAGCTGAACTGGTGGATCGAAGCCGTCTCGTGCTTGCCGGTGAGGCGCTGGTCGTTGTCCGGACCGTACACGGCGATG
>DATKMH010000023.1:0-75815 GCA_035541975.1 Occallatibacter sp. | reverse complement strand
GACGATTTTTTTGCCGCGCTCGAATCGATTGGGCACACTCCGCTGCCGCCTTACATCCATCGCGACGACACCGATGCCGATCGCGAGCGTTATCAGACCGTCTTCGCACGAGAGCGAGGTTCTGTTGCTGCGCCCACTGCGGGCCTGCACTTTACGCCCCAGATTTTCGAAACACTGAAAGCCAAAGGCGTTGATATTGCGCGCGTCACCCTCCACGTGGGCCTCGGCACCTTCGCACCTTTGCGGGTTGAACGCGTTGGCGACGTTCACCTGCACCGAGAGCGCTATTCCATCAGCGCAGCAGCCGCCGAGTCTCTCAATCGCGCTCTCGTGGAGCGGCGCCGCATCGTCGCCGTGGGCACCACCGTTGTCCGCACTCTGGAAAGCGCCGCGCTCGCCGCCGGCGGCGGCCCAATCGAACCTCACTCAGGCACGACCAACATTTTTATCTCGCCCGGCTTCGAATTCCAGGTCGTCAGTGGACTTCTGACCAACTTCCATCTGCCTCAATCGAGCCTGCTCATGCTGGTGAGTGCATTCGCGGGCCCAGGACGAACTGGCCTCGATCGCATCCTCGCCGCATATCGCCACGCGACCGGCGAGCACTACCGCTTCTTCAGCTACGGCGACTGCATGTTGATTCAGTGAAAGAGCCAACGGCCTCATAGCCCTTCACTGATTCGCTCTTTCACTTCTTCGCTGCGCACGGCTCGCTGTTCACTCTGCACCGTCCACTGCTATTCTCACTAGCGTGACCGAGAGCTCCAGGCCGCCCGTCTTCCTGCTCGACGCGATGAGCTTCATCTTCCGCGCCTATCACGCAATGCAACGCTCGCGGCCCATGTCCACGCGCTCCGGCCTTCCCACTGCCGCCACTTACGTCTTCGTCAATATGATTAAGAAACTGCGCCAGGATTTCTCGCCCAAATACTTCGCCGCGGTATTCGACGTGAGCGGCGAAGTCTTCCGCGACGAGCGGGCACGCGCGATCGCGACGCTTCGCCGCTGGAACGCGAAGACGCAGAGCTTTGAAGACGTGAGCTACGAGGGCTACAAGGCCAAGCGCGAAGCTATGCCGGAAGATCTTCGCCGCCAGATTCCCTACATTCGCCGCGCGCTCGAGGCGCTGCGCATTCCCATCCTGGAAGCAGAAGGATTCGAGGCCGACGACGTGATCGGCACATTGGCACGCGAAGCCGCCGAGCAGGAGCATGAAGTCTTCATCGTCTCCGGCGACAAAGACATGATGCAGCTGGTCACTTCGCGGGTAAAGATACTCAATCCGCAAAAAGACAACCTGATTCTCGATCCAGAAAAAGTCACCGAGACGCTCGGCGTGCCGCCCGACAAGGTCATCGACGTGATGGCTCTGCGCGGCGATTCCGTCGACAACATCCCCGGCGCGCCCGGCATCGGCGGCAAGGGCAGCGTAGAGCTGATCAAGGAATTTGGAAGCGTGGAAGCAGTTCTGGACCGCGCTGAAGAGGTAAAGCGGAAGGCCTACAGAGAATCGCTCCAGCAGAATCGCGAAACGGTTCTGCTTTCGAAGGAACTCGTAACCATTGACACACGCGTTCCGCTGCCCCTCGACTTAAGCGCGATGGAAACGCAAGAACCCGATCTTGAAGCTTGCCGCGCGCTCTTCACCGAGCTCGAATTCACCTCCATGCTGCGCGAGCTTGCGCCTGCGGCCGGCGGTGTTTCGGTCGATTGCATCGAAGATCCAACCGCCGATCAGACCGCTGCATTCTACGCCGCTGCGCGCGCAGGTGGATTCGCACTGGCGCTCGATGCGGCTGAGCCCGTTGAAGACGATTCAGAATGCGAGGACAATGCCGGCCAGACGCTGCTTGACCTGGCCGAGGCTGCCGAGAAGAAAACGCATTTCTCCGTCGGAGTCTGCGCAGATTCTGCCTGCGCCCTGCGCCTGCCTCTCTCGCCCGAAATGCGCGCGCTTCTCGAAGATTCTGCAGTTCCGAAGCGCGTTCACGACTGGAAGCTGGCGCTGCACGTTCTCGGCGACGTAAACGTCACGCTGCGCGGGCCGGTTGAAGATACGCAGCTTCTTTCTTACGCGCTCAATCCCACGCATACCACGCAGTCGCTGGCCGACGTTGCCGCGCGCCACAACCAGCCATCGCCCGCATCGCTGCCCGCGGCGGCTGCAGCTGTCAACGCGCTGGTGCCAGCGCTTCGCGAAGAAGCCGAGAAGGCCGATGTGACTCGCGTCTATTCTGAAATCGACCTGCCACTTGCTCCCGTCCTCTATCGCATGGAAAAGGCCGGCGTGCGCATCGACACAGCTGCGCTGGGCAGGCTTTCGGATGAGTTTAGTGGCGAAATAACGCGCGTCGGCGACCGCATCTTCGAGCTTGCCGGCGAGCGCTTCAACATCAACTCGCCCAAACAACTCGCAGTGGTGCTGTTTACCAAGCTAGGCTTGCCTTCGCCGCCGGCGCGCGGCAAAACCAAATCCGTTTCAACGGCACAGGACGTACTTGAGTTTCTCGCCGAAAAACATGAGGTTCCAAAGCTTGTCCTCGAATATCGCCATCTTTCCAAGCTCAAATCGAACTACGTTGACGCGCTGCCGCTCTTGGCCGATGTTGATTCACGCGTGCACACCACGTTTCAGTCCGCGGCCACGGCGACCGGCCGTCTTTCATCCATCAATCCAAATCTCCAAAACATTCCCATCCGCACCGAGCTCGGCCGCAAAATTCGCGCTGCCTTCATCGCCGCGCCCGGCACTGAATTGCTGTCCGCCGATTACTCGCAGATCGAGTTGCGCCTGCTGGCGCACTTCAGCGGCGATCCGCTGCTGATTCGCGCCTATGCCGAAGAGATCGACATTCACACGCTCACAGCAAGCGAAGTCTTCGGCGTGCCCGTCGAGGGCATGGACAAGGAGACGCGCAACCGCGCCAAGGCCGTGAACTTCGGCATCGTCTACGGAATTTCCGCATTCGGCCTCGCTGCTCAATTAGGCATTCCGCAAGCCGAGGCAAAGGCTTACATCGAGCGCTATTTTGCGCGCTACAAGGGAGTGCAGGCGTTTATCGAAAAGACCCTCGCGCAAACGCGGCGCGAGGGTTCCGTGCGCACCATGTTCGGCCGCTTGCGCCCCATCCCCGACATCGAGAGCCGCAATCCAAATCAGCGCGGCTTCGCCGAGCGCACGGCCATCAATACTCCTTTACAGGGCACGGGCGCCGACCTCATCAAATTGGCGATGATCTCGCTCGACCACAAACTGACGGAGCGAAAGATGAAAACGCGCATGGTCCTTCAGGTGCACGACGAGTTGCTGTTCGAGATCCCGGCCAATGAGAAGGACGAAGCCGCGGCGCTGGTGCGGGCGGAGATGGAAGGGGTCGTAAAATTAAAGGTGCCGCTGGTCGCAGATCTTTCCTTTGGTCCAAATTGGAGAGACCTGGAATAGGCGGCTCGAATTTGCACAAAGGTTCAGCTGGCTCGGTAAACGTTTGCCGGCGCCATGAAGGGGATCCAAGATGAAAAAAGTGAACCGCAGAGAATTCGCGAAAGGGATCGCCATCGCTCCGATCGGAATGGCCGCCGTCCCATCGTTACTTGCGCAGGCAGCAGCGGCGCCGGCAATTCCCTCACCCGTGCCGCCCCTTGTTTCTCCGCGCGCGCAAGCCAAGGCCAACCGAATCCTTGAGGGAGCCGCAGAGCGCGTCTTCTCCGTTCCAGAATCAGAGCCATTTGCCTCGCCGCTCGAATTCGCACGCAACGAGATCGCGCCAAAGGTGAAGGCGTTTTCGTTGGGCGACGTGACGCTCGAAGCCGGGCCCTTGCAGCAAGCGCGCGAGTGGAATCGCGGCTATATCATGCGGCTCGCGAACGACCGTCTGCTGCGTAACTTCCGCGTGAACGCCGGTCTCCCTTCCAGTGCGAAACCGCTCGGCGGCTGGGAAACTCCGACCTGCGAACTCCGCGGACATTTTGTCGGGCATTATCTTTCCGCGTGCGCCATGCTTTATGCGGCTACTGGCGACAAGGCCGTCAAATCAAAGGCTGACGAGCTCGTTGCCGGGCTCGCCGAGTGCCAGGCAAAGCTCAATGAAAACGGTTATCTCAGCGCCTTCCCTACCGAGTACTTTGATCGACTTGATCAGCGCAGGAATGTCTGGGCTCCGTTTTATACCATGCACAAAATCATGGCCGGCCTGCTCGACATGAAAACGCAAGCCGGAAACGACCAAGCCCTCGATGTTGTGGTGAAAATGGCGGGCTGGGTGGACGCGTGGACCGCGGCAAAGCCTGAAGACCACATGCAGGACATCCTGAACACCGAATACGGCGGCATGAACGATGTGCTCTACAATCTCGCTGCCGTTACCGGCGACGATCGATGGGCTCGCACCGGTGATCGATTTACGAAGAAGATATTCTTCACTCCGCTCGCCCTGCGCCAGGACCAGCTCAAGGGGCAGCACATGAACACCCACGTGCCGCAGGTCATCGGCGCGGCACGGCGCCACGAGCTTTCATCGGATTACCGCTTTGCCGACGTGGCACGCTTCTTTTTCGAAACTATTTCCACGTCGCGCACTTATGCCACAGGCGGATCGAGCAACAACGAACATTGGCTCACCGATCCCGGTCATCTTGCGCTCGAAATGCAGGTGAGCTCGCACCACCAGGAGTGCTGCTGCTCCTACAACATGATGAAGCTCGCGCGCCATCTATACAAATGGAGCGGCGACCCCCGATTCATCGACTATTACGAGCGCAATCTCCTCAATCACCGGCTGGGCGCGATCGAACCCGAAACAGGCCACACAACATATTTCCTTTCTATGGCGCCCGCAGCGTGGAAGACCACCTGCACCGAGGACGATTCGTTCTGGTGCTGCACGGGTACGGGCCTTGAAGAGTTCACCAAGCTCAGCGACACGATTTACTTCCACGACGACGACTCGCTCTTCGTGAATCTGTATGCCGCGTCGACGGTGACGTGGAAAGATCGCGGCGTGCGGTTAAGACAGCAGACGAGCTTTCCGCAAAGCGATCGCACAGAGCTTGCGATTGAGGAGACGCCATCGGCTGCGTGGACACTGCGCGTTCGCATTCCCGCCTGGACCACGGCCGCCAATTCGATTGCGATCAATGGCCGGCGGCTGGAAGTATCCGGCACACCAGGCAGCTATCTCGCCCTGTCGCGCGCCTGGAAGTCCGGCGACCGCGTTCAACTTACGTTCCCCATGCGCCTCACTTCGGAGCCGCTTGCCGACGATCGCTCGAAGCAGGCGTTTCTCTATGGGCCGCTCGTGCTGGCGGGCCAGTTCCCCGGGGCGGAGCTTGCAGACGACCTTGAGCACAGGCAAGGGCCGGAAGTGGATCAGGCGCCGCCGATCTTGGTTCCCACACTAAAGGCGGCAGCAGCAAGCCCAGAAGCCTGGATAAAGCCGGTTCCCGGCGAAGAACTTACCTTCCGCACCACTGGCCAAGCGCAGGATGTAACGCTGAAGCCCCTGAACCAAAGTTGGCAACGGTTCGCCGTGTACTGGACGGTGACATAGATTTGCAGCGCGGCGTTAGATCGTTAGAATAAGGCCTGCGGCGCGCGCCGGAGCCGGCCGCCCTATCTCTCTAACCCTGAATATTTCCACAAAAAATGTCTTGCATACTTATGCAAGAGTGACGTATATTTATTCAAGCGCGGTTTCCTGCCTGGCGGGACCGCGCATTTGCTTTGCTCCAAATCCTGAAACCGGCTGCGAACATGAATGTCGAACGACTCAATGTAATCCGTGAAGTGGTGTCCAGCTCGCCGGTAGCGAGTCAGGATGAGTTGCGCCGCAAGCTGCGCCGCCGCGGCATTCACGTGACCCAGGCGACGCTCTCGCGCGACATCCATCAACTGCGGCTCTCGAAAGGACCCAGCGGATACTCGCTGCCCAACGGGCACGCCGCGCCCGCGGCGGAAGACGATCAAGCACCTTCTCTCAACGAGATGATCGACAGCTTCGCCTTGCGCGTTCGCCAGGCCATGAATCAAGTTGTCCTGAGCACCGTAATGGGCGGAGCGCAGCCGGTTGCGGCGGCACTCGACCGCGTGGAATGGCCTGAGATCGTGGGCACCATCGCCGGGGACGACACTGTTCTGGTGATTTGCGGCGACGCCCGCCAAGCCGCCGAGGTGGGATCGCGCTTGAGGTCGATGCTGGAACAGTGACAAAGACGATACAAACCGCGGTTGTGGGAGTGACAGGATACGCCGGAGCAGAATTGGCGCGCCTGCTATTGCATCATCCACGCCTGAAGGGCCATCCTCCGATCTTCGCCGGCCGCGTCGACGCGAAAGATCTGGAGCACGGCGGCGTTCCGCTGACAGCAATCCACCCACAGTTAGCAGACAACGCGGGCGCTGCCAACCTGAAACTTGAACCGTTCTCATGGGAACTGCTTTCCACGCTTGGGGTCGACGTGCTGTTCCTCGCAACCCCGCATGAGCAATCCCGCGAGTGGGTGCCGGAGGCCTTAAAGCGCGGAATGCGCGTCATTGATCTTAGCGGTGCTTGGCGGCTGAACCAGCCTGCCCACCGCGCCGTGTACTCTTTCGAGGATGAAGGCTCCGAGCTCGCAGAGGCAACGCAGGCGCTGGCCGTTTACGGCATGCCCGAACTGCATCGCAAGCAAATTGCGACGGCGCAACTGGTCGCGAATCCCGGCTGCTACGCTACTTCCGTCATTCTTGCGCTCAAGCCACTCGTCGCCGCCGGCCTTATCGATCTCGAAAAGGGAATCGTCGCCGATTCCAAAAGCGGCGTCAGCGGCGCTGGCAAGGTTCCCACACCCAGAACTCACTTCATGTACGCAGCCGACAACCTTTCGGCATACAACGTCTTTTCGCATCGTCACACCGGCGAGATTCTTGAAGAAACCGGACTCTCGGGTTGCCAGATCGTTTTCACACCGCACCTTTTGCCCATTCCACGCGGAATCCTGTCGACAATCTACGTCCATTTTGCCGAGCCCGAAACACATGAGCACGTCGCGCACAAATATCGTGAGTTCTTTGCAGGCAGTCCGATGGTGAGGCTTTACGATAAAACGCTGCCGCAGATTCAATACTCGGTGCGCACGAATTACGCCGACATTGGATTCCAGCTCGATGCCAACGGCAAGCGCGCAGTGATCGTGAGCTGTCTCGACAACCTTCTGAAAGGCGCTGCAGGCCAGGCGGTCCAGAACTTGAACGTCATGCAGGGCTGGCCTGAATCGGAGGGACTTGCATGAGTCGCGCCGCGGAGGTCGTTGCATGAAGTACGTTGTCAAACTCGGAGGCGCTGGCCTGGAATCGCCGACGCTCCTCGATAGCTGTATGCGAGCCATCACCGATCTTGTCCGTGACGGCAATCAGGTTGCTGTCGTCCACGGCGGCGGTGTGCAGCTGACACGCACCCTGAAAGCTTTGGGCAAGCAGAGTGAATTTATCGATGGGCTGCGCATCACCGATGCGGAAACGCGCGACGCAGCCTTGATGGTGTTCGCCGGCAAGGTGAATAAAAGTTTGGTCGCGGCACTCGGTGCTCTTGGTCAGCCGGCTGTCGGACTCTCGGGCGGCGACGGATTGCTTTTCCGCGCACGCAAAAAACGCACGGCGCCCGATCTTGGATTCGTGGGCGAGATCGCCGCCAGCGATCCACGCTGGCTCGAAGCTGTGTGGCAGTTAAGCGGCGTTCCGGTTCTTTGCTCCATGGCACTCGGATTCGATGGCGAGTACTACAACATAAACGCCGATGAGATGGCTGCGGCCTGTGCGATTGCCTGCCACGCTGACGCGCTGGTGTTCCTTACCGATGTTCCGGGAGTGAAAGGGGCGAACGGTGAAGTGCTGCGCTGGCTTTCGATCGATCAAATTGCGGAGATGGCCAAGAGTGCGGTAATTTCAGGCGGCATGTTGCCCAAGCTTAGCGCATGCCGCGAGGCGCTTCTGAACGGCGTTAAGCGCGTACGGATTCTTCCCGCGGAAGCTGCCGGTTCCCTTCCCGATCTATGCAGCTCACGCATTCTGCACGGTACTGAAGTGATGGTGGCCTAAGGAGGTCAAGAAGGACCGATGAAACTCGAAGAGATTCGCGCCGCGGAGCAAAGATTGCTCCTCTCCACCTACGATCGGAACCCCGTTCTTTTCGTCGGCGGTGAAGGAGTCTACATCCAGGACGAGAACGGTACGAAGTATCTCGATCTGCTCAGCGGCATCGGCGTCAACGCACTCGGTTACAACCATCCGGTGATTGTCGAGACGATCGCTCGTCAAAGCCGCGCACTAATCCACACGTCGAACCTCTATTACCACGAGGGCCAGGCCGAGCTGGCAATGCGGCTCACAGAGCGCACCGGTCTCGACCGTTGCTTCTTCGCGAATACTGGCACGGAGGCGTGGGAAGGCGCGCTGAAGCTGGCGCGCGCATATGCGGGTCTGAAGCGCAGCGAGGGCAAAAAGATCGGGACGAAGTTTCTAGCCCTCGAGCAGAGCTTTCACGGCCGCACATTTGGCGCCATGGCTACCACGTGGAAGGCAAAATATCGCGAGCCGTTTGGGCCGGTGGTTCCTGGCGTTGAATTTGTCCGTTTCAACGATGTCAGCGACCTGCGCGCCAGGTTTTCTAGCGAAGTTTGCGCCATCCTCGTCGAAGCCATCCAGGGCGAGGGCGGAATTCGACCGCTGACGCAGGAATTTCTGGCCGAGGCTCGCGCGATGGCCAACTCTACCGGCGCGCTGCTGATCATCGATGAGATTCAGTCCGGCATAGGCCGCACCGGAAAGTGGTGCGCCTATCAGCACTACGGAATCTTGCCAGACGTGACCACGCTAGCGAAGCCCCTCGCCGGTGGGCTCCCTCTGGGAGCCGTTTTGTGCACGGAAGAAGTGGCACGAGTGATGCATGCCGGCATGCACGGCACCACTTTTGGTGGCGGACCGCTGGCCTGTGCCGTCGGTATCGCAGTCGTCGACACTATCGAGAAAGAAGGTCTGCTCGCCCATGCAACCGAGGTCGGGGATTATTTTCAGCAGTCGCTGCGCTCGCTCGCCGACCGGCACGAAGCTATCGTCGACGTGCGAGGAAAGGGCCTCATGATTGCCGCTGAACTCGATTCGGCAGAGCTTGCCAAGCTTACGGTCGCCGAAATGATGAAGCGCCGCATCCTCATCAACTGCACCAGCGACACCGTGCTTCGCTTCCTGCCGCCCTACATTCTCGAACGCGCACACGTCGATGCCGCCGTGGCGGCACTCGACGAAGTTCTCACAATTAACGCCGCGGCTCACCACGCGCCCGCCGGAGGTCATCAACATGGCTAGCAAAACGACCGTTGAGCAAAACGAATCCGCTGTTCCTGTGCACAAGGATCCTGACGTCCTTGCCGCCGCCGCGCGCATGGCCGGCGAGGATCTTTGCTCGATCGCCGATCTTTCCGCGGCCGAGGTGCGCGCCATCCTCAAGCTCGGCCACGAGGTCAAGCGCAATCCGCGCGAGTATCGTCATGCTCTGGACGCGAAACAAATGGTGCTGATGTTCGAGAAGGCCAGCCTGCGCACGCGCCTGGCCTTTGAAACAGGCATTAATACCATGGGCGGCAACGCCATCTTTGTCGACCAGACCAATTCGCCGCTCGGCGAGCGCGAAACCATTGCCGACGTGGCCAAGAATCTCGAGCGCTGGGTCGATGTGATTGTGCTGCGCACCTACGCGCACGACACCATCACTGAGATGGCTGTGAACTCGCGCGTTCCGATCATCAATGCTCTTTCCGATTTCGAGCATCCGTGCCAGGCGCTGGCCGACTTTATGACCATCCAGGAACATTTCGGCACTGCGATCGGCCTCAACTTCACTTACGTCGGCGACGGCAACAATGTGTGCCACTCGCTGATGCTCACCGGCGCTCAGCTCGGCGCCAATGTTACGGTCGCCACTCCACGCGGCTACTCGCCCGACATCGAAATCGTGACCAAGGCGCGCGAAATGGCCGAGGTCAACCACTGCGAGATTCGCCTGCTGCAAGATCCGCAAGTCGCCGTCGAAGGCGCAGATGCCGTCTACACAGACGTATGCGTGAGCATGGGCATGGAGCACGAATCGACCAAGCGCGCGCCAATCTTTCGGCCGTTCCAGGTGAATGAGGCGCTGATGGCCAAGGCCGCGTCGCACGCAGTCTTCATGCACTGCCTGCCCGCGCGCCGCAACGAAGAAGTCACCGATGCGGTCATTGACAGCCCTCAGTCCATCGTCTTTGACCAGGCCGAGAATCGTCTGCATGCGCAAAAGGCCCTGTTACTGTTGCTGCTTGGCGGGCTGGCGAATGTGAGGAGCTTTCAATAACCACTTCGCAGTTCATGGTTTCTGATTCACAGATGCTGGCGCCTCTCGTTCAACCATAGGAACTGCGAACTAAGAACTGTGAACTTTTAAGGAGAGCATGTCCGTTATTCTCGAGTCACTGCCAGTTGGGAAAAAAGTCGGCATCGCCTTCTCCGGCGGTCTCGACACGTCCGCAGCCCTGCATTGGATGAGGCAGAAGGGCGCGATCCCGTACGCCTACACTGCCAGTCTCGGCCAGCCTGACGAAACCGACTACGACGCGATTCCGCGCGCCGCGCTGGTTTATGGCGCAGAGAAAGCTAGGCTCATCGATTGTCGCGGCCCTCTCGTTCGCGAAGGCATCGCGGCATTGCAAGCCGGGGCTTTCCACATCACCACCGCTGGCGTGCCCTATTTCAACACCACGCCGATCGGCCGCGCTGTTACCGGCACCATGCTTGTCGCCGCAATGAAAGAAGACGACGTCAACATCTGGGGCGACGGCTCGACTTTCAAAGGCAACGACATCGAGCGTTTTTATCGCTATGGTTTGCTCGTCAATCCCAACCTTCAGGTCTACAAGCCGTGGCTCGACGCTGCATTCATTGACGAGCTCGGAGGCCGCGCCGAGATGTCGGCCTTCATGCAGCGCTCAGGCTTCGCCTACAAGATGTCGGCGGAGAAAGCCTACTCGACCGACTCGAACATTCTTGGCGCCACGCACGAAGCCAAGGATCTCGAGCACTTGTCGTCGTCTGTCAAAATCGTCGTTCCCATCATGGGCGCGGCGTTCTGGCGCGAAGATGTCGACATTAAACGCGAAGAAGTTGTCATCCGTTTTGAAGAGGGCACGCCTGTCGCTCTCAATGGCCACCGCTTCGACGACCCTGTCGAGCTTCTGCTTGAAGCCAATCGCACGGGCGGGCGCCACGGGCTCGGCATGAGCGATCAGATTGAAAACCGTATCATCGAAGCCAAATCCCGAGGCATCTACGAGGCTCCAGGCTTGGCGCTGCTCTTCATCGCGTACGAGCGGCTCATCACCGGCATTCATAATGAGGACACGATCGAGCAGTACCGCGAAAACGGTCGCAAGCTCGGCCGCCTGCTCTATCAGGGGCGCTGGTTCGACTCGCAGGCCATCATGCTGCGCGAATCCGCGCAGCGCTGGGTCGCGAAGCCTGTCACCGGCGAGGTTACACTCGAGCTGCGCCGCGGCAACGACTATTCAATTCTCAATACCGAATCGCCCAACCTCACATTTCATCCTGAGCGGCTCAGCATGGAGAAGACCGAATCGACGTTCTCGCCGCGCGACCGCATCGGCCAACTCACCATGCGCAACCTCGACATCACCGACACTCGGGACAAGCTCCTTACATACGCAAAATCTGGTCTGCTCACGCTGAGCAAGGGCAGCGAAATGCCCCAGCTTAAAAATGGCAAGGAGACTGAATAGCGTGCGTTACGCTTAAACCAATGGCGAACGAGCAACAATCCGGCAAAATGTGGTCAGGCCGCTTCCGCGAGCCGCTGGACGCGGAGTTTGAAGCCTGGCAGCGGTCGATTGTCTTCGACTGGCGCCTTCTCGACCAGGAAGTAGCCGCCAGCAAGGCGCACGCGTCGGCTCTTTCCGCAGCAGGAATCCTGACCAAGAGTGAAGCAACGGAGTTGAGGAATGCGCTGGATGAGATTGCTTCCGGCTTTAATTCGGGCGCAGGTCGCGCGCAGGTGCGCAATCATCCGACGGCCGAAGACATTCATCATTTCGTCGAGCTACAGCTCGTTGAGCGCGTGGGAGAGATCGGCCTTAAGTTGCACACCGGCCGCAGCCGCAATGAGCAGATTGCAACCGATCTGCGCCTTTATGTGCGCGCGCAAATCGAACTTGTCGTCAGCGGCCTTGCAATCTGGGCTGGCGCATTGGTCGCGCAAGGGCGCGATACCGGCGATGCGGTCATGCCGAGCTACACGCATTTGCAGCGCGCAGAGCCGGTGCTGGTCGCGCATTGGCTGCTGGCCTATGTGGAGATGGCGCTGCGCGATTCGGACCGCTTGCTCGATTGCTCCGCTCGCCTGAATTTCTGCCCGCTCGGCTCGGGCGCAGTGGCCGGCGCGACGCTGCCACTGGATCGCACCATTGCCGCGCAAGAGCTCGGATTCACGGCGCCGACAGCCAATTCAATCGACGCAACCAGCGATCGCGACTTCATTCTTGAGTACCTGAACGCTCTCACATTCGTTGGTCTGCACCTTAGCCGCTTCGCCGAAGAGATCAATCTCTTTGCCACGGCGGAGTTCGGCTTCGTCAAGTTGCCAGAGGCGTTTTCCACGGGTTCGAGCGCTATGCCGCAAAAGAAGAATCCCGATCTCACAGAGCTGCTCCGCGCCAAAGTCGGGCGCATTAACGGCGCTGCGCAAACCGTGGCCATGCAGCTGAAAGGCCTGCCATTGGCCTACAATAAAGATATGCAGGAGACCCAGGAGCCGGTCTTTTCCGTCGACTTCGTACCGCAAATGCTGAAACTTGTTGCGCGGTTTACGGCCGCCATTCAATTCAATCGCGAACTCATGACGGCAGCCGCGGAAGCGGGCTTTCTGAATGCCATGGCGGCGGCCACTTACCTGGTTCACAAGGGAATTCCCTTCCGCACCGCCCATGAAAAAATCGGCCGCGCGGTGCGCTTCGCCATCGAGAAGGGGGTCGAGCTGGACGGCCTGACAATTGCCGAACTGAAGCAGTTTGGCCAGGAGTTTGATCAGGACTTTTATTCCGCCATCACTCTCGACGCCACGCTCGATTGCCACGATGTGATCGGCGGTACGGCACACGAGCGCGTAAGCAAGGCGCTCGATCGCGCATCGGAGTGGATTCGAGTCCTTGAGAGACATCAGGCCCGGGAGGCAATTCATGCTGGTGCGTAAAGCGCTTCTGCACGACGCCTCCAACATCTACGATCTGGTGAACTCCCTTTCCGGCGATGGCACCCTGCTGAAGCGTCCTTTCGCGGAAATTTGCGAGAACATTCGCGACTTCACCGTTGCGGAATCCGATGGCGGCGTCTTTCTTGGCTGCGGCGCATTGCACCTTTACGGTCCGCATCTCTGCGAGGTGCGCTCAATCGTAGTAAAGCCGGAAGCGAAATCGAAGGGCGCCGGCGGCGGCATCCTGAAAGCACTCATTGAAGAAGCTGAAACGCACGGCATCCAGTCGGTGTGTCTCTTCACACGCATCCCCGATTTCTTTTTCAAGTACGGATTTCGTACCGTCGAAGACAAATCGGAGCTCCCCGACAAGATATTCAAGGACTGCCAGATGTGTCCGCGGCTGCACCGCTGCGATGAGGTTGCGATGGTCCGCGGCCGCATCCCGCGCATGTCGATTCTGGGCCCGCGCGATGAGGCTCAGGAACTAGTGCGGCTGTCGGGTTAAGGAGTCTTCGCGGTGCTTTCCTGATCGTTCCACGACAAACGCGGCAAAGCTCGCGAGCGCGACTCCCCAAAAGAGCAAAACTTTCGAAGTTGCAATCGTTGTGAAAACGACGGAAGCAACGCTGCCGCAGTATCCCAGCTCGGCGCACGTTCTCCAGTTCAGTGAGGAGTAAACGGGAATATAGGCGAGGAGGAGCAAGGCCTGCATCGGCAGCAATCGGCGCACCGCGAGCGTGAGCAGATGAAGCGGCAGGCTGAGCAGCGGCAGCGCCGAATATGCGACGCACAAAGCTGTGTCCTGACGAAAGTCCAAACCGCGCATGGCCGCCAATCCATAGAGCATCAGCAGAAAGCTGAAGGCGCCGGCTGCGATCTTCAATTCCGTCGCCCTTCTGCCTCGCATCATCACGCTTTCTTCCTCAGGCTGCTCCCCGATTCGCTCTTCAGCATCGCCGCAGCCACCACAGCCTGCCCGTAGCTTAGGCCGCCGTCGCCGGGGCTCACCTGTACGTGCTGGAAAACCTGAAAGCCTTCGTCTTCAAGGCCGACGCGCAACAGCGTCGAGAGCCGTCGGTTGTGTAAACATCCGCCTGAGAGAGCCACTTTCTGAATGCCGGTGGCTGCTTTCACTAGAACCGCTGCACGCACATAAGCGTTGACGACGCCCGCGTGAAAGCGTGCTGCGATTCGGGGCTTCGGAACACCCGAGCGCAGATCGTCGAAAAGTTCGTGCCATAGCGGACCGGCGGAGATGCGCGTCGGCTCGTGCGCGTTCCAATCGCCCGCGATCCAGTCGAAGGCGTAGCCGGAATCCAATTCATCCGGCTCGTCAATCGCAAGTCCTTCGAGCTCAATCGCTGCTTGCGCCTCATAGTCCACCACTCCGCGGCCCAAAACTACCGCAGCAACCGCATCGAACAGCCGCCCGCAACTCGACGTAAGCGGCGTATTGATCCCCCGCTCGATCATGCGCCTAATCACGCGCGCGTCCTGCCGCTTGACGTCGAGCACCGAAAGCACTTCCGGTGATTCAACGTCGAATCCCGCCGCATGCAATGCCCCGAGTGCCATACGCCACGGCTCGCGAATCGCCGCTTCACTCCCGGGCATGGGCACATAATCGAGATGCGCAAACCGTTCGAAATTTGAGGGGTCGGAGCCGCTGAGATTCACGATCATCACTTCCCCGCCCCAGATGCAGCCGTCGGTCCCGTATCCAGTTCCATCCAGCGAAAATCCAATCACCGGACTTTCAATCTCATGCTCGGCCATGCACGCCGCGATATGCGCGTGGTGATGCTGAACCGAAATCAGCGGCAAACCGCGCTCCGCCGCCCAATCTCTTGCCCAGCTCGTCGACAGATACCCAGGGTGCAGATCGTGAACCACCACCTCTGGCTCGATTTCGAATGTATGCATCAGGCGAGCAAGCGATTCGCGAAAGAATTCGAGGCCGGTAAGATTCTCAAGATCGCCAAGATGCTGGCTCTGATAGGCGAACCGTCCCCGCGCCAATACAAAAACATTCTTCAGATGTCCGCCGACCGCCAGCAGCGGCGGCGAATCAAACGGCAGCGGCACAGCCAGCGGAACGAAACCGCGCGCGCGGCGCAAGAACTGTGGCGCACCATCGACGACCGCCATCACCGAGTCGTCGCAACGCTGCAGGATTTCGCGGTCATGCATTAAGAATCCGTCTGCGATCTCGCCAAGACGCACCCGCGCCTCGTCATTGTCGATGGCGATGGGCTCTTCGCTCAAATTTGCGCTCGTCATCACCAACGCGCGAACCCGCGTGTCTCCAAACAGCAGGTGATGCAGCGGCGCATACGGCAGAAAGACGCCCAGCCACGGAATTCCCGGCGCAACCGAAGGGGCAATCCCCGATCCGCTCCTCTTTGGGCAAACCACGATTGGCCGTGCAACAGACGTGAGCAGTCGCTCGTCCTCCGCCGACAGCAAGCACAGTTCGCCCGCCGCTTCAAGATCGCGCGCCATCACCGCCAGTGGCTTGCCATAGCGATGCTTACGGTCGCGTAGCCGCATCACGGCAAACTCATTCGTCGCGTCGACCGCAAGATGGAATCCGCCGATTCCCTTGATGGCCATGATCTCGCCTGCCAGCAATCGGTCGACGGTCGCAGCGATCGGATCCTCCGATGGTATCTCCGTGCCCTCTGGCGCAATCATCCACACGCGCGGGCCGCAAACCGGGCATGCATTGGGCTGAGCATGAAAGCGCCGGTTCGCTGGATTGTCGTACTCCGCCTGGCACTCAGCGCACATGGTGAAACGCGCCATTGAAGTCTGCGGCCGGTCATAGGGAATGCGCCGCGTGATGGTGAAGCGCGGCCCGCAGTTGGTGCAGTTGAGAAACGGATAACGATAGCGGCGATCGCGAGGGTCCAGCAGTTCACGCAGACAGTCCGGGCAAGTAGCTGCGTCCGCAGGAATGCCGGTACTTACCTGGCCGCCGCCGTCGCTCATCACAATCTTGAAGTTTTCTTCTCGTTTTACGTCAATTTCCTTGGCGACCACCGAGTCGATCCGCGAAAGTGGCGGAGCTTCCGCCTGAAGGCGCCGCCGAAAAGATTCGATCTTCTCTGCGGTCCCTTCCACCTCGATGGTCACGCCACTTGTGTCGTTTCCAATGAAACCAGTCAGGCCCTCTTCGGTGGCGATGCGGTAGACGAATGGACGGAAGCCGACGCCCTGCACGACGCCGCGCACGATGATCGCCTCACGTTTTTCTTCTCGCTTTGGACGAGATCTGCGCCCCAACTTTGACCCTCACCCAGGCATCAGCATAGCGCAGGCGGTTCAAACCAGCGTGCCGGCGCCCCGCGGCCTGTGCCGCTCCCATCACCGCAAGAAGGCGCATAATCTCAAGAGAAGCATCCAACGAAAGATGAAAGTTGTGCAACGGAAAAGCGCAGTCGCGACGGCCGGAGTTTCCTTGCTTCTTGTGCTCTCTGCCGCAACGATCGCGCAGGAGGGGAATCCCGCTGACGTAATTCGCATGCTGGATGCCGCCGTCGCCTTTCGCGTCCGAAATGTCGCCGGCTTTACCGACATCGAGCACTACGCCGCATATCGAGGCAGCGACGAATCTCATCCTCTTGCAGAGATGAACGTCAGGGACAGTTACAAAGCAGGCGTCGGCAAATCCTACACGGTTCTATCCGAAAGCGGATCGTCGATCGTGTTGCGCATGGGTTTGAAACCGCTTTTGGAAAACGAAACGAAAATCAATCAACCGGACCGGGTCCCCCAATCCTGGTTTACCTCGACAAACTACGACATGAAACTTGTGTCTACCCACACGCAAAGGCTAAACGGTCGAGAGTGTTACGCGCTCTCGATCGACCCGAGGCAGAAAGCGCCAAACATGATTGATGGAACTTTGTGGGTCGATGCGCATGACGGCTCGATCCTCAAAGTAGAAGGCGTCGCATCGAAAAGTCCGTCGGTCTTTGCCGGAACCACCCACATGATGCGCCGCTACGTAAACATTGCCGGCTTTCCAATGGCCGTTTATGCGCGTGCCGAATCCGACAGCCCTCTCTTCGGCCATACCGTCGTCACAATCGATTACCGCGACTACAAGCTGGAGATCAGGCCACACCCGTAAGCAGTTGCATCGCTCGCGACCCTTGTGAACCGAAGAATTCATTGGTTTTCGGCAGTCGCGCACCGCCGAACTTGCCATCGATGACAGTCATCTCATCGAAGTGATTTTCCACACGTCATTTCGGCGTCTTTTCGCTTTGCCGGTGCGCAAACGCACGCCTTTGCTTGCGTGAAATCAACCACCCGTCCATTCCCGTCCGCAAGCTCAGAAATCTCTGCCAATGAATAGGATAGCCACACAGCCCGGTGACTGCGGTCACGGTGGTCGAAGGGTGTTTCCTCGTAGAACAATGGTAGTATCAGGCGCAGACAGCATAACCGCGCGGTCCACTCCTGATATACGTTTCTTGATGCAAGCAATCACGGAGGGAATGTGCCCCTAGTCGCGCCCCCACCCCTGCCCAGCGAAGACAAGCGATGGAAGATTGTCAACGGCACCATGCGCAAAAACGGCTTTGCCCGTCACGCGCTGATTGAAGCCCTGCACACCGTGCAATCGTCGTTTGGATATCTCGACGACGAATCCATTCGCTTCGTCGCTCTGTCGCTGCGTGTGCCTCTCAGTCAGGCCTATGGGGTGGCAACGTTCTATCACTACTTCACCCTGAAGCCTCCGGGCAAACACACCCTCACCATCTGCGCCGGCACCGCATGCTACATCAAGGGCGCGGACAAACTGATCGGCGCGGCGGAAAAACATTTGTGCGTCAAGCAGGGTCAAACCACCCCGGACGGCCAGGTGAGCCTGATGGTTGCGCGCTGCGTCGGCGCGTGCAGCCGTGCGCCGGTAATTCTTTGCGACGGCGAAGTGGCCGGCGAGGTGACCGAAAGTCAGGTGCGGGAACAGCTGGAAAGGTGGAAGGCCGAATGACCATCGAGGAACTCGAACAGATCGCCAAAAACGTGAAGCAGGCGAACGAAAAGTTCGATTACGAGATTAATGTCTGCATGGACCTGGCCTGTGCGAGCCAGGGCGCGGATAAATTGAAAGACGCACTCGAGAAGGCTGCCGCTGCCGGAGCCAAGAAAGTTCTTGTGCGTCGCACCGGCTGCATGGGCCCCTGTTCGCATGGTCCTCTGGTTCGCGTCGATGGCCCTGACGATCCTCAAGAACGCCTGTACCGCAAGGTGAATGCAAGCCATGCTGAGGCCATCGTCAAGAGCCTGGGCGGCGCGCCTGTTCCGGACCTGCAGTGCAATCTCGACGAGCACTTCGACAAGCAGGTGCGTGTCGTATTGGAAAACGCCGGTTACATCGACCCGGAAAAGATTGACGACTACATCGCCCGCGATGGCTACAAAGCTCTGCTCACCGTGCTTACGGAGATGACGCCAAACGGGGTGGTTCATCGCATCACCGAAAGCGGGCTGCGTGGACGCGGCGGCGGCGGCTATCCAACCGGGCTCAAGTGGGGCACGGTGGCCAAGGCCGCCGGAGACGTGAAGTATGTGGTCTGCAACGGCGATGAAGGCGACCCTGGCGCGTTCATGGATCGCAGCGTGATGGAAGGCGATCCGCACCGCGTCATCGAGGGCATGGCCATCGCCGCCTATGCCGTCGGCGCCACTAAGGGATTTATCTACGTGCGCGCGGAATATCCCGTGGCCGTCTCGCGGCTCACGACCGCACTGCGCGAGGCGCGCCGTCACGGCCTCCTGGGCAATAACATCTCGAACACACCCTTCAATTTCGATGTGGAGATTCGTCTCGGCGCTGGCGCCTTCGTCTGCGGCGAAGAAACCGCCCTCATCGCCTCCATCGAAGGCCGGCGCGGCACACCCAAGCCCCGGCCGCCCTATCCGGCAGCCTCCGGCCTGTGGGGCAAGCCAACTTTGATCAACAACGTCGAGACCTACGCCAATATCGCGCCCATCGTGCGCAACGGCGGCAAATGGTTCTACAACATGGGTTCGGAGCGCAGTAAGGGCACGAAAGTCTTCGCGCTCACCGGCAAAATCGCCAACACCGGTCTCGTTGAAGTGCCCATGGGCATCAAGCTGCGCGAAATCATTGATGTCATCGGTGGCGGCGTGCCCGATGGTCACACCTTCAAGGCCGTGCAGACCGGCGGCCCTTCCGGCGGCTGCATCCCGGCTGAGATGCTAGACGTCGGCGTGAGCTATGACGCCCTTCTCAAAATGGGCTCCATCATGGGCTCCGGCGGCATGATCGTTATGGACGATACCTCCTGCATGGTCAATGTGGCGCGATTCTTTATCGAGTTCTGCATGACCGAATCCTGCGGCAAGTGCATTCCCTGCCGCGCGGGCACGGCGCAAATGTTCACCCTGCTCACTCGCATCTGCGACGGCACGGGAACCATGGACGATCTGGCGCTCCTCGAAGATCTCTGCTCGACCGTCAAAGAAGCCAGCCTTTGCGGGCTTGGACAGACCGCTCCCAATCCCGTGCTCAGCACGCTGCGCTATTTCCGCAACGAATACATCGATCACATCGTGAACAAGCGCTGTTCGGCCGGCGTTTGCAACATGCACGCAGCCCATTCTGAAATCCGCAGCGAGGTGCTGGCATGAGCGTGGAAACCGACGTCAAAACTCTTGTCATCGATGAGCAGGAAGTCAGCGCCCGTGCCGGGCAAACCATTCTTGAGGTCGCGCGCGAGAACGAGATCAATATTCCCACGCTCTGCCATCTTGATGGCCTCAGCGACGTGGGCGCGTGCCGTCTCTGTTTAATCGAAATCAAGGGCTCGAACAAGCTGCTTCCTGCCTGCGTCGCCACCGTGCAGGAGGGCATGGAAGTCTCCACTAACACCGAGCGATTGCAAAAGCATCGCCGCACGATCCTGGAGTTGCTCTTCGCCGAGCGCAATCACGTGTGTTCAGTCTGCGTCTCAAACGGTCACTGCGAGCTGCAAACCCTCGGCCAGGAACAGGGCCTCACCCATGTGCGGCTGCCCTATCGCAATCCCGAGCTCTCCGTCGACGCCTCGCACGAGAGGTTCACGCTCGATCACAATCGCTGCATCCTGTGCACACGCTGCGTTCGCGCCTGCTCTGAGATCGAAGGGGCGCACGTGTGGGACGTGATGGGCCGCGGCATCAACTCCATGATCGTCAGCGACCTGCACGAGGAATGGGGAAAATCCACCTGCACCCGCTGTGGCAAGTGCGTGCAGGTCTGCCCAACCGGCGCCTTGTTCGACAAGAGCAAGATCGGCTCCGACCACCCCAAGTATCCCGATTTTCTGCCTTATCTCAACCTCATGAGGGAAGCGCAATGAGCAAATTGAAACTCGCAACGGTCTGGCTCGACGGCTGCTCTGGTTGCCACATGTCGTTTCTCGACATGGACGAGCGCCTGCTGGAGCTTGCGGAACTCGTGGACATCGTCTACAGCCCGATTGTGGACACGAAGGAGTTCCCTGATACGGTGGATATCGCCCTCGTCGAAGGCGCCATCAGCTCGGTCGACGACGAGAAGAAAATCAAAAAAGTTCGCGACCACTCGAAGATGCTTGTCGCCATGGGCGATTGCGCGATCACCGGCAACGTACCCTCGATGCGCAATCCTATCGGCCCGGAGGCGATTCTCGATCGCGCCTACATCCAGAATGCCAGCGCGCAGCCGCAGATTCCCTGCGTCGTGGTGCCGAAGTTGCTTAAGATCGTGCGGCCCATTCATGAGTTTGTGAAGGTGGATGTTTTTCTGCCCGGCTGTCCGCCCTCGGCCGACACATTTCACACCGCGCTCACTGCGCTGGTCAACGGCGGTCCGCTGGACATTCCGGCGCTCACCCGCTTTGGAGCTTGATTTATGAGCCAGACCATCACCATCGATCCAGTAACGCGCCTCGAAGGCCACGGCAAAATCACCATCCACCTCAACGACAAAGGCGACGTCGAGGACGCGCACTTCCACGTCACGCAGGTCCGCGGTTTTGAGCGCTTCAGCGAAGGCCGACCGTTCTACGAAATGCCCAGCCTCATGGCACGCATCTGCGGCATCTGCCCGGTCTCACATCTCATCGCTTCGGCCAAGGCCTGCGAAGCCATCATGTCGGTGCGTATCCCGCACACCGCCGCGCAACTGCGCCGCATGATGAACCTCGCGCAGATGGTGCAGTCGCATGCGCTGAGCTTCTTCTACCTTGCCTCGCCCGACCTTTTGCTGGGCATGGAGTCCGATCCCGCCGTCCGCAACATTCTCGGCGTCGCCGCCGCCAAGCCCGAGCTGGGTCGCGCCGGTGTGGGCCTGCGCCGTTTCGGCCAGAGCATCATCGAGTTGCTCGGCGATAAGCGCATCCATCCCGGCTGGGTTGTGCCCGGCGGTGTCACTGAACCGCTCTCCAGCGAGAAGCGCGACAAAATCCTCGCCATGATTCCCGAAGCCCACGCCAACATCGCGCTCGCCCTCGGCGCATACAAAAAAATCGCTGCCTCATTTAAAGCCGAGATTGCGACCTTCGCCAACTTCCCTTCCAACTACCTGAGCCTCATCAACGAAGACGAATCCATCGAATTTACCGACGGCGCGCTGCGCATGATCGACCCGACCGGCGCTACCATCGAAGACGGCATCACGGCTGCGCGATTTACTGAAGTCATCGGCGAAGCCGTCGAGCCTTACAGCTACACCAAGTTCGCTTACTACAAGCCGCTCGGCTATCCCGACGGCAGCTACCGTGTGGGACCGCTCGCTCGCCTGAACATCGTCAAATCGATGTCCACACCGAAAGCAGAAAAAGAATTAGTTGAATTCAAGCAGATTGCCGCTGGTCCGGTCGAGAGTTCGTTCCACTATCACCATGCGCGGCTCATAGAAATGCTCTATGGAATCGAGAAGATCGAGGAAATCCTCGCCGACCCGCGCATTCTTGGCAAGCATGTCCGCGCCACCGCCGGCGTCAATCGCCTCGAAGGCGCGGGCCAGGCCGAAGCGCCGCGCGGCGTCCTGCACCACCATTACAAAGTTGACGACAACGGCAAAATCACCTGGGCCAACCTCGTCATCGCCACCGGCCAGAACAACAAGGCGATGAATCTCGGCGTTCTGCAGGCGGCCCGGCACTACGTAAAAGACGGCAAGTTTACCGAGGGCATTCTCAATCGCGTCGAAGCGGTCGTTCGCACCTTCGATCCGTGCCTCAGCTGCTCCACGCATGCCTTCGGTCAAATGCCGTTGGCGATCACCTTGGTTTCATCTCAAGGCGAAGAAGTCGACCGGGTCGTGCGCGACTGATTGGCTTTCCGGCAACCATTGCCAAGGCCTCACCTTAAAAAGGAGACCGATTGAACGCCGAGCTTGCCAAGCCGATGCACTTTGAAAAAGCGACCTGTCTCGTCCTCGCTTGCGGCAACACGCTGCGCAGTGACGACGGCATCGGTCCCAGCCTCGCTGGGTGGGCAGCGCAGCGATTCCGCGATGAAACGCACGTGCGCGTAGTTGCGCGCCAGCAGTGGACACCCGACCTCGCGAAAGATATCGCCGACGCCGATTCCGTCCTGTTTGTCGATTCTGCCGTCGAATCGGTGCCGGGGCGCGTGCGTCTGACGCCGGTCCCGCTTCACCTCAACGGCTTCAAGTCAGCGGCAGATCACCCCGCCACCCATCACGTCGACCCCGCTCAGCTTCTTCACCTCACGCATTCGCTTTATGGCTCTCTGTCAGCCCACGCTATGCTTCTCACCGTCGCCGCCGGCTCCACAGAGCTGGGAGAAACATTCAGCGATCCCGTCGAAGCCGCCCTCCCGCGCGCGCGCGGAGTGCTCGAGAAAACGGTCATGCGGTTTCTCGATAACTAAAGCCGCGTTTTCAAATTCCTTTGTCAGCACAAAAAAGCGGCCGCACTCTCGTGCGGCCGTCATAGTCTTGCTGCAAACCACCAGGAGAATTCCTTTAGAACGCCGCCACAGTCTGCCTTAAGCTATAGGAGCTCAGCGTCTTGATATAGTTCCCTCGATCGTAAGGCGACGTGTCCGGCACCGAGCGCCGGCTCAGGCAGCCGCGCGTCTCCTTCAGCGATGCGTACTCGCGCTTGTTCAGCCAGTACCTCAGATCAGCAAGCACGCGCGCAATGTGCCCGATGCCGTGAATGTGCAGCGCCGAAACCATCATGGCTACGCTTCCCCCCGCCATCACTGCTTTCAGAACATCTTCAGCGGAGTGGACCCCGCCCGTGATCCCGATATCTCCTTTGAGATGCCCGTAGAGAATTGCCGCCCAATGCAGCCGCGGCAACAACTCCGACGGCGTGGAAAAATGCAGCGTGGGCCGCACTTCGAGAGCCTCAATATCAAAGTCGGGCTGATAAAAGCGGTTGAACAGCACCACGCCTCGCGCGCCCGCTTCCTCCAGCCGTTTGCAGAGATGCGGCAAACTTGTAAACGATTGCGAAAGTTTCACGGCGACAGGGACCTTCACCGCGCTGCAGACGCTCGAGACCAGCTCTAGGAGTTGCGACTCGATCGCCTCTGAAGTCTCGCTCTCATCCGTCGCCAGCGCGAACGTGTTCAGCTCGATCGCATTCGCTCCCGCCTCTTCCATCTCCTTCGCCAGCCGCACCCAGCCGCCGCTCGTGGCGCCGTTCAGGCTCGCCATAATCGGAATCGCAACCGCCTCGCGGGCCCGCCTTAAATGTTCCAGATACCCATCCTGCGTCATCCGATAGTCGCCGAGCTCCGGCAGAAAATCCAGCGACTCCGCAAAGGAATTCGTGCCGCGCGAAAGATCGTCGTCCAGCGTGCGCGACTCCAGCGACAACTGCTCTTCGAACAACGAAGTCAGCACAATCGCCGAGGCGCCCGCGTCTTCCATGCGCCGTATGTTGTCAATCGAGTCCGACAGCGGTGTGCTGGCAACCACGATTGGGCCATTCAGATTCAGCCCCAGGTATTGCAACGAAAGGTCTGTCATTCTTCACCTCCGGCCGGCGCTGCCGCCAGTTTGTTCTCCGGTTTTTCTTCCGTTTTTTCCAGCGGCGCAATGTGCGGGGTTTCTCCGCGGCCCGGCATGGATGCGCGAGCAGAGTAAACGCGCCATTGCCTCTCCACGTCGTCCTGCGCCTCGGCCAACAGCTCCGCCGCCATCTCAGGATTACCGCGCGCCAGCATGGTGTATCGCGCTTCGCGATAGGCGAAGTCCTTCAGCCGGATCGACGGCGCCTTGGAATCGAGCTGGAACGGATTCTTTCCCGACTCACGTAGCACCGGGTTGTATCGCATCAGCGGCCAGTAGCCCGATTGCACAGCCAGCTTCTGCTGCTCCAGCCCGTGAACCAGATCGTAGCCATGCGCGATGCAGCTTGCATACGCAATGATGATCGACGGACCGTTATGTGCTTCCGCCTCCTGGAACGCCTTCACCACGTGACTGTCGTTGCCCCCGAGGGCCACCTGCGCCACGTAAACCGACCCGTAGCTGACGGCTTCCATTGCCAGGTCCTTGCGGCTGTTCTGCTTGCCGCTCGCGGCAAACTTTGCCACCGCTCCGCGCGGCGTCGACTTCGATGCCTGCCCACCAGTATTCGAGTACACTCCTGTGTCGAGCACAAGCACGTTCACGTTTTTGCCTGAGCCCAGCACGTGATCAAGGCCGCCGAAGCCGATATCGAACGCCCAGCCATCGCCGCCCAAAATCCACACGCTCTTGCGCACCAGAGAGTCGGCGATCGCCAGCAGGTTGGCTGCATCGGAAGAACTGTTCCCCTCAAGCACGGCGCGCATTTTCGCAACCCGCTCACGCTGCTCGTTGATCTCCGTCTCCGTGTTCTGTGCAGCGCCCACGATGTCCGCCGCCAGCTCCGCACCAATCTGGCCCGCCAACCGCGTCACCAGCGTCTCCGCAAACGTCTTCTGCTGATCCAGCGCCACTCGCATGCCGAAACCGAACTCGGCATTGTCTTCAAACAGCGAGTTGTTCCACGTCGGTCCGCGGCCTTGCGCATT
This sequence comes from Occallatibacter sp., assembly GCA_035541975.1. Taxonomy (GTDB): domain Bacteria; phylum Acidobacteriota; class Terriglobia; order Terriglobales; family Acidobacteriaceae; genus Telmatobacter. The sequence goes on along the minus strand of DATKMH010000023.1, from coordinate 50,508 downwards.
TTGGGTGTAGGGCGTCGTCGGCAAATTTCCACCGTAGATCGACGAGCAGCCCGTCGCATTTGCGATGTAAAGCCGGTCGCCAAACAACTGCGTCAGCAGCTTGATGTAGGGCGTCTCGCCGCACCCTGAGCACGCGCCCGAAAACTCAAACAGCGGCTGTAGCAGTTGCAGGTCCTTCACCTGCGAGTGCGACAGCTTGGCGCGGTCCACTTCAGGCAGCCCGAGGAAGAACTCCCAATTCTCCCGCTCCGGCTCGCGCAGCGGCGCTTGCGGCGCCATGTTGATCGCCTTCTTGCTCGCGTCGCTCTTGTTCTTCACCGGACAAACTTCCACGCAAACTGCGCAGCCTGTGCAATCTTCCGGAGCCACCTGAAGCGTGTACCGCTCCTCTTCCATGCCACGCCACTTCGGCTTGGCCCACTTGAATGTCGCAGGTGATTTGTCGCTAAGCTCCGCGTTGTAAATCTTGGCGCGGATCACCGCGTGCGGGCACACCATCACGCATTTGCCGCATTGGATGCAAAGGTCCTTGTCCCACACAGGAATGAACTGCGCGATGTTGCGCTTCTCCCATTGCGCCGTTCCCGTCGGGAAAGCTCCGCCCGGCGGAATTGCGCTTACCGGAATCAAATCGCCTTTACCCGCGGCAATCTGGCCTAGCACGTCGTGCACAAACTTCGGCGCCTTGGCTGAAATCGCCCCCGTCACATCAAAATCGGACGACACAGCCGCCGGCAGCGTCACTTTCTCAAGGTGCGCCAGCGCATGATCCACGGCCGCAAAGTTCTTTTGAACCACCGCCTCGCCGCGCTTCCCATAGGTTTTCTGGATCGACTTTTTGATCTGCTTGATCGCCTCTTGGCGCTCCAGTACGCCGCTGATCGCGAAGAAACACGTCTGCATAATCGTGTTGATGCGCGAGCCCATCCCAGCTTCGCGCGCCACCTTATAGCCATCGATCACATAGAACTCGATCTTCTTCAGCAGCATCTCTTCCTGCATGCTCCGTGGCAGCTTGTCCCACACCTCGGCCGCCGAATACGGCGAGTTCAGCAGAAACACCGCGCCGGGCATCGCCGCTTCCAGCACATCCATCTTTTCCAGGAAGCTGAAGTTGTGGCAGGCCACGAAGCTCGCGCGAGTAATCAGATAAGTCGACCGGATCGGGTTCGGCCCGAAACGAAGATGCGACGTCGTCATCGACCCCGACTTCTTGGAGTCGTAAACAAAGTAGCCCTGTGCATAGTTCGGCGTCTCGCTGCCGATGATCTTGATGGAGTTTTTGTTCGCGCCGACCGTTCCGTCCGAGCCCAGCCCATAAAACAGCGCGCGCACGGTCTTCGGATCTTCGGTTGAAAACTCCGGATCGTACTCCAAACTCGAAAAACTCACATCGTCATTAATGCCGATCGTGAAATGGTTCTTCGGCGAAAGCCTCGCCAGTTCATCGAAGACGCCCTTCACCATCGCCGGCGTAAACTCCTTCGACGAAAGCCCATACCGTCCGCCGATTACCGCAGGCATCGCATCAAACGGCAAATCCGTCGCATTCTCCGCCAGCACGGTCATCACGTCCTGGTAAAGCGGCTCGCCGGCTGCCCCCGGCTCCTTGCAGCGATCGAGCGTGGCAATCGATTTCACGCTCCTGGGCAGCGCCGCCAGCAGCGCATTGCCATCGAGCGGCCGGTAAAGGCGAACCTTCACCATGCCCACCTTTTCGCCCTGCCTGTTCAGTGCGTCCACGGCCTCTTCAGCAGCTTCCGCGCCCGACCCCATCAGCAGAATCACGCGCTCCGCATCGGGTGCGCCATCGTAATCGAACAGGTGATACGCGCGGCCTGTCTGCGCCGCAAATCGATCCATCACCGACTGCACAATTCCGGGGACCGCAGCGTGGAATGGCGTGCAAGCCTCGCGCGCCTGGAAAAATACATCGGGATTTTGCGCCGTACCGCGAATAAACGGATGATCCGGCGTCAGCGCGTTTTTGCGGAACGCAATCAGATATTTGTCATCCACCAGCGCGCGAATCGTTTCGTCCGTGATGGGCTCAATCTTCCCCACCTCGTGCGAGGTCCGGAAACCGTCGAAAAAGTGAATAAAAGGAATGCGCGATTCCAACGTCGCGATCTGCGCCACCAGCGCCATGTCCGCAACTTCCTGCACCGAATTCGACGCCAGCATCGCCCAACCTGTCGCCCTGCAAGCCATCACATCCGAGTGGTCGCCGAAGATTGAGAGCGCATGCGTCGCCAGCGTGCGCGCGGATACGTGCATCGTTGCCGGCGTCAGTTCGCCGGCAATCTTGAACATGTTGGGGATCATCAGCAGCAATCCCTGCGAAGCCGTGAACGTCGTTCCGAACGCGCCCGCCTGCAGTGCGCCATGCAGCGCGCCCGCCGCGCCGCCTTCGCTCTGCATCTCTTCCACAATGGGCAACGCGCCCCAAATATTCTTCTTCCCTTCTGAGCGCCACTGGTCGGCCCACTCCGCCATCGGCGACGAGGGGGTGATCGGGTAAATGGCGACGACTTCAGAGAGGCGATAGGCCACGGACGCCGCGGCCTCGTTCCCGTCCATAATCACGGTGGGGATCACAGTCTTTGGTTCACTCATTCGCTTCGCTCCACAATGCGGCACTAACCAGGTCAAGCCGCTATCGTGAGTCTCGGCTTTGAGTCGGTTAGGGGCAGTGATGCGGGGCACACGGACAGCGGAAAATCCCATCCTGTGGAACGCTGTTCGTATCGTGCGACGCGGGCGCCCGCAACCGCCTTGGTTTGAACCTCCAGCCTGCTTTTGTCGTACTCTATCTCCAGTTCCCCGCGAGGTTTTAATCCAGGCGTCTGCGCCGTCGCGCGCAAGCCCTGGCGCACGTACCGACGGAGGAACTCATGTCATCCGATGCCTGCACAAGTCATCCGCAGCGTATTCGTATCGAGCAGCACACGGTTTCAGGATTAGCCTGGTGCGCCGCATGGCTATTCACCATCGGTTATCTGCACCTCAGCTTTTGGAGAGGCGTTCTGGCCATCGTGATCTGGCCCTACTACATCGGCGTTCACGCGGGCATGCTTATGCACTGATCGCAACGCTCATTGTCGCGCCGCAGGAAGTTCAAACACCTCGATAGCTCCGTCGTTGAGGATCGCCACGCGCCGCCCCGACGGTGATATGGCCACATTGCCGCCCGCATCAATGATGGGAGTTAGCGGTGCCTCTAGCTTCATCGTCCCATCCGCCATATCGATCATTCGCACCATTTGGCCTTGCAAATCTTTTGCGCCCACGAGTTTCTTGTGCCTATAGCTCGCGGCGGGCCGTTTCAGAGCCAGCGTTTCGAGTGCTACCCGCGAACCATCGGGCGAGCTCACCAGCAGTGGCCACATTTCATTCGTCGCCGTCGTCACTTCCCATATTCTCTCGCCATTCGCAATGGATATCGCAGCCAGCTTTCCCCCGCCTCCGACCGCGCATGTGTCCACGAGCATCGTCTCTTCGGTCACAAAGACCGCGTTTGGCGGGCAGTTCGACTCTACCTGGCCAACCGCGTGGCCCGTGCCACCGGAAAAGGGAGTCAACTTCAGCGCCCAACGGGGGCCGTCGCCTCGCGCGCTCTCCACAAACCCGTCTACATTGATCGGCCAATCCTGGCTTTGCGAATCCCAGGGGACGCGAATCGTCCGAATTACCTCGCCCGATTCTCGGCGCAGAGTCTGGACAACGAGCGTTTGCTGCCTGCCGGGCGTCAGGGTGCCAGAAGACGAAACGCTTGCATCCACACTTGTCGTCGGGCTGCTGCCATCGCTGGTCCTGTCCTGATTATTCGCGGGCGCCAGCCAGTTGATGACAATCACCTGCCGCGCCGGGTCCAACTCAACCCAGAGCAGCCGGCCGGCCGTGTGCACGTACGGTTTCGTCTTCAGCGTGGCGTCGCCCTGCTCGAGCCCTTCCGAGTCCCGCAACAGGAATTGGCCATCTTTAAGAATCCACAAATACCGGGCTCGATCGGGGACAGTCCAGAGAGCCTCCGATTCGATTTTGCCATCAGGCAGAGCCACCACTACCGCGCGAATCTTCCGCTCCTCGTCTTCGTCTTTCTCGGCGGAGTCGCGCGTCTCAAGCCCCGGCTTGCGAAATGTGAACAGCAGCCGGCTTTCGTCAAGAAAATCGAGGCTCACCAGCGCTTGCCGGCGGAGAAGATAAAACGGACCTGGGGTAGAAAAGCCCAGCGGACGCAATGGAATCGTAAACGCTGGAGGCTGGCTCGGCTGTGGAGGGATATGGTCGAAGATCTTTGGCTCAGCACCGATATAAGGCCCGAGCTCGGGAATGGAAATGCTCCCCTGTGCGCACGCAGCACCCGCCGCGCACGTGAAGAAAACAACCTGGACGAGAATTTTCTCCGGCCGGATTGACAGGATGGATCGCCACTTTACCATCGCATCCTATTCTCACTCATCGCTAGAGGGTTCGTATGGCGGCGGACTCACTGCTCTTGCACGGCTGCATTTCGCTCTGCTGCTTCCGACCCGAAGCTCCCGGGCGAGCCTCTTTCACTTTTCGGGAACAAGATATAACACCCCGATTCGCCGCCTGCGCCGCGAGAATGGCACGCTCTCTATGAAGAATCCGAGTCCTTTCGCGCATGCCGTCCCGCTCACTCGCCGACTTGCTGACTGGCTATTTGCGCACCAATTCTTCCACCAGCGCCTCCCATTCCGCTTCCAGCGTCTCGCGCCTGAACTTGCGTCCCGCGCGTTTGTACCAATACTCTGCGTTCCACTCCACTCCCTCTTTGCGGTGCAGATAGGCATGGACCGCCATCGCGTCGGGCGTCTCCAAATCGTCCACCATCCCATGCGCGCGCGCCCAGTCGCCCTTCGCATCCCACCATAGCGCCGCCAGCGGCGCGGTCAATCGGTCCGGCGGCTCAGCCAGATTCAGCGACGCGCGAATCTCATCAACCGTCATGCTTCGCTTGTACCACTGGCCCCAGCGCCCAGCAAACCGACATTTCCCTACCACCTCGTGTGATTTGGGTCACTTTCCCCGTCCCGAACCACTGTTACAAAGGAACCATCGTTCCGATGAACTGATCAGAGGGTCCGCCAGGGGGCTCGAGGGGCTTCACTCATATGAGGCCGCTCCAGGGAGGGGCTGGCGTTCTCAGCCAGCGCTCATCCTCTCCCGGAGGTCAGGTCGTGGGAAATTCCGGTGTCAAAATCCCTCAAATCGACCATTGCAGCCGCACTCAGTTTGGCCGTATACTGAATTCCGACCATTCCGGTCGTATTTTTCTTTTGCCCCGGCATTTCGGGCGCCATAACAGGATTCGACCCGTGAGCGTTCTCAGTGATTTGACGGTCGGTGAAACCGGCATTCTGGTCGCACTCGACCTGCCCGAGAATGTCCAGAACCACCTCATGCACATGGGCTTTGTCCCCGACTCTGAAGTCACCGCCCTGCGGCGCGCCCCTGCCGGTGATCCCACCGTCTATCGCGTTGATGGCCTCGAGATCGCGCTCCGCCGGGAGACCGCCTCCGCCATCCATGTCCGCCCGGTCGGCACCGAGTCTGCCAGCCAGCGCTCATCCCAAACCTCCGATCCTGAAGTCGGCCATCTTACCGAGGCGGCGCGATGAACGCCTGTTGCGATACGCCGGTTTTCGAGCCGCCGGAGGCGCCCGCCGGCAGCTCGCTGCGCACCGTCGTCCTCATCGGCCCTCCCAACTCCGGCAAATCCACGCTCTTTAACAGGCTCACCGGCTTGCGCCAAAAAGTCGCAAATTATCCCGGCGTCACCGTAGAGCAGCGCATGGGCTCCATGGCCGGAGTCGGCCGCGACGATCTCACGCTCATCGATCTGCCCGGCATCTACTCGCTCACTCCCTACTCTGAAGATGCGCGCGTCGCCGTCAACGTCCTGCGCGGCCGCATGCCCGGCACTCCCAAGCCCGACGCTGTTCTTCTCGTTCTTGACTCGCTCCATCTCACGCGCCAGTTGATGCTGGCCGCGCCTGTGCTCGCCGTCGGTCTGCCCACGCTCGTCCTCCTCAACATGAGCGACCTGATGAAGTCGCGTGGCGGCCAAATCGACACCCTCAAACTCGCGCGCGAGCTCGGCGCTCCGGTGGCGCTTATCAGTGCCGTCCGCGGAACCGGCCTCGATGCCGTGCCGCTCTTTCTCAATTCGCAAAATGGACACCACGCAGCGAACGCCGCGCCCATCACGCTGCCCGTCGTCGGTAACGCGGCCAGCACGCACACGTGGGCCGAGCAGATCAGTCGCAACACCGGCTACCAGGCACCACTTTCAGCTGAAAATACGCGCCGCATCGACAACGTCCTTCTCCATCGCTTCTGGGGACCACTGCTTTTCCTGCTGGTCGTCATCGGCGTCTTCGAAGTCGTCTTCGCGCTCGGCCAGCCGCTCTCCGACGGGTTCGGCGATCTGCTCGCCCGCGCAGGCGACCTCGCGCGTCCTCTCATTCCTTTCGCATGGCTGCAATCGCTCTTGCTTGACGGCGTATGGAAAGGCGTCTGCTCCGTTCTCGTCTTCCTGCCGCAGATCCTTCTGCTTTTCCTCTTCATCGGAATCCTTGAAGACTCCGGATATCTGGCCCGCGCCGCGCTCATCGCCGACCGCGTCATGCGCACCATCGGACTCAACGGCAAGGCATTTATCCCGCTGCTCTCGGCTTACGCCTGCGCCATTCCCGCTATCATGGCCACGCGCACCATCGAAAACAAGCGCGACCGCCTCGCCACAATCCTCGTCACGCCGTTCATGACCTGCTCGGCGCGCCTGCCCGTTTATCTGCTCCTGATCGCGGCCTTCATTCCCAACATCTACTACCTCCACGGATTCCTCGGCCTGCGCACGCTGGTCATGCTCGGCCTATACGTCGCCGGCTTTGTCGCTGCGTTCACAACCGCGCGCCTGCTCAAAAGCTCCATCCTCCGCTCCAGCGACACACCCTTCATCCTCGAACTGCCGCAGTACCGCATGCCCACGCTCTACGGTCTTGGCCTGCGCCTCATCGATCGCGCGCGCATCTTCATGAAGACCGCCGGCACCATCATCGTCGCGGTCACGTTAGTCCTCTGGGTCCTGGCACACCTGCCCATCGTGCACACAGCCACCGGCGCGCTCACCGCTCCGCAACTTGCCGCAAGCCTCATCGGACGCCTCGGCCATTTCATTGAGCCGGTCATTGCGCCGCTTGGCTTCAACTGGAAGATCGGCATCGGCCTGCTCTCAAGCGTGCTGGCGCGCGAGGTCATGGTCAGCACCCTGGGAACGCTCTATGGCGCCGATCCAAGCACGCAGGCGCTCAACCTGCAAACTGCTCTGCATCACGACATGACTCTCGGCGGCGCGCTAGCCCTCATGATTTTCTTCGCCTTCGCCATGCAGTGCACCTCGACCATCGCCGTCGTCCGCCGCGAAACCAACAGCTGGAAGTGGCCGGCGGTGCAATTCATTTACATGCTCGTGCTCGCTTACGGGGCGGCATTCGTCGTGAATCAGCTCGCCATTCTCTTCCTGCACTGATAGCCAATCGCCGCGAAGGCAGCAATGGCGCGAAGCTGGGTGGGTCGATTTTGCAGGTTCGGCGATAAAAACGAAGAAATATGTCGAAACGTGTCGACGCAGATTTTATAAGTCGTTTAATTTCATATATATATCTAAGTCAGCTTGGCCCCCCCTTCTAAAAAAATGCCCCTTCTATTTTTCGGCGACCGGAAGCGATTTGAACCCGACGCCATTTTGTCGACGTAAATTGAGGAGTGAACGCAAGGGGAGATCGCAAGTTTGGCAGAGTAGAGTGCCAATTGGCGTTGCATGGTGGATCTCCTTAACGACTTTAAGAGTAGCGAAAAAGCGCATAATTACCGGCAAACTTCGAGAAGCAGGGAGCAAGGGAGCAAGCGACGGGAAGCAAATAACTTAACGGGAGGCGTCGAATTTATTTTTGGCGCGGGCTCTTGACAAGCGCTGGCGTGCACCCCTCGTGGTGAGACCGTTTGGGATTGATACGACGGTAGAAATTGCGGCGGACGATCTGTATCGTCCTTGCGTTCGGCCCGGGAATATCACGGAGTTTTCAAGCGTGGAAGCGGTTAAGCCATGCAACGAATCGGGCCGCCCCCACTGGGCGGCCCGACGCATTTCAATGACTCCAGCGCCAGCGCATTCAGCGCCTAAGGTCCAATCGGCTCGGCAGTTCCTGTCTAATGGTGACCGTGGTCTCCACCGTGGTCGCCCCCGTGATCGCCACCATGGTCGCCACCACCGCGATAGCCTGGCAGCGCATGTTCATTGTGAGCGTCGTGATCACCTGCACCCCGATGGCCGCGGCCATCTCGCGCCTCATTGCCGTGAAAGTGGTAAAAAGGCTCTTCGCCCCGCTCAGGGAAAGGTCCGTGATAACCGTGACGTGGATCGTATCGGTTGTCGACATGGCCGTAGAAGTGGGCTGGGCCATGAAACCAGTGGCCGGCTCCGATGAAGACTCCGTTTACGAACCAATCGGGTCCATAGTAGCCGTAAGGTGCGCACTGATACGGAGGATAGTCAAAGTACCCGTAGGGACAAACCGGCTCGACCCCGAAAGAAATCGAGATCTGGGCCGAGGCGGAAGGCACAAAGCAGAGAAACGCGAATGTAAGTGCCGTAAATCCAAGAACTTTGAATTTGGACATAGTTCCTCCTTGCGGTTTGAGGAGCGGGTGCAGGCGATGGTTGCGTGGAAAAGCAGCCTTGAACAGCTCTTACCCAGCTCCGCCTCCATCCATTGTAGCTTGTGTGACTTACAAAGACATCAAAATTGAGAGATGTGAGCATGCGCGCCTTTTCTCAGAATGCGGTGTGATTTAGCTCACTGCAATAAATGGCGACTTAATTTGTCGTATATTAAAGACGACTAATTTAGTCGCATATATTCCCCACCCCGAAGAGTCTGGCAGGATAGCTCTCGAGTGCGGGCCCATGAGAGATCACGACCAATGGCACGGACCAGGAAGACCCTTCGCATTTCGATTCAAACGATCTGCGCATTTTTCTTCATACAAGCCGCGGCATGGGGCGCAGTCACAGGCAGCATCTCCGGGACGATCAAGGATCCTTCCAACAGAGTAGTGCCCAACGCTCAGGTGTCAGCCCGCGAAGTCAGCACCGGAATCTCGCACCAGACGCGCAGCGACGCCAACGGATACTACACGCTGCCTGTGCTCCCAGTAGGCCGTTATGAGCTGAGCATCCAAGCCACGGGATTTGAGACCTATATACGCAAAGACATTGTGCTCGATACCGATGCCGCGTTGACGCTCGACTGCCGGCTTAAAGTTGGCGCAATCTCACAAACGGTCAGCGTAACTGACAACGCCCTTCACGTGGAGACAGTGAGCACACAAGCGGGAGAAGTGATCTCAGGCCGTGAGCTTCAGGCGGTTCCGCTCGACGGCCGAAGCTTTACCGATCTTCTCGGCCTCCAGCCGGGAGTAGCTCCTGAAACCACGCTCGGCGCGGCCACCGTGGAAGATGTAGGCGCGACCATCCTCAATCCCTCCGGGACGCTGAATCCGGGAACGATCTCGGTGAACGGGCAGCGTGAGACCGCAAATTACTTCAGCGTGAACGGCAGCGATGCGGAAGAAGATGTGAATGCTGGGACGGCGATCATTCCCAATCTCGACGCGATCGCGGAATTCCGGATCGAAACCAGCAACTTCGACGCCGAGTACGGCGAGTTCAGCGGCGGCCAGGTTAGCGTGATCACCAAGAACGGCAGCAATGACTTTCACGGCAGTACATTCGACTTTTTGCGCAACACGGCCGTAGATGCGCGGAATTATTTTTCGCCCACGCGCGGCGTGTACCGGCAAAATCAGTTCGGAGGAACGCTGGGTGGGCCAATCCGGCGCGACAAATTGTTCTTCTTTGCCGACTACCAGGGCACGCGGCAAACGCAGGGAATCGATACCGGAGAGATCAGCGTGCCGTCGGACGCCGACCGCACTGGCGATTTGTCTGATTTTGTCGACAGCAACGGCAACACTCTGCTTACCGGCACCGTCGCCGGCCCCTACCTCGCAAATCTGCTGACGCAGAAACTCGGCTACACGGTCTCGCAGGGCGAGCCGTACTACTTCAGCGGCTGCACCACGGCAGATGCCGAGGCCGGCCAGTGCGTGTTTGGGAACGCGCAGATTCCTCAGAGGGCATGGTCAGTTCCGGCCCAGCGGCTCATTCAATACATTCCCGCGCCGAACAACGCCGACGGTTTTGCCACTTCCGCGTACAACCAAACCGTCCGCGACGACAAGGCAGGAGCGCGCATGGATGCGAATACGCGTTGGGGGCTTGCGTCGGCCTACTACTTCATCGACGACTTCGATCTCGACAATCCCTACCCGACGGCGCAAAGCGGAGCCAGCGTGCCGGGCTTCGACGCCCTCACTACGGGCCGCGCACAACTGCTGGCGCTCAGCTTGACCAGAGCCATCAACACGACCTCCGTCAACGATGTCCACGTGAGTTATCTGCGCGACATCACCAACCTTGGCCAGCCCATTGGCGGACGCGATGTCAACCTGGTTTCACAAGGCTTCGCGAATGCCGACGGATCACCCAGCATTGTTGCGCTCGATCCCAAGGGCCAAAGCGTTGAAAATCTCAACTTCAACGGCTACTCCATCGGCGCTGCGGCCAATCAGTTGATCCAGGCAAACAACACCTATCAGGCATCAGACACTTTTTCAAAGGTGCTTGGCAGCCACACGTTCAAGGCGGGCGCGGAGTACCATGCCGACCAGGTTAACGCGCATCCGATCGCGCAATTCAATGGGAACTTTGTCTTTTCGGGCGCGGAAACCGGCGTGGACTTTGCCGATTTTCTGATCGGAGTTCCGAGCCAATATAACCAGAGCCAGCTGAATCCGTTTTATGCGCGCAACCAATACGTGGGGCTGTTCGCGCAGGATAGCTGGCACTTGCGACCAAGCCTGACGTTGAACTACGGTTTGCGCTGGGATCGCATCGCGCCGTGGACGGAAAAATACAACCAGATTTCGACGTTTGTACCCGGCGCGCAATCGCAGGTGTTCCCCGGTGCGCCGGCGGGGATTCTGTATCCCGGCGATCCCGGAGTGCCGCGGACTCTCGCGCCCGTCGACAATCTCGGATTCGCTCCGCGTGTGGGTGTTGCGTGGTCCCCGCAGGCGAATCGTGGACCGCTCAAGAAAGTCCTCGGTGCACCCGGGACCACGAGCATTCGCGCCAGCTTCGGCAACTTCTACACGGCAATCGATGCGGTCTCTGTCAGCGTGCTCGCGGCGAACGCGCCGTACGGAACCACCTACACAAGTCCCGCGCCGCCGTTGTTCGCGACACCATTTGTAACCGCGGCCGACGGCACCCACTATGGACAGCCGTTCCCCTACACGTTTGCGCCGCTCGATTCTTCGCGCAGTCATCCGGATGGAAGCATCGACTGGAGCACGTACGAACCGGTCAGCGGAATTCCGGGCTATGACGTTCACAATCGCGTGCCCTTTACAGAAGAGTGGATGCTTTCGATCGAACGCCAGGCCGGCCCTGACACTGTTCTGAGCGCGAGTTACATTGGAACCGCGAGCCGTCGCCAGCGAGTGCTGATCGAAGCCAACCCCGGAAATCCGGCGCTTTGCCTCAGCCTCAGCCAGCCCAACGAAGTGATGCCCGGAACCCTGACGTGCGGCGCGGGCGGCGAAGACACGGTGTATTACCCCATTGGCGGCGGACAGGTGAACGGTACGCGCGGACCGCTCGGTTCGAACTTCGGCAGCAATGCGTTGCAGTCCACTACCGGACTTGCGAATTACAACGCTCTGGAGCTGAGCGCGCGCCACACCAGTGGAAACCTGGAATTCTCGGCCTCCTACACCTTCAGCAAGTCGCTGGATGACTCGTCGAACATCGGCGAGGAAGTCAATCCATTCAATCCGGCGCTCAGCTATGCGCTGTCGGCATTCGATATCAAGCAGAACTTCGTGCTGAGTTACGAATACCGGTTGCCTTTCGAGAAGTTGATCCACGCAAATCGGCTGACGGAAGGATGGACACTTTCTGGCATCACGCGGTTCGCCAGTGGATTTCCCGTCACGATCACGAATAACGGCGACAATTCGCTCATCGGTACGAATCCCAACGGCGTAAACAACAGCAGCATCGACGAGCCCGACTACAACGGCGAACCGCTCAGCTTGAATCCCAATCCGCGCACGAGCGGAAACAATTACTTCCATGCTGCGGATTTCGATGAGAATGCGCTCGGCACACCTGGCACGTCGAAGCGCCGTTTCTTCCACGGCCCCGGTGCAGACAACTACGACATGGCCCTGGCCAAGAGCTTCTCCGTCACAGAATCGACGAAGCTGATGTTTCGCGTCGAAGCCTTCAACGTCTTCAACCACGCGCAGTTCAACGGCCCCAACGCCATCGACGGCAACATAGGCAGCTCAACCTTCGGTAACGCCATCAGCGCTGCACCGCCACGCATCCTTCAAGGAGCGGTCAAAGTCAGCTTCTGATCGCGCGCTGCTTGCGTGTCGAGGACCAAACGATCAATTTGTCTCTTGGGATGTGTGCCGGCGGTCAAGGCAGCGGGCGAGGCATCCCATCCACCGCGCGAGCGAGCAGCACGATGGATGGGTTTCCCCCTGGTTAAGTCCGATGGGTGTTTCGATCTTGCGTTGCCGCGCTGTATTCAACTGCGGCAACGCGCGAGAGAACCAAGTGCCGAAGCCTAACTCATGAACCCAAGATACGGGTTGCTGCCGAAGTTGCCGAAGTTTGGAAACACTGTGCGAATCTGGCTATCCGACAATCCGAACCAGCTCGCCAGCGTCCCCGCGTATTGCTCGACGGCCGTGGTGGGAATAAGGCGGCCGGCGCCGAGATCGTTCGCCTGATTGGCTCCGACCACCGGATACTGCCCATACATATCCTGACCGTTCACAGCGCCGCCGACAACAAAGTGATGGCTGCCCCATCCGTGGTCGGTGCCGTCGCTGTTCGAGGTAAGGGTGCGGCCGAAATCGGAAATCGTAAACGCGGTCACGTTGTTGCCGATGCCCATGTTCACCATCTGGGCGTCGAAATACTGGAACGCTGCGCCCAACTGCGTGAGCAGGCGCGCATGCTGGACAGCCTGTCCATCGTGCGTGTCAAAGCTGCCCAGCTGGACGTAGAAGATCTGCCGCGTAACGCCAAGCTGGCTGCGCCCCGCGATGATGCGCGCTACCGTTTGCAGTGAAGCCGCAAGCGGGTTGTTGGCGAGCATGTTCGTCATGGGATCGAGATACTGCGGAGGGTCGGGGACGCCGCCAACTCCTGCCGGAGCCATCGCAGTAGCCAGCGTAGCCTGCGCCTGCATGGAACGGTTGATGACGACCTCGTATTCCTTGGCAAAGAGGTTTGTTTCGTCGGCGGTCAGGATCGAGTTCAGCGGGTTCGCTGCCGACGGCAATCCAAACGGTGGATTCTGGAGACCGTGGATCGGAATCGGTCCGGCAGGCGTCACGTTGAGCTGGAATGATGATTGGCCGGCGAGAAACAGAGCGTTCCCCGCAGTCGAAATGCAGGTGAACATCGAATTCGAATTCAGGTTCATGGCTTCAATGGCGTCGGCCACGGCGCCGCCCCAGCCCACTCGCTCGCTGCTGCCAAGGTTCGACGCAATCGCCTGCCACGCCGCCGTCTGATCGAAGTGCGAGAAGAGCGAATCGGGCAAAGGTACCGAATTCGAGTTGATCTGCGCTTTCGTGGCAGGAGCAACCAGTGTTCCGGTGTTGGCCACAATCGCGGCGCGGCCGGCGTTGAAGAGCGATTGCACGCCGCCGAGCGCCGGATTCAGCCCGAACGTGCGGCCGGATTGCGGAGTCTTCAGCGTGATCGGCAGCAACTCGTTCATCGGATACGCGAGGCCGGGCGCGCCGGAGCGGGCAGCGGTAAACGCTGCGAAAGAAGATGGATCGGTGGCGATCACGGTGCCGTGGCCGTCGTTGCCGCCCTGCAAGTAAACGCAGACGAGCGCGCGGTAGTCGGAGCCGGAGGCTGACTGCGCCATGGCGGCGAGCGAGTTGAGCTCGATGAGAAACGGGCTGGCGTAGATGCCGGCCATGGAGGCCATGGAGGCCGTTCTGAGGAATTGCCGGCGGGTATGTTTGCAGTTGCAGCTCATGCCTGGCTCCTATTGCTGCGCGGCGTAGTCGGGCGACGCCACGGTGAGATATATTGCCGTCTGCACTCGCGCCAGAAGCGCGGCGTTGATTGCGTTTTGATCGCCGGTGGGAATCGGGATTGCATTCACCGCGGCAAGAATCTGGTTGTAAAGAGTCGCGGACATCTGCCCCGACATCAGCAGCAGGTTGATGCGATCCATCAACTGATCGGGTGTCGCCGCCAATGACATCTCCGTGGAGTAGTAGGAGAAGATATCCGATCCGCCCCGGGCATTAGCGCCAATGGCGTCCTGCAAATAGTTGATGTAACCCACAACCGTTGACACATTCGTCATCTGCATCTCGGGCGCAAGCAGCCCCGCCGCAGAAATCGACGTATTCGGCGGTGTGTAGCCGGGCGCAAACCAGTTGAAGACCGTTGGCGAGCGCAACCACATCTGGCCCAACCCGTAGATCGGATCCTCCGTGCTACCCACGTCGAACGAACCCGTGCGCGATTGCGCCGTGAACGCGCGCGCCCACTCGGTGTAGCGCAGCAGTGCTTCGCGAACTTTGCCGTATTGCGGGTTCGAGGTGGCCGACGCCGTATCGCGCGCCTCGGGATCCATCAGGATCGCCGTGATCACCGCCTGCAGGTTTCCGCGCACGCCGGTCCCGTCGTTTTCAAACACCTTCGCAATGCGATTGATGTAGGCTGGGCTGGGATTGCTCGTCACCAGGTGCTGAATCATCTGCTTTGAGAAAAATGCGGGCAGATTGGGATGGTTGAAGAGCGTGTCCAGCGCGGTCTTCAGATCTCCGGCCGGATCGGGACTTCCGGAAGCCGGAATCGTGACGCCGAGAAAATCTTTCTCCACCGTGGAGTGATGACTCGGGAAGCTCTGCATCGGCAGCAGCTCTTCGCCATAGCCCGGACCTACGTAGACGCAGCAGTTCGACCACGCGTTATCCGTTGAGTCGCCGGGAATGTTCCAGCTCCAGCCGGTAAAGACTGCCGCCAGCCCTTTCACGTCGGTATTCGAATATGTGGGGATTGGCTGGCCGTTAGCGAGCTGCTGAGAGCCGTCGTCATTCAGCTTCCACAGCCCGATGGTGAATAGCTGCATCACCTCGCGCGCGTAGTTTTCATCGGGGTCAGTGTTTGCGTCCCCTTTGTCGTTGCCCTGCATCGAGAGGAACTGACCCATCATCGGGTTCAGCGTCACGTCTTCCAACAACTGGCGGAAGTTGCCGAATGCGTCGGCCCCCAACAGGTCGTAATAGGCGGCTTCGCCTCGCGGCATATTCTGAATCGCCGTCGTGTTGTTGCTGGAGATCACGAACATCTCCGAAAGAGCGTATTTCACGCGCTGGCGCAGCTGATCGGGCGCGGTCATCGACTGCTGCCAGAATGTGTCCTGCACCAGGCTCTCATTCTGCTCGTTTTGTACAAACAACGCGGCGTTGCATTTCACGTCGCTCGTAGCGCAGGGCGGGTTGTTCACGATAATTGCCTGCTCCAATCCAGGCTCAGTCGGCGTTGGAGGCAATGCAAATTGCTGATCGAGCCACGCCTGGTAGCCTTCGAGCGACAAGGTGCGGATGTCGGCATCTGTAGGCCCAAACGTCGCCTGCTCAAGGAATCGCGCCGCATCGTTGGGACTCACCACCGGTGTCGGAATTGTGCCGTTAACCGTCGCGATCAGGTCGTTCGAGGCTGCCGGACCGGGGTTGGGGTTGAGCACCTGTAAATCCAGAACGCCGGGCTGCGCCTGGTCGAGGCTCGCGGTCACTTGCGTTCCGCTGTTGAAGGTCGTCGACACCGGCGATCCGTTCACGAGCACCTGGGCACCGTTAATGAATTTCTGGCCGGTCAGCACGATCGTCGCCGGTCCCGGATCGAAGTTTTGCGGCGTCGCAGCGGTCAGAATCGGAATCGGATTCATCACCGAAATGTTCTGCGAGATCGAAACCGCGGGATTGTCGACGCTCGTAATCGTGAGTTGAACAATGTTGCTCGGCGTAGGAACCACCGGCGGTGCGGTATAGGTAATTGATCCATCGGTGTTCGAGATCGCGGTGCCGACCGTTCCATTGCCGCCCGCGATGCCATTCACCTGCAGCGTCACGGCGGGGTTGTTGGTCCCATTCACCATCAGGCCGAGGTTCAGCGAGTTCGATACCCGCACATCGGTGCCGGAGTTGGGCTCAAGCGTCAGCACTACCATGCCTGGACCGACCTTCAGCGAGAGCGGAATGGCGCTGGCCGATCCGGGATTGGGGTTCGTCACTGTCAGCGGAAAACTGCCTGGGTTCGGCGCGGCAATTTGCGCCACCAGTTCCGTGGAGGAAACGTAGGTCGTGGGAACGAGCGCGCCGTTCCAGCTGATCTGTGCTCCGTAGATGAATGCGGAACCGTTGGCCGTTACGGTCGTCGTTCCTTCGGAAAATCCATTGGGTGTAACCGTGCCGAGAACCGGAATCGGATTCCATACCTGCACGGATACCGAACCGGGCGTCGCCGTCGGATAGGCCGCGATCGAGCTGGTGATCGTGACCGTGTAGGGATTGGGAACCACTGCAGGCGCGGTGTAAAGACCGGTGTTCGAAACGGTTCCTACCGTCGAATTCCCTCCGGCGATTCCATTCACGTAAAAGGTCATCGGCAAGCCCGAAGCAACATACTTCGACGTGAGCTGCATGGTCTGGTTCACGCGAACATAGTCCGCGGGAGCGCCGATGGCAGCAATGGAGTTGAGGTTCACCGCAAGCGAAGCGCCGCCGCAGGCCGTCATGAGCGCGCTCAGGGGTATCAGCGCGGCAAGAATGATGAATGACGTCCAAAGAGACGCTCTCTTTGGGAGAGAACTGGGCCGGGGCAGGGATTCACGGAGACACGTCACTCGCATAAATTCTCCTGAGACGGGGACATCCAAGGCAGGCAATTGCATGAAGCAAAGCAAGGCAAAGGGGAGGGCTGCTTTGGGTGATTCGTTACAGAGGTTATCTAAGTGACCGGATGGATGCAAACTAAAATGCGATGAAAAGTTACTGAAGTACCATGAAAATCGGCCCGCAGCGCGGCAAAGGGGCCGGCGCTATGTGCCACATACGGTTAGGTAACGGTGCAGGCTCCGCTGAGGATGCCCCTAGGATTTATTGGTCGACCGCGATTCGCCGTCGCGCGATATCCACCAGAGAACTTCTCCGAAGATCTTCCACTTGGAAGCGTTACTGACGTCGAGTGGAACGAATTTGGAATTGGCCGAGACCAGAAGGTCGGCCCCGGAGATGCGCTGGAAGCGCGCCACCTTAAAGCCAAGATCGCGATGCGCCACAAGAATGATGCGCTGATGCAGGCGGTCACGGTCCTTCGACGAGGTATCGACAAACAGGATGGAGCCGGGCGGAATGGTCGGAAGCATCGATTCGCCGTCGAAGTGTATCGCGATCATGCTTTCGGGGTGCGGGCACCATGATAACGGTGCAAGCAGAATCTCTTCTGTTGGAACATTGGAGATGGCGATGTCTTCTTTTGGAGGGATGCGATCACCGTACGCCGTAATTCTCAACAGCGGAATCGCGACCGCGCTTCCCTTCTCCACGATTTCGCGCGTAACTTTGCGCCCCGCAATCAGCCTGAAATCGCGAAGCTGGACCGGCATCGAAGAGGGAGCCTTGCGCAGGCTGGGATCAATGATCGAAGCCGAATCCATCCCGGCGCGCTCCCAGAAATAGACGCGCTCCGGAGGCCGCGCAAGATTTCCAAGACCGATGTAGTACTCCGCCGTGGGCTCTTGCCGCCCGCGCAACCAGCGTGAAACGGTCGCAGGGGAAACCCCCAACCGCTCCGCCAGGCCGGCTTGGCTCAGCTTCAGATCGGCCAGCAGGCCGCGGATTCTAATGGACCACTCGCTTGAGGACGTCTTCTGCACCTCTGCCTTCGGGGCTCGACGGCGTTTTCTCAGTTCGCTTGGTCTCCTAAAAGCCGCTTCATGGCATTTAAAAGAGAAAATCCGGGCAGCCCCGGCTCGTTGAACGAAGATCTGGAAACGCCATCAGCATTTCATCCATGCAATTGCGCTAATGAAATCAATCACTTAGCGCCATTGCTAGGTATACTAGCAGGAATTTTGCGCATCTCACTGAGTGCGGGCACTTCGATTTCATCCCGCGCACAATTCTGACTTCACAGTTGAACATAATGGCCACATCACTCGCAGTTGGGACCCGTAGAGTTTTAATTCTGGAAGATTCCCCAGCAGTCGCCGATTCGCTGGGAATGATCCTGTCCAAACAGGGCCTCGATTTCAAGATCGCTCACTCGGCGGAAGAAGCGATCGAATTGATCGCCGGATGGCAACCTGATCTGGCAATCGTGGATGTGATGCTGCCTGGAATGAACGGTATCGAATTCAGCGATGTGCTGCATGCAAACTATCCAGCATGCGAACGGGTGCTGGTCTCAGGCCACCCTGGAGCCGCCGAACTGGTTCACGCAGCCAAAGCAAGCGGAGAAACCTTACGCATTCTGCCTAAGCCGCTGGACCCCGGAGTCCTCGTAGCAATTGCATCTGGGCAGCGGCCTGGCGCAGCCGGAGAATTCGACGCTTAGCTTGCGCGCCGGCGCTCTTCCACGATTTCCGATCGTTCAACGACTGCTTCGCTGACGGGACGAGGATCTGTGGCTCTCGGCACGGCGATCAATTCATCGAACAGCGCACGGTAGTGGATCATTGCCCGGCGCAAGTCTTCGGTGGTTGCCCTGCCGCCGGCCTGGCGCACAGCAATCTCATGAGCGGTGCGATAGTTCTGCGTCACGACTGGATGATCGACAGAGATATCGGCTGCGCGCTGCTCAAAATCGCCAACGGGGTAGCCGCAATTGGCCATCACATCGCCGATCAGTTGGTCTGCTTCTGTCACGGCCCCGGCCGGCGCGTCAACGAAATGAGCCTGGACGCGTCCCCATTCTTCTACGAAACGGTCGCGCTCCGCCGGCGTGAGCGCACGGATGTGAAGCTTGTGCACGTGCTCGGTGCGCTCAACGAGACGCTTTTCAGCCGTCGCGCGGCGGCCTCCGGTCACGGCCAACGTGCGATCGTACTCCGGTCCGAATTGCGCGCGCAGCCGCTGCGTACGCCTGCGATTGATGGCGGATACGATCAAGGCCAGAACGACCAGAGCCACGATGACGACAACGGCGATGACGATGGTGGTGGAATTGATTTGCGGCGTATTCATTAGACACTCCTGCGGAATCGCATTGAGGCTTCGCGCGGCGAGCCGGGTGCAGCCGAACAGCAAACAGCCACGCTCAATTGCGTGGCCGGTACATCACAATCGATTGGAGAGGCTGGCTTGGGATGAGGTTGCCTCGACGCGGCACTCGAAGCGTGTGTCATAGAAGGACAGCAGGATTGCAACCATGAACCTATTGGTCGCTGTACGTCGAATAGTCAACGGTCAGCTCTTCCCCGGCTGAAATATCTCTTGCTGCAAAGAAGTCGTAGTCTCTGTCGCAGACGACGTTCGGCGCTTGGCCTGCGAGGGGCTCATTGATGTACCAAGCAACGGTCAGATTATTGAACCCAACTGGGCAGCCGTATTTCCCTCGGAGCTGAACACAGAAATCGTCGTAGAGTCTTTTGATCTCTCCGCTCGTTTGCGCAACCTCGTTTGCGTCGATCCACTCCATCTTCGAAATATCGTCATTGAAGATGTTTGTACCTTTGGGGATATCGCGTATCGCAAACACGCCCACGCCATGGATGGGCGATGGCCGTAGTCTGGTGAAACATTCGGTGTGGGGAAGGTTCATTTTTCTGCCTTTCGTGTCCGCTGGTGTCTGAAGGACTGCAAAGAACGCATCAACCAATCTGGATCATGTTCTGGTTCCCGTTTTCCAAGCAACTCTTCGCGATACTCACGGTACTCGTCATCGGCTTGGAAAAGCAGGTACTTTGTGTCAAGCAACCATTTCCAAGATGCGGTTAGTGCCAAAGTTAGTACGACAACAAAAATCGCCCACGGAGGGCGATAGTGAAGAACTATATACGTCGCAATCCCAAAGATCATGGCGATTGTCCCAATATTGTAGGCCAATAACCACGCGAGGTACTTGTCAACATCGTCCTCATCGAACGCGTCCACGCACTTTTCGTGCCCCATCACAAAGCAGAACATGGAAAGCGCCAGCAGAAAGACAGGCAGGTACCAAGTGTTCTTCACCTCCGGATCCCCGATTGCTAGCGCAAGGATCCCACCGGCTATGGCAGCCAGAATTGAGTAGTATGTCGAGACAAAGGACAGGCTTTCCCGCCATGGAACGTCCTTCCGCGTGGCTTCCTTTGCGCTCGTCATTTGACTCAGTGGCAAGCCCTTGTGCTAATCCCCACATTAAATGCGCCCGCCGCTGGCTCCTTTTATTAATCTAAGAGAGTTCGGCCTGAACCGCCTCTTTCACAAGAATAGATCACTACCGGCTGCTGGCAATCATCTGCGCGGCGTGCTGCAGGCTGGTATCTGTGACCTTAGCTCCGGAGAGCATGCGCGCCACCTCATGTGTGCGCGAGCGGTCATCCAGAACGCGAATGCGCGTTTGCGTCCGCCCGTCTTTCTCGCGCTTTTCAACGGCCAAATGCTGATCGGCAAAGGCTGCAATCTGTGGCAAATGCGTCACGCACAACACCTGTTGCGCACCGCCCAGCGCCTTCAGCTTCTGGCCTACTGCCTCGGCCGCGCGGCCTCCGATGCCGATGTCGATTTCGTCGAATACCAGCGTGCGCGGCGTGGTCTTTTTTCTGGTCTTGGACGAGGACCCTTCCTCCACGGCCACCTTCAGTGCGAGCAGGACGCGCGAGAGCTCGCCGCCCGATGCGATCTCGACAAGCGGTTGCAGCGGCTCCCCGGGATTGGTTGCGATGCGGTATTCGACCGAGTCCCAGCCCTCCGACGTCCAGTGGGCGGTTCCGGAGGGGCTCGCCTCAGGGCCTGAAGCCCCCACATTTTTGGCCCCCTGATCGGCACGACTAAAGTCGTGCCCCTTCAAAACCTCTCTCTCGTCTGCGTTGGCCGGCGTGACGGCAACCTGGAACTTCACCTTCATCGCCAGCGAATTAATCTGCGCTTCGGCGAGTTTGCCGAGTTTTACCGCCGCAGCCTGGCGCTCGGCAGTCAGGGCGGTTGCGGCCTTGCGATACTCTTTCGCCGCGCCATCCAGTGCCGCGCGCAACGTCTTCAGGATCTCGTCGCGGTCCTCAACTTCCGCGAGCCTGAGAGAGACGGTTTCGCCGAAGGCGATGACCTCGCCGACGGTTTGGCCGTATTTCTTTTTGAGGCGGCCGATCAACGCCAGGCGGTCTTCAATTTCGGCCAGCCGTTCGGGCGACGCATTGATCCCCTCTGCGTAGTCGCGCAGTCCATTCGCGATATCGGAAATCGTCGCCCTCGCCGATGCGAGTTGCTGCGCCGATTCGGCAAATCTCTGATCGTAGCGCGCGAGCTCTTCAACATTCTTGCCCGCCGACCGCAGCGCCGCCTCCGCGCTCGAACTGCCTTCATAGAGCTCATCGAATGCGCTCATGGCCGCAGCATAGAGCTTTTCTGCATTCGCCAGAACGCGCTTCTCCGTTTCCAAAGCCTCGTCTTCGCCGGGAACCAGTTGAGCCTGCTCGATTTCCTTCTTTTGATAGCTCCACAAATCCACCATTCGCAGCCGGTCCTGCTCGCCTTCGAGCAGGTCGTTCAGCTTCCGCGCCGCATCGTGCCACCGAGCATAAGCCGCGGAGACTGCATCCAATGAAATACCGGCGAAACGGTCGAGAAGCAGGCGCTGCTGCGACTGGTCGAAGCTGGAGAGGCTTTCAGACTGGGCGTGGACGAGTGCAAGCTCCGGCGCAAGTTGCTTCAGAACCTGCACGGTGGCAGGCTGGTTGTTCACAAACACGCGGCCTTTGCCATTGGAAAGGATCTCGCGGCGAATGATGATTTCCGTTCCTTCGGCGTCGATTCCGTTCGCTTCCAAAATCGCTTCGGCGCCGGCTGTCGACTCGAATACGCACGAGAGCGCGGCTTTCTCTGCGCCGTGGCGAACCAGGTCGCCCGAGCCTTTGCCGCCCAGCAGCAGGGCAAGCGCGTCCACCAGGATGGATTTGCCGGCGCCCGTTTCGCCCGTCAGCAGGTTAAGCCCGGGCCCGAATGAGGCAATGGCGTGATCGATGACGGCGTAGTTTTCGGCGCGCAGTTCGACGAGCATGTTGTTCCGTTTTTACCACGGAGATTCAAGACTTATCGGAATCCGAGCGCAGCATAGCATGAACCAGCGTCAAATGGGATACTGGCGCGACTTTCGCGGCCTTGGCGGGTCGAGACAAAAGGGTCAGGACAATCGACGCTGGATGCACCCAAACGGTCACTTGGGCTGAAGATTCCAGTCTGATACGGTGGAGAATGAGGTGAATGGCGATTCTTACTGTACCATTGGCGTGTTTTTTGCTGCTTCAGAACAGCGACGGTAGCGCCCCAACCGGTCCGGCGGGTTTTGGCGCGCTGGCCGACATGATGGGCCATATCGGCGGAGTGGCGATCTTCGTCCTGGTCCTGCTCCTGTTGGCGAGCCTCTACTCGTGGATGGTGATTCTGGGCAAAATCTCCACATTCAGCAAGGCAACCGCGCAAAGCAGAAAGTTTATCCGCGCATTTCGCAAAGCCACGCGGCTCAATGAAATCGCCGCCCTCACCGGCGATTACAGCGCCAGCCCGCTGGCGCAGGTGTTTGAAGATGTCTATGACACCTACAAGCGGCAGACCGGCGGCTCTGGCCCTCCGCACAATCTCACCCCTCTCGAGCGCACCGCCCAAACCGCGGCCAGCACCGCGATCACGGCACTCGAGCGGCGCATGACCTGGCTCGCAACGATCGGTTCCGTCAGCCCATTTGTCGGCCTTTTCGGAACCGTGATGGGCGTAGTGGACGCATTCAGCGGCCTCGGCACCGCAGGCGCTGCAACCCTCCGCGCAGTTGCCCCCGGCATCAGCGAAGCCCTCATCACAACCGCCGCGGGTTTGTTTGTCGCTGTTCCCGCAGTCATCGCCTACAACCAATTTTCCGCGCGCATCCGGTTATTCGCCTCGGCCACCGACGACTTTTGCCGCGAGCTGCTGAATTCTCTCGAGGAGATGCCCTTGCGGTCGCAGGCGCAGGCAGCGCCCAGAGTTCCGGCCGAGATGCCTCGCGAGGCCGAGCGCAGTC
Organism: Occallatibacter sp.; assembly: GCA_035541975.1. Classification (GTDB taxonomy): domain Bacteria; phylum Acidobacteriota; class Terriglobia; order Terriglobales; family Acidobacteriaceae; genus Telmatobacter. The sequence continues at coordinate 27,047 of DATKMH010000023.1, read as the reverse complement.
TCTATAAGGAGCGGGCTGAGCGCAGTTAGCGCCATCAGCTCATCTCGAAGAGGTTCATCGTGGCATTCACCACATTCAACGGACAAACCCGATCGTCGCTGGCGGATATCAACATCACTCCGCTCGTCGACGTGGTTCTCGTGCTGCTGGTGATCTTCATGATCACCGAGCCCGTGCTGCAGTCGGGCATTGAAGTGAATGTGCCCAAGACGCGGACCGTCAAGCAAATCACCGAGCAGCGCATGGTTGTGGCCATCGACCGCGATCAAAACGTCTTTTTGAACGATCAGCCTGTGAACGTCCACGATCTTCCTGCAAAGCTTCATCAAGCCGGCGTCGATCCAACGCATCAGGCAATTTATCTGCGCGCCGATGAGCGCGTTCCATTCGGCGCCTTCGCCAGCGTCATGGACGCGGTGAAACAATCGGGAATCACCAACGTCTCGATCGTGACGCAGCCAATGGATACGAAAGCACCGGGCGGAAATCCGTAGCGGAGCCAAGCCGGTTTTAATTGAGCGGCCGGCTCGACCAGCGTGAATATGGAAAGCGTTCTTGAAAGCAGCGAACATCTGGAGCGTGAACTCGCGCGAGAGCCGTTTGCCGCGCCTGCGGTCGGCTCCATCGTGCTGCATGGGGCTATCGTTGGCCTGATTCTCTCCTACGCGTGGGCGATGGGCCTCTTTCATCACAACTTCTGGGGCGCGCCAGGTGCCGGTGGATCCATGCAGGTCACGCTGACGACCTCGCTGCCGCTGCCGAATGAACAAGTGAATAAGAATGTGCTGGCCACTGAAACTCCGAGCCAAGCCCCGGCTGCGCCCGCCCCAAAAGAGCAAAAGCACATCGACGAAACCGCGATTCCGATCCTGGGTAAGCCCCCCAAGCCCACACCGCTACCGACAACACCGAAAACCCTGCCGCACCAGGCTCCGCCGCAACCAAACGTCGCGCAGTATGGTGAACAGCAGGGCTCGGTGATGCCGCACCAGATGCAGCCGGGAACCAGCGGGCCCACCACCGTCGGCGACAACAACTTCGCCAGCCTTTTTCCCTGGTATGTCGACCAGATCAATCGCAAGATGTCGCAGGCATGGAACAAGGGCCAGGTCGATCCGCGAACGCCGAAAGGCGCGCGCGTGTTCCTGGCGTTTACCATTTATCGCGACGGCAGTCACAGCCAGCCGACCATCGACACCTCAAGCGGCAGCCCAACGTTGGATACCTCCTGTCTGTTCGCGGCGCAGCGCGTGGATACGTTCGGCCAGCTTCCGGCAAATTATAATCAGAGAACGTTGAAGGTTTCGTACTACTGCGAGTATTAAGGAACAGTGGTGAGTGGTGAGTAGTGAGTAGTGAGTAGTGAGTGGCTCGTGATTTGCGGCTCGTTGATGCGAGTGATGCGTCGAAGAATAAAGACCGGAAAAACCGTGCGCAAAAACCTCCGAACCCCCAACAGGAAGGATTTTGAGATCGCATGAGGGTAACAATTCGCACCTTCCCCTTGTTTCTGCTTTGCCTGGCGTATTCTTTCGCGCCTTCGCTCGCCGCTCAGGATTGGGTGCATACCGGAACCAACCTCGGCACCGGTGAGCGTATTCGCCTGGCAGCTGCCGATTTCAAGCCAGTCGGCGGCGATCCGGAAACAGTACCTCTTAAAGTCACCTTCGACTCCACGCTCTATAACGACCTTGAGAACGCGGGCATCTTCGACATGGTGTCAAAGAGCCTTGCGCCGCAGGCTGAGCCCGGCTCCCCGCAGGAGTTTGTCGCAACGCAGTGGTCGGCGCTGCCCGCGAACGCGGCCATGGTCGCATTCGGCGCCTTCTCAGCCAGCAACGGGCGATTGGTCGTCTACGGCTGGCTCACTGACGCGCGCACCGCCGGCAGCTCGCCCATTCTCTCCAGCCAATACAACGAAGCGGCTAGCCAGGAGATGGCGCGCACCATCGCGCACCGCTTTGCCGACGAAATCATCTCCCGGCTCGGCGGAGGCATCAACGGCATCGCCGAAACCAAAATCTATTTCGTCAGCAATCGCACCGGCGCAAAAGAAATCTGGGCGATGGATTACGACGGCCAGAACCAGCACCCCATCACGCATTTGGGCAGCATTTCCATTTCGCCCCGCATCTCACCCGATAACTCCCGAATCGCGTTTGCATCGCTCGGAAACGAAGGATGGTCGATTCGCATGTTTTCGCTGGACCTAAATCGGATGGTGAGCTTTCCGGGCGGCTCAGCGGGAGGCAGCAATCAGTCTCCGGCCTGGTCGGCAGACGGAACGAAGATCGCATTTTCTTCCGCGCGCGGCGGGCACCCCGACATCTGGATCTCCGACGTGAGCGGCGGCAACGCGCACCCCATCACATCGTTCGGCTCCGACGTTTCGCCGGTTTGGAATCCGCGCACCGGCAATCAGCTTGCATTTGTCAGCGGTCGTACCGGCGAGCCGCAAATCTACACCATGGATATGGACGGCGCCAATGTGCAGCGCATGACTGACGGCGGCTACGCCATCTCGCCGTCGTGGTCGCCGAATGGCTCCCTCCTCGCCTTCGCATGGAACCGTAAATACGGCCCCGGCGATCCCGGCGGCTACGACATCTACGTGATGGATATCGCCAGCAAGCAGTGGCTGCAGGCCACGCACGAAGCCGGCGTCAACGATTTTCCGTCGTGGTCTCCCGACGAGCGTCACATCGTGTTCCAGCGCCAGATCGGGCATCGCACGCAAATCTGGACCATGCTCTCTGACGGCACACATCAGCAGCAGTTGACCACTTCCGGCGATAACATGATGCCGAACTGGAGCTGGAAATGAGCGTTCAGAACTGTCGTCGCAGCGCACGTCCCGCGTTTGAGGCGCCCAGATGGTAACGGCGGCGACGATTGGGTTGAACTATCATTTTTAGGTGCTTTGCGTGCGGAAGGCTTGCATCGGGCGCTACGAAATGGCGAAATAGACCGGTCGCCCCAACGATTTCTTTCAGAAGGAGAATTCCCTTGAAGACACAGAAAGCAATTCTTTCCCTTGCTGTATTGCTCGTTGCCTTCGCTGCTGTCTCCGGTTGCAAGAAGAAGACCGCGCCATTGCCGCCCGCGGAACAGGCGCCGGCCACATCCGTGCCCGCTCCCACTGCGCAGTTGACCGCCACTCCGACCGTGATTTCGGCGGGCGACCAGGTGCAGCTCGCTTGGAAGACCACCAACGCCAACACGGTCACGATCGATGGCATCGGCGATGTTCCCACGACGGGCGTAAAGACCGTCACTCCAGCGCAAACCACAACCTATCATCTCGTCGCGCGCGGCGATGGCGGATCTGCCGATGCATCGGCATTGGTCACGGTGAACTCGCCGCCAGCCGTCAGCGTTCCCTCGACCACCATGGACCAGCAGCAGGACTTCGATGCGCACGTCCAGCCCATCTTCTTTGACTACGATAACTACGATATCCGCGGCGATGCGCAGGCGATCCTGGCAAAGAATGCCGATTACCTGAACGCGCACCCCGAACTCAAGATCGTAATCGGCGGCTACTGCGACGAGCGCGGTTCAGATGAATACAACCTCGTCCTCGGCCAGAATCGCGCGCAAGCTGCAAAGACGGCTCTGGTTACCGCCGGCATTGCCGCCGATCGCATCCGAGTAATCAGTTATGGCAAGGAGAAGCCGTTCTGCTCCGAGTCAACCGAGGAATGCTGGCAATTGAACCGCAGAGACGGATTCGCGATCGACAAGTAAGACAGTGGTTAGTGATTAGTGGTTAACGCGCGGCAGCCTCGCTCTCGGAGCCAGGCTGCCGTATCTTGTATAGAGGAAGTGCTTCAGAGGAAGGCAAACCGATATGTTCAATCCAAACTCACTTCGCCGACGGGTGCTTCCGGTCGCGGCGCTGATTCTCTTGGTTGTTCCGGCCGCTACGCCGGCATTCGCAGTCTCCAAGGAAATGGTCGAGCTGCAAACCCAGGTGCAGCAGTTGCTCGATGCTGTGCAGCGTTTGCAATCCACCATGGATACGCGCCTGGGCGTGCTCGAGCATCTCGCGCAGCAAACTGCCGACCAGGCCAACCAGGTGAACGCTACCGTCACCGCGCTGCAGCAGAAAATCAACGCGCAGAACGACGCGGTTACCGGGAAGGTGGACGGCGTTTCGGGCCAGGTGCAGTCGCTCAACGATTCAGTCGATGAGTTGAAGGCGCGCATCGCCAAAGTCGATAAGTCGCTGCAGGATCTGCAATCGCAACTGCAAGCCATGCAGGCGCAACAGCAACAGCAGCAAGGCGCCCCCGGCGCGAACGGGCCGGGCGAGAATGGCTCGCCAAACAGCCCCGGTCAGGGACCGGGAATGCCCAGCGCGCAAACTCCGCCGGGAGCAAGCGCGCAGCAGGCGCCGCCATTGCAGGAAACGTTGCAGGCCGGCATCCGCGACTACACGGCCGGCCGCTACCAGGTGGCTCAGGGCGAATTCCAGGACGTGGTGCACTTCTACCCGCTCGACGACGCCGCCGGAACAGCGCAGTTCTATTTAGGCGAGATCGCCTACCAGCAGAAGGACTACGCCACCGCAATCAACGATTACAACGCCGTGCTCGAAGGCTTCAGCGGCAACGCCAAGGCGTCTGCCGCGCAACTGCACAAGGGCTTCGCGCTGATCGCGCTCAATAAGCGCGAAGAAGGCATTCACGAGTTGCGCTCGCTCATCCAGCGCCACCCGCAAACGCCAGAGGCTCGTGCCGCGCGCACGAGGCTGACGGCATTGGGCGTGAAGCCGGCGTAAGCGGCGCACTGATCTTCGTCGCCCCTGCGTTTACCCCCGACCGCAGCCCGCATAGCGGGCAAAAGAAGGTGGCCCCACGGCGCGAGCCTGGGGTTCGCTGTGGCATACCCCAAAACTTGGCGCTTTTCGCCTAAATCAACGCGAAAAACCCCGAACGCTCGGCATTAAATTAGCCGCATCGGCAGAATCGAATTCGCGCAATGTGCGCGCAGATCTCAAAACTTATGGCAGGACGCGCTGGATGTGCAGGAACAAAATCACATTCATCACAATGCCAATCACCAGCACGCCGATTCCAACCACCGCAACGATCTTGACCTTATTCGAAAAGAGCTTCAGGTCTTCAATAAGCTCCTGCTGCTCGAGCGTATTGCGATCGGTTGCTTCGCGCACCATCTCCAGCTGATCTTCAACCCGCTTCAGCGAGGCGTTTTGTTCGATGACCTGCTCGCGCAGGCCGCGATGCTCGGTTTGGAGCGCGGCGAGACTCGTCTCGATCGGCGCGAGATCGACCTTGGGCGCGGGCGGCGGCGTATGCTGCCGCGGCGCGAGAACATTCGAGACTGCGGTGAGGACGTTCCCTTCAAGCAAAGGCAGAAGCCGCTGCACGATGGGCATTGCCGCTCGGAACAGGTTCATGGCACGCTGAGCACCCGAAGGCCCATCGTCGTTGGTCGCGCCCGGCAAAGCGCGGCCGGGAGGGCCCGGTGCAAAGCGATTAACTGCCGCCGGAGAATTCTCAGGGCGCCTGCCGGTGCCCATGGGCAGCGGCGAGCCCATTACGCGCGGGGGTGGCACGGATTTGAGAGACATGGTTTCCCGATCAAAAATCGGGATGCTTTCGGGTAAATTCATCAAGGTCACCGTCGAATTCCGGGGGCAATCCTCATATATAGCTTATTTCGCTGCCGATTGGAACTGTCTTTTTTATGCGAGCGGCATCATTTACCGCCGGGCAACGGCTGTCTTTTCAATTGATTTGCATCGAAGGCTTCGAGTGGGACGGTTGTATGCTCGAAAACAGGAGAATTGCGTGAAGGCACATGTGAGCCGCACGCTGCGCAGTGTTCAGCGCAGCATCCTGGCGGGAATCATCACCGTTGGCCCGCTCTTTGTCACGTACCTGATCTTCAGTTTTCTATGGGGCGAGCTGGCCAAGGCCGGATTACCCGCGGTGCGCTTGCTGACACCGCTGCTTCCCGGCGTCTGGTTCCGTTATCCCTGGCTGCAGCCGCTGCTGGCCGTTCTGCTCACGCTGGTTGTTCTCTACGTCGTTGGCCGCGTGACATCTCTCGTCATCGGCCGCCAAGCCTTTGGGCTCTTTGAATCGATCCTGGAGCGGCTGCCGTTTGTCGCCAAAGTCTACACTTCGGTCCGGCAACTACTCGACACAATGATGGCAAAGAAGGACGCGAGCCAGCGCGTGGTGCTCATCGACTTCCCCGTTGTTGGCCAAAAGAGCATCGGCTTCCTGACGCGCACCATGACAGACGCGGGCAGCGGGCAGCCGCTCGCGGCAGTGCTTGTGCCGAACGCCATCAATCCCACGTCGGCCTTCCTCCAGATTCTTCCCATTGACAGGGTGATTGAAACCGACCTCACCATGGAACAGGCCATGAGCATGGTGATGACAGGCGGCGCGGTTGGCCCGGAGACAATCCAATATACAAAGACAACCGGCGGCCCTGCCCTCGCGGTGGGCGCGGGAACGACCGCGGCGTTGAAGTAAGAGCAATTCAGGAGGCGGTTCAAGCTCATGGGAAGAAGAAAAATGCGCCCGTTCTCGCTCTCGGTGCTGGCGTGGCTCTATATCGTGGTGGGCGCGGTGGGTACAGCCGGACACTACGCGAATTTCTTCAAGCACAGACCGGCGCTGAATGAATTTGTGTGGATCACTGCGCTCGGAGCCGCGGCGATTGTTGCCGGAGCGTTCATGCTGCGCGGGCAAGACTGGGCTCGATGGCTGGCGCTGGCGTGGATGGCTGCGCACGTGGCAATCAGTGCGTTCCATCCTTTACGCGAGTTGATTGTCCACTGCATCGTGCTAGCGCTTATCGCCGTTGTCCTGTTCCGCCGGCCGGTACGGAATTATTTCGCAGCGGGATGAATCGGCCGGTGCAAATGAAACATCGCTCTGTTGCGCCGCGTCGGCTCTTTGCTCTTCTTCGGCCAGCACTTCTTCAGCGTGCTCGCTTTCCACCGCGACCTTTCGTAGATTCACATGGTCGAACTGAGCCCAGATAAGCCCCGCCGGTATCACGCACAGAAACGTCGCAAGCAGCAACGTGGTCGAGCAGGCCGTAGCCGCCTCAGCCGGCGCGTGCAGAATCCCACCGATGGCTACGGCAACCAGCCCGATCTGCGAGAACCACCCGATCACAGGAAGCTGAATAATGCTCACCGTGCCGCTGGCAACCATGAGCAGAACCGTCTTGGGAAGACTGATGGCCGCAAGCTCAGGGCTTGCGACAAACGCCGTGCACGTCATGAAATAGGCCAGAGCGATGGTGAGCCACATGATCAGCGAAAGGCCGGCCACGGTCAAAAAGTCGCTTAGCGAATGTATGGTGTCCAGGCCGGCATGAAAAGCGCGAATTTTGTGACCGATCGCGTGACCCATGTTCTTCGAGATGAGGCCGAACGCGCGCTCGAAGAAGCTCGCCACCGCGCCACCCGCCAGGCGAATCATGAACAGGAAAACCGCGCCGAGCAGCGTGAGGAAAAGGCCGCCATAACGCGCAACGAGAATTGCTAACTCATGGTTCTGAGGCGCAAGGTGCGCCATCAGGCCGGTTCTTGTGGCGCTAAGAATTTCATCGCTCGATACCCAGAGCATCGACACTGAAAAAATCAGCGCCATGGAACCCGCGTCGAGCAGGCGCTCGACGATGTAGACGGCAATCTGCGAGCTGAGCTCTGCGCCGGTTTTTCTTGAAACCAAAAATGGGCGAACCGGATCGGCGACGCGCCCGATCAGCGCGACCGTGGTGAAACCGATCATCTGCGTCCCGATCAGCGAGAAAGTCGGCACTTCCAGGTTGTGCCGCATGAGCCGCGCCCAACGGATTGCGCGAAAAACATAAGCGAGATAAATGCAGGCCACAGCAGCGGCGATTCTTCGCCAATCGACATGAGCAATCTGGGCGGCGAAAACGTGAAAATCAAAATGAATTCGGGTGCGGGCCCACAGCGCCAGGGCAGCCAGCGCCGCCAGCACAATAAGCCCCATAATCCATTGGCTTTTCTTCAACAGTTCTCCATCCGATCGTGGTCTAGTGGTATGTTCTCACGCGCATGCCGGGCGGCAATGCGAGATTTGCGCATGGTCTCCGCTGAGTCAACGGCGGAGCCAAGTATGAAGGCTCGTTGAAGAATCATCAACTGAATGTGGCTAAGGCTGCGCCGGCCCCACCGTTGTGGGCTGATTCGCCGCGCTGCGCTTCGCTTCTGCCTCGCGGGCGAGCACTCGGCGATTGAATTCGTGGATCACGCGGGCGATATAGGCGTGCGTCTCGCGATAGGGCGGAATACCGTGGTATTTTTCCACGGCCTCGGGGCCGGCGTTGTAAGCGGCCAGCGCGAGCGCAAGGTTGTCGTGGTATTTCGTCAGCAGCGCATCGAGATAGGTCGATCCGCCGCGAACATTTTGGCCGGGCTCGAAACTGTCTTTCACGCCGAGGCCGGCAGCGGTGCCGGGCATCAACTGCATCAGGCCCTGGGCTCCGGCGCGGCTCACAGCGCGTGCATTGCCGTCGCTCTCGGCTTTGACGACGCTGGCGAGAAGGTCGACGTCAAGATTGTGTTCAGAGCCGGCCCGCGAAAGCATCTCGTGAAGGTCGCCGGGCGTGAGGTGCGCCGGGGCGTGAGGATCAGTCGCAGGCGCGGCGGATGCGGGAGGCGGATCGGGAATCGACTCGAAGGTCGCGATGTCAGCAGGCGCTAACTCGATGTAGTTATCCTCTCCCGCGCTGAGATAGAGGCGAATGCGGCCGTCGACAGTGGCGTGGTGATCGCATTGCTCGACGAAGCCATTGGTGAGCGTGACGCGCTCGGCGGCCCATCCCGAAATAGGTAGAGCAGCCAGTGAGGCCACAAGAACGGCCACGATGTTCGGCCCGCCGCGCGTTTTCAATCGCAACGTCAATGCAAGAATCCTCAGATGACGGCCGGCGCTGTGCGGGCCTGCGCGCGGGCGAGCACGCGCTCAAGCACTACCGCCACGCCGTCCTCATCGTTCGATGGCGCCTGCTTCCATCCGCGCATCTTTGCCAACGTGCGCAGCTCTTCGGCGGCATTGGCCATCACAACTCCCTGCCCGGCCCACTCCAGCATACCCGCGTCGTTCCAGTTGTCGCCGATGGCCATGGTCTCTTTGCGATCGACGCCGAGCCGTGCGGCGAGCCGCTCGAGCGCCCATCCTTTTGACACGCCCGGCGGCAGCAGATCCAGAATCGAGATGTCGCGCGCCGGATATTCGGTGCGCACACTTTCGCACTCCGCGGCCCACTCGCTCGCCTTCAACGCTTTTTCTGCCTCGCGCATCTCTGAAACCGTTCCAGCGGCCATGCCCTGGATGGGATCGTCTCCATCAACCAGAGCCAACTCCAGCGGCTTGACCACCTCAATGGCATGGCGATTGGTCTCGACCCACAATGCGATGCGCCCATGCGCTTGTTCAATGTCCTCGAGCACCAGCTCTCCGCGTCCGGGGCGATCGAAAGTGAAAACGACTGCCCCATAGGGCCGAAGCACGCCGCAAAGTCCACGCGCCACTCGAGAAGACATGTGGCAGCGGTCGAGCACAGTGCCGCCGAGCGTCCAAAGCACTGCACCATTGGACGCGATAAGAGGCGTGTCCGCTCGCAGGCCAAGCCCAGAAAGTAGCGGCACGGTGTATGCAGGCCGGCGCCCGGTGGCGATGGCCACGGTGATACCCGCCTCCTGCGCAGCCTTGAGCGCACGGGCATTGCGCGGGCTGACGGTCTGCGAGAGCGTGGGCAGCAGCGTGCCGTCAACATCGATGGCGATGAGCCGCGGAGGAGGGTGCATGGGTTTAGTGTACGAAAGCAAGCCATTAGCTCTTAGCTATTAGCTGCCCGGGCGGCGGATCGGATAGCCTGTAGGCCATGGAACGGATATGCAGCCAGTGTCACGCGGTGCTGGCCGAAGAGACGAAGGCGGACTGGTGCCCGGCATGCGGCGGAGCGCTGGTGGAACGGAAGTCGTTGGCCGAAGCCGATTCCGGCAGACCGCCCGCGGAAGTGGACCACCGCGGCATTGTGCTGCCGCGGCGGCATGCGCTCGGCGGAATCATCACGCCGCAGTAATTTTCTTATTCGTACCGCAGCGCCTCGGCTGGCAGCACCCGTGCGGCCGACGACGACGGATACAACGTCGCCAGCAGCGAAATTCCGATCGAAACCACCGATACAACCACGCCGTGAATCATGAGCGGCGCGAATGGCAGTGTGTCGATGGAATAAACATCGGGCGAAAGTGGTATGCGATAGTAGCTGCCCGCCCATGAGGCCAAATAGCCGAGAATCAGCCCCAGCGCGGTACCGACCACGCTGATCAGCAGGCCCTGAAACAAAAAGATTCGCCTCACCTGCCCGGGATCGACGCCGAAGCTCATCATCACCGCAATGTCGCGCGTCTTTTCCATCACCATCATGGTCAGCGCGATCAAAATATTGAGCGCGGCGACGATGACGATCAGCGCGATGACGATAAAGGTCACAACCTGCTCCAGCCGCAGCGCACGAAACAGCTCGCGATTCTGTTCAGTCCAGTTCGTCGTCATGTAGCCCGGGCCTGCGGCTTGCTCGATGCTGCGCGCAATCCCGGGCGCCCGGTTGAGATTGTCCACTTTGAAGCTGATCACCGAGAGCAGGTCGGGCTCATCGAAGAGATGCTGCGCATCGGCCAGGCGCAGAAAGCCTAACTGCGCGTCATATTGATAGAAGCCCGAGTGAAAAGTCCCCGCAAGACGGAAACGCACGTACTTCGGAATCACTCCCATCGGAGTCATCTCACCCTGCGGGCTGATGATGAGCACCGAGTCGCCGATCTGCGCGCCAATGGTGTCGGCAAGGTCGCTACCTAGAACGATCGGCGGTATCTCCCTGTTGGATTCTGAAGACGACGCCGGCTGTGGCTCCAGTGCTTGCACCGAGCCCGCTGTCGCCTTCGAGAGCAATTCACTCACAGTTCGCTCATCGTCGGGCAAAATGCCTTCAATCACTGCGCCGCCATCGCGCGCGCCTCGGGCTACTAACACCTGCTCATAGAGTCCGGGTGAAGCTGCAACGACATGGGGAACTTTTCGCAGTCGGGCGATCAGCGCCTGCCAATCGGGAATGCCTCGCCCTTCCGTCTGCATCAGTTGAACGGCTGCGCTGGAGCCGAGAAGTTTGTCCTGCAAATCGCGCTGCATTCCGTTGGTGATCGCCAGCGCAATGATCAGCGCGGCAACACCGGCTGTGACGCCTGCGATGGAGATGACCGTGACGACACCGACCACGGCCTGACGCCGCTTGGCCTTCAGGTAGCGGGTTGCGACGTAGAGCTCGAAGCGCATTTACTTTGCCTGCGCGGGGATGATGGTCTTGGCCACGCCGACGTTGTCGTAGCGATCATACGCGCGCACGGTGATGAGGTGCTCGCCTTCCGTGTGCGTGCCGGAATCCAACGAGATCTGGAATTCGTAATGCTCTCGCTTGGAGTCAGAGATTTTGCCGACCGGATCGATAAATTGCCACGGCCCCGCATCGAGCGAGTATTCGGCGTGCGCGACGGGCGAGGCAGCATCCTCGGCGTCGAAGCTGACCGCCAACTGTCTCGGACAATTCTGGCCGGCGCAGCTGCTCTGCTCAGCCTCTGCTTTCAGATTGCTGACCACTGGCGGCGTGGTATCCACCACAAATCGATCGCTGACTTTCTCGCCGGTGAGCCCGTCGCCGGGCGTGTGCGACGGCGCGTCGGATGCGACAACCTTGATGCGATAGCCGCCGTCGGGAATCAGGGACGCGTCAAAGCTATATGCCGTGTCCTTGATCTTTTTCTTCAGCGGCCACCACGCGTTGTCGCCGTCACCCTGAAGGAACAGCGAATAGACAAGCGAATCGCTGTCGTCGTCGTGCGCCGCCCAGCGGGCCGTGACGGCAGTGCGATCCTTCGTCGCCTGCAATGGCTGGCTTGATGAGTTCGCCTCAAAGGTAATCGCGCCCGAATTTGACGATGGGAATGCAATACTGACCGTTTGGTTCTGTGCAAAGGTAGTCTGCGGATTGATGCGCGCGCCGGGAACGACAACAAGCTCGTCGACTACCGGTGCGGAATTGACCGGCAGATAATTGACGCCTACGCTGCCCAGCACGCCGCCCGCATGCAGAACCGCCTTCCACTGCAGGAAGCGCCCCGGTGGCGACGCCACAGAGCCGTCAGCAAGCGGCTGCCAATCGGTCCATCCCCGCACTGGCTGCTCCACATTTCCGGTGCGCGTAAGAATGTCGTAACCGGTCGATCCCGGCGCGATCTCCACGCGGCCGAAGCGCGCAAAGGCTCCCGCATCCAAAACATCACTCGCATACTCGTGGGTCTCGGTCGCGCCAAGCTCAAATACCTTGCCCACATTCCCCGTGCCGACGAGCAAACTCCGCTGATTGGGCCCAACGGCCAGGCTCAGGCCCTGCTGCGCCTGCAAGTGGCCCACATCGGCGTAGCTGCCGTCGTCGTGAATGCGAAAGATCTGTCCGCGATTGCCGCTGAAGGCGAGCAGGCCATCGGGCCTCGCGTCGACGCGATAAACGATGGACTCTTTGCTTGACCACAGTAAGCGCGGCGCCTGCCCTTCGCTAAGCGCGAAGATCTCCGATCCTTCAGGAACCGACGCGCTGGCGTTCGCGGCCTGCACTGACTGCGGCTGAACCACTGTAATCGTGATCGTCGAAACGCCCTGCACCGGAAGCGCCGGCAGCGGATTGCGGCTCTTGTCGCCTACGCACGCGGCATAGATGGTTCCGTTCGCGCCGATGGCAATCGAGGTGATCTCGCGCCGCGGGGCTTCGAAAAGCACGTAGCCTTTGCCGTTGGGATCGATACGGTAGATGAGCCCCGATCCGTCGGAGCCGGCGATCAGGTTGCCCTTCGCATCCCACGCCAGCGTGCGCAGATGCGCTTCGTCGCTCTTGAAAAAGAGTTCAGCCGCAGCGCCGGGCTTCGTCGGATCGACGCGGTATACCGCTCCAGGATTTCCCGTAGCGATGTAGAGCCTTCCTGCGGGATCAAATGTAAGATCCCAAATGTAGCGCGATTGCGCACTCGATTGCGACCCAGCTTTCCCGTCGCCGGCTGCATCCTGCTTTGCGGCATCGAAGACGACCGTGGCATTCGAGTCATCCTGCTTCGCGGTCGCGTTCGGATTGAGCTTGTAGACCTTGCCTCCGGGAACCGTGGCCGCATAGAGCGAGCCATCGGGACCGATAGCAAGCGCTTGCACGCTCAGGTCGCGCGTCTCGAAAAGCGTGAACGCCTTTTCTCCCGGCTTTTCGCCAAGTCTTAAAACAGTTGCGGGCGAGCCGGTTCCGGCAAACACGGTACCCTTTTTGCTCACTGCCAGCGACCACACAAAAGTCGACGGGGTGGTCGCAAGCTCCGTCAGCCCCGGTCCCTGCCGCAGCTGACCGTCGCTCTCGATCGAGACACCTTCCGGCGTGCCCTTTTCGAACTCCTCCATCTGCGATTGCTGCCACAGGTGCGTGCCCTGCGCAGCTGCGCGCGTACCGCCGGCGAGGGCTCCGGCCGCCAAAATAGCCAGGAACGGAATAAAAGTTGCTGCGGACTGCAAGCGATGAAAGGCGCGGGAAGATCGAGACATTCTGCCGTTGAGTTTACTAGACCCTGCCGTGAAGAATCGATGCCGGTGCGGCTCATGATCCCGCAGCCCGGTTTATGGACGATCCCGGCTTCATCTGCATCCCACCGAATGTATGCGAATCGGAACCGCCGCAACAGCTCTTTGGCGTGCCTGCGCAATGGGCCTTGCCATTCCCCTGCTCGCTGGATGCGGTGGCTCGGAAAGCCTTGTCTCGTCGACCACTCCGCCCCCATCCACACCACCCTCCTCCACACCGGCCACACCGCCGCCACTCAGCGGTTCCAACGTCAACCTGATCTTCGTCTTGGGGGAGGACGTGGCTTTTCAGGCTTCCGGAGATGTAAACGCCCAAACCGGGAATCTGACGAATCAGGGGCTCAACCGGACTCTTGAGATGGGTACTTATCTTCGGCAAACCGTGCTTGGCGGAAATAATGCGACGTCCATCTTCGCGCTCCAACCGATGAGCCATCTGCAAACGTCGGCCAATTTGCCCGACATGGTTTCGCTCGAAACGATTGAGCAGTTCGCCCTGCTGAACACCATCGCAATCTCGAGCAATGCAAGCGGCGGCGACCCACTGGCCGGGAACAGCTTTCCCATCAACGTATCCTATGCGCCTTCGCCGGTGGCTCCGCCTGCGGCGGTGGCTGCGCCGCTGATCGATTGCCCCAGTTGCCAGGGCCTCGATTTCAGCGATCAGGACGGCGATAACGAAGCCCTGGTCAACAGCATCCTCTCAGCAAACGCGCCCGGCTTCTACGTTTTTTCGGCGCCCTGGGAAGTGGTGAGCGCGCTCCTGGGCAATATCAACCAGAATCATTCGTTCCACCTCAACCTTCCCACCAGTTATGCCGGACCCAATGTCGTCTACGCGATTTCGCTTGCTCCATCCGGAAGCGCAAGCTTCGTTACCTACAGCAGCAATTTGAATCCGCCTTCCACATATCCCACTCTGCCAGCCACGGTTTCATCCAACAATTCGTGCTCGGCTACGCCGTTCACCATCACGGTGCATGGCGGAGTCGGCGGAGCAGTCGTTCCTGCAGGCATCAATACGAACGAGACGGTCTACATCATTCGTCATGCCGACGCGCACCCTGAATCGAACTGGGACGATGGAAATCTTGTTTGCGCAGGCCAGTGGCGGGCGCTCGATCTGCCCAACGCTCTCGAAGGCAAGATCAACCCCCAGGCCGTGTATTCAATCGATCCGGCTCAGGTCATCCCCGGTTCCGTCAGCGCTTCAGGGCGCACGGGCTGGTCCTACGTCAGGCCGGCGCTGACCGCCGAGCCCTATGCGATCGCCAAGAACCTTCCCTACAACCTCGTCGCGGGGCTTTCACTTGCCGCCCAGGATCCGCCCCAGCCCGCGACTGAGATGAGCAACTTTTTCTTTACGGGCGGCAAATTCTCCTCTCAGACACTTCTGGTCTCATGGGAACACGGACACATCCCAACCACGATCCAGGCCCTGCTATCGAGCTATTTTCCCAATGGCGGCGCACCGGCAGCACCAGACTGGGGAGGCGGTGACTACGACAGCATCTGGACCGTGACGCTCGATGGCAGCGGCAACCTGACGTTAAGCAACAATCTGTGCGAGGGGATCGCCTCGGCCAGCCTCCCCGCCACGTGCCCGGCATTCTGAATCCGACGTCCGAAGCCAAAGCGGCTAAAGCAGATCCCAGCCGTCAGAGATTGGAGCGTGGCCGAGGGCACCTCCCCGTCGCACGTAGGCGACCAACGGGCGAAGGCAGGCATGCAATTCGTGGCCCAAACTCCCTCATTTGAGCTTCTTATCGTGAGCTAGACCACAACTTCCATGTTGTCAATCTAGGTTTCATTTATATCAATACGACTTTTGCACAAGGTACGGGGCGAGGCCTTCTTGCCGCTTTCTGTTGTTGCCAGTCGTATTTTCGGAGGACTACTATTCCCGTTAGTTTGGGGAGTCCGCTAGCACGGACCAATAATCAATCAGTCCTCCACTATGCATGCAGTTTTTCCCAGGTTCAAAGAGCTTCATAAACCAGCGGCGCCAGATGGCCGGGGCGCGCGCGGACGGAGTGTCTCGTCATGGCATGGTATGCCTACTGCATCGGTGAAAAACAGGCTTTTCCAGCTTTAGCCCGCCATCGCAAACCAGTGGCGATGGAATCGGTTTTTGGAGTCAGTGGCAATCAGGTATTCCTTTATCCCGCAAGCGATCTGGCGGTGATCGTAAGCGAGCATAACCCCCAGGAAAACTTCAGCCAGCGGTCGGGCGTGGACCACGCGCGCGTGATCTCGGACTGCTTCCAGCATTCCACCGTTCTGCCCTTCCGTTTCGGGACGGTTTTCAACGACGATGAGTCGCTGCGGAAGTCCATTCGCAGCAACCAGCGCCAGTTTCAGGGCAATATCGACAAACTGCGCGGTAAAACTGAGATGCACCTGAAGATCTTCGTCGACGACTGTTGCGGCAAGGAGATTGAGCGGCGCTTCGGCGGCGAGGGCGCGGGCCGCGAATATCTCAGCAACCTGCGTGAAAACGCCTCCCGGGCGCGTGAACGGCAAACGCGAGCGCGCGCCGTCAGCTTCCAGATGCACAGGCTGTTCCTGCCTCTCGACGAGGAAGTGAGCTGCCGCCTGATGGATAACGGCAAGATGATGCTCGACGTCGCTCACTTGATCGACCGCAAGTGCGTGGAACGCTACCAGAACAAGTTTGCCACCACCAGCGCCCTGATGCGGGAGTGCCAGATGCAGCTCTCAGGACCATGGCCGCCTTACCATTTTGTGCATCACCTCACGCGCAGCTCGCATGCGCCCGCCCAGCAAGCTCCGGCTCCCGGCGTTGCTCCCGCGGTGCCAATCATGGAACCCGTGCCCGCGCTGGCGTAGATCTGTGCTTCAGTTCGCCTTCCTGAAAGCTCCAGCTTAGGCTGGAGCTTTTCTTCGTTCGGAGCGACGCATTCCGGTCTTTCCCGCCTCGGCATTCGAGTTAAACAGCAAAATGCCCTAATCTAGAAGCATGGGTGAGCAGTTGGCCGACGGAGTGCGGGGCCCCGACGCGGCGAAGACAGACGTCTTCGATCTGCTGGTCGTGGGCGCGGGACCCACGGGCCTCGCCACCGCAATCGAAGCGCAAAAGGCTGGCTTTCGCGTCGTATTGGTCGATAAGGGCTGCGTCTGCAACTCGCTGTTTCACTACCCCGCGCACATGACGTTCTTCACCACGTCGGAGCTGCTTGAGATCGGCGGAATCCCTTTCCCCAGCCCCAACGCCAAGCCCACGCGCAACGAGGCGCTCGAATACTACCGGCAGGTCGCCGCGTATTACAAACTCGACGTGCGGCAATATCATCGCGTCGATCGCGTTGCCGGCAGCGATGGCGCATTTGTCGTCCACACCACTGATCGATTCGGCAGAGCCGGAGAGTTGCAGGCCCGCAAGCTCGCCCTCGCCATCGGTTATTACGACCTGCCCAACTGGATGAATATTCCCGGCGAGGACCTGAGCAAAGTTCATCATTATTACAACGATCCGCATCCGTTTTACGACATGGATGTTGCCGTCATCGGCGGCAAGAATTCGGCGGCCATTGCCGCGCTCGAGCTTTGGAGGCACGGAGCGCGGGTCACGCTCATTCATCGCGGCCCCGGAATTCACGCGCACGTCAAATACTGGATCAAGCCCGACATCGAGAACCGCATCAAGAACGGCGAGATCAAGGCATATTTTTTGTCGACTGTCACCGGCATTGCGGCCGATTCCATTCAAATAAAAACTCCGGCCGGCGCGGAGACGCTGCATAACGATTTTGTCTTCGCCTTGACCGGTTACCATCCTGATTTTTCGTTTCTTGAACGCCTGGGTGTTCAATTCGAAGGCGTGGACCGCTGCCCGCGCTGCCATCCCGACACGCTCGAAAGCAATGTGCCGGGTATATACCTGGCGGGAGTCATTGTCGCCGGCTCGCGAACCAATGAAATCTTTATTGAGAACGGCCGTTTTCACGGCAAACAGATCGCGGAATCGCTGGTGATGAAAGCGCGGCTGCAGAACGCCGCAGGCGAGCGTGTCGCCACTGCCACTTCGGCAGACTAGTGTGCCGATCGATTTTCGGAGATAAGCGTTGCAGATGCGCTGGTGGCCTCGATCCATTCGCTGGCAGATGCTGGCCGGACTGTTGTTGCTTGAAATCCTCTCCCTCGGATTGTTTGCCGCGTTGCTTACCCGGCAGCAGATCCATCGCACCGACGAGCGCGCCAGGAGCTGGCTGGAATACGAGTCAACCGCGCTGGCCTCGCAATCGGCAGACGCGCTTGAGCAGCAGAAGCCGGAGTGGGTCGATCTGGCCGTGCGCACAATCGTGGACGCGCCCATCGTGCAGTCGGCGAAGATCATCGATCCCGCAGGCGACGTGCTTTTCTTTCACAGTGAGAAGCAGGAGCACAGTGACCTGACCGCGGAGGAACGCGCGCGGATTCCGTCGGCGCGGCGCGACGAGTCTCACATCTTTGCGACCTCGACAGGTGGTTGGGAAGCCATCCGCCCCATCTACACCAGGTCCGAACTCCGGGGCTACGCTTTCGTCACATTCGATCCCGCGGCAGCGCGCCAGCAGTTGAGCTCTCTCTTGAACGACACCGCGATCTTCGGCTGCATCTGGATCGTGGCTTCAGCTCTGCTGGTTCTGCTGATGGGCCGTACCATCACGCAGCCGCTCGCATTGTTGCACCACGGCACTTCCTCACTGATGACCTCCTTGGAAGACGGCGGCCAATTCCCCATCCCGGTGCGGGTGCAAAACGAGATCGGCGATTTGATTGAAACTTTCAATCGCATGGTGGCCTCGCTGGCCGAGCAACGCGCAGGACTCAACGACACCCTCTCCTTGCTTGACTCGATGCTTGCCAATGCGCCTATCGGGTTGGCGTTTGTTGATCACAACGGCCGCTTGGTGCGCGTCAACCAGATCTTTGCGGACCTGACCGGTCTGGCCATCAGCCGCCACCTGGGACGCACGCTGAAGGACCTGCTGCCAAAGCAGGTTGCTGCCGAGATCGACGGCGTGGTGCAACGCGTTTTTGCAAGCGAAGAACCCGTGCGCAACCTCGAGCTGAATGGCGAAGGCGGCATGCTGCATCGGCAGTGGACGTGGCTGATCAGCGCGTATCCGGTGCGTACCATGCCGAACCAGGTGCGCTGGGTGGGAATCGTCGCCCTCGATGCCAGCGAACGCAAACGCAGCGAAGAGGCCTTGCGGCGAACGGAGAAGCTCGCCGTTACCGGGCGACTCGCCGCATCGATTGCCCACGAGATCAACAATCCGCTGGAAGCGATCACAAATCTGCTTTTCCTGCTGCGCAGTTCCAACGACCTTCCTGATCCGGCCCGCCAGTACGTAAACATGGCCGACAACGAAGTGCGGCGCATCTCCGAAATCACGCAGCAGACGCTTCGCTTCTACCGCCAGCCCACACAGCCATCCAGGGTGCCGGCCGAGGAATTGCTGGATTCGGTGATGAATCTCTATCAAAGCCGCGTGCACGCAATGGATCTCCGCGTGGAACGCAACTACGAGCCTGGGCTGACTATTTTTTGCTTCGCAGGCGAAATCCGCCAGGTGTTCGCAAACCTCGTGGGCAACGCAATCGATGCCAGCACCGTCCGCGGCCGCCTGATTCTGCGCACGCGCAGCTCGCATGACTGGAGAAATCCCAGGCAAGCCGGAGTGCGATTCACGGTTGCCGACACCGGCGGCGGCATTGACCCCGAAGCGCGAAAGCACATCTTCGAAGCCTTCTTCACCACCAAAGAAGCAACCGGAACCGGCCTGGGCTTGTGGGTGAGCCAGGAGATCGTCCTCAAGCATCATGGTTTGATACGCGTGCGCAGCCGCTGCGCGCCGACGGATGGAGCCGCGGCAGGACGCAGCTCGGGCACGGTCTTCGAGCTGTTTCTTCCCGATGACCACTCGGACATGACGGATTCCGATCATGAATCAGGGGATCGCGCCGCGGCGATCGAATCGGCGACCGGCCCCGCCGATCCAATAAAAGCCTGAAGCGACCCCTCCGGCTTCAAAAAAAATTTCGGGGTAATCGTCCGTTTGAAGGGTACGGGCTTCAGCCCGTACATCAAGTCCAGCAAAATGAATGGGGCTTTAGCCCCTGAGGGACGGCGCCTTCAAATTGGTCCATTAATCCGCAATCCGGCGACGAAGCGAAGATTTATGCTCGGGGAATTGGAAATATGGCCTTGATGCTGGCCAAGACGAATTCTGACCTAAAATGCAACGACCTCAAAGGGAAAAGGCTATCTAAAAAGGCAGTCCACATGAGCTTACGCGAATGATCGCCCACAACAAGGATTTTACGAAGGAAGAGATCACATCTCGGCAGAAGTTTTTGGCCGACCTCGCACTTAAGGCGAGGCCGCACTAGTCTTTTGTGGCTTCTGTGACGAGCCGCGCGGCGGCATGGTTGAATTCTTCGCGCGCGTTCTTCTTCGGCCATCGCTCCGTATGAACCCCGCGAATCACCGCTCCAGATTCGTTCTTGCAGGTCTCTCCGGCTTTTGCGTGGCACTCTGGGCAGGAGCGATCAAACGGAAGGCTCTCCATGCCTCAAGTCTAACGCTGCGCCTGAGACTGTGGAAATTCAATCTGCACTACTACCGATTTTTACCACTTGACAATCGCTCCGCTTTATGTGTTACCGTATGTAGCATTATGACGCGTAACACTCAGCCCGATCACGACCCCGGCGAACTGGGAGAACTGGAACGCAGCATTCTCCTCATCGTCTGGCGCAAGCAAACCCTCACTGCCGAGCAGGTGCGCGAGGAACTCGGCCGCCCGCTTAAGGACTCCACCATTCGCACCGTTCTGCGGCGCCTCGAGGAAAAAGGCTACCTCGCCCACAGCGTCCAGGACCGCACCTTTATTTACCGGCCCGCTGAATCGCGGCAACGCGTCGCGGGCCGCGCCGTCAAACGCATTGTGGATTGGTTCTGCGCCGGCTCTGTCGAGGCCCTGCTGGTCGGCATGGTCGATTCCAAGGTGCTTGATCGCGACGAGCTCAAGCGGCTCGCCGAGCGCATTGCGGCGGCCAAATCCACTCCATCCGGGAAAAAGGAGACCAGGCGATGATGACTCTGGCCGGCTCGGTTCTGTTCGGAGCTGCACTGCGCGTACTCATCATGGCATGCGTTTTGTGGGGCGCGCTGCGGCTCTTGCGCGTCCGCAATGTTTGGGCGCAAAAGGCGGCGTGGAGTGTGGTGCTCGCGGCCGCATTCGCCATGCCCGCGCTCATGGCTTCGCCGTGGTGGCCCGGCTGGGCTGCGGTGCGTCTGCCGGCGGTTTCATGGGCATCGATCCCGGCCTTCATGCTGCCGCACCGGCAAGCGGCAAAACCGATGAACCAAAGCGCAGCAGCCCCGCTCGCGCAATCCGTTCAGCAATCTCCGGCGGAGGAACCCTCTGAGCCCGTTGCGGCAAGAGTACCCCACAGCCGCCAGGCGGTTCTGCGCGATGAAGCCTTACCGTCGCTGTCTGTCAATCATCAAGATGCAGCACCCATTCCGCCGCCGATCACGACTCCGCCGGCAACGGACTCCACCCCGAAGTCGCAGCCGCTTTTTGCGCGGCTGATTCGGCTGGCATGGTTGCTCTATCTCGCAGTCAGCGCGGCCCTCATCGTCCGCTTGCTCATCGGACTCGCAGCATCCATTCGCCTGTGGCGACGCGCGGAGCCCGCTATGCTCGACTCCGACACCGGCGTTCCCGTCCGCTCGAGCACGCTCGTTTCCTCGCCGGTCAACATCGGTTCGGGAATCATTCTGCCCGCCGATTATGTTGATTGGGATCGAGAAACGCTGAGCGTAGTCCTTGCACACGAAGGCTCACACGTCGAGCAGCGTGATTTCTATTTGCAGTTGGCGGCCGGCATCTACGCGGCAGTGAATTGGGTCAGCCCGCTGGGCTGGTGGCTCAAGCACAAACTTTCGGAATTGAGTGAAGCGATCAGCGACCGCGCGGGACTCGAGCAATCGGGTAGCGGTCCTGCATACGCCCAGCTTCTTTTGGAATTCGCGGCACGTCCGCGCCCAACCCTGATTGGAGTTCCCATGGCACACAAAGGCAATTTGTCGCGGCGTATTGATGGTCTCCTCAACGACGCACACCTCAAGCAGGCATTCGGCGGAACGCGGCGCGCTGTGATCGCGGCCGTCGTCGTGCCGCTCGTCCTCGTTGCAGTCACGGCAACCGTTCGCGTGAACGCTGCAGCCGCGCAGAGCAGCCAGTCGGATTCTTCCCCGGTGACGAAGTTGCCGCAGGATCAGCCGGCTCCGCCGCCAACTTCCGCGCCAGCGACGAGCGATCAACTCTCCGGCCAATCCAATCCCGTTCTGGCGCAAGCGAATGACACCAGTGCGCAGCAAGCGCCGCCGGCTCCGGCCGCGCCCGAGGCAGCACCTGCGCCCGGCGCTTCGGCAAATCCTGCGCCCGAGGCAGTGCCAGCGCCTGCTCCCCCAGCAGAGTTTCCTGCAGCGGGGCAAATTCCAGCCGTCCCGCCCGTTCCGCACATCGACGTCCATGTGCCGCCCATGCCGCCCATGGATATACACGTCGATGTGCCGCCGGTTCCGCCGGTGATGGCATTCATGAGGGATTACGAAGGCCGTGCCTCTTGCTACGCCGATGGTGATGCGTACGCGATCGTCGGCGATCCGGGATCCACGCCGCGTCTCTGCGGCAACACGCGCGGCGAGATGGAAGCCGAAGTGGAGAAGGCGCGTGGTGTTGCTCACGGGAATTTCCTGCTCTTCCGCCACGATGGCAAGTACTACGTGATCGACGATCCGGCCACCATGCAGTCGATCGAAGCCATGGACCAGAAGCTGCGCGATGAAGGCGCGCAGATGCGCGAGTTCGGCAAGAAATTCCGCGAGCAGGGCCAGCAGCTCCGCGAAGAAGCACGCAAAGAACGCGAGAAGAGGGCCAATATTCCCACCCCCGACCTGTCGAAGGAGATGGCGGATCTCAATGCGGCTGTGGCCAATCTGCAGGCGCTGAAGGGTGCAACGGTCACACGCGAACAACTGCAGCAGATCCAGCGCTCAGTGAGTGAGCTGCAGCGGCGGCTGATCGGCGCGGAGGTGGGCGATGAGTTGAATGGCGGGATGGATGCGCAATTCCGCGCCATGATGGACCAGTTTCGCGCACAGGAAGGTGAATTCAACAAGCAGATGAGCCAGATGGGAGCGGAGCTGGGACAGACGGTTCAGGACAATCAGCAGAAGATCGGCACCATCATCCAGGACAGCCTGAAAAACGGTAAAGCAAAGCCTGTCAACTAACTGGCGGGCAAATCTCAAGCATTGCTCGAATCGGTCTGGCAGCGACTCAGAATAGGTTCAATCCGCGCAGAGTGTGGGTGCGGAGCGGATCGAAGTCATTCGACTTCCCGCTCTGCGCCGCATGCGCCATGCAATGGCTCTGCTGCCGCACCAGTCCGCCCAAATACGACCGCGTCACGTGCAGCCGGTTCATGATCACGTACCGCGTGCGCAGCCCGTTGATCGTCGGCGGCAGTGAAGCCGGAACCTGGGTGCGGTCAACAAAGATCACCAGCGAGGCCTCTTTCGGGTTGTCCAGGCTTTGCCCCACGCCCACGCCGAAGTACGCGGAGTTCTGCTTCATCAGGCTTTGCGCCACCTGCTCTTTTGCAGCGATAGCCTGGTTCAGAACTGCCGAAGTGAGCGGAGGAAGCACGCTGGCTTCGACGGCCGTCCTGGGAACAACGCCTGCCGCAAAAGCCTGCGGCGTCATGGGAATCACTTCCGTGCGCACGCCGTTGATCATTTGCGGCACAGCGACGTTCGCATTCTGGTCTACATAAAGAATTACCGTCGCTTCGCCGGCCCGATCGCTGCTCTTGCCCGTCGCTACGCCCAGAATGCCAGCCGAAGGATTGATCAACATCCGCGCCTGCGAAACTGCCTGATCGGCAAGCGTGCTCTGCGCCGCGGAAAGCGCAGTCCCCTGCGCCACGCTAGCGGTCGAGTTGCCGTAGTTCAAGCAACTCACCGGATGATCGGTCGTGCCGACGAAAGTGTATGCAGTTCCCTGCTGCGCGCCCAATTCCGCGAGCACTGTTGGCGCGGGACTGGCGACGCCTTCGCTGACTCCGTTGGCTTCGCCGCCGGCAAAGAACAATCCCACCGGCTCGGCATTTGCGACATCCACGACCAGCGATCCGGAATCGCCCGCGTCGCTGAACTGGTTGCCTTCAATGGAGATCTGGTTGGTAAAAGTCTTGGTGATGTACGGCGTGGATTCGTCGCAGTTGGTGAAATAGCTCACCTGCACAGTCAGATTCACAGCGGCAATGTTCGCGCACGTCAGTCCGGTCGTGCGCCCGCTTTTGGCCACAGCCAGTCCGATCGAACCGCTCTCGCCCTGGCCGTTCGTCGATGAGATTCCCGGAGGCGCTGCAGAAAGCACGCCACCCGCCCCAGGCGTGCCCAGCTCCATAATCGCGCCGCTGGTATTCACGGCTCCGGAATCCACCTGCGCGATTGCCGCGTCCACGTTGGTTGAAGCCGAGCTCAGCGGCATCCAGGCAGACAGTACTCCAACCGGCGTGACGGTCGCCCCGCCCTGCCCGTAGGGCGTGCAGTTGTCATCGATGATCCCTGGTTGCACAATGGGCTCGCCGGCGGTTGCCTGGTCACTGCGCGCGAACACGTGATTGCAGCTCAACAGGTATTGCGTGCCGCCCGAGTTCTGGATCAGCGCGCCGAGAGTGCCCCCGCAGCAATCCACAATTTGCCCGCCCTGCGTGTCGTAGTCGTTATTGTTGCCGCCGGAAGAGCCCATCAGGATCGGCGTGGCCAGTTGAGCCTGGTGCGTCGAGGGATTGCTCGAAATTCCAGCCCCATTCAGCAGGACTTGCGTAGAGGTCTTCGAATTCGATGTGCCCACCGTGCCCACAATGAAAGTTGTGCCCGTCGAAACTGTTCCGGGCGCCGTGTAGGTAACCGAGCAATGTGTGAACTCCTGCTTGTTGCGCGAGCAGGTCGGCGATCCAACCGTGCCTTGGCCGCCGCTCGATCCCGTCGCCGTGCTCGAAACGGCGTAGTTGATTCCGGTGCTCCCACCGGCCTCGGCAATGTAGCCGCTCACGGTCAGCGTTCCGTTGGCGCCGAGCGCCGCATTCTCAGGCGAAAGCGGCTCCAGGAATCCCGGCGTCACCGTTACGCTGGCGCTCGCCTTCGTGCCTGTGCCCGTTCCCGAAGCAATCGTGGCCGTCACCGTCACCTTTACGCTGTCTGCTGTCAGGTAAGGCGGCGGAGTGTATTGTCCGGTGGTCGTGATTGTTCCTGCGCCGGTATTAGCATCGCCGCCACTCACGCTCCAATTAACCGTGGCCGCGCCCCCGCTGGTCAACGTAGCAGAGAAGGTCTCAACCGGCTGACCTGAGCCGTTGGTGGCGTTACAGCCCGTGCAATTCGTGTCGATGGTTCCCGAGCCGGGCGAGATGGAGAACGTGCCGTTCGAGGAAGAGCCGGAAGCTGAGCCCCCGCAGCCTGCCAACAGGAAAAGTACCGGCACCGCGCTCGCTGCCAGAACCCGCGCCTGCCAACTGCGCAACAATGAACCTCGACCGAAGTTGCGCCCGCCCCTGAAAGCTGGGCGAGGCCTCTGTGCTTCCGTCGCTGCCGTTTCCTGGCTCAATTTGGTCCAGCGCCTTTCCGCCTCAATTTGATCCTCAAAATCAGTTAGACGCCAAAAGCGCCTCACCCGTAAGCGCTGGAACTCACTGGGCAAACGAGGCGCACCGACTCTTCTATGTGATGCAATTTTAGACCCTTGCGACGAACGAAGAGTTGCTTCCCGATGTTCGCATACAAGGAAAACGCAATGCCGATCGCCCAACCAGCCGCGGAGCACCAAAGTACTGTGCTGCTTGCGACATGTTCCGGACATGAGCTTTCTGCTCCTGATCCCGCTGAATTTCTGGCTGGCACTCTTGGCCGCGCAACGCCATCCGCATCTCAATGTCCGGCGATTGCGATTGATCTGAGGTTGATGACCGCCGCATTAAAATCCAGATCAGGAGCCATTATGGATTACGTCAATCTTGGCCGCACTGGCTTGAAAGTTTCCCGCATTTGCCTCGGCTGCATGACCTACGGCAGCCCCGCCCAGGGAACGCCGTTGCCCGGCCGTCACAAATGGACATTGAACGAGGCCGACAGCCAGCCTTTTCTTCGCCAGGCCCTCGATCTTGGAATCAACTTCTTCGACACCGCCAATGTTTATTCCAGCGGCGAAAGCGAAGCCGTCGTCGGCCGCTTCTTGAAAGCGAACACGCGCCGTGAGGCCGTCGTCATCGCCACCAAGTTGCAGGGCGTGATGCGCAACGAGCCCAACGGCAAAGGCCTTTCGCGCAAGGAAGTCTTCTTCGAAATCGACGAGAGCCTTCGCCGGCTCCAGACCGACTACGTTGACCTCTACCAGATTCACCGCTGGGATTACGACACACCCATCGAAGAGACGATGGAAGCCCTGCACGACGTCGTGAAAGCTGGAAAGGCGCGCTACATCGGGGCATCGTCCATGTTTGCGTGGCAGTTCGCGAAGGCGCTCTACGTGGCCGACCTGCACGGCTGGACGCGCTTCGTCTCCATGCAGAACCACTACAACCTGCTCTATCGCGAAGAAGAGCGCGAGATGGCCGGCCTCTGCGTCGATCAGAGCATCGGCATGCTCCCGTGGAGTCCACTTGCGCGCGGCCGGCTCGCCCGCCCCTGGGCTGCTGAAACCACGAAGCGCCTTGAAACCGACAAGTTCGGCAACTCCATGTACGCGCGCACGGAAGCAGACGACAAGCGCGTCGTCGATGCACGCCTGGCAGTTCGCCAAGGCGCAGCACCTGGCCGAGCGCCACGGGTGGACCCGCTTCGTCTCGATGCAGAACCACTACAACCTGCTCTACCGGGAAGAGGAGCGCGAGATGAACCCGCTCTGCCGGGACCAGGGCGTGGGCCTCATCCCCTGGAGCCCCCTCGCGCGCGGGCGCCTGGCGCGCGGACCGGACGCAGGGGCGACGAAGCGCTCCGAGACCGACCGCTTCGGCAGCATCCTCTACGCGTCGATGGAGGAGGCGGACAAGCGGGTGCACGCGGCCCTCGATGCGCTCTCCAGGTCGCGCAAGCTCCCCCACGCGCAGCTGGCCCTCGCCTGGCTGCTGCAGAAGGAGGGCGTGAACGCGCCCATCGTCGGAGCGACGAAGATGGAGCACCTCGAAGCGGCGGTCGCTGCGCTCGGCGTGAAGCTGTCGAACGAGGAAGCCGCCGCCCTCGAGGCGCCGTACGTGCCCCATCCG
>DATKMH010000022.1:0-2143 GCA_035541975.1 Occallatibacter sp. | reverse complement strand
CACTGATTTTCTGACGGAAATTTGACAGTAGGATAAATACCAGCCACGGGCGCCTTTCCCACCACCGACAGGTTCTTCGTAATCGTTACAATTTCGGGATAGGTGCCGGGGCATACCGAGACGGTGTCGCCGGCCTTGGCTGCGGTGACGGCCGCGCTGATCGTCGGGTATGTAGTTCCGCCGACGCAGCTTCCGACATTAAGAATAGCTGCTGACGCGCTTCCGGCCCCCCATCCCAGCGCGGCGAGAAGACCCAGCGCCACTTGTGCCCGTTTGATGGTCCTCCGACCCTCGAACGGCGAGTTAAATCCACGGCTCTGCATTTTAATCTTCCTCCTTGATTGTCGCGACAGACCTGCGATCGAGGTGAGCGAAGATGCTGCTCCGCTCGCGTTGCAGTGTTCGTTCCATCCAGAGCCTCTCATTACGTCCAATTAAATGCAAAGACTTCTTTAAACATCTCAACGATGATTTGGGTGTGTCGGAAGAACGAACGATGAGCAGCACGATGGCAGGTTCCGATTTTTGAGCCTGCGCTATTCACTTTCGCCCGCTCGCATTCAGGCGAGTTTCGCCGCAGTCTCATGCCGCGATCGCCGCACAGCCTGCGTGTGGTCAAACTAACCGCAAGGTTTTGGTACGGAATTGCCCGCGCGCGGAGCTTGCCCGGGACCGCTCGCGAGGCGCGCTGTAGTGCTCCCCCCGAATCAAGCCACGAGTTTAGGTTGTAGCGCGCGAAATTGACGCGGGCTGCGATAACCGAGCGCCTGGTGAGGGCGTTCGGCGTTGTACCAATCGATCCACTGAGTAATAGCGGTACGGGCTTCGCTGAAGTTGGCGAAGTTGCTTTGCCACACACACTCCTCCTTGAGACTGCGAAAGAAGCGCTCGACGATCCCATTCTGCTCAGGTGTATAGGGCGTGATGAACTCCTGGCGCAGCCGGTAGTCATGGCAGGCCGCACGAAAGCGCCGGCTCTGGAAGATGAGGCCGTTGTCGCTGCGCACTACCGGCGTCGAACCTTCGGGCCGCAGCGTCCCAAAGCGGGCCAGGCACGCCGCCTCGAGCGCGCGCTCGGCTTCCTTGGCGCGGCCACGCAGGGCGCACTCGAACCCAACAATCTCGCGGTCGTGACAATCGATAACCGCGGTAAGATGACCCCAGCCGTCAACTCCGCACGCGATGTGCGTGACATCCATTGCCCAGCGTTCATCGCTGCGCTGGGCGCGGCTCCTAAGGCCCTTGACTCGCGGGCGCGGTGTCACAACCCGTTGATTGACGAACCAGCCTTTGAGCATGAGCACTCGATACACGGCCTTGCGGTTCACGCGGATCCCATAGACTGCGCGCAGCATTGCCCACAGCCGTCGATAGCCATAGGTCGGATGTCGTTCGATCAGCCGTTGGATACGCTCGGCCAGTACCTCATCGAGCGGTGGTGGTGGCGGCGGCGCAGAAACCGCGCGCGCCCGCACTCGGGCGCGGGGAAAATTAAGCACACGGCATACTCTGCGCATCGATGCGCCGGGCAACGTCGCCATCACTCGTCCGACGTCCCCGGCGTCGTAGGGCGCAGCCGCGCCGCCTCCCGCAGAATGTCGAGATCCATGGTCAGCTCGCCCACCTTGCGCTTGAGCCGATTGACCTCTTCCTCGCGCAGCGCTTCGTCTTCTTTCGGTCGCGCACGTAGTGCGTTCTCGGCGCCAAGCAGAAAGCGATCACGCCATTCTTCTACTTCAGCAACTTTCAGCCCATGCCGCCGCGCCGCCTCAGCTGCCGTGGTCTCACCCTTAAGCAGGCTGATTACCAGTGCCGCGCGACGCTTCGCCGTCCACCGCTGTACTTCGTCGGACCGCTGTTCCTCTCCCATTTGCCACCTCGCAGGTCTTTCGACCTTGTACTATTGGTGGCTCGATCTCAAAGGGGAGCAGGATAGAGTCGAGATCTGGAAATGCCAAGGCCGAACGCGTATGCTCAAATGGGGTGTTCGGCCGCATCAACTATGGCAACACATCCAGTGTTCAAAGATTCTCGCATCGACCGCATTCTGAAAGATCTGATGATTATTCCTGCGTCGGACTTGGAATGCCAAGATCTTGAGTTCAAGAGCTGGGGGCGAGATGAGAAGGATTTGTCCCATCAT
>DATKMH010000021.1:0-2279 GCA_035541975.1 Occallatibacter sp. | reverse complement strand
CCGGGATAATGCAGTTGTGGATAAATTCATGAATAGTCCGTTGTGCTTTGCCCAACTTCAGCCTGCGTCTTTCGCGTCGTTTCTTGCGGCTGCTCCCCGGCTTTGCGATCCAGCTAGTCTTCGCAGGATACGGAAAAAGCTGCCCATCTATGTCTTCTCGGGCAGCGAGGATCCGGTGGGGCAACATCTCCAAGGCGTCCGTGTTCTTATTGATCGCTATCGGCGAGCCGGTCTCAAAGACATCTCTCACGATTTCTACCCGGGCGGACGACACGAAATGCTCAATGAGATCAACCACCGTGAAGTGCAGGCACGCCTGCTGAACTGGATTTTTTTGTTGCTGGAGAGAATGAAAGGAGATGCAGGCGATTCCTCAGAGCGCTTGCTCCAGCTTCAGATGCAATGACAACAATCAACAGCGAAACAAGACGGAGAATTACATGACAAATGACAACATCTTTTCAGGATTGAAAGTAGTGGAGATGGCCAGCTTCATCGCCGGTCCAAGCGCAGCCGTGATTCTGTCTGACTTTGGCGCCGACGTAATCAAAGTCGAGCCGCCGACGGGCGACACCTGGAGGATCGGGCACAAGATAGCGCCGCAGCCGCGAGCGAAAGACGCCTATCCGTTTCACCTGGCCAACCGCAACAAGCGCGGCATCACGCTCGATCTTAAGTCTCCGAGCGCTCAAGAGGTGCTCGAGCGCCTAGTTAAGTGGGCGGACGTGCTCATCGTCAATACGCCGCATCCGGCGCGCAAGCGCTTGAAGCTGGAATATGACGATGTAGCACGGTGGAACCCGCGTCTGATCTATGCGGATCTCACTGGCTTCGGTGAAAAGGGCCCCGACGCCGGACTGCCGGGATTCGATATTACGGCTTACTGGGCGCGAAGCGGCTTGTTGTCCCTGACGCGCGACGCTGGCATGCCGCCGACGTGGCCGGTGGCCGGCAGCGGGGACAATGCGACTGCCGTGGGCCTGTATTCCGCGATTGTGACCGCGCTTTATCGCCGGGAACGCACCGGCAAGGGATCCTATGTGACGACGTCGCTCCTGGCTGAAGGGGTCTGGTCGGCGAGCGTTTTCATCCAGGCCGCGCTGTGCGAGGCGAATTTCTACGGACTGCACGACCGGACGCATCCGGCCAACGCGGCGTTGAATGTGTATAAGGCTTCGGATGGCACCTGGTTCGTGCTCATCGTCACGCCGGACAAGCTGGCTGCCGTGGCGAAAGCGATTGGCCGTGAGGATCTCTTGACCGATCCTCGATTCTCCGAGCCGGCGAAGCTGATGCAGAACATGCCGCAGCTCACCACAATTCTCGACGAAATGTTCGGCTCGCAGCCAATGGCGCATTGGTACGAAGTCTTCAATGGCGCCCACGTCACCTTCGGCGCCGTGCGTGGGCCGCAGGAAGTCATTAATGACCCCCAATTGAAGGCGAATGACATCGTCGTTCCGCTCGAGGGCGCAGGCGACAAGCTGACCTCGACAATCAGCAGTCCTATTCAGGTGCATGGCGTCGCCAAAGTGCCTGCCCGGCGTGGTCCGGAGCTTGGGGAACACAACGAGGAAGTTCTAAAAGAACTCGGCTTCGACACGAACGAGATCGCGAGCTTGCACGCGAGCGGCGCCGTTCCGGCGACCGAAGCGCATGCCGTGGCAGCATAGGGGCTTTCCGTCAAAAGCGCAGCAGGACGTCAAAACACACATGAAACAAACGCCAGCAGGCACGATTCGACGAGTGGCTGCCACTCGTATGCCGACCAAGTGGGGGACCTTTCAGGCGTTTGGGTTCGAACGCCATAGCTCCAAAGGCGGCCAGTGGATCGACTCGGCGCTTGCGCTGGTCCTGGGTGATGTGACCGAAGGCGCTCCCTTGCTGCGAATTCATTCACAGTGTTTAACCGGGGAAATGCTCGGCTCGTTGCGTTGCGATTGCGGCGATCAGTTGGAAATGGCCATGCAGGCCATTGCTGATGAAGGTCGCGGCCTGCTCATCTACGAACATCAGGAGGGGCGCGGCATCGGCCTTATGGCGAAGTTGCGGGCGTACGCGCTTCAGGATGAAGGCTTCGACACGGTGGATGCAAACCATGTGCTGGGATTTCCGGCTGACTGCCGGGATTTCAGTTTGCCGGTGGCGATTCTGCATGAACTTGGCGTCGCGCGGGTTCGGCTGCTTTCCAATAATCCCAAAAAAGCTGTCGCGCTAACGCATGCAGGCATCGAAGTAGTCGCACAAGTTGCTTGCGAGGTTACGCCTACGCCGCATTC
>DATKMH010000020.1:0-100223 GCA_035541975.1 Occallatibacter sp. | reverse complement strand
CGCGCGAGATTCCGACGGCAACGATTTCGTCAAGCTCGATTACGGACTCACCAAACTTACCACTCTCATCACGAATAACATCAGCAATGAGATTCTCTTCCAATACGGCCGTGAACTTGACGATGAGGGTCAGCAGGCCTTCACGCCTTATACGCTTGCCGACGAAAACAACAAGAGCGGGAACATTCCCTACGTTCAGATCGGCGCTTCCTCTTCCGGTTGGGGATTCAATTCAGGTTCCCCTTACTACTCGTACCGCGCAGCCTATCCGCTCGAGAAGAAATGGCAGATCGGCGACATTCTTTATTGGAATAAAGGAAACCATAGTTTCAAGTTCGGCGCCGATATCGTCCACAACTACGACTTCCAAAACAACCTCTATGAGAGCAACGGCGATTACGTATACCAATACATCGGGCCGTACTTTAACGATCTGTTGAACTTCAAAAACGGCGTTACGGTTGGAACGTCCACAAACGGTTGCGACGCAAACTACACCGAATATGCCGGTCAATACGGTTCCGGAAGTTCAGCCACCAACGCTGCGCCAGTGGTCGCCAATTACCCCTGTTATCAGGATTTTTACCAGGGCTTCGGAACCCCAAGCTTTGGTCTCAATACCCTCGACACAGGCTTTTTCGGACAAGACAACTGGAAGTTCTCCCCGCGCTTGACCCTGGAGCTCGGCCTCCGCTGGGACCACGAGGCTCTTCCATCCACGGTCGCGGCTTTCGATACCGCAGCTGGCGTCTTCGCTCCGTATAACGGCATTACGAACAACCCCAAACAGTGGTCGAACTTCGGACCTCGCGCCGGTTTCTCGTATGACGTCTACGGCAATGGTCAGACCGTCCTCCGCGGTGGCTACGGTCTCTACTTCGGCCGCATAACCAATGGGAACATCTTTGAGATCCTGTTCAACACCGGCAGTCCGGCTGGGCAAACCGCTCCTACCTTCTTCAACGCCCCAACCGCATCCGTTTCGGAAGGCCCGCAATATCCGAATATTTTCGCCAGCGGTGCCAGCACCTCCAAGCCGAGTTCCTATTTCTTCTCTCCAAACCTCAAATTGCCTGCAGTCCAGGAATTCGACCTCCAGGTTCAGCAAGCCCTTGGCAGAGAGACCTTCCTCTCGGTCAGTTATCTCGGATCCTTGGGCCGCGACATGCCGAACTTCCTCAACGTCAATATCGTGCCCTGCTCGGCGTCTCCAACCGCTTGCGTTTCGAGAACGATTACCGTCTCTGACGCCTCCGGCAAGGGCCCGATTCCGGCTGGGCCGTTGACCATCAACAACATTTACACAAGTTACGGAAATACTGCCCTCCTCGGACCCAATGCCACTAGCTTCACTTCCGTCACCGAGATGGTCAGCAACGTCAACTCAAACTACAATGCGCTGGTCGGCGAGGTCGTCAACCACTCGCTCAGGAACATTCAGTTCGATGCCAATTACACCTGGTCCCATGGCCTTGACTTCGCGCAAAACGCGCTTACGCAAGGCACCACGGAGAACTGGTATGACCCATATGGAAACGCCCGCTTGAACTACGGCTCATCCAATTACAACGTCCCCAACCGTTTCGTCGCCTATGTCCTCTACAACCTTCCAGGAGTAAGCAACGCCAACCCCGCCAAGTGGGTTGTGAATGGCTGGAGCCTCGACGATAGCTTCTCCATGCAGAATGGCTTGCCTTACACACCAGGCTGGAGCGGTAAGCTGAGCGGCGCTCTGGGAAGCGACTTCAACGGCGCCGGCGGCACAACCATCATTCCTGGCTATGTAGGCGTAAACTCTGCCCGCTATCCACGCCACATCGTTGACGACGCTCGTGTGGAGAAGCAGTTCAACTTCGAGCACTACATTCAAAATGTGCAGCTCATCCTGAATGTCTTCAACATCGCCAACCACCAGAACATCACCGCTGTTGGAACCACGGCTTATACCCTTTCGGGATCCACGCTGACATATCTCGGCCAGGGGTCTGCCTCGCCTTCCAACAACACGCTCGGAATGCCAACCAACTCCAACTCGAGCGGATTCTTATTCACTCCGCGCCAAGTGGAAATCGCAGCTCGCATCAACTTCTGAGCGAGCAAATTCAGCAATCTTCAGCGCGGCGGCTTCGGCCGCCGCGTTTTTCTTTGTGCATTCTTTGATGAATCCATTTCCGCTGCGCCCAACAATCCGCGCGCCCCATATTCCAGCCCCTTTTCGGCCAACCTGAAACCTCCGCCCCTGCCGCCGTCAATTCCTCCTGCACCCAAAGGGCCCACCACTTTCCTGCCAGCAGCCTCCACTTTCATGGCAGGTTCTTGGCCTTCCGACCCCCCTTTTGAACTTCGAAATCGCCGATCAAGCTGGCCTTTCAGACCCCGAAAACCCCAAACCTCCTGTTCATAGGGTCATATACCGATTTGACGTAACAAATCCAAACGTTACTTTCGTGCATCTTTTAGTGTGAAGCTGTTGAAATCTCGACCGTTATTCCGTTATGTTGAATCACTCCCTCAATTCTTTTTTGGGGAGTTCCGGGTTTTTCGGACCTCCTGAGGTATGCACATGATTTGCCCAAAGTGCCAGTCCGCCGCACTATCTGTCGTCCCAGCAGAAGTCCGGCTCTATCGCAACAGTCCGCGCACGCTGAGTCACCCCCCCATGACCCCTTCCCCCGACATTCGAGTTTGCCTGGACTGTGGCTGGTCGGAGTTCGTGATTCCCCGCGCATGGCTATCCGCCGGTTGGTTGCGTTCGCTTCGCCCGCAGCCCACTGTCAGCGCCAATGATGATGCGACAGGAATTGCGGCAGCGGCTGTGCCCGTCGTTGTAATGTAGCGCGGCAACAATTCGGTTTCCCCCTCGGCCTCGATAGGCCTGTTCGGCGCCATTTCCACAAGCACAATGCGTCATCCGGCTGCTCCTGCGCCCAAAAACTCTCCGCCCCGCACACCTCATTCAAAAAACTGCCTCCGCAATCGCGGGCTTTCAATCTTGGGTCGAATCCGCACTCATCCGCACAGCCGATCCATTTGCCCGGACGCCTCGATCTGTGGCATCCTGCCTACCGTTCCCTATTGAGGTGCCATCATGCGGCGGAATCGAGCGATGATTCTCGTGCTTTCAACGTGTTTCGCTGCAGCGGCCGCCCTGCCCGCGCAACAATCCCTCCCTCGGGATAACGCCGAGAGCGTTCAATTGAACCAAAACTCCCTGGCCGATCTCAGCCCTGAAAACCGCGAGGTTTTCAGCGCGCTAGAGGACGCGGCCCAGCAGGACCGCTACGCCGACGTCGTGAAAGAAGGACGAATCCTGCTTCCTTCACTCGCGCAGGATACGCCACTGGCCAACTTCGTCACACTCGCCATCTCCGGCAGTGCCATCGAAACCGGCGACGACAGTTCCGCACTATCGCTGCTCAAGCCCTACACAGTCGCGCATCCGCGCGACTGGCATGCGGCGGCTCTATTGGCGCGCGCCTATGCTGAAAGCGGCGACAAAACTTTGCGTGACCAGCAAATCGCCCATGTGATCGACCTGCACAAGCAAACCGCCGATCCCGATTTCGCCGATAAACACATCTTCCCTATTCAGAAAGTCCAGCTCCACTCCGGCTATGCAGTCTTTCTCTATCCCTTCGAGCCGCTGAAGCCCTACAACACTTACTTGGTGGCGTTGATCTATAAAAGCGATGGCACGCTGGATTACCGCCTCGAGCTTGGCGGCGAGGACGAGGACCAGGCCTTCTTCAAGCCAAAAAAGCGTGGCGATCGTCGCTTCTCCATCGACAGCTATCACGAAACAGAAGTGAACGGGCAAAAATCCGAATCGCAGGGGCTCATGGGATTCATCGACGGCGCCTTCGACTACGACTCCATGCGCGACCAGATGGTCAAAGTCGCCAACGGCGAGCGGCTGCCGCAGAATTGACTTACCGAGCAACAAAAAGGCCCCCAGCTTCAGCTGGAGGCCTTTAGTTTTTTGCGCCGAAGGCGCGTTTCGCAGTCCGCGCAGGACCTAGTACATTCCGTCCATGCCGCCGCCGCCGTGGCCGGCCGGTGCAGCAGCCTTCGGTTCAGGCAGCTCAACAACCAAAGCTTCGGTGGTCAGCAGTAGGGCCGCGATCGAAGCCGCATTCTGCAGCGCCGTCCGCGTCACTTTTGTCGGATCGATGACGCCGGCTTTCACCAGGTCCTCGAACTTGCTCGTCAGTGCGTTGTATCCGAAGTGCGGTTCCTTCGACTCCAGCACCTTGGCCACAACCACCGCGCCCTCTTCGCCGGCATTGGCAACAATCTGCCGCAGCGGCTCTTCCAGCGAGCGCAGCACAATCTGGGCGCCGGTCTTCTCGTCGCCTTCGAGCGTGCCGATCAGCTTTTCCACCGCGGGCACGCAGCGAACCAGCGCCACGCCGCCTCCGGGAACGATTCCCTCTTCGACAGCCGCGCGCGTCGCGTGCAGCGCATCCTCAACGCGAGCCTTCTTCTCCTTCAGCTCGGTCTCGGTTGCCGCGCCCACCTTGATGATGGCCACGCCGCCCACCAGCTTCGCCAGCCGCTCCTGCAGCTTTTCCTTGTCGTAGTCAGAGGTGGTCTTCTCAATCTGCGACCGGATCTCCTTCACGCGGCCTTCGATGTCGCTGGCCTTGCCTGCGCCGTCGACGATCGTCGTGTTGTCCTTGTCGATGGTGATGCGCTTCGCCTTGCCCAGGTCCTCGAGCTTCACGCCTTCCAGCTTGATGCCCAGATCCTCGGTGATCGCCTTGCCGCCGGTCAGAATCGCGATGTCGCCCAGGATGGCCTTTCTGCGATCGCCAAATCCAGGAGCCTTCACCGCCGCCACATTCAGCGTGCCGCGCAGCTTGTTCACAACCAGGGTCGCCAGCGCTTCGCCCTCAACATCCTCGGCGATGATCAGCAACGGCTTGCCGCCACGTGCAACCTGCTCCAGCAACGGAAGCAGATCCTTCATCGCGCTGATCTTCTTTTCGTAGATCAGAACGTAGGGATCTTCCAGGATCACTTCCAGCCGCTCCGCATCCGTCACAAAGTACGGGCTCAGGTAGCCGCGATCGAACTGCATGCCGTCCACGGTCTCCAAGCCGGTGTGCATCGTCTTCGACTCTTCAATCGTGATCACGCCATCCTTGCCCACCACCTTGACTGCCTCGGCAATAATCGCGCCAATCTCTTCGTCGCCATTGGCCGATATCGCGCCCACCTGGGCCACGGACCCTTCGTTCACCGGCTTCGACAGCTTGCTCAGCGCGCCGTCCTGGTTCCACTTGCCGTCCTTGTCGCGCGTGCCGTTGATTACGTTCACGGCCTTCTCAATGCCGCGCTTCAACGCCGTCGGATTCGCGCCTGCCGCCACCGTCTTTACGCCTTCGCGGAAGATCGATTGCGCCAGCACCGTCGCCGTCGTCGTGCCGTCGCCGGCCACGTCGCTCGTCTTCGATGCCACTTCGCGCACCAGCTGCGCGCCTACGTTCTCCAGCGGATCCTTTAGGTCGATCTCTTTAGCCACCGTCACGCCGTCCTTGGTGATGGTGGGCGAGCCAAACTTCTTCTCGATCACGACGTTCCGGCCCTTGGGTCCGAGCGTCGCCTTCACTGCGTCTGCCAGCGTGTTCACGCCGCGCAGAATCGCCTGACGGGAATCTTCACCGTGCAAAATTTGCTTTGCCATGTCTCGAATTCTCCTAGTTCGAAGTTCTCAGTTCGTTGTTCTTAGTCGAAACTCTTAAAGGAAAGCTCACAGCAGTCTGACAGCCGGATTCACTCTTAAACTGTGAATTACGAACTGCGATCTGTGAACTGCGCGCTCGCGCCTACTTCTTCAGAATGCCCAGGACTTCTTCTTCGCGCATGATCAGAAACTCTTCGCCGTCGATCTTGATCTCGGTGCCGGAATACTTTCCGAACAGCACGCGATCGCCCGCCTTCACATCCAGCGGGAAAACTTTGCCTTCGTCGTTCGACTTGCCCTTGCCCACGGAGATCACTTCTCCCTCCTGGGGTTTTTCCTTCGCGCTGTCGGGGATGATGATGCCCCCACGAATCGTTTCGCCCTCTTCCACTCTGCGGACCAGGATCCGGTCGTGCAGCGGAGTGAATGTCGTCGTCTTAGCTGCCGTTGCCATGCTTTTGCTTCTCCTTTGTGTCTATCGAATTTCTTCTGTTGCAAAACTCGAGTAGTGCAAAATCTGGGTTTCTGTTTCGCCGCGCACCTGTCTTGCTCCGGGAGCTCGGCCCTTAGCGATGGGGTAAATTGATAAGATTCCGGAGGCTCCGAAGTGCCGCCGCTCAGGCTTTCGTTTTCGCATCTGCCTTCGGCCCGCAAGCACTATTGCGTGTTGGTTGCTAGCACTCTTGCCTTCCAATTGCTAACATAGCCACCTAGGGAGCCATTGTCAATACCCAAAATCTCAAAATGTGAGTGTGTTTCACTAATATTCAATCGTAGATTTGCTTATTATTCGCTTTCTGTTGCCGCGGTTTTCCATTTCCACTGGGCTTTCGCAGGCAATCCAGAACCCTGGCTCGTCTGATTTCCCTTCAATAAATCATCCTTCGTTGCATTCCCACTCAGTCCGATACCCTCTCACTCTGTCACTCTTTTCGCTTCTTCACTCCCATTTACAATGAAAGGCATGTACCGCCGTAGCGTCCTTCAGTTCTGCGTCCTTCCTGCCTCATTTGGTCTCATCGCCGGCAGCTTCGCCCTCCGCGCACAAGACGACTCCCATCACGGCCGCAAATACAAGGCGCCGCCACCCTCTTCCACAATCTCTGTCACCGTCGTGCGCGGCTATAACGGCAAGCCCATTCCGGGCGCGCATGTAATCTTCCACCCCATTGAGGGCGACAAAGACAAGGGTGCGCTCGAGCTCAAAACTGGCGAGGACGGCAAAGCCACGATCGACGTCATTCCTCTCGGCGATACCGTAACGCTGCAAGTGATTGCCGATGGATTCCAGACCTACGGCCAGGTTTACAAGATCGACAAGCTCAATATGGCGATGGAAGTGCGCATGAACCGCCCGACCAGGCAGTATTCCATCTATAACCACCCCGCCGACAATTCAGGCTCAGGCGATGGCTCCGGCTCAGGAAATGGTTCAGGCTCAAACAACGCTTCAGGCTCCGGCGACGGCTCGGGAAAATCCTCCGGCTCCGCGCCTGACTCCAAGCCCAGTTCTCCGCCTTCCGACTCCGGCAGCAAACCCAGCCAATCAGATCCACCGCCAAGTCAGAATCAGTCGCAACCTAAATAGAACGTTCATCCTGAGCGAAGGTCGCTCCAGCGACCGGAGTCGAAGGACCCGCATTTGCCTCCGTCCCGCCGGCTGCCCCCGTCTCGCCAAGCCGCCAAATTGCTGAATCGCTGACTCGCTGGCGCTCCACCTCGCTGACTCGTTGTCTCGCTCTCACTCGAACTCGCTACACTGAAACTGTGCCATCCGCCTTACCACTCGCCGGCCGCACTGCTCTCGTCACCGGAGGCGCGCGCCGCCTCGGCCGCTCCATCGCGCTAACGCTCGCCGAAGCCGGCGCCGACGTCGCCATCACTTTCCGCAACTCTCAATCCGACGCCGCGCAGACCGCCGCCGAAATCGCCGCGCTCGGCCTTCGCTCCGTCGCCATCGTCTGCGACGTCCGCTCCGAATCTTCCGTCCGCGACGCCATCGCTCAAGTCATCGCCGCCTTCGGCCGCATCGACATCCTCGTCAACAACGCTGCAGTCTTCGCCTCCGCCGCTCTCGAAAGCCTCACCCTCGACCAGTGGGACGCTGTCTTCGACACCAACGCCCGCGGACCGTTCCTCGTCGCGCGCGAGGCTCTCCCGCATCTACGCTCCGCTCACGGACGCATCATCAACATGGGATCTCTTGGGGGTCTTCATGCCTGGGCTGGCCATGCCCATTACTGCGCATCCAAAGCCGCCGTGCACATGCTCACACAGGCCATGGCCAAAGCCTTCGCGCCTGACGTCAGCGTGAACTGCGTCGCTCCGGGCTGGATCGAGATGAAAACTGCGCGAGATTCAGTTGAGTCCGCCGCGCCGCAACCTTCGCAGAGTGAAACCGCGCAAAAAGCGGGATCACAAACGGACCGAACGGTCGGATCAGAGGTCGAGCGAAGCGCCGGATCGGAAGCCGACCGAAGAGTCGAACTTCAAGCAGCACGTTTCGCCGCCAAAACTCCCATGGGCCGCAACGGCGCCGCAAACGACGTCGCTCAGGCTGTCCTCTTCTTCGCCACCGCAACTCAATTCATCACCGGCCAAATCCTCACCGTCGACGGCGGCCTCGGCCTTGGCTAACTTCTTGCCTCCAGCGGCCTGAGCCCACGCACCAAAATCCATCCGCACAATACGACTGCGAAGAGCATGGTCGGCATTTCGTACCAATCCACTGACACGATTGTCCCAAAAGACCGATCAACCAAATAAACGAACCCGCAAATCGTTTCAAAGATCGAAGTCGCAATG
Source organism: Occallatibacter sp. (assembly GCA_035541975.1). Taxonomy (GTDB): domain Bacteria; phylum Acidobacteriota; class Terriglobia; order Terriglobales; family Acidobacteriaceae; genus Telmatobacter. Next base: position 91,732 of record DATKMH010000020.1, on the reverse strand, counting down.
CCAAAAGCGGCAAGCGTGCGCGGAATGTAGCGCGACTTCAAGAAAAGAACGCTGAAAAACAGAAGCCCGGCTCCGTTAAATCCCAAACCTACGTAGTATGCATCCGTTCCTGAAGCGAGCTGCAAACCCGCCAGCGCCGCCAGCGTCTGCGGATCGAATCCCGGTTGGTATGTCACGTCTGTCATCGTGCGCAAAGCGCCAAATAAATCGAGCACGAAAACAAACCACATGCATGCATACATCACCCAGCAAAGTGCTGCGAAGAGAGCAAGACCCCGTTCAACCGGCCTCAGCGCTCGATAAAGCGCGGCGGGCATCACGACCAGCCCAATCCCGTAGATTACCGCGCAGCCGATGTAGACATGAATGGCAGATGCGTGCGAAGCGAAGTTCGCCGCTGTTTGCGCGCCGTTATCCCACACCACATAGGGGCCGTAGAAACGAGAAAAGCCAAATAGCAGAATTGCCAACGTAAAGAAAAATGCGATCGCGAATACTCGTGCGGCAACACGCTGCGACAGGTCGATCATCTTCGTCCTTCTCCGACCTGGGGAAGCCCGAATCCAATGAACCGTTCAATCGGCTTAATCGATTGCCTGCTTTTTACAAGTTTCGGTTCACTTTCCCAACAGCTTACGCCAAAACGTCTCCTTCTGCTCGCTGTCGCCGCCAATCCGCTCCGCAAACTTCAGCGGCACATTTTCGCGCAATCCTTTCGGCTCCGGCTGTTCCGGCCACGCGGCGCCCTCCAGCGCCGCCCGCGGATTCGTCTCGCACAGCCTCCGCGCCGTCTCCTCGCCCGACCGCATGGCCACATACTCATATCCGCTCTTCAAATGCGCCGGCCGCCAAACGGGATGATGCGCATCCGTCGCCAGAAAATGAATCCAGTTCCGCTCCAGCAGCTCGTTCGCCAACGCCTCCGCTTCTTTTCCAAAACGCCCATACAACGAGCTGCTCGTCACCTGCACAAGGCAGCCCATCCGCATCCATTCGCCCAGCATCGCCGGCTCCCGCAGCACCGCGGGATACCGCTCCGGATGCGTCACAATCAGTGTGTACCCGGCCCGCTGCAATTCGCGCAGCGCATCGTTGGTCCGCGATGCAATTTCGCCCCACGAAAACTCAACCAGCAAGTATCCTTTGTCCGCGATTGAATAGCGCAGCGGATTCGCCACCGCATCGCGCACATTCTCCGCCGTCATGTGGAAGTCGCAGCCAAGGCTCAGCTCCACTACACCGCGCAGCCGCTCCTGCAGCTCAGCAAACCGTTCCGCGACCAAAGGATTGAAAAAGGAATGCTCGCGGCTTGCATGCGGCGTGCACACAATGTGCGTCACGCCCTCCTCCGCCGCCATCTGCGCCATGTCCAGCGACGCCTGCAAATCCGGCGCCCCGTCATCCACTCCATAAATCAGATGATGATGAATATCGATCATGATTTGAATGCAGCTACTAGCAGTAGTACTTCGCTCAAAACGCGCGGGCGGCGCCTACTCTGCAGCCATTTGAGCATTGATTCCAGCGCCGGCTTCGCGACGACTCGCACCCGACTACTGGCTATTGGCTACTGGCTCCCGGCTACTGGCTGCCCTTCCAGCATCGACCTGAAAATCCCCCACCCATCCGCTGACCCCAGCAGCGCCTCGCTCGAGCGGTCGGGATGCGGCATCATCCCCAGTACATTCCGTCCCTCATTCAGAATCCCTGCAATGTTCGCGAGCGACCCGTTGGGATTCGCCCCGCGCGTAATCTCGCCCGCAGGCGTCGCGTACCTGAAAGCAATCCGATCCTCTGCTTCCAGCCGCCGCAACTCGTCCGGCTCGCAAAAGTAATTCCCCTCCATGTGCCCAATGGGAATCTTCAGTACCGCGCCCTTCTTCAACTGATTCGTGAACGGGCTGTCCGCCGTCTCCACCCTCAGGTGCACTTGTTTGCAAATGTATTTCAGGCCCGCGTTCCGCATCAGCGCGCCCGGCAGCAATCCGCTCTCCGTCAAAATCTGGAATCCGTTGCAGATTCCCAGCACCAACCCGCCGCCCGCCGCAAACTTCTTCACCGCCTGCATCACAGGCGAAAACCGCGCGATCGCGCCCGTCCTTAGGTAGTCGCCGTAGGCAAACCCGCCCGGAACCAGTACCGCATCCACGCCGTGAAGGTCTTCCGAGTCATGCCACAGGAACTCCACAGGCTGCCGCGCGATCTCGGCAATCACGTTATAGGTATCGTGATCGCAATTCGACCCCGGAAACACCAATACGCCGAATTTCATGCATTCAGACTAACAGCCTGGTCGGGACACACAATTCCCGACGAGGAATCCCGCCCCCCGGAATGGATGGAAATCTGAATGCGGTAGCCTTGCCTTAGACGACCCGGAACAGATCCCTGCGCCCCGTGATCCAATGTTCGGTGTATCCCTTCGCCTTTTCGTGAATCGCCGGATCGGACGAGTACCTCTTCATCGCCTCCTCGAATTCGGCCATCGATTCAACGTCATGCTCCATAACCACATGATTGAAGTCTCCTGTAACATCGGTGAGCACGCGGACATTGCGAAGCTTGCCCACACTCGCAATCTCCTTCATCTGGGCTGCCAGCTTACCCGCCTGTCCCGGCTTGGCGATAAAACTGTGACGAACGATCATCATCGCTTCAACCTCCTCCTGGCGACTTGCGCCGTTGCCATTTTACGTGTCGCCCGGTGCGCCTTTACTAAAACTCCGCGCGCAGCCAGAGTCTTAGGGCGGGTAGCGCAAACCTCACCCCCGCGCCGGTTCCTGAACCGGGCGCTGCCTCCGCACCCGCGCCAGCAGCACAAAAAACGCCCCAACCGCCACCACGTTCAGCCCGATCTTTCCATACAGGTCAATCGGCATCCACGTGCTGCTTCCCAAATACCCTGCGGCCATGCACAGCACCGTCGCCCCGAAGGTCAGCGCCCAACGATGCACATCGCTCCACTGCGCCGAGCGCGTCATCCAGCCAACCACCACGTACACCATTGCACCCCACGCCATCCCGCCGGCCATCACCACTCCGAACGGCACGCGCGGCTCCTTCGGCGCAAACTGAAAACTCATCAACAAATAAAACGGGCAGCCGAGCACGAACCCCAACATCGTGGCCAGCCAAACCGGTGGAACACGGCGCGCCTCAACCGGCTCCCCCGTGCCCACGCGCTGCACCAGATACGCAATCATCGCGAGCACCGCAATCGCAGCCACACCGGCTCCAATCAGCGTCATCCCCGGATCGTAGGGCGGCAAATGAAAGACCATGGGGCGAGCGCGCTTGATCCACGCGTACCATGCGATCCGCGATCCCACCAGAAACAGCACTCCCGAAATGATCAGCCCTCGATTGCGCAGCCACGGCTCCTCGCGCCGGTTGCGAAAAATCAGCTCCGTCACCTGCACCGGAACAAGCACCACCCAAACGCTTTCGTAGCCAAGCATGAAGAGAAAATAGATCCAGTTCACTCCCCATGCGCGTCCGTAATTCACCAGCGCCCCGGTAAACGGCAGCGGCGCAAGCGACGTCTGTTGAACCACGAACTCCTCGGCAATCGAAAGCCCCAGGCCCAGCAGCAGCATGCTCGTCCATCCGCCTCGCCATCTGCGCACTGCTTCGCGAATCACCAGCGCGCCGCAGCCCCACACAAGAATCTCCGGCACCAGCACAAACAGCACGCTGAATTTCGTCGCGCCGCTCAGCACTTCCGCAATCAAGGGTGAAAGAACAGCCAGCGTCAGCGCCGGCTGCCACCCGCCGCGCTCCGGAGCCGCGTTTGCATCAATGTTTACCGTTTTGGTAATCTCATTCGTCATCTCGAAGCTCGATTCTCGACAGAGATTGTCTTATTTACTAAGATTCTTGTAGAACAAGGTTAACTTTAATGTCAAGCCGAAAACGCATAGTTCTCCTCGCCTCCCTTCGGCACGCGGTGCGCCTCTTCATCGCCGGCGCCAGTTTCCTGAGCCAGCGCGCGGCCGACGCGCTCGGCCTGCACCCTACAGACATGCAATTCGTCAATCTGCTCGACCTGCTCGGCCCCATGACGCCCGGTGCCCTCGCCCAGTGCAGCGGCCTCAGCTCAGGCGGCGTCACCGTCGTCCTCGATCGGCTTCAAAAGGCCGGCTATGTCCGTCGCCGCCGCAATCCCGCCGACCGCCGCAGCGTCCTCGTTCACCTCAACCCCGCGCGGCAAAAACGCGTCGACGCCAATTACAAAGGCGCGCAAAAACAGTTTGCCCAGCTCACCAAGCAGTTTTCACAAAGGGATCTCAAGGTGATCCTGCGTTTCTTCACGGCCTCGGGCGCAGGCCGCGCACCGCTCCTCCAGAACCGCATCCGGAAATCGTGAGCGCGCCCCTGCGCAACCGTCCTTTGCCTGTCATCCCGCATGGAGCCCGCCGAGGCGGCCGGCTCCGCGCGACCAGTGCTCGCCTTCCGCGCAGGCCATACAGGCCAAAGGACGAACGTATGTCAGCAGCTTCTCCAAAAATTGTTCTGGCTCAAGAAACGCCGCGAAATGACCTGCGCCCGAAATCAAATCCATCTGCTTCATCGGTGCAGCGATGTCGTCAAAAAACGCTCTGGCCAAAGCGGGCGTCGTCAGCACGTCGTTCTCGCCCTGAAAGATGAAGATCGGCAGCGCAAATCGCGTTCCCTGCGCCCAGGCGTCATATCGAACAATCTCGGGTAGCAATTGTTCGAGAGAGAATCGCATTCCCGCGACAAAGGCGCGCACGTCCCCGAGTCTCCATCCAGGCGCATACCACACCGCGTCTTTCAGCAACTTGATCGTGCGGCGGAACCCGGCAGGATCCGATTTCATCGTCCACCGCGCAAAAGCCTCATAATCGTCGCGGGTCCAGAGCGTCGCGTCTGCTCCCATCCGCTCAATCGCTCTCACGCCCTTAGTCAATCCCAGCGTGCGCAGCCGCTCTATCACCCGGCGATGATCTTCTTCTCTCCCGCGGACCAATCCGACGTTCTGATCGGTGCCTATATAAGCGTGGAACAGGTCGGGCCGCAGACGTGCAATCTGCATCCCAAACGTCGACCCCATGGAACTCGCCAGCAGAAACAGCTTGTCCTTGCGCAATCGCGCGCGCAAATAGTCTGCAACCTCGATCCCGTCGGAGGTGAGTAGCTTCAAGGTTAGTTCGCCCTGGCTGCGCGAACCCATTCGCCCAAACGTCTTGCCCGCGCCGCGCTGATCCCATTGCACAACGGTGAAATGCTTCTCCCACGCGCGCAGATGCGGAGTGAAAATGGAGTAGCAACTACCTGGCCCACCGTGGATCACAAGCAGGACAGGGTTGCTCTCGTCCTCTCCCCGGATCGATATCCACTGTTCGATGCCCCCGATGCTAACGAAGCGTTCTTCCACAATGCCTTGAGGACCCTTGATCCTCAGTGTCGACGCTATCTTCGCCTGTCGAACCTTTCGGTAAATGAGAAGTGCCGCAAGCACACCTACAATCGCAGACGACAGAGTTGCGCACCGAATCCAAAACATCTATCCCTCCAAACTGTGTATAGTATACACAGTTATGATGTCCGACCAAAAATCATCGCTGAAATAGAGCGGTATGCTTTGGATGGAGGGCCAAACCAAACAATGCCGGCTAAAACACTCAACGTGGCGAATTCTGTCTGGGGCGGGAAACCCGCCCCGACGCGGGGGCCCAAGCCCACACTCAGCGCCGGGCAAATTGCTCAAGTTGCCATTCGTCTTGCAGATGCTGAAGGCCTCGCAGCCGTCACAATGCAACGGCTCGCGCGCGAGCTGGGCCTAACTACCATGGCGCTTTACCGCTATTTTCAAGCCAAGGCCGATCTGGTCGCCCTCATGGTGGATTCGGCGAGCGATTCGCCGCTTCGCGTCGGTAAACCATCTTTACCCTGGAACAAGCGCCTGCGAAAGTGGGCCCATTGCTGCTTGGCCATCTACACGTCGCACCCATGGTTTCTTGAGGCGACTTCATCCCGCGAGGGCATCATGGGACCGAACGAGCTTTCGTGGATGGAAGCAGCGTTGGCCATGTTGGCGGAATCGGGCCTGCGCCCGAAGCAGCGGCACGATGCCTTTCTCGCGATCATCGGCCACGTTCGAGGCCACGCAACATTCCAGCAGATCGGAACGCGAGCCAACAGCAGAAAAGAATGGAGCCGCGAACTCGGCCGAATGCTACAGTCGGAATCCCATCGTTACCCGATCCTGCTCGATGTCGTTCGTTCCGGAGGGTTCAGTGAAGACGGCGGCAGCGCTTTTGAATTCGGACTGAACTGCATCCTGGATGGAATTCAAATGCGAGTAAGCAAGCGCACCCGATAATCTGCTGCTGCCTCACTCACTACAAAAGCCAGGTGCCCGCGTCTCGATTCCGAGAGGTTGAATAGCGCGCGCATTACAGACGATGGTGGCCCATCCAAACTCCGCTTCGATGCGCGGGCACAGAACCCCAGACTCTCTCACCGGCACCATCTCAAAATAGCCGACCCGTGAAAAACTGCGCGACGACCCGCGGAACCTGAGCTCGCCTCATTCCAGCCCCACCCGCTTCTCCAGCGCCACGTACCGCGGATCGTTGCGGATCTCGTCGAAGAAAGGATCGTATTTAATGTAGAGAATCTGTCCCTCGCGCGCGTCCGCGCAACGCGTCAGCTCTGCGATTGCGTTGTCTTTGTCGTGCAGCAGCGCATAGACAATGGCTATCTGATAATGCGGCGCCTTCTGGCTTTCCATGTCCTTGATACGCCGTAATGCCTCAGCTTTATCGGTCCGGCACACTGCATCGAACGCCAGCATGGTCTGCGTTACCGGCAACTTGGGAAATGCACTGGCGAATGGACCCACTTTGGCGCGAACGGTCGCGCAGTCATGACGTCCCATGGCCATGACCAGAGTCAATGCTGGTCCTCCAAAGTAATCGGGTCTGATCTCGCGCAGTCGATTCAGGACTCTCACTTCTCCAGCAACATCGCGCTCAAAGTTATATGCGAAGAACTCATTAAACGGTACTCCAGCCGAAAGTGGATCGAGTTCTGCAGCCTGCCGGAACTGCTCATGCGCGTCGGCAAATCGCCCGCGCGTCGTCAGCGCCCATCCATATTGGCCGAGGACCGGCGCCTTGGAGCCTAGCGCGATCGCGCGTTTGAACTCGGCCTCCCCATTCGTCCAGTCCCAGTCTCCAACGTAAGTCGCTACGGCGAGCATTCCGTAGGCATCGCCAAGACTCGGATCGAGTTCGATGGCCTTCTGTGCAGCCTGGCGTACGCGCGGCATGCTTTCGTCAGAGGTTTCTGTGGTCAGGGACGTGGCATTGATCTCGGCATATCCGATTCCCAGATACGCAAGCGCAAATCTTGGGTCTTTGGCAATTGCCGCCTTGAACAGATCCTCCGCCTTTGAAAGCGACACAGCGGTTCCCAGATGCAGTTGATATTCGCCCTGCAAATACAGGTCGAGCGCCTCAGGGTTAGTGGTAGGCTCATGAATAGCCGGCGCCGAGCCTCCGCGTATCCTGCCGATCGCATCGGTAATCGAGTTGGCCACCGTGTCCTGCATCGCCAACATGTCGTCCGATTCCGTCTCGTAGGAGTGCGACCAAAGATGATAGCCGTCGGAGGCGCGATTCAGTTGCGCCGTGACGCGCATTTCCTTGCCGTCCCGCGTGAAGCTACCCTCCAGAACAGCATCCACATTCAGCTCTCGCCCGATCTCGCGAACGTCTTCGCCCTTGTCTTTGAATGCAAATGCGGAAGTGCGCGCCACCACGCGCAAATCACGCCATTGCGCCAGGTCATTCGTCAACTCCTCCGTGATTCCATCGGCAATGTATTCGTCCTGGTGGTGCGGCGAGTAATCCGCAAACGGAAGCACCACGATGGCGTGAATCGGTTGCCGTCCCGCCAGGTTCGAAACATGCTGCCGCCACAGCATGACTCCGGCAACCGCAGCCGCGGCGATCAGCAGCACTGCGACCGCCACTGTAATCCAAACCATCTTCGAACGATGCGTGCCTGACCGCAGAGCCTGTGGTGCGCGGATTGGCTCAGGAAATACCGCGGGCTCCCGCAATTTCGCCGGGTCGCGAAATGTAAAGCTCGCCACGTAACTTCGCGGAGGAAACTCGATAACGACGGAGTCGCGGCGTCCATCTTCGGCGTAATAATCGCGCAGCCGCTGGCGCAGCCTGCTGAACTCCGTCCGCACGACCGACTCAATGCGCGGATCGAACGACGCTGGCCGCTGGAACACCTCCAGGCCGATCGCGTACTCATTGATTTTGTCGGCATCACCGGCCAGCGTGTGCTCAACCAGAAAGCGCAGCAACTGCCCACGGCGGCTCGCCGCAGAGAAATGCTGCGTCCCCAGCAATCGCTCCAGGGTGGCGCGAATCTCTGTTGAGCGCGAGTCGGGACTGCGGGAGGAAGGTTGGCTTTCGATGATGCCCGGCATCTGGAGCCTTTTCCGCGAATATGGGATGATCTTACCACGCGCGGAAATAGGCTCCTCCGGCCGGGCGGCCAGGAAATCAGAGTGCATGAATACCGGCTCCAGGCAACATTCACTCGAGACGGACAGAAGATGCGAGGGCCCTCGTGAGCGGCGAAAACCCTCTCAGTGATTGCGTGTCATGGTGACGAGGAGGCTTATTTCCGGAACGTGAGATACAGTCCGCCACCCAACATCGCGGCGCCGGGCACAACAAAGACTCCCGCGATCGGGCCCTTCTTGGAGTCTGAAACTGAAAGGCCCCAGAGGCCAATCCCCATCCATAATCCGCCAACGCCGGCCAGAACCAGCCAGCCGCCGTGAATTGGGTGCTTCGTCTGCGCCGGGGCCGATTGAACGTTTTGCGCATTCTGCTTCGCATCGTCCAACATCGCCTTCAGGTCCACCGGCATATTCAGGCTCGACGATTCGGTTGTTGCCGTCGGCGGCGCGCCCGGTGCATCGGGCAATGCAGCCGAGTCGCCATTGGTGCTGTCCTGTGAGGCAAGAGGAAGATTCGCAGTCGTCGCTAATCTGGTTTGTTCGGTTTGGGGTCCACTCGGAACGCTTGCCGTTTCCGGCTTCGCCGGCGCTTGTTGCGTGGTTACCGCCCCTTCCGCAATGGCTTGTGAAGCCAACATTCCCACCAGCACTCCGACCAAGGCGCCGCGACCGATCACTCCGAGCCGCACCCCAACTGTTCGCAATTGAACCATGTGTACCTCCGGGGGAGTCAGATATCGAATGTACGGCGGAAGCCTGATCGGAGAAGTGAACCAGCTAGGTCCCCCCCATCGGCCACTGAGCCGGTCAGACCTGCCGCCGTCGAAGGCAGATTCGCCGATGTCCAGGCGGCGGCGGTAGTCTCAACACGCCACTGTAACGTTACAACCCCGGTTCGAGCGCATGTTCTGTTGGTTTTGGCGCGTCCATTCGCGGGCCATCGCATGGGAAATCCCATGTCTAATAGGAATCTTCGACATAAGACAGGTAGGTTTTCACTCGATTGAGACAGGCCGCGAGCCGTTTAGGCGTGGCTCAGTCAGCTGCCTCGGCAATGACAGCGCGCTCAGTGGACTCCTCGCGTGCTTCCAACTGCCGCACTGCCCACCCGGCGATCAGGACGCTCGGCGCGGCGGCAGGTTCAATTTCACCGAGCCTGCCCAGCGTGGTGTGGACCACTTGCTCATCGTGCTGCGCGGCGCGCGAAACCACCACGCACGGTAGCTCCGGCGGCAAGCCCTCTGCCAGCCATTCCGCAGCCAGCAGCGTCAGGTCGCGGCCCGGCATATAAACCACGCGGGTGCCCGCCTCGATAGCAGGTAGCACTTCTCGATTGTGCGATTGCGCATGATGGCCGGTTGAAAGAACCACATGTGACGCCCAATCGCGATCGGTGAGCGACCGGCCTATCGCTGCCGCTGCCGCGAACGCCGCAGACACGCCCGGCACAACCTGGCACGGAATATTCGCTGCAGCGAGCGCATCAAGTTCCTCGCCGGCTCGACCAAAGAGCAGCGGGTCGCCACTCTTCAGGCGCACCACACTGCGCCCGGCACGAGCGTGTTCGATCATCAAAGCGTTGATCTCTTCCTGGGTAATGTTTTTGTGCCCGCAGCGCTTGCCCACATTCACCACATTGGAGTCAGTTTTCACCAGGTCGAGAATCGCCTGCGGAACCAAATCGTCATGCAGAACCACATCCGCGCTTTCGATCAGCCGCACCGCCTTCACCGTCAGCAACTCTGGATCGCCCGGCCCGGCGCCTACGAGATAACCGCTACCCGCGACTGCGCACGCCGCTTCCCTGCCCGTTCGAGCCAGATGCTTGGTTTCGCACAACGCCGAATCGCAAATCTGCCTCTGTGCCAGCTCATGCAGCAACAACCGTCGCTCTTCGGTTCGCGGATGATTCGCCAGCACCTTGCGCCTCAACTCACCGAGCTTCGTAAGCCACGGCCCCAGATCGTTTGGCAGCTGCCCGTCGATCTCGCGCCTGAGCCGTTGCGCCACAGCAGGGCTCTCGCCGGCCGTCGAAATCGCAATCTGCAAATCGCCGCGGCTCACTACGGAGCCAAAAAAGAAATCGCAGTTGGGAATGTCGTCCACGCTGTTGGCCGCAATGCCGCGCGCTACCGCCTCGCGATAAACCTGGGCGTTCACCTCCGGCACATCGGTGGCCGCGATCACGATGAAGTTCCCATCCAGATCCGCAGCCTCAAAACTCTTTTGCACCCACTCGATTTTCCCCGCGGCCGCCAGCGCGCGAACCTCTTCCCTCGCCTGGGGCGCGACCACGCGCAGCCGCACGCCAGTCTTGAGCAGCGACCCGATCTTTTCCAACGCCACTGTTCCCGCGCCCACCAGCAGCGCCGGGCGGCCATCGAGTTTTAAAAAGATCGGCAACAAGCTCATGTTCATATTCCCAGTTCTAAGTTCTTTAAGAACTTTCAAACCCGCCTGACGAATTCCTGTTCCCAGTTCTTCGCTCGCTACGTCCCTATGTCCCTGCTTCTCTCAATCGGCTACCGCATGCGGCACTCGTCCCGCTGGCACATCGCGTTCCACCGCAGCCAGCGACTCTCCAGCCAAAGAGGCCCGCAGTTCATCGTTGGTGTGCCGCGCAAACCACGCCCGCAAATCTTCCCCGCCGGTGCGCTCGGCCAAATACTCCCGCAGCAGCCGTTCAATCGCCTCCGGCACAAGCGGCGCCGGGCATCGGAATCCGACCGGGCGCGAGATTCCCGCATGCTTCCCTACCGCTCCGCCCAGGCAAAAGTAATACGCGTCGGTTAGCTTGCCTTCATACTTGATCTTCTTGCCTTCCAGGCCGATGTCCGCAATCCAATGCTGACCGCAACCATTGGGGCAACCGGTCACGTGCAGCTTCAACTGCTGATCGAACTCGGGCAGGCGCTCTTCCATTTCGTCCACCAGCCACCGCGCGAAGCCCTTGGTTTCAGTAATCGCCAGCTTGCAGAACTCTGTTCCGGTACAAGCCACCGCCCCGCGCCAGAACATCGAGCCTTCCACATTCAATCCAATCTGTCCCAACTCGCGCGCGAGTTCAGCGGTCTTGGCCTTGGGTACGTCGACGATGATCAAGTTCTGAGAAACCGTCAGGCGCACGCCCCCGCTTCCGAAGCGTTCCGCCAACTCCGCCACGGCGACGAGTTGATCGCCTGAGAGCCGGCCGCGCAGCACCGACGCTCCCACATAGGCCAGTCCCGGTTGCTTCTGTGCATGGATTCCCACATGGTCGCGAAGAACATCTTCGGGAACAATTTCGGGCGCTGCGGGATCGAGCCTGAATCCAACCTTTCGCTTCAGTTCGTCAAGAAAGTGTTCCGCCGTCCAGCCTTCGCGCATAAACAGGTACTTCATGCGCGCTCGATCGCGGCTCTCGCGCAGTACCTGCTGTTCGCGAAAGATCTCTGTGATGCCGCGCGCGACCCGCACCGCCTGATCGGGCCGCACAAAGGCGTCGAGTTTCACGGCAAGGTGCGGCTCATTCGAAAGGCCGCCGCCCACGCGCAGCGAATAGCCAACCTCTCCGTCGCGACGGGTAGCCGTCAACGCAATGTCATTGATCTCGGGATAGCAGCACCACGAAGGGCAGCCCGTCGCGCAAATTTTGAATTTGCGCGGAAGATTGTAGAACTCGGGATTCGCCGTCAACACGTGCGCGATGTTGCGCGCGATGGGCGAGGCGTCGATCAATTCATCAGCATCGACGCCCGCCAGCGGACAGCCCGTCACATTGCGGACCACGTCGCCGCAAGCGCCCTTGGGCGACAGCCAGATTTCGTCGAGCGCGTCCACAACTTCGGGCAGATTCTCAATGGTTAGCCAGTGCAATTGGATGTTCTGACGCACGGTGATGTCGGCCAGGTTCCGTGCGTACTTGCGGGTAATCTCGCCGATGGTGCGCAGTTGGCTGGCGGAAACGATGCCGTTCGGAATCCCGATCCGCATCATGAACCAATTGGTCGCAAACCCTTCGCCGCCTACGCCGCCCGTCGCGCCCACGCCATCGCCCTGCGTATAAATTCCCCACCACTTGAAATAGGTAGACGCCCACGGAGGCGGCACGCTGGAGCGGCCGGCGCGCGCAAACGCCCGAATCTCGTCGAAGGCCTGCCACGGATTCTTCTCACGCTTCAGCCGTTCTGCCCGCTGCGCCTTGGTTTCCTTTATCTCTGGTGTTTCGCTCATTGTCTCTTTTCTCTTTCGTGTCGCATAGATGGAAATGCCCGCGAGAGCTTTCGGCTCAATCGCGGGCATCGGGGAAACCGTGGACTTTTGTTCGGAAGCTCAGACCCAAGTCACCCTTGCCGCGCGAGCAGCATACAAGTGCGACAACAGGTCCGTGTTTCCATGGACATCATATTAGACTGAATTGGTCCGAATTGCAATCAGGAATAGAGCTAAACCAACGATCCGCAGGGTTTACACGCCAGCCGGTAGTGTCATCAATTCTTGGACGATCTCATACGTGGCCGTTTCAGCGGCCCGGGCGCACTCTGCTGACAAATCCATCGAAATGGGTTGCTGGGGATCGATGGCGATCGCATAGAGAATCACGTCGCGCGACCCTCCCTGCATGTAAAACGCATCGAGCAAATCCTTCACACCGATGTCGTGCGCGGTCAGCGTCGGCGGATAGTCCTTGCTGAAGCGCGGCGTGGTGCGGGTCACGGTTCCGGGAGGGTTTCCGTCCGCAGCAGCATCAATCAGGATGATTCGGCTGGCCTTCTGCAGCGGCTCGAGCAAAATGAATCCGCCGGTGCCGCCATCCAGGCATTCAACGCAGTCGGGCAGCTTCTGCTTCTCCAGCGCCCGCACCACGTGGACGCCGACACCTTCATCGCCCATGATGACGTTGCCGAGCCCCAGCACCAACGTTTTCTTCTCAGCTCCCGTCATCTGCGCCGCGGCTCCCGCTATTTTTCCGTTCCTGATGCCTATTTCTTATTTTCAGCTTTGTCGGGCACGCGGTCGAACTTCCAGCCACCGATGATCGAACTCACGGTGCCGCGGCCTTCAATGTAGTCGTGATAGAACGACAGATAAATGTGCACGATGACGAACGTGACAAAGAACCACAGGAACAAATGGTGCCAGAAACGCACACCCATATCGCCGCCCAACAGCGGCACCACCCAGTTGAACATCCTTGGGATCCAGGACGAGCTCATTGACGAATATAGCGCGAAGCCGGTGATGGTCTGGATGCAAAACGCAATGAACGTCAGAAAGTAAATGAATGCCGCCAGCGAATTGTGCCCGGTGGAGATTTCTCCGTGCATCTTCACTTGCAGCACGTCGGTCTTCACCACGTCGGCAATCTCCTGCTGCTGCTTCTTCGTCACCGGGAAGAAATTCGTCCACTTGGCATACTTGTTGCCCACAAATCCCCAGTAAAGCCTCGCCAGAAAGTTGAAAACGTAGACCCAGGCCGATGCAAAGTGGATGAACCGCACCCAGCCGAACCAGTATTGCTGATACGCCTCTGAGGCATAGGCAATGCGAACCGGGCGCCCGATCATGTAGCCGGTTATGCAAAGCAGCGTGAGCGCGATCGCGTTAATCCAGTGGTACGCGCGCACCGGAAGTTCCCACACGTACACACGCCTGTACTCAACCGGCGCGCCACCGTTCAGCTTGAAAACATCCCGTACACCCGTCGTGTGTGTGCTCATCGCTTCTACTCGAAAGAAATCTGGTGAAGGTGCCGGCCCTGCGGATCGTAGAGATGCACAGCGCAGGCCAGGCACGGGTCAAAGGAATGGATGGTCCGGATGATCTCAACCGGCTGTTCGAGATTTGCCACCGGCGTCCCGATGAGCGACGCCTCGAACGACGACCGCTGCTGCCTGCCGTCGCGCGGCGAGCCGTTCCAGGTTGTCGGCACCACCAGTTGGTAGTTCTCAATCGCCCCGTTGTGAATCTTGATCCAGTGCGCCAGCGATCCGCGAGGAGCTTCTACCAATCCCACCCCTTCGCAATCCGCCGGCCAGGTCTTCGGATCCCACTTTTCGCCGTTGAACGTCGATACCTCGTTGATTTTGACGCGCTCCATCAACTGCCCATAAAAATCCTTCAGCCAGATCATGGCCAGCGCCGCATCCACGCCGCGCGCTGCTGTCCGTCCCAATGTCGAGAACAGTGCACCCACCGGCACATTCAGTTTGCCCAGCACCATGCCCACAGTTTCTTTCACATCGGCATGACCTGAGGCATAGGAAACGATCAGGCGCGCCAGCGGGCCCACTTCCATGGCGTTGTCTTTCCAGCGCGGCGTCTTCAGGAACGAGTATTTGTCGTAGCCTTCGAGGCTTTCGAACGGGGGCTTCGGTCCGCTGTAGGCGATGTTCGTCTCGCCATCCCACGGATGCAGACCCACACTGTCGCCGCCGTCGTACTTGTACCAGGAGTGCGCGATGTATTCCTTGATCTCCTGCGAGTCGCGCGGATTCACCGGATACACAGTCGACAAATCGCGGTTCAGCACCGCGCCACGCGCGTATTTGAACGTTTCCGGATGACCGTAGCCATTCGTCGGGAATTCGCCATAGCAGAGATAGTTATGCAAGCCGCCGCCATAACTGGCCCAGTCCTTATAGAACGACGCTACGGCGAGCAGGTCGGGAATATAAACCTGATTGACGAATTCGTCTGCCTGTGAGATCAGCCGCGCCACAAGGTTCAGCCGGTCGGAATTGATCGCTGCTACTTCGTTCACATTGATCGAGCAGGGCGCGCCGCCGACTAGGTAATTCGGGTGCGGATTCTTGCCGCCGAACACGGCGTGAATCTTCACAACCTCCTTCTGCCACTCCAGCGCGTCAAGATAATGCGCTACGCCGATCAGGTTTACTTCGGGCGGCAATTTGTAGGCCGGATGTCCCCAATAGCCATTCGCAAAAATGCCTAGCCCGCTCGCTGCAAACGCCTTGATCTTGTCCTGCACCGCTGTGAAATAGGCCGTCGTGTTCTTGTCCCACTTCGAGAAGGACTGCGCGAGTTCCGCCGCCTTTTTCGGATCGGCCTTCAGCGCGTTCACGATGTCGACCCAGTCCAGCGCGTGCAGGTGGTAGAAGTGGATCACGTGATCCTGCACGTACTGCGTAGTCAGCATGATGTTGCGGATCAGCTCCGCCGTCGGCGGCACGCTCACGCCCAGCGCATCCTCCACCGAACGCACGCTCGCAAGCGCATGCACTGTGGTGCACACGCCGCATACACGCTCGGTAATGGCCCACGCGTCGCGCGGATCACGGCCGGCAAGAATTTTCTCCAGGCCCCGCACCATGGTTCCGGCGCTGTAGGCGTCGGTGATAACGCCGTTTTCCACCACCGCCTCAATCCGCAGGTGGCCTTCAATACGAGTAACAGGATCGACGACAACACGCGTTGCTGCCATAGCGTTTACGACTCCTTCTGCTCTTCTGCGTGAACTTCTGCAATCACCTTCTGTTTGCGTATGTTGGTCACCACCGCGTGCGCCGCAACTCCGGCCAGCGTGGCCACGCCAACCGCGGTGCCGATGGTGTCGGCCGTGCTTTCAATGCCGAATCCCGGGAACGATGCCAGGTGCTGATAGAACGGCCCGTTGTCCCAGAAGCCCTCTTCGCTGCAGCCGATGCATGGGTGACCAGACTGGATCGGATAACTCGTGCCCTCGTTCCAGCGCACCACCGAGCAGGCGTTATAGGTCACCGGCCCCTTGCAGCCCATTTTGTAGAGGCAATATCCCTTGCGCGCGTTTTCATCGTCGAACGCCTCCACGAACAACCCGGCGTCGTAATTCGGCCGGCGATAGCAGGTATCGTGGACGCGTCGCCCGTAAAACTCCTTCGGCCGCCCCTGGTTGTCGAGCGCAGGAATCTGCCCGAGCACCAGCAGGTGCGTCACCACGCCCATCATCACGTCCGCAATCGGCGGACAGCCGGGTACGTTGATCACCGGTTTGTTCACAAGTTTCGCAATCGGAGTGGCGCCGGTGGGATTCGGCTTCGCCGCCTGCACGCAACCGTTGGACGCGCAGCTTCCCCATGCCACAATCGCCGCCGCGTCGGCAGCCACTGTCTGCAGAATCTGTTCCGCAGTCTTGCCGCCCACCATGCAGTAGACGCCCTCGTCCTTAGTCGGTACGGCGCCTTCCACAAGAACGATGTATTTACCCTTGTTGTTCGCGATCGTGTCGCTCAGGCTCTTCTCCGCCTGGAAGCCGCTCGCAGCCATCAGGGTCTCGGTATAGTTCAGCGAGAGCACGTCTAACAGCGCGTCCGCCACAATCGGGTGCGACGAGCGGATAAACGACTCGCTGCAGCAAGTGCACTCCTGGAAGTGCATCCACACCACAGCCGGCTTCTCTTTCTTCTCGAAGGCCGACACAACCTGCGCCACGCCGGTCTTTGCAAATCCGGCAGCCGCCGCGGCCGCCGTACAAAACTGCAGAAAGTCTCTGCGGCTGTATCCCTTCTGCTGCATTCCCTGCCAAATTGACTCGCCCATGCCTGTGCCTCGCTCGCACAACCGCCGGCGAACCCCCAAAAAGTCAGGAGGAGAACGCAATTCAGGAATTCGCCGGTTTAATGTGACCGACGTTACCTATCACCAAATACGAGTGGCTGTGAGCGCCATCACAGGTGTGGCAGATCACTTTTTCTTGAGGAGGAAGCAACCGGATCGTGAGCATAATCACGATGAGATCGGCAAACCCGGTTGCGGATAGACGACGGACTCTATGGGTTCGGGTCGTAAATCTTGACTTTGGAAAGGCTGGATTGCAGCGGAAGTCGACTTACGCCGTCTTCTCCACGGCCCGCCGCGCCTTTTCGCGAGGCGCATCAATCAGTCGAACCGGCCTCGTCGATGCCCACCACGTGAGGGCAAGGCCGACGATTACAGCCCCGGCACTGGCCAGTTGTGCGTTCGATAAGCCCCAAACCACCTTGGGGTTGCGGCGGATAAACTCAACCAGAAAGCGAGCAAATCCGGTGAGCGCAAGATACTGGCCCAGAATCGCACCGGTCGCATGTGGCTTGCCCAAGCGCCACCAGAGATACCAGCCGATCAGCAATCCCGCTCCCAACTCGTAAAGCGGCGTGGGATACACCGGAACCACAGTCGGCTCAATTCCGTTTGGAAACGCCATCGCCCACGGATGAAACGTGATGCCAAAGAGGTGAACAGGCTGCACAGGAATTCCATAGCAGCCGTCGCCGGAAAGGAAGCAGCCGATGCGGCCAATGCCGTAGCCGATCGCCGCCGCTGGCGCACATAAATCCAGAGTCCGCACCGGGCCCAGCTTCGCCCGCCAGCCCTGCAATACCAGCGCGGCAATGCCAGAGGTCAAGCCGCCATACCACGCAAATCCAGCGTTATCCCACAAAACTCGCCAGCCAATTTGGCGAAACTCGTCCGGCGTATCGAGCACGTGCCAGATTTTGGACCCAATGATGCCAACCACCAGCGCTATCGCGACCATCCCGATCGCGTCCGCGTCGATATGCGCCCGCTTGAAAGCGCGGTCAACCACAAGCGCGGCCGCCATCGCAGCCAGCCACAACATCAGCCCAAATGTGGGAAGGTTAAACGACCCCAGATGAATGTAGGGAAACATCTCTCTTTAAGTATAGACGTGAGGGGACTTCAAAAGCTTCAGGTTCGGTTACGGGAGGGCTCCCGCATGAGCGCGCCCGATCTGTTGGAGGGCGTTCGGGATAGCCCATGCGCGGCTGCGGCGCCGCGCATGGGCTTCCGCTTTCTCAGGGCCGATCGTTCCAGGTTAGGCAGCCCGCCGCCTGCTCCCGCCCTTCTTGGCGGTTTTCCGTGTCTGGACGCTCTCTTGTTCTTCTGTTTCTTCTGTTCCTTCCTCTTCCCCACCCTCGGCGGCCTCGGCATTCACGGTCTCCGACAACTCCGTCAGCTTCGCGTCCGTCTCTTTCTCTTCTTCCAGTGTCTCCTCGAGAGCGCTCACGGCCTCGTCCTCCCCCACCTGTTTCGCGAGGGCTATCACCGTCCCATACGCTGCTATTTCGTAGTGCTCAACGCGCTGCGCCGCGCCAATCAAAGCTGCGTCGCGAATTGAATCTTCGTAATCCCCAATGGCCTCGGAGCCCTCTTCGATAAGCCCCTCCATGCCATTGCACTTCTTGCCTTTCGGGCTTTCGCCCAGGTTTTGGAAGATGGTTTCCAGCCGCTGAACGTGCCCTTTGGTTTGTTCAAGGTGTTCCTCGAATCCTGCTCGCAGGTCTTCGGAACTCGCCGCCTTTGCCATCTTCGGCAATGCTTTCACCAGTTGATTTTCTGCGCTGTAAAGATCCTTGAGTTCATCGATATAAAGTTCCTTTAATTCTTCTGACATGATTTAAATCCTCCGTTTGAGCTTTCCACCTCGGCATGTTGGATGCGAACTCGTGGCAATGCGCAAGCCTTCGCCGAAGACTCGAGGTTCTCGATCGCAACAACTGACCCTCCGCCGCAGTGCGCAGCGCGGGCGAACGTGCATCTTCGTTGGACTTGGGTTTGATTGTTGGGCTTTTGCGCTCAGATTAGAGGAGGTGGATCATCCACCAGATAAGAAACAGCGCCACCACGCCAAGCAGGATGTGGCCGATCCACTGGCCCGGAGTCACGGGTCTGCCCAACTTGAACATCGGCCGATCGTAGCACAACCAGTTTCCTGCGTGAACTGCCGCCCGCCCGCGAACTCTATCCATAAAACCAGCCGGATTTCTGGCCGCGATTTACACAGGTGATCGAAATCCGGATTCGCGCGATACTGTCTGCATGTCCACCACGACCTATCAGGGGCTCGATGTTCTCTACTCCCGCCAGCAGATTGCCGAGCGCGTCGCGGAAATGGGCGCGCAGATTACCCGCGACCTGAACGGCGAAAAGCTGGTAATGGTCGGCGTGCTCAAGGGCGCTGCGTTTTTTCTCGTCGATCTCTCGCGCTCCATCCAGGCCGACGCCACTTTCGACTTCGTCGCCGTCTCCAGCTACGGCCAGGGCCAGCGGTCATCCGGCGCAGTTAAGGTCATCAAAGATCTCGACCATCCCATCGAAGGCAAAAATGTCCTCATCGTCGAGGACATCCTCGATACCGGGCTCACCCTCGCCTACCTGCGCAAACTCTTCCTCCAGCAGCATCCCAAATCTTTGCGCATCGCCACGCTGCTCGATAAGCCTTCACGGCGCATCGAAAAGATCGACGCGGATTATGTCGGGTTTTCGATTCCCAATCTTTTCGTTATCGGCTACGGCATGGACTACGGCGAACGCTACCGCAACTTGCCTGATATCTGCATCATGGCGCCCGGCCAACCCGCGTAGCATTTCCCGAATCCGGGTTTTCCTCAGCGCCAAGTCCTGTCCTCGCTGCACCGCCCAATTTATTTGTTCCACTGCTTTCTTTCCCCGTCTGCGCAGCCGTATACTCATCTCCCGGAGACGGCAGATGAGCTGTACCGCCAGCCTCCACCGATCACAAGGAGTATTCCCCCATGTCTGCCACGATCGCCATCCAGAACTCCGATCTGGATTTTGATCACGGAACGTTCGACTCTGCCGCATTTGCCGCCAAGGCTCTCGCAGACTGGCGCTCTCTCGCCGCCGTGATCGATCACTCGCTTGTAAAGGCCGAGGCCACGCGCCCGCAGGTCGAAGCGATGTGTGCAGAGGCCGCGCGTTATCGCTTCGCCTCGGTTGTGGTGAATCCCGTGTGGGCGAGCACGGCGGTAAGGCTGCTTGAAGGAACCGATATCCCAGTCGCCGCGACGATCGGATTTCCTCTCGGTGCGTCGCTCGTCTCCACACTTCGCCATGAAGCTGCGGCCCTCATCCGGCTGGGCGCGCGCGAGCTGGGCATGGTACTCCCCATCGGGCAGCTCAAAAGCGGCAATCACCATGGCGTGGAACATGCCATTCATGCCGTCGCAAAAGTCGCTCACGATCGCGGCGCAATACTCAAGGTGAATCTTGAAACCTGTCTGCTCACGATGCAGGAAAAGCTGCGCGCCTCTGAGATCGCCATCCACGCCGGCGCCGATTTCATCAACACAGCCACCGGTTTTGCATCCGGCGGCGCAACTCCCGGCGACGTAGCCCTTATGCGAGGCGTTGTGGGCGCGCGCTGCGGCGTCAAGGCTGCTGGCCGCATCCGCACGGTCGAACAGGTGCGCGCGCTGCTTGAGGCCGGCGCGAATCGCATCGGCTCCTCCGCTTCCGTCGCCATCGTTCGCGAACTCGGCGCGGAGTGAACGCAAGCACCGAGGGAACAAGGGACTCCTTCCGGCCACTGGAGTCGCTCGTCCCAGACTAGGCTCATCGAAACGACCCAGATGTGAGCGCCACGGCCTTGCTTACTCCTGCCCTTGTTCCCTCCGTCCCTCGTTCCCTTGTTATCATTCCCTCGAACCCCTTATGTCTGATACTCCCCCATCGCCGCCGCCGCACGAGTTCGAAGGCGACTATCGCCCCGCCGGATCAGCTCCCTCGTCCGCGGCTCTTGATCCCATTAACGCACGCATCGAGCCTGCCGATGTCGCCTATCTCATGCGCCTCACCGACGCGCTCAACACCACGCTCGACCTACAAACCCTCCTCGCCCGCACCTCGGAACTGGTTCGCTCCCTCATCCCTTACCGCATCTTTGCAATTTTTCTGCTCAACGAGCGCAGCCACGATCTGCGTATGCGCTTTCAAATCGGCCAC
The DNA here is from genome assembly GCA_035541975.1 of Occallatibacter sp. GTDB lineage: Bacteria > Acidobacteriota > Terriglobia > Terriglobales > Acidobacteriaceae > Telmatobacter. The sequence goes on along the minus strand of DATKMH010000020.1, from coordinate 70,497 downwards.
ACGCCGCAGGTCGAGCGCACACGCGTTCCGGTCGGCAAAGGAGTCGTTGGCCAGGTTGCGCTCACCCGCCAGCCCATTTTGCTCAATGACGTTTCCACCGCCGACTACTACATCGACGCCAATCCCGATGTGCGTTCGGAGCTGGCGGTCCCGCTCATCGCCAAGAACCGCCTTATCGGCGTCATGGATCTCGAAAGCGAGCAGCTCAACTTCTTTCGACCCGAGCACCTGCATGTTCTCACCATGACCGCCTCGCGCATCGCGCAATCCATCGAAAACGCGCGCCTCTACGCCCGCGTTTCGCGCCAGGCGCAAACGCTCGAAGTTCTGAACGAAATCTCCGTCGAGATCGCCTCCATCCTGGAGCTCAATCCCCTGCTTGAACGCGTCGGCCAGCTTCTGCGCCGCCTCATCGACTACCAGATGTTCACCATCATGCTGCTCGATGAGCGCGGAGAGACCCTCATCACGCGCTACGCATGGCGCTTCGGATACGTCCACGCGCCCATTCGCCGCGTGCCCATCTCAAGCGGCCTCGTGGGCGCGGCGGTTCGCGAGTGGCGGCCCATCAACGTGCCGGATGTCGCGAAAGATCCGCGCTACCTGCCCATGAATCCCGAGACCCGCTCGGAGCTGATCGTTCCGCTCTTCTACAAAGGACGCGTCATCGGCGTGCTCGATCTTGAGCACACGCGCCCCAACTTCTTCAATGAAGAACACGAGCGCATGTTGACCACGCTCGCCTCGCAGATCGCCATCGCCATCGAGAACGCGCGGCTTTATCAGGCCGTGCACCGTCAGGAGCGCCAGCTTGAAAAAGACATCACCATGGCGCGCGAGGTGCAGCTGCGTCTGCTGCCGGGCGAAGCTCCATCGCATACGCATGCCGATATGGCGGTGCGTTTTCTTCCGGCACGCACCATCGGGGGCGACCTTTACGACTTTCTTGACTACGGCCCCAACCGAACCGCGATTGTATTGGGCGACGTAAGTGGAAAGGCCGCGCCCGCCGCGCTCTTCGCCGCGCTGGTCAGCGGCATCATGCGCGCTGCGGCGGCGCAGGAGCCGGAACCGGCCGCCATGCTTGCCCTGCTCAACGACGCGCTGCAGGAACGCAAGCTAGATTCGCAATATGTGACGATGCTGTTCGCGCTTTGGAACGATGAGAACCAGACGCTGCAGGTTGCCAACTCCGGTGCTGTCCAACCCGTCGTGTGCCGCGCGGGGCAATCGCTGCCTGTGCGTGCAGAAGGTTTCCCTCTGGGCATGTTTCCCAATGTCACGTATGAAGAATTCAGCGTGGCCACGCAGCCGGGCGATGCCATTGTCTTTGTCTCCGACGGAATTCTCGACGCGGAAAACGAAAAAGAAGAGATGTATGGAGAAGACCGCCTCGCCGGCCTGCTTTGCGAATACCGCGATCAACCGGCAAAAGAGATCGCCGAGGCCATCCTCGCCGATGTCACGCGCTTTCAAGGCGGTAAAGATCGCTTCGATGACGAAACCATCATCGTGCTGCGCGTGCGGTAGTTCTTCCGCGTGGATTTCTCAGTAGGATGACCTGTCATCCTGAGCGACGAGCCCGCGGGCGAGGAGTCGAAGGATCTGCAGTTGCTTTTCTACTCTCTATTCCTTATTGCCTACTTCCCATTCCCGCCCCCGGCGGCGGGCCGCCCCACTGCCAGAATCTCAACTGATGCGCCTGCGCGATCCACGCTGAAAGTTGCGCATTGGGCAAGCGCTTGACGTATGGCACACCCCGACCAATGTAAATTCCCGACGTGACGTCAAAATCTTCCTGGACCACGCCTGTCGCCCTGGCAAAAATACCGGGGTCCTCTAATCCCTCAATGCAAAGTCGCACCAGCCGATGAATCGCGCCATTGTTGCGCTGTAGAGATCGAGACCATTGGCTTCGGCTAGCTCCGCGATCATCAGCCCGAGGAAGAAGCAACAGAAGCAAGCAGTCAACGGCGCCATTTTCTTTCGGCTTGCTATGCAGGCGCGCCTTAGCTCTTCGCCGGCGTGCTGTCGATCGGGACAGGGCCGTCAGGAGCAGGGCCGTCAGGAACTGGCCCATTCGTCGCCGGTCCGTTTGGCGGCGCAGCAGCGCCGGCCAGCGCGGCAGCTTTCATCACGCTCTTGTGGTGACGGACATCGGCGCCCTGCACCCAGAAGATGACGTCTTCCGCAATGTTGGTCGCGTGGTCGCCTACGCGCTCGAGGCTGCGGCAAATCATCAGTGCGTTCAACGCCTGCGGCGCAAGGTGGCTCTGCTCTTCCATCACCTTGGTGAGCGCGCGAAAGGCGGCGCGATTCATTTGGTCGACGGCATCGTCCATGGTGAGCACGCCGCGGGCCAACTCGGCATCGCCTTCGATAAATGCCTGCAGGCTCTTGCGCACCATGTCGGCGGCCATCGAGGCCATACGCGGAATGTCCACGGGAAGATCGACGGCGGCCATGCGCTCCATAATGCGAACGCGGTCGCTGATGCTCTTGGCGGCGTCGCCCACGCGCTCCAGGTCGGCGTTGATCTTGATCACGCTCAAAATGAAGCGCAGGTCGATGGCCATGGGCTGCTCCATGGCCAGCAGGTCGAGCGCGGCCTGGTCGATGTCGCGCTCCATGCGATTGATGGCGATCTCGCTGCGGCTTACCAGATCGCAAATCGAGAGGTCGCGAACCCGGTACGCCTCGATGGCGCGCTGAATCGCCTGCTCGGCGAGCCCCGCCATCACCAGCAGGTTCTCCTTCAGGTCTTCGAGGCTCTGTTGAAAGCGTATGCGTGTCATCCGAACCTGCCCGTGATGTAATCCTCCGTGCGCTTGTCAGAAGGATTGGTGAAGATTTTGTGCGTCGAGTCGAACTCGACCATGCGGCCGTTGAGGAAGAAGCCGGTCTTCTCGGCCACACGTGCTGCCTGCTGCATATTATGCGTCACAATCACGATTGTGTACTGCGACTTTAGTTGGAAAATCAGGTCCTCGATCTTCGAAGTGGAAACGGGGTCGAGCGCCGATGCCGGCTCGTCCATGAGCAGAACTTCGGGGTCGACGGCAAGCGCGCGGGCGATGCAGAGGCGCTGCTGCTGGCCTCCGGAGAGGCTGGCGCCCGATTTCTTCTTCAGGTCGTCCTTCACTTCGTCCCAAAGCGCCGAGTTCTTCAGCGATTTCTCAACCACCTCGTCAAGCGAGTGGCGATTTTTGTAGCCATTGAGCTTCAGACCGGCCGACACGTTGTCGTAGATCGACATGGTCGGGAACGGGTTGGGCCGCTGGAAGACCATGCCGACGCGGCGGCGAACCTCGACCGGCGACGCATCGTGATAAATGTCGAGGTCACCCATCTTCACGCTGCCGGTAACGCGGGCAATGGGATTCGTCTCGTGCATGCGGTTCAGGCAGCGCACAAATGTGCTCTTGCCGCAGCCGGAGGGACCAATCAACGCTGTGGCGTGGTTGGCCGGAATATTCAGATTGATGTCCTGCAGCGTGTGATTTGCGGCGTACCACGCGTTCAGGTTGGTTACCTCAATGCCTACACCCACGTGCGTATTTCTCCTGACTTCAGTTCGTAGTTCTCAGTTCGCAGTTCTTAGTTCGTGGTTCGTGGATCGTGGTTCTCAACTGCGAACTAAGAACTGTGAACTGTCTTAACTGTTTCCTTTCAAAACGCCGCGGCTGGTGACGTAACGAACGAGCGAAACCGCGAGCACAATCAGAACAATCAAAACCAGCGCTCCCGCCCAGGCCATTCGATTCTGGTCCTCATAGGGCGAGTTTGCGTATTTATAAATCTGCAGCGGAAGAGCCGAGATGGGATCGTTAAGGCTGGTGCTCCAGAACTCGTTGCCCAGGGCCGTGAAGAGCAGCGGCGCGGTTTCGCCGGCAATGCGCGCAAATGCCAGCATGCAGCCGGTGATAATGCCGGGCGAAGCGGTCTTGACGGTGATGGAGAGGACCGAGCGCCAGTTGGGCACGCCAAGCCCGAGAGCTGCTTCGCGGATGGCGTGCGGAACCATGAGCAGCATCTGCTCACTGCTGCGGCACACGGTGGGAATCATCATGATGCCCAGCGCCACGCCACCGGAGAAAGCGGAGAAGTGACCCAGGAACGGCAGAAAGCTGACGTGGGGGGCGACGATGAGCGCGTACGCGGCGAGGCCCATCACGATGGAAGGCACGCCATTGAGGACGTCGGCAGTGAAGCGGACTGCGTTGGCGAGCTTGGTGCCGCGGCCAAATTCGGCGAGATAAATACCGCTACCGATCCCGACGGGCACACCGATGAGGCTGGCCAGCCCGAGCAGTACGGCGGAGCCGACGATGGCGTTGGCCATGCCGCCTCCGTTTTCGCCCTCTGGTGCAGGAACCTTTGTAAAGAAATTCCAGTCAAGCGAGCTGGCGCCTTTATAAAGGAGCTCCGCGAAAATCACGCCAAGCGGCAAGATCACCAGAATAGTGGCCAGGATGGCGAGGGCGGTGACGGTGTGGTCGGTGACCGTCCGGAATTTGGAGCGAAGCTGGAATGCGGCGGTGCTCATTGTCGTGTCCTCAATGCGCCTGTGACGGCGTGCCCCGGGTAACGGCCCAAACCAGCAACTGGGCGATGGCATTCACAATGATCGTAACCACGAAGAGCGCAAGACCAATCTCGATCAAGGCGCTCCGGTGCAGGTCGTTGATGGCCTCAGCGAACTCAAGGGCGATGACGGAAGCCATTGAAGTGCCGTTGGCGAGAAGCGATTTGTGAATCTCAGGAGTGTCGCCGATGACCATAAGCACGGCCATGGTTTCGCCGAGGGCGCGCCCAAGGCCGAGAATTATACTGCCGACGATGCCGATGCGCGCATTGCGCAGAACGCCCATGCGGATCATTTCCCAGCGTGTGGCGCCGAGGGCCAGCACAGCTTCGCGCTGCGAGTGGGGCACCGCGGTCATGACCTCGCGCGTAAGCGACGAGATGATGGGCAGGATCATGATGGCCAAAATGACGGCCGACGCGAAATAGCCCAGCCCGGTGGGATTCGAATCGTCGAACAGGCCCGTCCAGCCCAGACTCTTGATCAACACCGGATTCACATACATGCGGAGCAGTGGCACCAGGACAAAGAGCGCCCAAAGTCCATAAATGATGCTGGGAATCGCAGCGAGGAGCTCGGTGAGAAATGCCAACGGGGCGCGCAGGAGCCCAGGACACATTTCAGTAAGGAAGACAGCGACGCCGATAGCCAAAGGAACGGCAAACAGCAATGACAGGAACGAGGAAACCAACGTTCCATAAACGAAGGGAATGGCGCTGAAGTTGCCGTTGACTGGGTCCCAGTACTGGGGCTTGCCGGTGTCAGGATCCTTCACGGCCGTGTAGAAGAACTTGAGCCCCGATTGCGCCCAGGTGAGCTGCGCCTTATCGACCAATTGATAGGCAATGAGCGCGACGATGACAAAGATGCTAAGCGCGCACAGCAGCATCAAAGCCTTGAAGATGCCATCGGCGACGGCTGAATTGCCACGCCCGAGCAGGTGGCGGCGAATGGCGGAGTGTTCTTGCACCAACGCGGCGGGGCCAGCTTGTGGCGGAATCGATTCAGCTTCCGGTTGTGTCTGGGGTCGAGAGATTCGAATTTCAGGCACAGATGCATCCACAAAGGTCAGGCTACCGGTGAATTGTGAATGCGAGGTTACAGCGAAGCAAAATCAAGCGCATACGGGTGGAAAAACGCCATCCGCGGATTCTTTCGCCACCGCGGCACACTTGCCATCCACGCTAAAACCGCCGGACCGACGCAAACGTGGCTGAATCGGGCTGAAACCGGTCGGGTTGTCACCGGGGAAAAACGGGCGTGGCAGCTTCGCAGGCGTCTATCCGAGCGGCGGTGGAAAGTGGTACAACTCCAACATGACAAAGGGAAAGACGCCACCGGCCCCTGGCCATGTAAACCTGCGCACTCTGGCCGAGCATCTGGGTCTATCGCAGACCACTGTCTCCCTGGTCTTGAATAATTCGCCCAGCGCCAAGTCGATCCCCCAGGAGACTCGCAACCGCGTGATTGAGGCGGCGCACCGCCTGGATTACCGTCCCAATTATTTCGCCCGCTCGCTGCGACAAAGCCGCTCAATGAGCGTCGGAGTGTTGGCGCCCGACTTGAGCGAAGGCTATTTCACGCGCGTGATGAGCGGAGTGGTGGAGGAACTGACTGCTGCGCATTACTTTTACTTCACCGCATGCCACGATTGGAAGCCGGATTTGATCGAGAAGTATCCGCGCATGCTTGTGGAGCGCGCGGTCGACGGCTTTCTGCTGCTGAACACCTCAGTGGAAGAGCTCGCCGTTCCGGTGCCGGTGGTGGCGATTTCGGCGCACTGCTCCGCGGAGCGCGTCACCAACATTCTTCTCGATCATCATCAGGCGGTGCAGCGGGCGCTCTCGCACTTGTATCACCTTGGCCACCGCCGCATTGCATTTATGCGTGGGCCGCGCGCCATTCCCGACTCGGAGTTTCGCTGGGAAAGCATTCAGCAAGTGGCTAGAGAGATGGACTTGAAGCTCGATCCCGAGCTGGCCATCCGGATTGACACAGCGGGTTGGTCGACGAAGGAGGGGCAACATCCCATGGCGCCAGAGATCGGCTATAAGCCCATGCAGGCGCTCCTTGAGCAGACGCGCGCGTTCACCGCGGTGTTTTGCTTCAACGATATTTCCGCCATCGGCGCTATTCGCGCGCTAAAGGATGCGGGTTTGAACGTGCCGGGAGACGTTTCCGTGGTCGGATTCGATGACATCCTCTCGGCCGCATATTCCACGCCATCGCTTACTACGGTTCGCCAGCCTTTGGCAGAGATGGGTAGGCGCGGGGCAAAGGTGCTTCTGGAGCGCATCGCGGACCGGAAGAAGACCTTCCCGACCGACATCTTCATGGAATCGGAGCTGATGATTCGCGAGTCGACCGGGCCAGCGAAATCCCGCCTATGAGGACGTGATTTAACCGCAGGCGGCCGCAAGCCAGCGGCTGATGTACACCTGCGCGTGGGCTTCTCCGCAGTAGTGGCGCGCACCCGGCGCATCGGCGGCTTCCTTGGTCCATTTGAGTACGGTGAGCTGTTCGCTGTTGCAGTGGCACACAAACCAGCGCAAGGGGTTATCGCTCTCTTCGCCGCAGATTTCACATCGATAGATGGTGCCGATCACGGGTAACCTCTCAAACACAGGGGACAAAGGAAGAGGGAAACAAGGGAGCAACAAATTAACGGTGCTATCGAAGGCCTTCGCCAGTCCCCAAGCTATTTTACTCGAGCATCTGCAGATCCAGCGGCTCGACGAGCATGCAATCCATGGCGCGGATTGATGCCATCGCCCGCTGCAGCGCGGAGGACTTGCACGGCTCAACTGTGACCACAAACGGCAGCGCGTCAGCGGGATAACCAGGCTTCTGCACGATGGCGCGAATGTTAATCCGTTCGTTGGCGAGCGCGGTGGTAATGGCGGCTACGATGCCGGGACGATCCTTTACCAGAAATCTAATGTAGTGAGGAACCTCGAACTCGGCTCCGACGCGCGCCGGTTCTGAAGGAATCTCGACGCGGCGCGAGCCATGCGCTAGCGCGAGCAGGTCGCTGACCACGGCAACGGCCGTTGGGTGCCCACCCGCGCCGTGACCGGAGAAAACCACGTCGCCGCCGTAGTGTCCGCTTGCGATGACCATGTTTTCCGTTCCCTGCGACCAGGCCAGTGGCGAGCGCAGCGCCACCAGCATGGGTCCGACGGCCGCGGCGAGTTGCCCATCAACCTGCTGCGCGCGCGCAACCTGGCGAATGGTGCAGCCGAGGTCGCGCGCATAGCTGAAATCGACCGGCGTGACGGCGGTGATGGATCGCGGCACGATTTCGTCGGGGTCGACCTGCACGCGCAGCGCGAGCCGCATAAGAATGGCGAGCTTGGCGCGCGCATCGAACCCGCCCACGTCCTCAGTGGGATCGGCTTCGGCATAGCCTTTGGCCTGCGCTTCATTGAGGACGGCTGCGTAGTCCGCGCCCTCCTCCATTTTGCTGAGAATGAAGTTGCAGGTGCCATTCAGAATTCCCTGCATGCTCTCGATGCGATCGCCGGCCATGCCTTGCTCAAGGCCGGGAATTACGGGAATACCGCCGGCAACAGCGGCGCCATATTTGAGGTGACCGCCGTTGGCGGCGGCCAGCTTTTCCAGCTCGATGCCGTGATAAGCGATGAGCTTTTTGTTGGCGGTGACGACGCTTTTGCCCGCTTCGAGCGCGCGCCGGACCCACGCACCGGCAGGATCGAGGCCACCCGCGAGCTCGACGATCACATCCACGTCGGAGGCGAGCACCGCGTCGGCGTCTTCGCTCCAAACGACGCTCGCGGGAACCCAGCCCACTCTCTTTCGCGCCACTTTGCGATTGAAGACGTGCGTCAGCTCCAGGCCTTGAGGTTTCGATTCAACGAGGATGCGCGCCACCGAACTGCCCACGGTGCCAAAACCGAAGATCGCGATGCGCAGGTTGCGCGCAGGCCTGGACTTCTGCGCATGCGCGGCGGAGGCGTCCGACGGTGAGGCTGAACTGTGCACTTGGGGCACCGGAATCTTCCTTTTCTTTGCGGCGGCGAAGCGAAATCAGGTGACACCCTGATGATACCGGAGAACAGCCGAATGCTCGTCGGAGCGTTTCGACTCAATGACCCGGCGCACACAATGTAACTTTTTTGTAAATAGAGGCAGGCCAAGGGTTTGTTTGCTACGATCAATTCAGATGCGGCGCGGCTTCTCCATTTACCTCGTGCTCTTTCTGGCGCTGGGCCCGCTCGCTGCCATGGCACCAGGCAGCGACGATTCCTTGCTGCCGCCGTGTTGCCGGCGGCACGGAGCGCACCACTGCGCGATGTACGCGGAGATCATCGCCATGCGCGCGCGCTTCGGCCCCGATCCCAGGCCACGCTTCGAAGCGCCTTCCACCTGCCCGTTGTTTCCGGGGCTCAGGTTTGGCATGTTGGCGCCGGCTCACGCGCTGGTTGCCGCCGCAGCTGGCGTTCGCGTCAATCGGGTTTTGAGCCCGGCGCCAGCCATCGCGCCGGCGATCTTTGCTTCATGTCTCAGCAACGCATATTCGGGTCGCGGGCCTCCGCGGGTCGAACCCAGCTAATCCTGCGCTGAAATTTGGGCTCTGATTAACCGCAGTCGCCTTGCGTGCGTGCGCCGCTTTGCCTGCTGCGCGCGAAGACACTTTGCCGAACGCGTCGGTCGAGTCTACCCATCCCATTTTCCCTTTTCAGCGCTCGACTAAGACATTCCCGGGCAACGCGCGTTTGTGCCGCGCGCCACCCTGCCTGCATTCGAACCAGGCACGTTCGGAGGTCTACTTATCATGCGTCGCGATTCTTTTGTCTTTTCTCTTGCGTTCATTCTTGCCGCTTCCCTTCCCGCATTCGCCACGGTTTTTGCTGTCGTCCACGGAGTGGTCCACGATCAGCAGCACCGGCCCATCGCGGGCGCCACTGTCACACTCAAAGCTGCCGACTCGGATTTCGTGCTGCACGCAACCACCAACGCCGATGGAGAATTCAATTTGCCCGAGGCTCCTATCGGCGTTTACCAGCTCACGGCAGAGGCTGCCGGATTCGCCACTGCCGCGCAAACCGTCACGCTAAACTCGGGAACAAATCCCGTGCTCCACATTCCTCTCGCCGTTGGCGCAGCCACTGAGACCGTGCGCGTCGAGGGCTCTGCGAGCGCGGCCGACACAGCGATGCCCAGCACACTCATCACACACGAAATGATTGCTGAAACGCCCGGCGCAGACCGGACTCTGGGAATGGAAATGATTACAGACTACGTTCCCGGCGCCTATATGACGCATGACATGCTGCACATGCGAGGAGGCCACCAAACGACATGGCTGATTGACGGGATATCCATCCCAAATACAAAGATCGCGTCGAATGTGGGGCCGCAGATCGATCCCAAGGATATCGATTCGCTGGAGACGGAACGCGGCAGTTACGATGCCGACCTCGGCGACCGCACCTATGGCATGTTCAATGTGTTGCCGCGCAATGGCTGGGAGTTCAATCGCGGCGGCGAGCTGTTTCTTTACGGAGGAACTCCTTACACCGGCGAGGCACAAATCTCCATCGGCGATCACTCCGAGAAGACGGCGTGGTACGCAAGCGCAACCGGCTCGCGGTCGAACTACGGCCTGGCCACCCCGGTTCCGCAGATCTTTCACGACGCAACCAACTCTGAGAGCGGATTCGTTTCTGTGATTCACAACCAAACGCCGCGGGACCAGATTCGCGTGGACGGGCAGTTCCGCGAGGACTATTTTCAGGTTCCGTACGATCCCGACGCGAGCGATTACGAGTGCACCTCGGATTACTACTGCAGCACGGGGTTGAGGGATGGACAAACCGAGCGCGATTCGTTTGTGATTGCGAACTGGGTGCATACGCTCTCGGCCAAAACGCTTGTCTCACTCGCTCCCTTCTATCACTTCAACCAGTCCAATTACGACTCGCCGGCCACAGATCTGCCGGTCTCGACCACATGGCACCAGCAATCGAATTACGGCGGAGCGCAGATGGATGCTCACTCCGACGTGGGCTGGAACTCTTTCTCCGGTGGAGTGTACACATTTATTCAAGGAGAAAACGACCTTTTCGGCGTGCGGGTAAACGATGACAGCGGCCCCTCACAACCGAATACTGAAGCCCATGCCACTGCCGAGTTGCTGGAGTTTTATCTCGATGATCACCTGCGGCTGGGACAATACGTCACCTTGCTGGGAGGCGAGAGGTTCACGTATTACCGATCTGACCACAACGAGGGCGCGGTTTATCCGCGGATCGGCGCAACGGTGCGCATCCCGAAACTCAACTGGGTGCTGCGCGGGTTCTACGGCCACTTTTTTCAGCCGGCACCGGTACTTACAGTCTCGAGTTCTGTGCTGAATTATGCCGGCAGCCTCGGCGGCGGCGAGGATGTTTTCACTCCGCTGCCCTCGGAGCGGGACGAAGAACACCAGTTTGGCATCGAAATCCCCTACAAGGGCTGGATGCTGGACGTGGATACATTCAAGAACCGCGTCAACAACTTCCTAGACCACTCAAACCTGGGCGAATCGAATATGTATTTCCCAATCGCGGTCGATGGCGCGCTGGTTCGCGCATGGGAGATGACCCTGCATTCGCCGTCCCTCTGGCGCTACGGGCAGTTCTACGTAACCTATTCGAACCAGATCGCCGAGCAACGCGGCGATATTATTGGTGGCTTCACATGCTCGATTCCGGATGATCCGGCGTGCTCGGCGGGCGACTTTGATTATTCACCTGTAGACCACGACCAGCGCGACACGCTCAACACCGGCTTCACGGCGAACCTGCCTGCGCATACCTGGTTTGCAACCAATGTTTATTACGGATCGGGTTTTGTGAACGGACTGGCGTGCACCGATCCGTCTTCATGTCCGGACAACGGGCCATATTTCGCGGCGTACCTTCCGGCGCACACAACGTTCGACTCGTCGATTGGCCGCTCACTGGGCGAAAACTGGAAGTTGTCGGCGACGGTGATCAACGTGACAAATCATCGCGTGCTGCTGGATAATTCGGTCACTATCGGGGGGTTCCACTGGAACGATCCGCGGATGATTGAGCTGGAGGCGCGGTATCGTTTTAAGTTCTAGCCCGATCCGGCTGGATCGTGCAGGATCACGGTGGCAAATTTCCAGCCGGTCGTTCCCTTGTGGAGCGCGTATGTCACGCCCACGCGCTCCATTTCCCGGCCGTCCTGGATGTAGCGCACCGCAGTTCCGCCAATAATCGCGGCCGTTGAGCTGAGCGATTTGGAGTAGCCTTGCCGGAATTCGCTCCGGCCAAATCCTTTGGCTCGCAGTCCCTCCATCACCGGGCCAAATGCTGCCTCGAGCGCCGCATGATTGGAAACGGGAATCACTCCCTGTGGGCCGATCAGTAACGACGGCTCGTGGAAGTACGGCAAAATCGCCCGGACATTCAACGTGTTGAAGTCGCGATAGTAATCGGCGATTGTTTGATCAACAGTTTCGGCGGTCATAAGTCGATTGTAGCCAGAATACTAATGCCTAATTGAACGCGCCAAGAAATCGCGCAGCATCCTGGCACTCCCGCTTTCACAATCGGCAGAATAAACAGGCGTGCCGATGTGAGATCGATCAGGATGCGAGGCGAAACAGGCCGGGGAGCACTTCCCCGGCGTTGCCTTCCACAATCTGATCGAACGCCTCCGCGTTCAGCGGGTGCTCGGGGCCAATGTAGGCCGCGCGCGCACCTGCCTGGTGCGCCCAATGAACGAATCCAGCCGCGGGATACACATTGCCGGAGGTGCCGATGACGACCATTAATGTGCACCGGGCGATCTCGCGTTCGATGCGCGGCATCTCGAGCGGAATCTCGCCGAAGAAGACGATGTGCGGTCGCAAGCGGCCACCGCAGGCGCAGCGGCCCACCTCTTCAAGGCTTGCGTAGACGGCGCTATCCTCAACCGGAGGGCGTCCGCACTCGCGGTCGCAGCGCGATTTGGCCAGTTCGCCGTGCATGTGAATGAGGTTTTTGCTGCCGGCGCGCTCGTGCAGGTCGTCGACATTCTGCGTGCAGAGAAAAAAGCGATCGGGAATCTGCGCCTCAAGCTCCGCAAGCGCGATGTGCGCGGGATTCGGATTTGCCTTCGCGCAGTCAGCGCGGCGCTTGGAATAAAAATCCCACACTAGCGCTGGATTGCGCCGCAGGGCCTCCGGCGTGCAGATTTCTGCAACGTTGTATCCCGCCCACAATCCATCTGACGCGCGAAATGTAGGCAGACCGCTTTCGGCGCTGATGCCCGCGCCGGTGAGAACGAAGACGCGATCGGTGGGAGTGATGGAGATGGAGGGCATGATTTAAAAGCTTCCAGCTGCTAGCTCCTAGCTTCTAGCTTATTCGTGCGCGCCCCAGAACAGGCGCAACTCCGGCGTCCGCTTCGGGTAGCTGCGGGCTTGATTATCCACGGAAGTTCCGAAGCTAGTAGCTAGAAGCTGGAGGCTTGAAGCTGTTCTTTACGGCACCAGCAAAACTTTGCCGGTGGTCTTGCGCGCCTCAAGATCCGTTTGAGCCTGCGCGGCATTGGCGAGCGGATAAGTGTGCTCGGTGCGAACTTTCAGCTCGCCCTTCGCAACCCAGCCCAGAACTTCGCCTGCACGCCATTCAAGCTCTGCACGAGTGGCAATGTAGTGCCAAAGCGTGGGCCGCGTGATGAAGAGCGAGCCTTTCTGGTTGAGTTGAATGAGATCGAAGGGTGGAACGGGCCCGCTTGACGCGCCGAATAGCGCCATCAGGCCGCGTGGGCGAAGGCAGTTCAGGCTTTGATCGAAAGTCGTCTTGCCCACGGAGTCATAGACCACGTCGACGCCTTTGCCGCCGGTGAGCCGCTTGACCTCGGCCTCGAAGTCCTGTTCGGTGTAGAGAATCACTTCGGAGGCGCCGGCCTCACGCGAAAGCTCGGCCTTTTCCTTCGTCGAAACCGTCGTGATGACGCGCACGCCGATGCGAGCCGCAACCTGCGTCAGCAGCAGGCCAACACCGCCTGCTCCCGCATGCACCAGCGCAGTCTCGTCCTTCTTCAGCGGAAAGGTCGAATACGCCAGGTAGTGCGCGGTCATGCCCTGCAACATCACGGCAGCGGCGCACTCCAGGCTCAGGCCTTCAGGAATTCTCACCAGTTGAGCCGCGGGGACCAGAGCGTACTCCGCGTAGCTGCCGATAAAGCTGGTCGACGCCACCGCGTCTCCGGCTTTGAATCCTGTCACGCCGGGGCCAAGCTCCTCCACCGTGCCCGCGGCTTCGCTGCCCGGAATCAATGGGAACGAAGCTTTGTAAACGCCTTTGCGAAAGTAAACCTCGATGAAGTTGACGCCAGTGGCCTCAATGCGAACGAGGACCTGACCAGGCCCCGGTTCGGGAATGGGCAGATCGACAAGTTGCAGCACTTCAGGCCCACCTGTGGACTGGAGCTGGATGGCTTTCATGTCTGGCTCAAGAATGAACCTTGAGGGCGGGGTCCCGCAACAAAATAGAACCAAATCTTGCGCTTAAGATGAAAACCCAAAGTGGCGCTTGGAATGGAAAACCGGGCTTAGAGATTTTCTTCCTTGCTCCCCGAAAGTAAAGTCCGCTCATCCGTCGATTCCAGCCGCACCAGCCGATCGATTGTGTAGGAGGTCGGGCGCTGGCTGCTGTAGTAGTGGCGCACCTGCAGCTCGCCGAGCAAACCAAGCGCCAGCAACTGCACGCCGGAGACGATGAGAACGGAAGCGATGACGAACATCGGTCCGTGCATCTGCATCATGTCCACCTGCGGATTGAGCAGCTTCAATACCAATAGTGCGGTCGCCATGGCGCTGCCGGCCAGCATGGCAAAAACCCCGCAGCCGCCGAAGAAATGCAAGGGGCGGCTCATATGCTTCAACAGGAATCGAATCGTCATCAGGTCAAAGAAGACCTGGAAGGTGCGGCCCAAACCGTAATGGCTCTTGCCCCGCACGCGCTTCAGGTTGCGGATCGGAATTTCGCAGATGGATGCACCAAACAAACTGGCCAGCGCTGGTATGAAGCGATGCATCTCGCCGTAAAGCGGAATATTCTGGATCACTTCGCGGCGATAGGCCTTGAAAGTGGTTCCGAAATCGTGAATCGGTACGCCGGAGAGGCGCGCCATGATCCAGTTGGCGCAGGCCGAGGGGATGCGCCGGAATACGAAATTGTCGATGCGCACCTTGCGCCAACCAGAGACGACGTCGTAGCCCTCATCGAGTTTTTCAAGAAATGCGGGAATGTCGTTGGGATCGTGCTGCAGATCTCCGTCCATGGCGAGAATAAACTCGCCGGAGGCATGATCGAAGCCGGCAGCAAGGGCTGAAGTCTGCCCGAAATTCCGGCGAAGCTTGACGACCAGGACTCGGCTATCGACGGCGGCCACTTCCTCCAAGAGCTTGAAGGTGCGGTCGCTTGATCCGTCGTCGACCAGGATCAGTTCAAACGACTCGTCAACCTGCTCCATCACCTGCTTGAGCCGCGCATACAAAATGGTTACATTCTCTTCTTCGTTGTGAAAGGGAACAACGATCGAGTACTTCGCCATAGTGCTCCTTTAGATGCCATCAACGCACCAGGGATGCATGGAATCAAGTGGATGCAGTTCGTGCCTGCCGGCGTCTCCGGCTGCGGAATGAAGAATCAATTTGCAGTGAGGCCCGCGGCTACTCCTGCATCTCCATCTCGCCAAGCATCGTCTGCATCTCGCTAAGGGCATGGCTGTTACCGCTGCGCGCGGCACACGCAATGCCGGCTCTGAGCCTTCCGATTGCCTCTGGCGTTCTGCCTGCGCCGGCAAGCGTTTGCGCAGACATGAAGTAACCCGGAGTGTAATCAGGATCGTTAGCTAAGAGCGTATCAAATTCTGAAATCGCAGCATCGATTTCGCCGCGGCTCGCCAGTTCCATGGCGATTCCGTACCGGGCGAAACTGTTCTTTGGGTCGAGCGCTAGAATTTCTTTCAATCCTGCGACTTTATCCATTTTGCCTGTTTACGGCCGATTTGGCTTGAATCTGACCGGGGGATTTGCGGTTTTGCCGCTGATTGCCGACACTGGAAGATAGATGCGTGGGCAAATCTCTCGGGCCGAAGCAGCTGCCGGTTCTATTTTAACTGGCACACCATCAAGGCCGTAAAAAGAAAAAGTGGAAATGGAGGAGTGATGAAAAGCTCGGAGCTCCACCCCAAGGTGCGCACAGTCGCCAGTACGCAGTCTGAAAAGACTGAGATTGTGTTGCCCAACGATACCAATATGCTGGGCCATTTGCTGGGCGGCCGGCTCATGCACTTTATTGACTTGACTGGCGCCATGGCCGCCTACCGGCATGCGCGAACCAATGTGGTCACCGCATCGATGGACCATATCGACTTCATCCGCCCTGTTCACCTTGGCGACCTGGTGACGTTAAAGGCAAGCGTCAATCGCGCGTTTTCAAGCTCAATGGAAGTGGGCGTAAAGGTGTGGGCAGAGAACACGCGGACCGGCGAAGTTGCGCACGTCGCCAGCGCGTACCTGGTGTTTGTGGCGGTCGATGAGCAAGGGCGAGTGCAGAAGGTTCCGCAGTTGTTGCCGGAGACGCCAGACGAAGTGCGGCGGTTTGAGGATGCTTTGCGGCGCCGCCAGCATCGCGAGCGCGAAAGCATTCGTCGCAGCGAGGGCAAGCTGGCCGTGGCGGCGCTGGAAGAATCACGCGAGACAGAGCCGTGAGTGTGGCTGCGGCGGGCGCGCACGCATTGAATGAAGAACCGTGTTGCGCTGCGCGCATCAGCCAGCCAGCATGCATCCTGTAAAATTTTAGAGAGAGCCGATCGAAAGTCGTGCACAGCGGCACCACGCGCAACCGTCCGCATCGCCGGCTCGATTGCGCTCCAGCAGTGCGCAAGTAAGCTCCCGCCAACAAACTCGCGGGCCAAAGGAGTTCATCAAATGGCGCATTCCCATGCCATGCCGTCGCCGGTTGCTTTGCCGGGCGTGTCGAAGATTGTTGCAGTCGGGTCCGGTAAAGGCGGCGTGGGAAAAACCACCGTGGCCGTGAACCTGGCCATTGCGCTCTCCAAGCTCGGACAACGCGTCGGGTTGATGGACGCGGATGTTTATGGGCCCAATGTGCCGCTGATGATGGGCAGCTCGCAGCCGCCAAAAGTGGGCGCGGGAAACGTGATTGAGCCCAATCTGACCCACGGCCTGAAGACCATTTCCATCGGCTACATCTCGCCCGGCGACAAGCCGCTGGTGATGCGCGGCCCCATGCTGCACCAGATTATCCGGCAGTTTTTGCAGCAGGTGAATTGGGGTGAACTCGATTATCTGATCGTGGATCTTCCGCCGGGGACAGGCGACGTCGCCATCTCTCTTGTGCAGACCGTACCGCTGACCGGCGCGATTGTAGTCTCGACGCCGAGTGACGTGAGCCTGGAGGACGCGCGCAAGGCTCTCGAAATGTTCGCGCAAGTGAACGTTGAGGTGCTGGGCATCGTCGAGAACATGAGCCACTTTACCTGCCCGCACTGCCAGCATGAGATCGACATCTTTTCGCGCGGTGGCGCGGAGCGAACGGCAAAACAATTCAACGTGCCGTTTCTGGGGGCGATTGAACTGATCCCTGCCATCCGGGAAGGCGGTGACCGCGGCCTGCCCGTCGCGCTCGCCGGGCCCAAGAGCCCCCAGGCCGCGGCGTTCTATGCAATGGCCGAAAAGGTGATGGAGCAGGCAGAGAAGGCTGCAGCGGCCGCGGCGGACGTGATCGAGATCAAGTAGCCGTCAGCCCGAGGCCCCGCCGATCGACGCGCATTTTCTTAAAACAGAAGAGCGGGGCGCGCGCCCCGCTCTTCTGTTTTCGATTCTCAATGGTGAACTGGCGGCGACTCCCAGTGGCCATGGATGAGAACCCAGTCGTCGCCCTTCTTTTCCCAGTGATGCGGAACCCACACGTCGCCGGGATGCGGCGGTTCTGCCCAGTGGCCTTTGACCCAAGCGTAATGCTGCCCATCCCAATGGTGATGGCCATGGATCCAAACCCAGCCTTCATGGGGCGGGTTTCCGGGAGTTTCGGTGAGCGGCACCGGCGGCGCGATGCGCGGTCCTTGCTCATCCTGCGCCGTGGATACCACCGGAGCGAGGCAGAGTGCGAGCAACACGAGCAATGCAATCTTCTTCACAGAAATCTGAACCTCCGTGTTTCGATGATGCCTGAACGGGGGGAGACAGCCATCATATCAATTCAGGGCCGCGGCGCGTTGGGCTTTTTTTGAAAATGGAGGGAGACGCGATTTCCAGCTCATGAAAATAGGCGTTCTTCTGGGGCGGTTAATCGGCGACAGCGGCAGGTTCCCTGGGCGCAAAGACATTTCCGAGCCGCTGGATCTGGGCGCCGACCCCGATCAGCTTCTCCTCGAAGCGCTCGTAGCCGCGGTCCATATGGTAGACGCGATCGACGATGGACTCGCCCTCTGCAACCAGCGCCGCCAGCACCAGCGAAGCCGAAGCGCGCAGGTCAGAACACATGACGGCGGCGGAGGTAAGCCGCGCCGGCCCGCGCACCGTCGCGGCGCTGCCATCCACCTTGATGTTCGCTCCCATGCGAACCAGTTCCTGCACATGCATGAAGCGATTCTCGAAGATGTTCTCGCGAACCTGGCTGACGCCCTCGGCCTGCGTGGCCAGCGCCATATATTGCGCCTGCATGTCGGTGGGGAAGCCTGGATACTCCTCGGTTGAAATGTCCGCGGCGCGCAGCCCTGAGGCGCGAACGCGAACCGAATCGGGGCCGAGCACATCGATGCGAGCACCGGCTTCTGTGAGCTTTGCGATTACGGCGCCAAGATGCGAAGCGTTGCAGTTGGAAACAATCAAATCCCCGGCTGTGATGGCGCCGGCAATCAAAAACGTTCCCGCTTCAATACGGTCGGGATTGATGCGATAGCGCGCGCCGTGCAGGCTCGTCACTCCTTCGACGCGAATGGTGGCCGTTCCAGCGCCCTCGATTTTTGCGCCCATCGCGGTGAGCAGCGCCGCAAGGTCGACGACTTCAGGCTCGCGCGCGCAGTTTTCCATCAGCGTTTCGCCCTCGGCCAGCACTGCTGCCATCAGCAGGTCCTCTGTACCGGTAACGGTAATCTTGTCAAAGACCAGGTGCGCGCCGCGCAGCCTCTCCGCGCGGGCTTCGAGATAACCATGCTCCTGGGCGATGACCGCGCCCATCTTTTCCAGGCCTTTAATGTGCAGGTCGATGGGCCGGCCGCCAATGGCGCAGCCTCCCGGCATGGCCACGCGGGCAACGCCGGCGCGTGCAATCAGCGGCCCAAGCACCAGCGAGCTGGCGCGCATTGTCTTGACGATTTCGTATCGCGCGACCGGATCGGAGAGCGTGCGGCAACTGATCGTGGTGCGATCCTTCAGTTCGCCCTCGCGAAGCTCCACTTCCGCGCCCATCGAAGCGAGCAGGCGCCGCTCCGTCTCGATATCGCGAACCTGAGGAATGTTCTCGAGCGTGATTTCGTCTTCGGTAAGAATTGCCGCCGCCATGCACGGCAGCGCCGAGTTTTTGGCGCCGGAAACGGTAACCGTGCCGACCAGCGGATTGCCGCCGCGGATCACGAACTTATCCATAATGAGTGCACGCCTGACCTGTGACTGCTTGCTGCTTCCAGCTTCAAGCGTCGGGGTGAACGTGTCAATATTGTCTTTGTCGCGCTCCCAGTGCCTTGGCGTTGGCATGCGATCGACCGCGACCGAGACGGCCTGCCAAGGCGTTCAAAATCGAACACAGATCGTCAATAGCGAACGCCGGGCGACGCTTCGAAGCAGGCTAAATCGTTCATTTCGAGTGCATCAAGTGAGATTGCTGTGGAGCTTGAATTGCTTTCACATTGCACAAGGCTATCTCTGCCGGAGGTCAACCGATGAGAGTTTTGCTGCAGGATATGGGTTATGCACTGCGCCAATTGCACAAGACGCCGGGTTTCACCGTAACAGTACTCCTGACGCTCGCACTCGGCATCGGCGCCAACTCGGCAATCTTCACGCTCGTCAACGCAATTCTGCTGCACAACCTTCCCGTCACCGATCCCAAAACTCTCATTCGCATCGGCGACGAGGACCAGTGCTGTGTTAGCGACGGCTGGCACGACAATGGGGACTATTCTCTGTTCGCCACGGACACGTATTACACCTTCAAGAAGAACCTGCCGGAGTTTGAAGAATTGGCCGCGATGGAAGCCGGCTACGCCTTCCGGCCAATAACCGTGCGCCGATCCGGCGCCCAGACGCAGGCTAAATCGGACATCGGAACCTTTGTCTCAGGCAACTACTTCCGCGTCTTTGGCCTTTCTCCCGCGGCGGGCCGGCTGTTTCAGGATGGCGACGATCAAAAGGGCGCAGCCATCACTGCCGTGATGAGCTACGACGCGTGGGAGCAGGATTATGCGGGCGATCCGAGCGTGGTGGGGAGCACGGTTTACGTCAATACGAAGCCGGCGACGATTATCGGTGTTGCGCCGAAGGGATTCTACGGCGACCGTATCGACACCAATCCGCCCAAATACTTTCTCCCTATGAATTCGATGGACACGGTTATTGGCGCACCTTACTTCAACAATCCCAGTACATCGTGGTGCTACATCATAGGACGGGTTAAGCCGGGAACTTCACTGCCGGCGCTGCAGGCCAAGGCCAGCGCGCTATTGAAACAGCAGTTTGCGACACTCAAGCGTTTCGCCGATCCGCGAGCACAGAAGGTTCTTCCGCGCACGCATGTGGTGCTCGCTCCCGGTGGCGGAGGCATCCAGAACATGCAGGATGGTTATAAGGACCATTTGAAACTGTTGGAGTGGATTGCTGCGCTGGTTCTTCTGCTGGCCTGCGCCAATATCGCCAACCTGTTGCTGGTGCGCGGCATGAGCAGGCGCGCCGAGCTTTCAATCCGGTCTGCCCTGGGCGCGCGGCGCGGCCGCATTGTGCGGCAACTCTTGACGGAGAGCGTTCTGCTAGCAGGGTTGGGTGGTCTGCTGGCTCTTGCCGTCTCCTACGCTGGAGCGCACACGCTGCTGGCGCTCGCATTTCCCCACCAACAGAACATGCCGGTCTCTGCTTCGCCCTCGGCCCTTGTCATAGGCTTTGCGCTCGCCCTTTCTCTGGTTACGGGAATTCTTTTTGGAATTGCACCGGCACTCTTGGCGGCGCGGACACAACCCATCGATGCCCTGCGCTCCAACTCCCGCACGACGGCCGGTGGCGCGTCAGTCCTGCAGCGCGGATTGGTGGTGCTGCAGGCGGCGCTGTCACTGGTGCTGCTGGTTGCCGCGGGCCTCTTCGCGCAGAGCCTCAGCAAGGCCGAAAACGTCGACATGAAACTCGAGGCAGCCAATCGCTACGTTGCGCACATCAACCCGCAGTCGGCCGGCTATAAGACATCTGAAGTCGAGGCTCTCTACCAGACGATCGTCGAGCGGTTTCACGCCCTTCCCGGCGTTCTCAAGGTCGGCCTAGCCACATACACGCCGATGGAAGACAACAACTGGGATTCCGGCGTAAAGGTTCAGGGCGATCCGAACCTGAACAAATCCGCATCCTGGGTGAAAGTCACGCCCGAATACTTCGATGCCGTCGGTACCCATGTCCTGATGGGACGCGGTATCACCTTGCAGGACACGATGAACGCGCCGTCCGTCGCGGTTGTGAACCAGGAATTCGTGAAGCAGTTCTTTGGCAACCGCAACCCAATTGGTCATCGCTTTGGATTCGATGATCCACTTCATCCTGGAGAGGACGGCGCGCATCAGATCGTGGGCGTAGTGGAGGACACGACCTACACAAGCGTCTACTGGAAAAATCACGCAATGTACTTTCTTCCCATAACGCAGCCCGCGGGCCTCGGCGGGCCGGAAGATCCCCCTGATAAAGACCAGTCCATGTATGCCGGCGCCATCGTGATCGAGACCAGCCGACCGATTCCCGGATTCGAAAAGGTGGTGGGCGATACTCTGACGGGCATCAACCCCAATCTCGCAGTGGTGAAGTTCCAGACATTTCAGCAGCAGATCGACGACCGTTTCATTCAGGAGCGCCTGATTGCCCGTCTCACTTCTCTCTTCGGGCTGCTCGGCCTTCTCCTTGCGGCGGTCGGCCTCTACGGCGTTACGGCCTACACGGTCGTCCGCCGCACAGCGGAGATCGGTATCCGCATGGCGCTCGGTGCCGCGCGCAGCCGCGTGGTTGGATCGGTCATGCGCGGGGCCATGCTGCAGGCCATTGCCGGACTGGCCATCGGCATTCCGGTAGCGGTCTTTTGCGTCAGATATGTGAAGTCGCAGCTTTACGAGATCACCAGCGTGAACGCTGAGGTGATGGCCATTGCCGTCGGAGTACTCGCGGTGGCCGCCGCCTTTGCAGCCCTCATTCCTGCGCAGCGCGCGGCATCGGTCGACCCGGTAAAGGCGCTGCGGACTGAATGAGATGGAAGTGTTGAGCGCGCTCAAGCGGGTTCGCAAGCGCGCTCTGATCGTGAAGCCCGCGGCTTTAAAGGCGGGATGCTGCTTAGTGCGATCCTTTGAACGACGGCGTGAATCTTGCCGCGAAGGTCTGCCCCACCGAGGAGAAGCGGACCGCGCTCCAGCGATAGGAGTCCGTCTGCTGCGTCTCAGGACGCTCGCTGAAATGCTTGTCTGTCTCTGCTGGTCTTTCCCAATTCGTCGCCGTGCGCCGTTCCAATAGCTGACTGCAGTTCATTGCTCGCCTCCTGGAGTCTGGGAATGCCTCTTTCTGCGTTCCCTTTTTGCTTCCGTAGAACCTGGGTTGCCGATTAATTCCTCGCCTAATTCCCTGTTTGAGCAGCGGGAGCCAAATGCAGCGGCTCACTCAGCGTGAAAAGCAAAACCGTGCCGTCATCGAGCGTGGCCTGCGGATGATCCACCAGCAAATGGACGGTAACGACGCCCGCGCCAACAATTCCTCCTGCCAGCGCGCCGCCGGGCCCACCGATGATGGCGCCCGTAACCACGCCCGCACCCGCAACAGCGCCATATTCGACGCCCGCCTTCTTCAGCCGCGATCCAGGCGTAACGTTGCCCTCGCTACCCACGTGATCGTTCGAGCCGGGCGCGCCGGTGGTCTCTCCGTAAAGATGGAAGCGCGAACCATCGGCGAGGATCACGACCTCAGGCTGCAAACGCATGGACCCGTGGCCCGCAAAATGGCCGGTGGAAACCGAATCGACCCGGCCGTCGATTTCAGCCCCTGCTGGAATCAACACCTGCCCATCCTGGATCACATCGGAAACCACGCGCGTGCGGAACGTGTCGCCTTTCTCGCTCATCCCGCTCGAGAGCCGATCCAACAATCGAACACGAATGACTGCGCCCTCGCCTAAAGTTCCCGGCGGCAGCGGAGCCGGATGCACGATATCGCCATCGGGATCGGTCGAGGCTATATCCCTCGGGGCCGCGCGTTCGTTCAACATCGGCGCCGAAGATTTGTCCGGCGCGACCTGCACTATTCCGTCGTCGGTGCCGTCGGTTGGGTCGGCCTGCATGTTGCGCGCCGGCATATCGCGAGGCGGCATGTTGTTTGCCGGAGTTGCGTTGGAGGCGCCGTCGTTCGCCGGAGAATCATTCGCCGGGCCGTTCGTCGGAATCGTATAGAGCGACCCATCAAGCGAGTGCTGAGTTTTGGCTGCCGGCCGGTCGTCAGCGTAATGGCCGGGGGAGGGTTTGGCTTGCGGTGCAACGTCAGGCGCCGGAGTGGAAATTGTATCGTCCGGTGGCGGATTCGAGGTGCCTGTGTATTGTGACGACTGGCTTGCCTGCTGCGCGCCCAAAAGAGCTGCGGCGCCGGCCAAAACGGCATAAACGAAGACGGTTCGTTTCATCCCAAACTCCTCTCCCCAGAGCAAAGATCTCCTTACCTCGGTTTTGACCCTGCGGGGACGGGAAAGTTTTCATCGCCCGCAGCCCTGTTTGCGCCGCAAGCGTAAAACCAGCCAATTCAAGCGTAGCCCCACTTTGGCAATAACGCATTGGTGGATAAGTGGTCAGTTCCGCTGGCGGCAAGAATCAAACTAGTTATCATTGGGATGCGCGGCGAACGCTAAGCGCTGTGTGATCAGTCGTGTGACCAGCGCCACAGGGGCGATCCACAGCCCGTTTGCTAGAATCCGAAGGAAAGCAGCAATTTTTTCCACAAGCATTTCTTCGCTGGACGGAGAACACTTTTTTGCGCGGTCATGTGCTTTTAGACACCATTCAAAGCGCCGCCGGAGAAGCTCTGGCCGTGGATCGCCGTCCCCAACTGAATGACCGGCTGCAGCACCGCATTCTAAGGAGCCATATGACTGAGATTGTTGCCATTCGTGCCCGCGAAGTCCTGGACTCGCGCGGAAATCCGACCGTGGAGGCCGACGTCATTCTTGAAAGCGGCGAGATGGGCCGCGCGATTGTGCCTTCAGGCGCTTCAACCGGCGAGCATGAGGCCGTGGAGCTGCGCGACGGCGACAAAAGCCACTACCTCGGCAAGGGCGTGCTGCAGGCTGTCGCGAATGTCGAGACCGTGATTGCGCCGGAACTGGAAGGCATGGACGCGGCGAATCAAAGACTCATCGATCAGTCGATGATTGCGCTCGATGGATCGCCGAATAAGGGCAAGCTGGGTGCAAACGCAATTTTGGCAGTTTCGATGGCTGCGGCCCGCGCGGTTGCGCAGACCCTCGAAGTTCCGCTCTATCGCTACCTTGGCGGAGTAAACGCCAGCGTGCTGCCCACGCCGATGCTGAACGTGCTGAACGGCGGCGCGCATGCTGATTCGAACGTCGACTTTCAGGAGTTCATGATCATGCCGGTGGGCGCGGAGCGCTTCAGCGAGGCGCTGCGCTGGGCGTCTGAAACTTTCCACACGCTGAAAAGCGTGCTTAAGAAGAAGGGCTACAACACCGCGGTGGGCGATGAGGGCGGATTTGCGCCGTCGCTCAAATCGAATGCCGAAGCCGTCGAGCTGATTCTTGAAGCCATTGAGCAGGCTGGATACAAGCCGGGCGAGCAGATCTCGATCGCACTCGATCCTGCGTCGAGCGAGTTCTACGACGCAGAGAAGAAGAAGTACGTTTTCAAGAAGGGCGACAAGAGCGAGCACACAAGCGAGCAGATGGTCGACTACTGGGACAACTGGATCCGGCAGTACCCCATCGTTTCGCTCGAAGATGGCCTGGCTGAAAACGACTGGGCGGGCTGGCGCGTCCTGACCGACAAGCTTGGCGGCAAAATCCAGTTGGTCGGCGACGATCTCTTCGTGACCAACGTGAAGCTGTTGCAGCGCGGCATCGAAGAGGGCGTGGGCAATTCGATCCTGATCAAGCTGAACCAGATCGGCACTGTCACCGAGACGCTCGAAGCCATCGAGCTCGGCCGCCGCTACGGCTATACGTCCGTGATCTCGCACCGCTCCGGCGAATCGGAAGATACGTTCATCGCCGACCTCGCAGTTGCCACCGGCGCGGGCCAGATCAAAACCGGCTCGGCGAGCCGCACCGATCGGATCGCTAAGTACAACCAGTTGCTGCGCATTGAAGAGGAGCTAGGCTCGGGCGCGCAGTATCTGGGCCTCGAGAGCCTGAACTACGAGGGGTAGCTGCTTCTCGCGCGCTCAAAAATCGCGCACATGTAGAAGACAAAGGCCGTTCGCACGTGCGAACGGCCTTTGTCCACCTGAATCTGGTATCGGTGCGGAGGCTTTATTTGTTCGTCCCCGTGCTCTTCGCCTTGTTCACCGCCTGCTCAATCGCTGCGGCGTCGCCCAGATAATAGTGGCGAATCGATTTCAGGTTCTCATCGAGTTCGTGCACGCGCGGCACGCCGGTGGGAATGTTCAGGTCCACAATCTCTTCGTCCGGAATCCCCTCGATATACTTCACCAGCGCACGCAGGCTGTTGCCGTGCGCCGCAATCAGCACCTGCTTCCCTTCCTTGATTTTTGGCGCGATGGCTTCATGCCAGCACGGCAGAAATCGGTCGACGGTGTCTTTGAGGCATTCAGTCAACGGAAGCTGTTGCTTGGTAAGGCTCTGATAGCGCGGATCCTTGCCGGGATAGCGCGTATCGGTCTCTTCAAGCGCGGGCGGGCGAATATCGTAGCTGCGCCTCCAGATCTTTACCTGGTCCTCGCCATATTTCGCAGCCGTTTCGGCCTTGTTCAACCCTTGCAGCGCGCCATAATGGCGTTCATTCAGCCGCCAGTCGCGTTGCACGGGGATCCACATCAGGTCCATCTGGTCCAGCGTGATCCAGAGCGTGCGAATTGCGCGCTTCAGCACCGATGTGAAAGCAAGATCGAAGCGATATCCCTGCTCCTTGAGAACGCGGCCGGCCTGGGTGGCCTCTTCTCTTCCCTTGTCTGATAAATCGACATCGGTCCAGCCTGTAAACAGGTTTTCCTTGTTCCAGATGCTCTCTCCATGACGCAGCAAAACGACCTTATACATGGCGGTATTCTCTTTCTTGAATGGAATCTTTTTTTCGGAGTTGATTCACATCGATTATACGGAACCTCGGCATTGCGAATGCGGGCGGAGCTGCGCAGTCACGAACAAAAAGTTCGGAAATGCAAAAAGCCTCCCGATGCGGGAGGCTTTTGCGATTTTGATTCTCAAGAAAGCTTCAGCGCGGACGCAGCGCCTTGATCGCCGCCGGCAAATGTTCTTCGATCACTTTGGCACGCTCCGCGGCGATGCCGCCGAGGTATGACGGCGCCGGAGTGGCCATCAGAACAAGCGCCATCGCAATCAGCGAGAAGCAAAGCCCCGCGATCCCTGCCGAAACCAGCATGTGGTACATGTCGAAGATATCGAGGCCCAAAACTTTGAAAGCGACGTGCTCGAGCGGCTTTACATGCTTCAGCACCGCGAGAGCAAAGAGGAAGAACAACGCGGCGGTTGAAGTGAGGGCCGCAAGCGTGACATCGAGCCCGCGATGGAAGCGCTGGCGCGCGCTGCAATGAGCGCACTCGGCAAAATGGTTTTCGTAGTCTCGCCGCATTTCAGGCGAAATTCCCGAAATGTCATACCGCCAGCTTGCGAGAATGGCGCCAACTACGCGGTCGGTGCAGCGATTTTTTGCCTTAGACATAGGCAATCACCTTAAAAAATAAAGAGTTGGGTAGAATTGAAACTCCCGCCTGTGATCGCTTCTCCGAGAGTTACCCATTTGACGCCGCATCCCTGACGTCGGATGCCTTAAAAGTCGCCCCAGGAAACTGCAGAGCGGCTCTTGGCGTGCCCTCCGGCCCGTCTCGTGCCTTCCATCTGTGGGCCGTGATTTAAACCTATAGTAACCGTTCTGCCTAGAAACTGATAGCCGAAAGCGGCTGGTGTTGCTCTGCAAGTAACAAGCGGTTGGCGAGCAGGCTTGCCCGGCCCAGCAGGGCGCGCTCAGCGGCAACCCGAGCGAGCTCAGGAAGATTATTATTTTCAGAAAGATGCGCAAGAATCACATATGTAGCCTGGCCGTCGTAAGCGGTCGACAGAAATTCGGCCGTAGCATCGTTCGAGAGATGCCCAACCCTGGAAAGCACCCTTTGCTTGACCGACCACGGGTAGGGCCCATCCCGCAACATTTCCAGATCGTGATTTGACTCGATCAAAAGCAGGTCAAGGTCGCGAAGCTGTTCGCGAACGTTGGGGGACACGTAGCCGAGATCGGTCGCATAGCCGATGCGAACGCCCTCCGCACACAGAACGAAGCCCACTGGGTCCGCGGCGTCGTGGGAGACCGTGAAGGGGCTCATGCTGATGTCGCCGATTGCGAAAGGAACTCCTGCCTGAAAATATTCCACGGCGGGCAGCCAGGTTGGATCGTCTTTCGCAGTCGAGGCCGACTCTGACGAAGCTGAACCGGATGCAGCCCGTTCCGACGAAGCGAGATCGGATTCCCGGTTCCTAAATACTTGCATCTCGGCATTCACCGGCGAAGCGCAGAGTTCGGCTTCAGCCTCAGCGTCCTCGGGATCGCACTCATCCACTGCCACCGAGCCGACCGGCTCCGGTTCAGCACGCTCGGCTGCTTGCCGGCGGCACTGCTCGAGCCATTGGGCGTAAGTCATCTGGCGGCGTGGAGTGAGCCAGCGCATCCACGCGCGATGCGTGGCCTCAGTGAAATAAACCGGAATGCCGAGCTTGCGCGCGGTGATGGCCAAGCCGTTGATGTGGTCCTGGTGTTCGTGCGTGATGACAATGGCATCGAGCTTGGCGGGGTCTTCGCCGGCCAGCTTCATTCGGCGGAACAACTCGCGGCAACTCAAGCCTGCGTCGACCAAAATTCGGGTATGCCCGCCCGAGATCACAGTGCTATTGCCCTTTGACCCCGACGCCAGCACTGTGAAGCGCACCATGATTTGAGGATAGCGCGAATGGTTCCTTTCCTCACGTCGTAAGAAGGCAGTGGCTTTAGGAAATCGAAGTTCGGGCTATATTAGTCGCAATCGCCCCGGGCCAAATCGCCGGATTCAACACCGTCGCCACTCCGAAGAATGGAACCACTATCCGGCTGGAAATCCCTGATTGGCAAGCGGGATAAACGTTAACGGCCGCGGGCGCAGGAGGAAGAATCCATGGCGATCCTCGCCTATGTTGTCGCCGCCGCGATCGGCTATGCCCTGGGACACTATGTTCTCGAAGGGGCGGCCGCGGCTTACGCGTCCATCCTCGTTTCCTACCATCTGTTCCTGGGCTTTCTTGTATTCGCCGCTGACCAGAAAAAGGGCTTCTCGATACCCATTCTGCAGACCATCGTGACGCATTTGGCGGTCCTCGGCCTTCTTATCGCGTTGCCCTACATGCGCGCGCACGTCCCATTCTTCGGGTTCGTCACCTTGCTGGTTCCCGGGCTTGCGCCGTTTGAAGTGAAATGGCTCTTCAGTGGAGACGGAAAGGTAACCGAAGATCATGCGGGTGACACTGAAGTCCCGATGCAGAATGCTTCGGCGGAGGAGCATGAAGCGTTTCGCGATTATCTGCTCGGGAAGGAACGGGCATTCAGGAAGCCCGGAATGTCTGTGAATCAGGAATTCAATCTATGGATCAAGGCCCGAGCCGGAAAGAAGGCGCAGGCCAGCGTATAGCGCGCTGCGACAGGGACTTCTGGCAAAGAAGCTATGGGTTCCATTCTCGGGTCCTAGGGATGCGCATTGGCGCGACGCGGAATGAAACGAGGATTCAGGATGCTATTCCGCCCCGTTGTGCTTTCGGCCCTTTTCTGCGCAGCAGTGGCGAGCAGTTGCGCGCTTTCGCAGCAGACAGCGGCCGGGAATCCTGGGCATGTGGCCGCCCCAGAATTTATCGTTTATCGCAATGTGCAGTATGGCTTCTGCTTTGTCCTGCCAAAAAGCTGGAAAGGTTACTCGGTTGTCCCTGACAAGTGGAGCGGAACGATTCTCAGTTCAGGGCAAACGGTCGACGGACCACAAATCCTGATTCGCAATCCCAAATGGACAGCGGCAAAACCTTACCAGGACATTCCAATCATGGTTTTCACGCCGGGCGAATGGCAGCAGGTGCAGGCCGTGACAATGGCAGTCAGCGCGGCGCCCATCGGACCATCCAGGCTGGGCCAAAATAGCCGCTATGTTTTCGCGTTGCCTCCGCGCTGGATCGGATTTACCGACGACCTTGGACAGGATGAGTTGAATGCGTGGATGCAGAAAATCCGGCTGCAGGCGCCGTGCGGAAGCAAACCCGCCGCAATCGTGACTAACCCTTGATGGGTGGTTTGCATTGCGCAGCCGACAAAAATCGCCGGTTTTCGCGCCGGTGTTTTCTCGCGGTCTTCAGGGCTAAGTGGACTCCGGAAGGTTTGCCGGAATCTCGATTGAGACTTGCGTGCCGCGCCCAGGGTTGCTGACAACGCTGAAGCTGGCCTGGTTGCCGTAGAGAACTTCGAGCCGCTCCTGCACGTTCTTCATGCCGATGCCCGAGTCGGTGCGCCGAGTGGCGCTCTCGGGTCGGCTGGTCATGCCGACGCCATCGTCTGAAACCTCGATCGATACCCTGTCGCCCTCGAGACGACTGCGCAAGGTGACCGTTCCCCCGTGAATGCGCGGCTCAAGCCCGTGCTTGATGCTGTTTTCAATCAGCGGCTGCAGCAGAATGCTTGGCACCAGGACTTCGAGCGTGCGCGGATCGATATCTTTTTCGACGCGCAGCTTGTCGGCCCCAAAGCGAACCACTTCGATGTCGAGGTAATCGTCGGTAAATCTCAGCTCGTCGCGCAGGGGCACGTACGCATCGTGGTCTTTGAGCAGCGCGCGCAGAATGTTCGCCAGCTTCACCGTCATTTGGCGCGCCAGCTCCGGCTTGTTGCGCACCAGCGAGGCAATGGAGTTGAGCGTGTTGAACAGGAAGTGCGGATTGATCTGCCTTTGCAGCGCGTCAAGGCGCGCTTCAAGCACCAGCCGCTTTTGCTCTTCGAGCGACATCTCAACGCGCAAGGCGTTCCACACCTTGATGGCCACTCCCACCGAGATTGGCGCGCACAGCCAGACCAGCGCCTGCAGCCAAAGACTGCTGGCCAGCAGTGCAAACAGCCGATGCGGAAACGCGCGCGCGATCGAGTCGCGAGCCATCTCCATTACCGCAATTAAAACCAGCAACAGAAACTGCCGGTCGATGCGAGGCTTGATCAGGTTCCGGCGAACCCATCGGTAGAGACTTAAATCGATGAAGGGCGTGAATGACCAGATCTCTTCTTTCTGCACAAAGCGCCCGATCATGCCCGCGACCAGGCCCAGAATTACGTCGAACGGCAGCGCAAGGTATTCATGGTGAAGAACTGCCGGCACCGACAGGACCGCGCCACTGAGCATTGCCCAGCCCGGCCCGATCAGTAGGCCTAGCAGAATGACGGTCTCAAATGAAACGTCTGCGGCCAGAAAATTCGGCACCCGAAACCGGAGCCAGACCCCGAGGGTCAGCGGTACAAGAAAAAACGCCAACAGAGCCAGAGTTTGCCTCGGCGTCCGCTTCTCGGCAAAAAACAGCCGGCGGAACGTGGACACGCGCGCCAGCACGCTGGCCACCGAGGCGACCACGCCCAGCTTCACCAGCAGCGTGATCCAGATAATGTTGTCGGTCACACGATCAATGTACCGCGCCGCGCTCGTGGAACGCGAAAAACGTAGGAGCCTTTAGAGCTCAATGTGGATGAAGATCGCGCCTTCAGTCGGATTCTCAGAGTACGGCTCTCCGCGCTGGAAACCCATCCGGTCGTAGAGCACCAATGCTTCGTGCATCGCCGGCATGGTATCGCCAACGATCTCTCGGTGGCCCGCGGCACGGGCCTCGGACATCAACCATTCGAGTAATGCGCGACCCAGGCCGGAGCCCCGAAATGCCGGTCGAACGTAAAGGCGTTTCGCCTCGGCGCGATGCGAATCCACGCGGCGCATGGCGATGCATCCAGCCGGCTCGCCATTCACGGTGGCCAAAGCGAGGCGGCCACCCGGCGGAGCGTAGACACCGGGAAGGCTCGCGACTTCATCACCGAAGTTCTGAAAGCAAGGCGTGAATCCGAATGAGTCCCAGTATTCCAGCAACATGCTGCGCACGGCCGCAAGCATGCTCTCGCCCTCGACGGGTTGAATCTGCCAGAGATTGTCCATCCTGCTTCGCCTTTGTCTCGAGACCTATCGTCACTCGATACACAGTGTCAAGGCAACGGCCACTCATACCGGAATCACGACTGCAAGTAGAATAAAAACATGGCAATAAAGAACGTGAAAAAGATCGCCGAGGCGGATTTTCCGACGCGCTGGGGCAACTTCCGCATCCTGGGCTTCGAGGGTACGCCAAGCGAATCGGCACCGGGGTGCGAGCCCTCACAGGCTGCCGAGGAACTGGTCGCGCTGGTGATGGGCGACATTCATTCCACGCCGCCGCTGGTCCGCATTCACTCGCAGTGCCTGACCGGCGACGTATTCGGTTCGCTGCGCTGCGATTGCCGGCTGCAGCTGGAGATGGCGCTGTCCCGGATCGCCCAGGAGGGCGCGGGCATTTTGCTTTACGAGCAGCAGGAGGGCCGCGGCATCGGCCTGATGGCAAAGCTGAAGGCTTATGAGCTGCAGGATGAGGGACTAGACACGGTGCAGGCGAACGAGAAGCTCGGATTCGCCGCCGACTGCCGCGATTACGACCTGGCGGCGGGAGCGCTGAAGATGCTCGGCGTCTCGAGCGTGCGGCTGATGACCAACAATCCCGACAAGGTAGCTGCGCTGGAATCTGCCGGCATAACAGTAGCCGAGCGCGTCTCGGCAGAGGTCGAGACCCAGCAGAGCTTTGAGCGATATCTCAAAACCAAGCAGGAAAAGATGGGGCACATCTTCGATCGCACAAGCACAATCAATCGCTGACTCTTATCTGGCTGCGATCGCCGGCGAGTGACCTGAGCCCGGCCTCAAACCACTGCCCGCAGCCTGTGGGAAACCAGGGAGTTATCTCTCTGATGACCCTTTCGGGTCATAGACCTATAACACATTTTTCCGTGTATTCTTGAGGTGGTTGCCGACGATTTGCCCGTGGCAACTTCGGGTTTGCGCAAACAGTTTGTCGAAGAACAGTAAGGAGATCCGAATGACTCGTCGTTACGCCCTTCTCCTGGTCCTTATGCTCACCGCCATCGTTCTTCCGCTGCGCGCGCAAACCGGATGCGTCGATTCGCCGGAAGATCCAACGATTATGCTGGCGCTGGTGGGCGGCGCAGGCGCACTCTTCGCCAGTCTGAGGGCGGCGCGCAGCCGCAAGCGTTAACCCGCGGCCGGAGCCAGCCTTCGCGCAGGATGGGGAATTCAACTGTGACACTTCCCCGCATTCTCCATTCATCTTCGATCTCTGCCGGCATCTCTCCTTGCATCTTTGCTGGCATCTCCTCTATTTTGATCGCAGTTTTCTGTGCCACATTCGCCGGCTGCGGCGGAAGTGTCATCAGCACTGGCGGAGGTGGGGGTGGCGGCGGTGGCTGCACGCCGAGCGTCAGTTCAAGCACGCCTGCTTCGTGTCCTTCCAGATCGTCTGTTGCCGGCGTCGCCTTCACCGGCAAAGTGATGGCCGCAAACCAGCCTGTGAGCGGCGCCTCAGTCCAGCTTTACGCTGCCGGCAACTCCGGCAATGGCTCCGCTCCCAGCCAACTGCTGGCCACCGCACTGACCACAGCGGCCGATGGAAGTTTCACCGTTGCTGCTGGCTACACCTGCCCATCTGCGCAGACTCCCATTTATCTGGTCTCGAAAGGCGGCCAGCCAGCGCCTGCCTCAGCACCCAACTCCGCGCTGTGGCTCATGACCGCTCTCGGACCATGCGGCGCGGTCGCCTCCGGCAGCGCATTCACCGTGAATGAAGTCACAACCGCCGCATCGGCGTTTGCATTGGCTCCCTTCATGTCGGCTGGCGGCAACGTCGGCGCGAGTTGCACCAACACCACCGGCCTCGACAACGCCTTTGCAACCGCCGACGAGCTCGCGAACCCCGCCACCGGTGCGTCTCCCGGAGCCGGCCTTTCCTCCACGCTCGCGGTGCCCACGAGCAAGCTGAACACGCTGGCCAACGCGCTTGCGTCGTGCACCGGAGGAGGCAACGCGGGTTCGTGCTCAACACTTTTTGCAGCCGCAACCTCAGGCAGCGCCGTGCCTACAAACACATTCGACGCCGCTCTCAACATTGCGCGCGCACCAGCCGCCAACACCGCGGCCATTTACTCGCTCGCTGCAGGCAACACGGTCTTCTCGCCGGCTCTCACCGCCGCGCCCTCTGACTGGATGCTTCATAACACCGTCTCAGGCGGCGGCATGAACTCGCCTGCATCCGTTGCCGTCGACGCCACAGGCAATATCTGGGCGTCAAGCTACTTCAATGCCATATCGGAGTTTTCGCCGTCGGGCGCGGCCCTTTTCCCCGCTGGAATATCGGGCTCCGGAATCAACGAGTCCTATGGCATGGCGCTCGATGTTCACGGCAACGTCTGGATCTCGAATGAGGAAACCACCCCCAACAACGGCGATGGCGATGTGACCGAGCTGAATCCGGCGGGCCAAGCCATCCAATCCGGCATTACCAGCGGTGGCATCTATTTTCCCATCGGTGTTGCGGCCGATCCCAACGGCAACATGTGGTTCGCAGATTACGGCGATTCGAAAGTTACGCTGCTGTCGAACTCCGGCTCGGCAATTTCCAGTTCCACCGGTTGGGGCGGCACGTCGCTGGCCTTCCCGATCGCTCTGGCCGTCGACTCCGACCACAATGCATGGGTTGTTAACCAGGGCGGCCTGCTTCCCATCACCGAAATATCTTCCGATGGCTCCAAGGTCACGAATTACGATTGCGATTGCAATGGTGCCTCCGGCGTGGCCGCGGATCAGAAAGGCAACATCTGGATTGCAAACTACTACGGCAACAGCATCAGCGAGGTGAACACCTGCGGAACGTTGGAACTCGATGCCGCCACAGGCGGCGGCGTCGTGCGGCCCCAGGGAATTGCAGTCGACGGAGCGGGAACGGTGTGGGTCGCTAACTACCAGGGCAATTCGCTTTCCGAGCTCGCTGGCGCATCGAGCACCTCGCCCGGCAGTTTTCTTTCGCCGTCAACAGGATTCGGCGCCGACGCTTCCCTTCTCGATCCCTACGGCTTGGCCATCGACGCTAGCGGCAATCTCTGGCTCACGAACTCCGCCAAAAACACTCTCACGCAATTCATCGGCGTCGCCGCGCCGGTCAAAACTCCGCTGGCAGGCCCGCCGCAAGCACCCTAGTTCGCAAAAGCCTATACGCGCGTGCATCGGAATGCGATGATATCCAACGAGGGACGGTCAGTTCCGATGGCGGAAGCACTCGCAACCACACAAACCGAAACAGGAAGCGAACCGCAGCTCCATTTGGTCAAGCCCGCGTCGCCGTCCATCGCGCTTTGGTGCGCCATCGTCATTCTTGCCGCGGCCGGCTGCGTGGGTATTGAGCGCGAGTTGGCACTGCTCTGGCGCTGCTGGACCACCGATCCTCTGCGCTCGATCGGCATGCTCATTCCGCCGGCCAGCATCATTCTCACGCTTCGTGTGTGGCGCAAGAACGGCTGGCAATTGCGCGGAAGCTGGCTCGGCCTGGTCCTGATCGCCGCCGCATTCTCCGTCAGCATTCTGCGCCACAGCGCTGAAGTCTTTATCGCCGCCGGCGGCACGCTGATCTCGCTCATCCCGCTTACGTCGCCGGTTTATCTCTATGGCAGCGGCGTCGTTCTCTTGTTCGCCGGACCGCGCGTCTGGCGCAAGGCCTGGTTCCCTCTCGCCCTGTTACTGCTCTCGCAGCCGGTGCCGGTGCTCACCAGCAGCATGATCGATATTCCTTTGCAAAACGTCTCTGCCCGCGTGGCTCGTGACTTTGCCACGCTGATCCATTTCGCGCCCACTACGCCGCAACTGCGCCTCATGTTTTCCCCGGACTTCGGCATGTTCATCGCACCTGGCTGCGACGGCATTCGCGGCGCTGTCGCTCTCGGGTACCTCGCGCTCATTCTCGGCTATCTCAAGCGCGTTTCATTTCGCCGCTGGGCAGCATACGTCGCCGGTGGAGTTCTGCTGGGATACTTTTTCAATTTCATTCGCCTCTGCGTCCTCGTGGTTTACTATCGCGTCGCCCTTGGCCATTCGGCGCTTGAGGGTGTCGCAAAACAAGCCGACTACGTGATCGGAAGCTGTCTCTTTCTTATTGCGATCCTGATCTTTGTTCGGCTCGCGACCTTGAGCGAGAAAAGCGCGCTGCCTTCCGATTCCGAACCCACGCCGGCAGCAGGTTCGGCGAGCCCTGTTTCATCGCGGGAAAATTCTGCCCCCTCGTCGCGCCATCTCTTCATTCGCTGCGCTGCATTTGCAGGCGTTCTTGTCGCTTTTTTGGCTCTGCCGTCTTCCGCGCTGCGATCACGGCCGAGTCCACAGGCCTCGATGGCATCGGCCGCCGCTCTGGCCCGCTTTCCCCAGCAGATCGGCAGCTTCGCGCTCTCGCGCACATGGTACGAGCAATCCGGCGGTCAAACGCTGGTCGATAGCGCCGCTTATTCCGCTCCCGGGTCGGACGAGATCATACTGGCAGTCTGGGTTGCGCCGTTCGTCTACTATCACGACGCAAATTCGTGCTGGCTGGCGCGCGGCCTCACACCCGAGCGGCTCGCTTCCATTCCCTACCTCGCCGCGCGAGGCAGCGCCCTCAATCTCAGCACCGGTTTCTATGACGACGGCGTCGCCGACAGCATCGTCGTCAGCGTCGCGTGTACTCCGGGCTCATGTTCGCAGTCGCAGCCAGGCGCGTCCAACAGCCGCATCAGGCTTGTTGTTCTCAAGCCGCAGACCAGCGATCTCACCGGCGGAGCGGCACATCCTGTTCCCATCATGATTCGCATTGACCGGCCGCATTCCGCAGAGCCCAGCGACACAACACAAGCCGAACTCACCGCTGAAGCGCGAGCGTTTATCTCCGGCCTCGATCCCATGAGCCTGAGCCGCGCGTTTCAATGATCCGGTGCCGTTCGTCGCGCGATGGCCAATTGCTTCCCTGCGGACAGCCGAGGGAAGCCAGTCTGGTTCGCTTGCGAGCTTTACACGTCCGATCGGCGAAGCAGGTAATCAAGACCGCCGACGCGATACCAACGGTATCCGTAGGGTTCAAGCACTACGCGATGTTGTCCGCTCCGGTCAGCCTGGCTATGATCGCCGGAAAGTAAATTGATGAGAATGCTCTTGTCGCCGTGCGTATTCGCGGGAAGATGAAAGCGTATCTCTCGAGGCTCAGGGATGAGGCTATGTAGAAACAGAACAGAGTTGTTCCGCCAATCGTAGGTCATTGCGAGCACATTGTGGTTCCGCATGGGCAGGAACGAGAAGTCCCCCCAGCCAATTTCGGGGATCTCCTTGCGCATACGGATAATTCGTTCCATCCAATTGAGGAATGAATCGGGATCGCGGCGCTGCATGGCCACATTCAGCTGCTTAAACCCGTACGGACCTTCTGCGATCACGGGCGAAATCGGCTTCTCGCTGGTCGTAAAACCAGCATTCGGTTCAGGCGACCATTGCATAGGGGTTCGCGTACAATTCCGTTCAGGCAACTTCAAATTGTCTCCCATTCCAATTTCGTCGCCGTAACGCAACACGGGTGTCCCGGGCAGGGTCATCATCAGGCTGTACGCAAGTTCGAGTCGGCGCCGGTTGCCATTTAACATGGGCGCGAGCCGTCGCCGGATCCCGCGCTTGTACAACTGCATCTTTTTCTCCGGTCCGAACTCATGAAATACTTTTTCCCGTTGCCTGACCGTCAGTCGCCCAAGATCGAGCTCGTCATGGTTGCGCAGGAATTGTCCCCATTGCGCCGTCGCGGGACGGCGCTTGGTTTCCTTCATTGCATTGATCAATGTGCGGGTATCGCCGGTCGCCAAGGCATAAAAAAGGTGCTGATTCACCTCAAAGTTGAACATCATTTGCAGCCGTTCGCCGAATTCACCGAAATACTCCATGTCATCTCTCGGCACAATGTTGGCTTCGCCAAGGATGACGGTTCCGCTCGCTCTCCAGCTGAGAAACTCTGAAAACGATCGCAGCATGTCATAACGCTCGATGGACCGGATTTGATTGGCACCTTTTTTCGCAATGACAAACGGCACCGCGTCCATGCGAAAGCCATCCACTCCTAATTGGAGCCAGAAACCCATAATCTTCAGAATCTCTGCCTGCACTTCGGGATGCGCGGTATTCAGGTCGGGCTGAAAATCGTAAAAGCGATGGAAATAATACTCCCGCGAAGTTTTCTCCCATGTCCATGTCGACTTCTGGACTCCGGGAAAGACTACGCCTGAGTCGGCGTCTTTTGGCTTTTTCGGCGACCACACATACCACGCGCGGCGATTCGATTTTGGATCGCGGCAGGCTTCGCGAAACCATGGATGTTCGTTCGATGTGTGATTCACTACAAGATCCATCAAGACCCTAATGCCGCGTTGCCTGCACCCGTGCGTGAACTCGACGAAGTCGCCCAGCGTCCCATATCGCGGATCCACATCGTAGTAGTCGGTGATGTCGTATCCGTCATCGCGCCAGGGCGTGGGCTGAAAAGGCATTAGCCAGAGAGCTGTCACTCCCATGCCCTGTAGATAATCGAGGCGGCGTAACAGGCCCTTGAAGTCACCGATCCCGTCGCCGTTCGCATCCATATACGTAGCAACGGATAAGCAATAGACAACCGCGTTTTTGTACCAAAGATCGTTAATCATTCGTGCGCTCTGTTCAAGGTCGATCAACTACGGGAGCTAATGGTCTGATGCAGGATTTGGATTGGTGGAAGCGTGCCGTAATTTATGAGGTGTACCCAAGGTCGTTTCAAGACAGCAACGGTGACGGGATCGGGGATTTACGCGGTATAGTCGAGCGCCTCGATTACCTTGTCGAACTGGGAGTAGACGCCCTGTGGGTCGCGCCCGTTTATCCCTCGCCCATGGCGGATTTCGGATATGATGTCGCGGACTATTGCGGAATCGATCCGATCTTCGGTGACATGACGGATTTCGATGCACTCCTTGAACAGGCCCATCGTCGGGGCCTCCGTCTCATCCTGGACTTTGTTCCCAATCACACCTCTGAAAAACATCCGTGGTTCATTGAAAGCCGTTCTTCCCGGGAAAACGAAAAACGGGATTGGTATATATGGCGCGACCAGCCCAACAACTGGACCAGCAACTTTGGCGGGTCTGCGTGGGAGTTCGATCCACGAACCGGCCAGTATTACTACCACTCGTTTCTGAAAGAGCAGCCCGACCTCAACTGGCGGAATCCCGCCGTGAAGCAGGCCATGTTCGATGTTCTGCGCTTCTGGCTGCGAAAAGGCGTGGATGGATTTCGCGTCGACGTCATGTGGATGATGATCAAGGACGATGAATTTCGTGACAATCCTCCGAATCCTGGTTATCACGCCGGTCTTTCGTCAAACCAACGTTTTCTGCCCGTTTACAACACCAATCAGCCGGAGGTGCATTCGATCGTCGCCCAGATGCGCAGCGTGATTGATGAATTCTCGGATCGCGTTCTCATCGGCGAAATCTACCTGCCGGTCGCCCAGCTGATGACCTATTACGGAAAGGACGGCCAGGGCGCAAACCTGCCCTTCAACTTCCATCTGCTGCAATGCGCCTGGTCGGCTGCCGCAATAGCCCAGGTGATTGCAGACTACGACCGCGCACTCCCAGCCGGCGCCTGGCCGAACTGGGTCTTGGGAAACCATGATCAGCCCCGCATCGCTTCGCGCGTAGGTCAACAGCAGGCTCGGGTGGCGGCCATGTTGCTGCTCACCCTGCCCGGGACGCTCACGATGTACTACGGCGAAGAGATCGGCATGACCGATGTGCCCATCGCGCCGGAGCAGGTGCGGGACCCGGCGGAAAAGAACCAGCCAGGCATCGGCCAGGGCCGCGACCCCGAGCGGACACCGATGTGCTGGGATCGAAGCCAGTTTGCTGGATTCACGACAGGAGTGCCATGGTTGCCGCTCGGCAATGACTCCGGCAGCGTAAACGTGGCCATTGAACAACAAGACCGATCATCCATCCTCACGCTTTACAAAAAGCTCCTCGCTCTGCGCAAGGAGCATCCCACTTTAGTCAGCGGCAAGTTGAATGAGCTCCGCGCCGAGAACAACATCCTGCGTTTTCGAAGAAGTGGCGCAGAAGAAATCGAAGTGATTCTCAATTTGACCAACGCGGAAATGTCTGTACGAACGCGACCGGCCAAAGTATTAGTTGGCACACGAATGGACCGCGAAGGTGAAAGTGTGGCGGGAGTTACGACCCTCCACCCCGGAGAAGGTTTTGCCCTTCTGCGTGCCTGACTCATGATTTCATCGAATCGTGTCCTCGTCCGCGTACAATGCTCTTGAATGGACTCTGCGTTTGAGTTCCAGCACCCTCCGGAACGTTATCGACCGGTAGTAAAGCCGATTCCTTCGCCCCATCGTCCCGACCGAATTCGACAAGCTTAATCGGCAGCAAGTACGAATCCAACGAACGACAACCAGCGCATCAGCCGTGTCTATCGGCATTGGAGTCGTCAATGAACAGCGTGCAAATCGATCAGAAGAGCTACGAAATGCCCCCGCGCGAAGGTATGAGCATTGCGCATTTTCTCACTGTCGCCGACATCGAGCGATCTGCTCGTTACTACGAGAAGGTCTTCGGCGCTCGAATTCTCAGCCTCGGTGATGGCAACGCGCCCGGATACCTTCAGCTTGCCAATATCTGGATGATTCTGAATGTTGGAGGCGGCCCAACCCCGGATAAACCGACGGTCACGCTCAGCGTCCCCGACCCGAATCATATCAACAGCTTTTTGAATTTCCGGGTTGCGGATATCCAAGCGTGCTACGAGCTATGGAAAAGTCGCGGAGCGGAGTTCATCACTCCTCCGATCCCCAAATATGGTGAGATTCGCTGCTACATCCGCGATCCTGACGGATATATCATCGAGGTCGGCCAGAGCACCGACGTCACGTACGGTTAACGCATTAGGATATTCGCGGCGGCGCATCTGGGCGATGTCTTTGCGCGCTTGAACCGCAGGCGAAATCCTGATCCCGCCCAGGCGGGAGAAGGACCAGAATGATGGCGGGGACGACGGGGCTCGAACCCGCGACCTCTGCCGTGACAGGGCAGCGCTCTAACCAACTGAGCTACGTCCCCCAATTGCCGTTGCAGCAACTTGGGCCGAGACTTAGTTTATCAGACCGGTCGGCTCTCCGAACGCGTCCTGCTGGCGTCCCCCCGAGTTGATTCTCGATCCGCCTCGAGGCTCCGCCTCAGCGCCGTTTGCCACGCTCCAGCGTCACCAGCACCACGTCGTTGCTGTTCATCGGCACCGTTAGCTCCACGCTGCCGTCGCTTCCGCTGCGCACCATTCGATCCGTCTCAGCCGCATCCCGCGTCAGATCGTTAAGTCGCGCCACCCCTGCCGGCGTCAAATCCTTCGGCGATCCCATTTCAAGATAAGCCGTATACGCATCGTTGGCGTGGTAGCCGGTCCGATGCACTTCAAGGAGGTAGGCTGCATGCGCGGCAAGGCCCGCGACCTTCAAATGCACCTGCGCTGCCGCGTGCGCGGGAATCACCTTCGTATAAAACGGCCGATCGCTCACCTTTTGTTCCGGCTGCTCAAAATTCCAGATCACCCCCGTCACATTTCCATCCTTCGTTGACAGCATCGACATGGGATCGCCGCCTGCAATGCTCTGCCCCCCAAGCGCGTGAAGATACTTGTAGGCGAAGTAGGCCGGCTTGCGAATACCCTCGCGATTCAAAAGCCCGAATCCACCTTGAAACGATGCCGTCGGCGGACCCGACTCCTCGAACAAATCGGAATAGGCCCAGTAGCTCATTCCCTGCACCAGCCCCTGGCTCGCCTTCAGCTTGGTCAATATGTAGGGCGCGCTGATGTAGGAATCGTGCACGGGATCGCGCGGCGTGTAGCTGGTGCTCCACTCAGTAAAATACAGCGGAAGTTTGGGAAACGCCGACGCGGAAATCTGCTCGCGAACGCGCCGCACGTCGCCGATGATAGCATCGGGCGAAGGATCGAGCTTGACGTCGCTCTTGCCTTCTTCATCGAGAAACCCGCCCTGCACCCCGTAAGTGTGCGTGGTGATGAAATCGATCGGAGCGCCGCTCTCTTTCACGTGCGACAGAAACTCCGGGATCCACGCCGCGCCCGCCGTCGACGGGCCGCCGACGCGCAGTGCTGGATCGACGGCCTTGATCGTCTTCGCCGTCAAATCGTAGAGCGCAAAATACGCCTTTTGATCCCCGCCCTCCCAAAAGCCCGACAAATTCGGCTCATTCCACACTTCGAAATACCAGGTCCGCACCTCGTTACGTCCGTAACGCGCTTCGATGTGCCGGACGTATGCATCCACCAGATCGCGCCACCCATCCGGCTTGGGGTGCGACGTGTTGCCGTGCCAATAAAAAATGCTGTTTTGCGACGTCGCCAGCGCTTCCGGCGTAAAGCTGAGCTCGACAAACGGCTTGATGTGGCGCGCCAGCAG
This sequence comes from Occallatibacter sp., assembly GCA_035541975.1. GTDB lineage: Bacteria > Acidobacteriota > Terriglobia > Terriglobales > Acidobacteriaceae > Telmatobacter. The sequence continues at coordinate 28,797 of DATKMH010000020.1, read as the reverse complement.
ATCGTCGTAAAGCTGGTCGATCTTCGTCCAGTCATACACCGTTTTTCCGTCGGCCACCTTCACCGTTCCCAGCACGTCGTGAAAGATCGCGTGAAAGCGGATGTAGCGAAAACCGAGTTCATCGACTGCGGTCTTGAGCTGCGCCTGGCTGTCATCGCGAATCAGCGTTCCCGGAAAATCTGACCCTACTGACAGGTCAAAAAAGCGATCGACCGGGCCACTGGTGTTGCGAATGTCGACCGCAATCACGCGCGGTGGCGGCTGTTGCGCCATGGCGCATATCGAGCCGGCAATTCCCGCCACAAAAACTGCAAAAATCACCGCCAGAGAACATTCCCTCAATCGACTCTTCACGCAGATCACTCTTCCCCCCAAATCTCCGTTTCAATCAATCGCTGAAGGTCCGCGCCGCGGCCCCTATTGCAGCGTAATGTGAACCGCCGCGCCTTTGTACGCCAGGCTCTTAGCCGAAGCTGGCGTGGGCGCAAACCCCGCAGGATGAGCCTTCGAAACCAGCACCACCCGGAACGTGCGCTCGCGCAGCATGCCGGAAAACTCGCCGCTGCGATCTCCAATCGTCAGCGTGTGCGAGTGATCGTCCCACTCAATTGGAATCTCCGAGAACGCTCCCGTCTCGTAATCGAAGGTCGTGCCCTGATCCTCATACAACGTGAACCGGCCGTTCGCCCCCGCATAAACGTAAAGCGTGATGGGATCGGCAGCCCTCTCGCCGATATATTGCATCTCCGGCTGATAAGGAATAATTGACCCTGCCCGCACAAACACCGGGATCTCATCGTACGGTGCAGCGGCAGTAACAGTGCCCGAACCGGCAGGTCGCCCGCTCCAGTAGTCGTACCATTCGGCGCCGCTGGGCAGATAAACAGACCGGCTGCGCTGCTTGTACTGCGTGATGGGCGCAACCAGCAGCGCCGGCCCAAACATATATTCGTCGTTCAATTCGCGTGCCACTCGATCCTGCGAGAAATCCATCACCAGCGGGCGCATCATCGTGTAGTCCTTCTGTGTCGTCCATCCAGCCATCGAATAGATATACGGGAACAGCACATAGCGCAGGCGGTCGAATTTCAGTTCCGCATCATATGCTGGCGATCCCGCATCGCCCATCGTCCACATCTCGCGGTGCCGCAGTTCGCCGTGCACGCGCAGCAATGGCGTGAACGTCGAATACTCGAACCACCGCGCATTCAGCTCCCGCCATTCCTCCTGGTTGTCCGCCGTCATTGGCTCGCGTTCGAATTTTCTCTGCATCGTGTAGCCGCCGGTGTCCATCGTCCAATAGGGCAAGCCCGAAATGCTCGCGCCCAAACCCGCCGCGATCTGCTTGGCCATCGCCGTCCACGTTGACGTGATATCGCCCGACCAGTTCACCGTGGAATAGCGCTGCGAGCCCGCAAACCCCGACCGCGTGAGGATGAAAACACGCTGATTGGGCGCAGCTTCGCGCTGCCCTGTGTAAACGCCTTCGCTGTTCTCCAGCGCGTAGCCGTTCAGCATCCGCGATCCCGAGCCCATATACGTGGGGTTCATGTGCGCGATCTGTCCAACGAGCGTCGGCGGCGACGGCATCAGGTCCGGCTCGGTCGCGTCCATCCACCATGCATCGATGCCTTTAGAAAAAAGATGGCTGTTGATCTGCGACCAGAACATCTTCCGCGCGCCGGGATTGAACGCGTCATAGAACGTGTAAGGCTGCCCGATCCAATCGAGAATGTGTTCTTTCAGATTCGGCACATAAAGGTAGCCGTTGGCCAGCATCTCCTTGGCGTTATCCGTATTGGGATTGAACTTGCCCCAAACCGAGATCATCAGATGCGCATGCTCGGCGTGAATCGCTTTGATCCACGCATCGGGATCGGGAAATCGCGTCGGGTCGAACTCATGCGAGCCCCACGCATCGGGGCGCCAATATTGCCAATCCTGCACGATGTTGTCGAACGGAATCTGACGCCGGCGGAATTCTCTTACCACGTCGAGCGATTGCTGCGCGGTCTCGTAGCGCTGTCTTGATTGCCACAATCCGAAGACCCAGTCGGGCAACATCGTCGCTTTGCCTGTCAGCATGCGATAGCCGGCGATCACCTTGTCGATCGAAGGGCCGTAGACAAAGTCGTAGTCGATACCGTCGCCAACCTGGGACCAGAGCGATGTGTCGCTGTCCGGAGGCGGCGTCTTCCATTCGAATTCAAGCGTGCTCTGCTGCTCGGGATCGTTTTCAATCCGGATTGGGTAGCGATGGCCCGCCTCGAGATGTACGAGAATCTGATCGCTCGAGGTCAGCCAGTTCTGCCGCCAATGGTCCATCACCACTTTCCCATCGAGCCAAACCTTGATGCCGCCATTCGAGTACGCTCTGAATTGATACTCGCCGGTTGCCGGCGCGAGAATCGATCCCGCCCACGACTGTCGCGTCAGGCCCGGGCATGGGTGTCCATCGCCGCAGCCCTCCGGATGCTCGGGCAGGTGCAGCGAAATGTCCGCCGTTTGAGTCGGTGCGTCTTCGCCGTCGACGGCCTTCACTGTCAGCCCGCCCTGCTTGCCGTCAGCATCGAAAAGATATTTAGCAGGAATCGCCGAGAAAGACCGAAGATCGCCGAAACGCGTGAACGACGTGTTGTCCCAGAAAATCCCGAACCCTCGCGAAGAGACCAGAAACGGCACCACGACATTCGTATTGTGCTGCCACAAATCCAGGTCGTAACCCTTGATGTCGACCGTTCCCAGTTGCATCTGCCCCAGCCCGTAGAGCGATTCGCCGTCGGTTCCCTTCCAACTTTGCTGGATGTGAAACGTTTTTTCGCCCTGCACGTCCGCGGCATCGAGTCTTCTGCCATCCTTAGTCTCACTGAGTAGCGGATGTCCTGCATGATCCGCGAACGACACTGCGCCGCTTTCGCGATCGACACTCACGCGCAACTCATTGGTCGCCAGCGTGTATTTGCTCGTCGATTCGACGACTTGGAAAGTCGTTGCACCCGGGGGCAGCGGCACCCGGGCTATCGACGTGCGGCTGAAAAAATCCGGCGACGCGGAAAACGCCACGCGCACCACGTTTTCGCTCAGCACCTGAAGACGCAGTTGGCCATTCGGCAAGCGCAGGCTCATCCCATCCGGCTCACGCACCATCGTGATTCCGGTTGTGCTTGCTGCCTGCCCTGAAACGCTCAAACAAAGTACGCAGAGAGCCAGGTAGATATTTCGCATATATAAGAGGATACGTCGCGAGGCCCACTCAGCGAGTGTGCGTCCCGAGTGAGTGGCGGCCGCAAATAACTTGCCGCCGCGCACCCCTGCCATCGGCGGTTTTCGCCGGTTACCGCGAAAAGAATGATTTCCCTAATTTGATTCGGATCACGCGTTCACGACCGCCCGCGCCGCGCGCCCTGAAGGCATGTAGCCCATGTCCATCGAAATGCCGCGAACGCATTGCAGCAGATGGTTGGCAATCGTCGGCAGTTTCTGCGCCGTCACGCGGAATGACGGTCCCGATACGCTCACCGCCGCCACCGGCAGCCGCTGCGCATCAAGAATCGGAACCGCAATGCAACGCAGGCCTTCTTCAAGCTCTTCATCGTCCACCGCGTATCCGCGCCTGCGCGTCTTCTCAAGCTCCGTCCGCAGCGCCTCGGGTGTGGCGATGGTGCGATGCGTCGGCCGCTCATAACGAACCCGCTTCAGAATCTCCGCGGCCCGTTCCGGGGGCAGAAACGCCAGAATCGCCTTGCCCACCGACGTGCAATGCACGGGATTGCTGGCGCCGATGCGCGTAATCATGCGCACCGCCCGCGTTGGCTCAATCTTGTCGATATAAATCACGCGCGCCGCTTCCAGCAGTGCAAGGTGCGCCGTCTCTTCGGTCTCTGCTACCAGCCGCCGCAAATGCGGCTGCGCACGGTCGCGCAAATCGTATTGCTCAATCGCCCGGTTGCCAAAGTCGAACAGCCGCAGTCCCAGTCGAAATTTTCCATTTGCGGTCCGCTCCACCATGCGATGCCGCTCCAGCACCATCAAAAAACGGTGCGCTGTGCTTTTGTGCAATTGCAGCGAAGCTGCCACCTGCGCCAGGCCAAGCGGTGTTTCGCTTTCGCCAAGCAAGTCGAGCACCGCAAATGCGCGGTCGAGAGCCTGAACTTTATAAGTGCCTTGGGGAATCGCGTCTCGCATATTGATCCTCTGTTCCAAGCTTTGAGTCCATTTCTAGGTTCTCACATGCTGGGACGCGGGTCAATAGGTGAAACGGCCATTTCCAAGGCCGGTCGCAACACGGCCGGACGGCGCTCCCAGGCAGAACGACCCGGTTTCGGTCTCCTTGACAATCTAGGAGAGTTCGGGTTAGTCTCCAAGACTGTCGAGGAGAAGCCCTTGTCCAAAACTACCGACGTCGACTTACTGTCTGGCACTCTCGATATGTTGGTCCTCAAGGCGGTCTCGCTCGGCCCGCTCCACGGTTACGGGGTGCTGTTGCGCATTCAGCAACTCTCGCGCAACCGGCTTGAAATTCAGCAGGGCTCGCTCTACCCCGCCCTCTATCGCCTGGAGCACGAGGGTTGGATCGCCGCAGCGTGGGGCACGAGCGAAAACAACCGCCGCGCGCGCTTCTATAGGCTCACCGCCGCGGGGCGCCGCCGCCTCGAAGCCGAGATCACGAAGTGGTCTCAATTCGCCGCCGTGGTGGGCGTCATTCTCGACGCCGCCGGGGAGACCTCATGAGTCTGCGCAGCCGGCTCCAAACCTGGTGGCGGGCAACGGCTCACCGCCATATGACCGCCGCGCAGATTGATGAAGAATTGCGCTTTCACATCGAGTGCTATTCTCAGGACCTCGTGCGCAGCGGCGTTCCGCGCGGCGAAGCGCTGCGCCGTGCCAAGGCCCAGCTCGGCAGCCAAGCAGCCGTTCGCGAAAATGCGCGCCACGCCTGGGGTGTCCGTGCTCTCGACGAACTTGCCGCCGATCTCCGTTACGGCTTGCGCATGCTTCGAAAGAATCTCGGTCTGACCGCCATCGCCATCGCTTCTCTCGGACTCGGAATCGGCGCAAATACTGCGATCTTTTCCATGATCAACGCCCTGCTCCTTGACGCGATTCCGGTTTCGCATCCGGAACAGATGCGTTTGCTTGAGTGGCGTGCACAGCATCTGCCCAGCTACAAGAACTTGCCCATGCGAGATCTCTACGGCCCCGTGAATTTGACCAAAACCGGTGTAGCCATTGGGCCCGAGTTCTCCTTCCCGCAATACGTGGCGCTCGCGCAGGATCACGCCGTATTTCAGGGCCTGGCGGCATACTTCCATGCGGGCGGGGCCGCCGTCGCAACGGGCAACAACCTGCAGAATGGCACGCTCGAGTATGTCTCGCCGAATTTCTTTGAGGTGCTTGGCGTGCGCGCTGCCGCAGGCCGAGTCATTTCGCCCTACGACGGGGCCCAGGGTGGCGCGCCCGTTGCCGTCCTGAGTGACTGGCTCTGGCGCGACTTGTTTGCCCGGTCGCCCGCCGCGATTGGTTCGACGATTGAAGTGAATCGCGTGCCGCTCATCATTGTCGGCATTGCGCCGCAGGGCTTTCACGGCCCCGACGTGGACATCGATCCGGGACTCTATCTTCCGCTCGCCATGTTCCCGGAGGTTTCTCCCGGCAGCTACGAGCACGGAAAAAACCGCCTCGCCGATGGTGATGCCTGGTGGATCCGGATCATCGGCAGGATTCGTCCCGGCATTTCCGATGCGCAAGCCGCAACCGCGCTGGACCGGGCTTTTCGCGAAACATCGAAGGCGACGCTGACGAGCCCCGATCGATTCGACCAGGCCTCCGTACGCCTGGCCGTGAGCGTCGGAGGAAGGGGCGACGCGCAGACCACTGACAGGGAATTTGTGCCGGTCGCTCTCGGCTTGTCCGCGCTTGCCGCACTGGTCTTGCTGCTTGCCTGCGTCAATCTCGCCAATCTGCTGCTGGCGCGAGCCATCTCGCGCAGGCGCGAGCTAAGCGTGCGCATGGCTCTCGGCGCACCGCGCAGCCGCGTCATGCGGCAACTCATGGTCGAAAGCATGATGCTCGCTGTCCTTGGCGGAGCAGCTGGAACCGCGCTGGCTTTTGCTGCTCGCAACGTCATCCCGCGCTTTCTTCAGCATCAACCCGTCGCCTTCGACTGGAAGGTCTGCGCCTTCGCGACCGGGCTGTCGCTCATCACCGGCATCTTTTTCGGTGCCATTCCCTCATGGCGGGCAACGCGCGGGAATATCCTGCGTGGCCTGCGGCATGGTGCGCACGCTACGCGCGACCGTTCGCATGCACGCCTCGGCAAAACCCTTGTCGTTGTGCAGATTGCTCTATCCATGGTCCTGCTGATGGGAACAGGTTTGTTTCTCCGCACGGTTCGCAATCTGCTCCATGGCGAACTCGGATTTGATCCGCATCACATTCTTCTTTTCGGCGTCGCGCTTCCCGCCCGCGCCTATCCGGGTCCGCGCGAGTGCGCGGCCGCTTTTCGGCAAATTGAAGATCGGCTCACCGCGCTGCCTGGCGTCGCCTCCGCGAGCTTTTCGGTCGATCCACTTATTGACAACGACACATCCACAACCGCCTTCAATCCCGTCGGCGAACCGCTCGGCCAGAATACGGCATGGATCAACGTAGTTGGCGACAACTTCTTCCAGGTCATGGGCATTCCGCTGCTCGCCGGCAGAGAGCTCGACGCCCAGGACACAGCGACATCGCCTCTGGTGGCCGTCGTCAATCAGGAACTGGCGCATCGTTTCTTTCCGGGGCGCAATCCCATCGGAAGCACATTCAACTCGCCGCCGATTCGCATCGTGGGCATCGTTGGAAATACAAAGTTCTCCGATCTTCGTCAGGTTCCGCCGCCAACCTATTACCTTGCTGAGAGCCAGAACGGCCGGTGGAATCAGGTGACTTTCGAAGTCAAGACCGCGGGCGATCCGGCGACCATCACCGATGAGGCGCGCGCCGCGGTGCGGGGTTTCGATTCGCAATTGCCCCTGACGAACGTTCGCACTCAGGATGAACAGATTGACGATTCAATCCGAAACGAGCGTTTGTTCGCAATGCTGGCGGCGAGTTTCGGCGTGATTGCTCTTGTGCTGGCCTGCATTGGAGTCTACGGCATCATGGCCTACACCGTTTCGCAACGCACGAATGAGATTGGCGTTCGCATGGCGCTGGGTGCCGAACCGAAGCAGGTTCTGCGCATGATGCTAAGCGAGGCTTCATCATTAGCGACGCTTGGTATCGTAATCGGGGCCGCCGGCGCTCTCGCGCTTGCACGATTCGCGGCCAGCATGTTCTATGGCGTCCACGCGTGGGATTCGCTCACCCTTGCCGGCGCGGCCTTCCTATTGCTGTCGGTCGCCGTTGCCTCTGGCTTTTTTCCAGCCCGCCGTGCCGCGCGCATTGACCCCATCGCTGCGCTTCGCCACGAGTGAACCGACGCAAACCGCCACTATCCGCCGGCTTCTTCGCGCTCTTCCACTTCTCCGCCTTCGCCCGGCGCAAGAAACAGGTTCGCCTCAAGCCCGTGCTGGCGAGTGTAGAGATCGAAATAGCGGCCACGCATCGCAAACAACTCCGCGTGGTTGCCGCGCTCAACGATGCGCCCTTCCTCGACCACCAGAATCTGGTCCGCGCGCCGAATCGTCGACAACCGATGCGCAATGACAAAAGTCGTGCGCCCACGCATCAGTTCCGCCAGCCCGGCCTGGATCATCGCTTCCGATTCCGAGTCGAGCGAACTGGTCGCTTCGTCGAGAATCAGAATCCGCGGCTCCGCAAGCAGCGCTCGCGCAATCGACAGCCGCTGCCGCTGCCCGCCGCTCAGCTTTACGCCGCGCTCACCCACAATCGTGTCGTAACCTTCAGGAAAGCGATCCGCGAATTCGTCCACGCGCGCCGTGCGACACGCAAATTGAAACTGCTCCTCAGTCGCGTCAGGCCGCGAGAACATGATGTTCTCCCTGATTGTGCCGTCAAACAAAAACGACTCCTGCAGCACCACGCCCAATTGCGATCGATAAGTGTTCAGGTCCACCGTCGACAGATCGATATCATCCACCATCACGCGCCCGCTCACCGGTGTGTGGAAGGCGCAGATCAAACTGATGATCGTCGATTTGCCCGAACCCGACGAGCCCACCAGCGCGGTCACCGAGCCGGGATCGGCGCGAAAGCTCACGTCGTGCAGCACCGGTTTCTCCGGCGTATACGCAAAGTCCACATGTTCAAAGCGCACGTAGCCGCTGATCTCGCCCAGTTTCACCTGGCGCTTCTCATCCGCAAACTCGTCCTTCTCTGAAAGGATCTCCATGGTGCGATCGACGCCTGCCACGGCCTCTGTGAGTTGCGTGCCGATATTCACCACCTGAATCACCGGCGCAATCATGAACGCCAGGAACATCGTGTATTGGATATAGGTGCCATCGTCCATCTGGCCACGCAGCGCCAGATGCCCGCTGAGCAGCATCACGATGGCGCCCACAATTCCCAGCACCGTCGTCGCCGTCATCGACATCACGCTGGTCATGGTCAGCGTCTTCATTACGTTGTCCAACAACCGCAACACGCCCACTTTAAACACGGCCGCTTCACGCGCTTCGGCGTGGTAGCCCTTCACCACGCGCACGCCGCCTAGCGATTCGGTCAGCCGCCCCGTCACCTCGCCGGTAATCTTTCCTCGCTCGCGAAAGATCGGACGAATGGTCTTGAATGCGTACTGCAGCACGAAAACGAAAACGCCAACCACCGAGAACACGATCAGCGTCATCTCCACGCTGCGATGCAGCAGGAAGATAAACGCCATCACCGCCGTAAGCAGCCCGCCCACAAACTCCACCAGGCCCGTGCCGATCAGGTTACGCACGCCTTCAACGTCGCTCATGATGCGCGAAACCAGCAGGCCGCTGCGGTTGGCGTCGTAGAAGGTCACCGACAGGCGGCCCACGTGCTGCTGCACCTCCTGGCGCAAATCAGCGATCATGCGCTGCGCCGCCTTCGACAGCAACTGTGTGTTTAAAAACGACGTAATCGATTGGATGACAGTGGCGACAAGAACCGCGATCACCAGCGGCATCAGTTTGTCGCCCTCGTGCTTTCGCAGCACCAGGTTCACATAAGGTCTGGAAACGAAAGGCAGGGTCAGCCCGGCAACGCGATTGATGGCCACCAGTAGCAGGCCCAGAAGTAGCAGCCACTTCCGCGGCCGCACCAGCCGCCAGATCTCCGGCATCGCCTTGCGGTAATCGATTTTTTTCTTTGGCTGGTCTGAGCCCGCGCGTGTGGCACCGCCGCGCGGTGAGCGCTCGGCACGCATGCCCATTCCCAGACCTCCGCCACGAACCGTTGCCATCGATTATTCCTGTCGAGACCTGCGTGCTTTGATGAACGAGCGGACACAAAGATTCACATATATCAGCAACAGGCCGGCCATCACGAGCTTGGCCGTGAGCGCAATGTAATCGGGAGTTTCGCCGAGCGATCGCGCATGCCCATAGCCTTGCAACGCCGCCGCAATCGCCCCAATCAGGCCCAGCAGCCCTACCGTCACGTTCACGTGCATGAAAATCTTGCGGCGCTTCTCGCTCGGGCTGATAGCCAACGCCCCGCCCGCGCACAGCGCCAAGCCCCACCACGTAGGAATCAGCGCCGTGTAGTGGATGCTCCCCGTGCCCCAGAAGCCTACCAGCCCCAAAATGATCAGCAAAACGCCGAAGACAATCGTCACTCTCGCCATGCGGACCTCGCTTTCTTCGCATGGCAAGAATAGCAGTTACGAGTTCGCAGTTATCAGTCGCTGTCTCTTCTTCCGCAACTGCTGCGGCGGGTGACCGCACCTGAACTGCGAACTAGAAATGAGCTGCTTTATCTCTGGATCCGCGCCGACCCGCCCTTCGCCATCGCGCGCACCTGGTCCAGCGTCGCCATCGTCGTGTCGCCGATGAATGTCGTCAGCAGCGCACCGTGTGCCCAGCCCAGCTTCAGCGCTTCCTCCGGCTTCTCGCCGGTTAGCAGGCCATAGATAAATCCCGCCGCAAACCCATCGCCGCCACCCACGCGATCCACCACATCCAGCTCCGCGGTAGGCGCAACGTAGGTCTTGCCGTCGATCCACGCCACCGCGCTCCAACTATGCCGGTTCGTGGAGTGCACCTCGCGCAAAGTTGTCGCCACAATCTTTACGTGCGGATGCTTTTTGACGACGTTGTCGATCATCGCAAAGAACGCAGCCGGGTCGAGCTTCGACTTCGCGTGAACATCGGGCCCCGGAATGCCGAGTCCCTTTTGCAAGTCCTCTTCGTTGCCGATCAGCACGTCCACGTTCCTCACGATCGTGGCAATCGTCTCCACCGCCTTCTCGGCGCCGCCCGAAATCTTCCACAGCTTCTCGCGAAAGTTCAAGTCGAACGAAGTTACCGCTCCCGCTTCCTTGGCCGCCTTCATCATCTCCGCAACCAGAGGCGCGGTGGTGGCGGAAAGTGCCGCGAAAATTCCGCCCGAATGCGCCCAGCGGACGCCGCCGCCGCAAATCGCCTTCCAATCAAAGTCGCCCGGCTTCAACATCGCGCCCGCTTCATTAGCGCGGTTATAAAAAACCACCGGCGGCCGCACGCCCGCGCCGCGGTCGCTATAAACCGTCGCCATGTTCGGGCCTGTCGCGCCGTTGTGCTCAAAATGCCTGTAAATCGGCTTCACGCCCATCGCCCGCACCCGCTCCGCAATTAGATCCCCAATGGGATAATTCACCATCGCCGATGCCACCGCGGTCTTCATTCCAAAACAGTCCGCTAGGTTCGCTGCGACGTTAAACTCGCCGCCGCTCACGTGAATCTTGCACTCCGTCGCTTTGCGAAACGGAATGATCCCCGGATCGAGCCTGTGCACCAGCGCTCCCAATGCCAAGAAATCCAAAGCTCCATCTTTGCAAATATTCAGTCCGTATTCCATCTTTCTCTCCTTGCGTTCTTCCAATTCGTTGTCGCCCAACACATCTTTACCGCCGCGTTCGCGCCAGAAAGTAACTCCATCCTCAGCACAAATCAGCTAGGAAGCTAACAGCTAGGAGCTGGACGCCGCTTTTCTCACGTCTGCCATCACCTCATCCGGCGTCCACTCGTTGCCCGGATAAAAATGCACCACCTTCCCCTGCGCATCGATCAACGTTGTCGAAAGCGTGTGCGTAATCGTGTCGTCCGGCCCCGGCGAAATGCCTACATCGAAATACTTCGCCAACTCAAGCAACACGGGTTTTGTCGGCACCGCAAACTCCCAGTGCGCAAATGCATCCTTCGCATCGCTGCCCATATATTGCTCGCCGTAAGCGCGCAGCCGCGCCGGCGTGTCGTGCTCGGGATCGAAGCTGATGCAAAGGAGCTGCGTTTTCGCATAGAGTGCGGGATTCGCCGCCAACTGCTGATGAATCACCGCAAAGTTGTGCGTGATCAGCGGGCAAAAGTTCGGCAGCGGGCAGCGCGTGTAAATAAAAGTCAGCAGCAGCGTCTCTCCGCGAAACTGCCGCGTATGAATCACCCGCCCGTCCTGATTGCGCAGTGCGAAATCCGGCACCTCATCGCCCGGCGCCGGAACATGGTAGATCACCGGCGGCTTGTAGTCCGGCTTGGCCTGCGCGATCACAACAATGTGATCCAGCAGCACCGTCTCTTCAGAGCTTTTTGAAACCAGCACGTCCGCGGTGATCGTGTCTCCAGGGTGCAAATCGCTGGCGATGGTCGGGTCCTTCAACTGGTACGGCATCGTCATCGCATCCATAAAGCCCGGAATTGCCTCGTGATCCACCATCACAATTCCGTGCGGCACGTCAGTCGAAACGATCTTTCCGCGCAGGTGATAGACCGTGTATTGCGAATCGGTCGAGCCTTGAGGACCTTGCGATGAGTGGGAATGGCAACCCGCCAAAACGCCAAGACTAAGAAGGCAGCTTGCGATAAAACTTCGCATGACTACCAATAGTCTACAACCGGTGGACTGACCACTGACACCACTATCGGCAGCTCTCGTTTCCCGCCTTTGCAAAGGTCAGGAACGTGATGCTGGCCGGCGCAAGCTGAATTGTCCCGGAATGAACGACACGCCCTTGCAGCGCCGGAAGTGCATCCCCTGGGCCCAGTTGGAGACGCTTTCCATTCAGATCGACCGTGGGCGACATCAGTTCACTTGAGGTCAATGTGTAGCGCTCAGCCCCATGAGGCGCTTGCAATGTCTCCCCGGATTCCTTGTCCGCGTTGATTGCCAGCACAACCACGCCGCCCGGCTGATTGCGAAGGCAATGTGCATAAAGATGCAGATTCGGAGCAGGCGAGGGGCCCGGGTCAAGCACCGTCGTTCCCATCAGCTTTCGCCAGAGCCATGCCGCCCAGTAGTCGGGCCGGGGCGCGAGCGTTTTTTCATCCAGCAGGCCGTAGTCGCTCGCGTCGAGCGTGTTGTGGATCTGCACCTGGACCCCGAGCTTTGCGAGGCTGCCCAGTTGATTGAGATAGCGAAAGGTATCGATAAATTTTGACGCCCAGCGGTCGCCTCCGCAGGCTGCCTGCCCGGTCTCGGTATTCCAGATGGGCTTCCCTGGTTCGAAGCGGTCGCGCAATGCGGCATAGAACGCTTCAGCACTTGCCCCGCGCGACAGCCAATCCTCTGACAGCGCGGCGTCGCTCGTGGTGCCTCCCGCCGCGCCCATCATGGCGCATCGGCTTGAACGCGCTCCGTACGAGTGATAAGTGAATATGTCGAAGACAGGGCCCGTAGCCTTCAGAATGTCCTCGGATTTCAATAAATGCATCGACGTTGGCGCAATCGGCGTCCCTTCGGCCACGCCTCCCGGCCCCAGAATCTGCATCTGTGGCGCATTTTCTTTGGCCCACGCATGAAACACGGCAAAATCCAGTCCAAATGCTTGCGCGTCGTATCCCTTTGGCGCGCCTCCTATTTCCGCGAGTGTCGGCTCATTCATGAACTCCGCTGCGGCAATGTCGCCGCCTGCGGATTTCGTGTAATCCAGAAATGCCTGAGCTACTTTCGGAGTCCAGACTCCGGCAGCGTCGCGTGTTCCCTGGCTCACCGCAAACGATGTCACGATCCTGGCATCCACGGCTTGTGCAAAATCAATCACTCCCTTCCATTCCTTGCGGGTCAACACGCTGTTGAAGCCTGCTGGTGGTTGAGCCGGTGCGGCTTCGTCTGAGTTCGGAAAGTACGTGGAGTTCATCCAAGTTCCGCTTACGCGAAGATAGGCGGGTCCTAGTGCGGCGGCCAGCTTGCGCAGCCGCCGATTGCTCAGGTCGATGGGCGGCCGATAATAGAAGAGCGAAGGATCCATTCCGGCCGGCGCGCCTGTGGAATGCGCATGGGAATCTAAAGCGCTCGCCGCACCATAAGGTTTCCAGAAACGTCCTCCGGTCACCTCGACCGCTTCAATGTTGTAGGACTGAAACCGCTCATCCACTGTTCCAATACGTGCCATCGTGCCGGGGTTGATTTTCGTCGTTGGCGTTTGCGCGGAACCCGCAAGGCACGTGGCCGCTCCCGCTATCCATGCCACGCCAATGGCCCAGCTAGCAGATCTTTGAGTCCGAATCATGGTCTCATCCTTTCGAGAATCTGAATCGCACGCCCAAGTATAAGTCGACGCGCGAGTTTTAGTCTCCCGTAAGCATCTGCTCTGTTTAGCATCCGTCGGACCTGTCAGCGTATAAAGCTGTAATGGGGGCTAGACCGGAAGAGAGCATCGACGCATGGTTGCGCGAGGGCGGGCTGGTGATCACGGCCAGCGAGCGCGCCGCAAGGTCGCTTACGCTCGCCTACAACCGTGCGCGCCGCGCCGAAGGTTTCACTGCCTGGCAAGCTCCGCTCATTCAGGATTGGCATGCATTCGCTCGCGCCGCATGGAATGAGCGCAGCGCAGATGGCCGCATCGTTTTGAATTCCCTGCAGGAGCACTCGCTCTGGGCCGGAATCATTGCGGCTTCCGCTCCCGAACCGGCGCGCGTCCCCGGCTCTCGCGACCGGCTCGCCACTTTGGCCATGGAAGCGCACGGCCTCATCTGCGTCTACGCTCCGCAGCTGCTGAACAAGAAGGCGCGCGCCGCATGGGATCAGGATGCCGCAGCTTTCAGCGATTGGCTGGGGCAATTCGATTCCATCTGTCGCGCGGCCAACGCCATCAGCGCCGCGCGTCTGCCTCTCGAGCTGATCGATGCGCTGAAGCAGGATCCGGCCAGTCGACCTCCGCTCATGCTCGCAGGCTTCGACCGCATTTTGCCCGCTCAGCAAGCGCTCTTCGACTCATGGGGCGCATGCTCGCAGATTCAGCTAGGCGAGTCAGCAAGCCAAACTGCTTTTCATCAAGCTTCCGACCAGGTCTCCGAACTCGCCGCATGCGCCATCTGGTGCAAACTGCGGCTCACGGCCAACCCACACGCACGTCTGCTCGTCGTCACGCAGGACGTGCCCAATCACCGAGGCGAAATCGAGCGCGCATTTCTTCGCTTCGCCTGCGAAGACGGAGGCGCGGCTTCCTTGCCCGGCCTCGTTGAGTTCTCGCTGGGCGTTCCGCTCGATCAAATCCCGCTCGTCCGCAGCGCCAGCTTGCTCCTTCATTGGCTCACCGAACCAACCGAAGAGCACGAGCTGGATTGGTTTCTCGCCGCGGGCCAAACCGCAGCATCCCGCGAAGAATCGCTGGCCCTCACCGCCTTCATGCGCGCGCTTCGCCGCAAGAACCTGCAGCGCACGCACTGGCCGCTCGCGGAATTCATTCGCCAAAGTCCGGGAATCGCACTGCCCGCATCCTGGGTCGCGCGGCTCACGCAGGCGCAGCGCCGCCTGCATGAATTTGCTCGCCGCCCGCAATCGCCTCTGGCGTGGGCTGAGCTCGTGCCTCAGCTTCTGGATCTCGCAGGCTGGCCCGGCGCTCGTCCGCTCACGAGCGCAGAATTCCAGGCTCACCGTCGCTGGCAGCACACACTCGACGACTGTGCATCGCTTGGTTTCGATGGCCGCTCGATTTCCTGGCAGGAATTCATCTCGCTCCTCAACCGCGCCGTGAGCAAAACTCTCTTCGCGCCGGAATCGCAGGATGCGCCGATTCTCATCGCAGGCCCCGCGGAATCAGCGGGCCTCAGTGCCGACGCCATCTGGTTCCTCGGCGCCACCGAGCAGACGTGGCCCGCCAGCGGCGCAACGCATCCGCTGCTGCCCATCGCGGTGCAACGTGCTGCCGGAATGCCACACGCCTCCGCGCGCCTCGATTGGGAATTGGCCGGCGCCATGACGCGCCGCCTCCTCGCCTCCGCACCTGAAGTTCACTTCAGCTTTGCGCGCCAAAGCAATGGCGTCGAAGCTCGCCCTTCGCGCATCATCGAACAGCTCGCTTCCGCGCCCAGTCCTCTCCCGCCTGAACTTGTCGAACCGCCGCCCTTTCCTCCGATCGCCATTCCCTTTCCAGATTCAACTCGCGTTCCCTTCCCTCCAGGCGACGCGCTCGGCGGCGCATCCACGCTCACCGCGCAATCGCAATGTGCGTTCAAAGCCTTCGCAAACGCGCGCCTTGGCGCGGAAACGTGGGAGCCCGCCGAAGCCGGTCTCACCTCCAAGGAACGCGGCCAGCTCCTGCATGAGGTTTTGCATTCCGTCTGGTCCGGCCCACCACGCGGCATTCGTTCTCACTCCGAGCTTGTCGCAATTTCCGATCTCCGCGCTTGGGTCGCCGATCATGTTCGCCACGCCATGCAAGCCGCCTTGCCCGCACGCGCCCGCCAATCCATGGCGCCACGCTATCTCGCTCTCGAAGAAGCTCGGCTCCTCAATCTCGTCGCGGAGTGGCTGGAGTGCGAAAAAGTGCGCATTCCTTTCGAGGTCATCGATACCGAACAAAAAACCAGCGTCACCGTCGCCGGCTTGCCGCTGCGTCTCCGCCTCGATCGCATCGATCGCCTCATCGACAACTCGCTCCTTGTCATCGACTACAAATCCGGCAACGTGAATCCCAGCGTCTGGGATCTTCCCCGCCCCGACGACGTTCAGTTGCCGTTGTATTCGACCGCCGCTCTCGATCCGCAAGCCGAAATCGGCGGCCTCGTCTTCGCCAAGGTGCGCGCGGGCGAAATGGAATTCGCCGGAAAGATTCGCGACGCCAAGACGACTCTCCGCAGCAAAATCAGCGCAAACTCCAATCTCGTCAAAAAGCCTCTCTCTTCTGAGCTGCTTTCTTCCTGGAAGCAACACATCGAAGATCTTGCGCTGGCCTTTCTCGCCGGCCGCTCCGTCGCAGACCCGCGCGAATTTCCCGGCACATGCGAACGTTGCCGTCTGCAGGCTCTTTGCCGCATCAGCGAAAACCCGCCGCTGCCCGAAAGCAACGGTGATGAGGCTGCCGATGCCTGATCTCGAGCTCATAAGTTCTCTTCCCGATCAGGCGCAGCGCAATCTGGCGCTCGATCCGCGGCGCTGCGTTCTAGTTCGCGCACCCGCCGGCTCCGGCAAAACCACCCTTCTTTCGCAGCGCTTCCTCGCGTTGCTCGCTGAGGTCGACGATCCCGGCGAGGTCGTCGCCATCACATTCACCAACGCGGCAGCGGCAGAAATGCGCAACCGCATTCTCGACGAGCTCCGGCGCGACAATCCGAGCCCCATCGCCGCCCGCGCCCTCGCGCACTCTGAGGCTCTCGGCTGGGACCTTCTCAATCTTCCCGCGCAGTTGCGCATCTCCACCATCGATTCCTTCTGCCGCGACCTCGCCATGCAGCAGCCGGTTCTCTCCGGCCTTGGAGGCAGCCTCGAAATCCACGAGCAGCCCAACGAACTCTATCGCCGCGCCGCTCGCCGCACGCTCGAGCAAATTGGACAAGCAACCGCCGCGCTCAGCACACCCGCCCCACTCAGCGCCGCCATCGAAACCCTGCTCGACTGGCGCGACAACAACTGGAGCGAAATTGAAGAGCTCACAGTAAAAATGCTCGGCGAACGCGACCGCTGGATGCACGACTTCGTGCTCAATAGCGAGCAGGACTTCGACCGCCTGCGTGCGCGTCTCGAATCCCCGCTTCTGCGCGCGCTTGGCGATTCGGGCCCCATTCGCTACAGCGACGCGGAATGGAAGATCGTTCGCGCCTGTTTCACGCTGCTGCGCCACGCCGCCGCACAGCTTCGCGTGGTGTTTGCAGAGGCCGCCGCGGCAGACTTCACTGAAGTCGCGCAAATCGCGCTCAGCGTTCTCAAAGGCGAGGACGAATTTCCAATCGACGCCGCGCAGGCCGTCGCCGACGGAATCCGCCACCTGCTCGTCGATGAATTTCAGGACACCAGCCGCCGCCAGCATGAATTGCTCCGCCGCCTCATCGCCGCTTGGTCCGATCGCCTCGGCCGCACCTGCTTTGTCGTTGGCGATCCCATGCAATCCATCTACGGTTTTCGCGAGGCCGACGCCGAGTTGTTTCCGCGCGTCGAACAACTGGGCCTCGAAGTTCCTGGCGATCTGCCCTTGCTCTTCGATTCCGTCCAGCTCACCGCCAATTTCCGCAGCGAGCCCTCGCTCATTGCCGGCATCAACGAAACCTTTGCGCAAGTCTTCGCAGCCTCGCCCGCCAGCGGCGTCGTCTTCGCCGCGTCGCAACCTACCCGTGTTGCCGCGGAGCCCTCAGGTCTTCACCTCGTCGCCACGCCCACTCCCCGCTTGCAGCTTCATTGCACTTTCATTCCCGAGACCCCGCGCAGCGCCGATCCCGATCGCAAAAAAGCAGTCGCTGACGAGCGCAACACCGCTCAGCAAAAACAAATTGATCAAATCGTCGAGATCGTCCGCGCGCATTTGCCGCGCATCCATTCCGCACGCGCCGCCAACGAGAAGAAAGCCCTCGGCGAGAAAAAAGAAAAATATCGCGTCGCCGTCCTTGCCCGCGCGCGCAAATCGCTTGTGCCCATCGCCGCCGCGCTGCGTAAGGCCTCCATCCCTTTCCGCGCGGTCGATCTCGAAGCGCTCAACGACCGGCCTGAAATCATTGATGCGCTCTCGCTCATTCGCGCAATCTTCAATCCGCACGACCGCGTCGCATGGCTCGGCCTGCTCCGGGCCCCCTGGTGCGGCCTCTCTCTAGCCGACCTGCACCTGCTCACCAGCGCCGATTCGCCCCAGCTTCTCAATCGTCCCGTCCCCGAGCTCGCACTCGAGCGTGCCCATCTCATCAGCCCCGAAGGCCGCATCGCTCTCGATCGCGTTCTGCATGCCTTCGATGTCGCCGAGCGCCTGCGCACTTCACAACCATCGCTTCAGCTGGGCACTTGGCTCCAGCAAATCTGGCTCCAACTCGGAGGCGCGCAGTGTGTTGATGCTGCGGCCCGCGCTAACCTCGATCTCTTCTGGGACAGCCTCGACTCTCTTCCCGAAGGCGAGCCCGACCTCCTCGGCTCCGCGCTTAACTCGGCCCTCATAGATCTCAAGGCGCAGCCTGATCCGGCCGCCGACAGCGATTGCGGCGTGCAGCTAATGACCATTCACGGCGCAAAGGGTCTGGAGTTTGAAGTCGTCATCGTTCCCGACCTGCACACTTCTCCCGGTCACAATACTCCCGGCATGCTTTCCTGGCTGGAGCGCGGCTTGCCGTCTGCACTCATCTCGGCCGAATCCGATTCATCGGAATCCGTCACCGAATTCCTCATCGCGCCCTTTGCGCAAAAAGGATCCGGCAGTGGCGAAGCCAGAAAGTGGATCGATCGCCTGCACCGCGAACGCGACTCCCACGAAGCCTGTCGCCTGCTTTATGTCGCCGCGACGCGCGCACGCGACGAGCTGCACTTCTTCGCGCGCCCCTCCTACAGATCCGCAAACGGCGCGCCGTCGGAGCTCATCGCTCCCCGCGAAAGCTTGCTTCGCACCGGATGGCCTGCGTGGCAGCCAGAGATTCAGCGCCAATTCGACCAGTGGCGCTCGACAGCTGCATCCGCCACCGCTCCGTCCCTCGCAGCGCCCGCCACCCTCGACTCTATCGCCGCTTCCGCATCCGGAAACCTCTTCGAATTTCAGCCCTTCGCAGACGAGCCCACTCTGCTCCGCCGCCTTCCGCCGGACTTCGCCCCGCCAACCGCGCCGTCTGTTGATTTCGCCGAAGAATCCCCGGTCGGCCTCGGCCGCCTCTACGAGCGCCATGAAGGTGGCCTCGCCTCACGCGCGCTCGGCAACGCCGTCCACGAGCTTCTGCAGCATCTCGCCCAACAGCTCGCAAGCGAAACCCACGCCGCGGCTCTCGCGTCCCTGACTGCCCGCCAACCCCGCATCGCAGCATCCATCCGCGCCGCTGGAATCGATCCGGCGCAAGCCGCGCGCATGGCCGCGCAGGCAATCCAAATCGTGCAAAAGACCGCAGAGGATCCACTTGCTCAGTGGATCCTCTCTCCACGCCCTGATGCAGCCAGCGAAGTTCGCTGGACCGGCGTCGCCGAAGGCGTCACGCGCACTGTGCAGGTCGATCGCATCTTTCGCGCCGGACCTATACCGGAATCTGCCGCCGCATCACCTGCCGATGACACCTGGTGGATCATCGACTACAAGACCGCGCACGACGGCGGATCCGACCCGGCCGCATCGCTGCCCGAATTGCGCCGCCAGTTCGCGCCGCAAATCGAAGCCTATGCAACCGTGCTTCGCAACCTGCGCGGCGCAGGCATTCGTCTCTGCGGCGGACTCTATTACCCGCGCATGGCACTCTTCGATTGGTGGCCGCTGTAATCGCGCCGCCTCGAGATTCACTCGCGTTTAAATATCTTCCGCCGGCGCTGTGAATTTATTTTCAAGGTTCTTCACAGGCGCATCGCACACAACGAAGAAATTTTTCGGTATTCTATAGACGAACGCTTGTTAGTTTGCCGAACTTGCAAAAAAGAGGAGTTTCCCCATGGCTAAGTCCGTCAAGAAATCAGGCGCCGCGCCGAAAGCAGCAGCGACTCCGCGCAAATCCGCAGAAAATAACCCCACTGAGAAAAAGACCGTTGCCTCTGCAAACGGCAACGGGAGCACGAACCGAAACGGGAGCTCGCTCCCGCACGATCAGGTCGCGCAGCTCGCGCATCGTTTTTGGAACGAGCGCGGCCGTGTGGACGGCCACCACGAAGAAGATTGGTATCGCGCCGAGCAGGAACTTCGCGCTCGAGCTTCGTAAAAAAGTAATTTGATGATTTAAAAAATTTGCGCGACGGCTGAGCTCAGACGTCGCGCGTTCGCTCTGTTCAAAAATCAGATGGCAATTGCACTACTGCAAATTCGCCATCAAGCTTTCCAGTGCCGATTTCGGCGGCCGCGTAAGCGACTCGGGCAATGTGCCCAGCGGCTCCTCCACCATGTTCAGCTGGTCGATAAACGTCGGCTTTTGCGTATCGATGTAAAAGACGCCGGTCAGAATCTCTTCCTTCGCCTGCGCTTCCATCAGCGTGCGCACTGCGTTCGCCTTGTCGGTCGGATCGTAGTCTTCAAGCAGCTTACGCAACCGCAACTGCGATCCGTCGTGCATCTCCACGTCATACACTTCACCGGAATCGTAATCCACTTCGATATCGTCGAAGCTGGCCACGAACCCAATCTCGTTGATCGGCTCGTCGTTCTCCTGCAGAAATTTGTAGCTCTTCGTCGACCCTTCGTGATCGTTGAACGTCACGCATGGGCTGATCACGTCGAGCATCACCGTGCCTTTGTGCGCAATCGCCGCCTTCAGCATCGCCAGCAGCTGTTTTTTGTCGCCGGAGAATGACCGCCCCACAAACGTCGCGCCCAACTGGATCGCCAAGGCGCAAGTGTCGATCGGAGGCAGATCGTTGATCACCCCCGTTTTCAGCTTCGAGCCAAGATCCGCCGTCGCCGAAAATTGACCCTTCGTCAGGCCGTATACGCCGTTGTCTTCGATGATGTAGATCATCGGCAGATTCCGCCGCATCAGGTGCACAAACTGTCCTATCCCGATCGATGCCGTATCGCCGTCGCCGGAAACGCCCAACGCCATCATCGTCTGGTTCGCCAGCATCGCACCGGTAGTCACGCTCGGCATGCGCCCGTGCACGCTGTTGAAGCTGAACGAGCGGCTCATAAAATAAGCAGGACTCTTCGACGAGCAGCCGATGCCACTCATTTTCATCACCCGCTCCGGCTCCACGCCCATCTCGAACATGGCGTCGATAATGCGCTCGCTGATCGCGTTATGTCCGCAGCCGGCGCACAAGGTCGACTTGCCGCCGCGGTATTCGATCACCGGCAAACCAATATGATTCAGTTTCGGGCCCGCCGCCCCACTCGCTGTTGTGGTCGCCATTTAGAGGCCCTCCTTGGTTGCAAACTCTTCCGTAATCGTCCTCGCGTCCGCCGGCAATCCGTTGTACTCAAGAATGCTGCGCAGCTTCACCACCTGCTCGCCGGGCAAATCCAGCTTCAGCAGGCTCGCCATCTGCGCGTCTCGATTCTGCTCTACAACGTAAACGCGTTCGTGGCTGGCTACAAAGTCGTGAACCTCGTGCGCAAACGGATACGCGCGAATGCGCATGTAGTCCACGCTCACTCCGTGTTCCTTCTGGATCTGGTCGAGGCTCTCGCGCAGCGCGAAATCCGTCGACCCATAGGCCAGGAAACCAACCTTCGAAGTTCCGTCCTTCACCGCAATCGGCGCTGGAACCAGCTTCCTCGCGTTCTCAAACTTGCGCGCCAACCGGTCCATCACCTTCTGGTACTCATCGGGCCTCTCCGTATATCCGGCCGCATCGTTGTGTCCCGAGCCGCGCGTAAAATATGCCGCCTTCGGATGCGGTGTTCCCGGCAGCGTGCGCCACCCGATTCCATCCCCATCCACGTCGCGATAGCGCGCAAAGCCGCCCAGCTTGTTCAGTTCCTCCGCCGTCAGCACCTTGCCGCGATCCAGCGGCTTGTCAGGATACGCAAACGGCTCCGACATCCAGTTGTTCATTCCCAGGTCCAGATCCGACAGCACAAACACCGGCGTCTGCAGCCGCTCAGCCAAATCGAACGCCGCATATCCAAACTCGAAGCACTCCTTCACCGATCCCGGCAGCAGCAATACATGCTTGGTGTCGCCATGCGAAAGGAACGCCGTTGAAAGCACGTCGGCCTGTTGCGTGCGCGTCGGCATGCCCGTTGATGGCCCGCTGCGTTGCACGTCGAAAATCACGCCAGGAATCTCGGCATAGTAGCCCAGCCCCGCGAATTCGCCCATCAGCGAAATGCCCGGCCCCGAAGTCGACGTCATCGCCCGCGCTCCGGCCCAGCCCGCACCCAGCACCATTCCAATCGCCGCCAGTTCATCCTCGGCCTGCACCACCGCAAACGTCGCCTTGCCTTCCGGCGTCACGCGAAACTTCTTCAGCAAATCCGTGGTCGCTTCCACCAGCGACGTCGACGGCGTAATGGGATACCACGCCACCACCGTCACGCCCGCAAACACCGCGCCCATTCCGCACGCCGCGTTGCCGTCCACAATAATCTTGCCCTTGGTCTCGTTCATCCGTTCCAGAAAGAACGAGTCCTGCTTGGTGAACGTCGTCTGCGCGTAATCCCAGCCCGCCTTCACCGCGCCAAAATTCAAATCGAAAACCTTCTGCTTCTTCGCGAACTGCTTTTTCAGCCCGCTCTCAACCACGCCCAGGTCGATGCCCAGCAGTTGCGCCACCGCGCCCACGTACACCATGTTCTTCACCAGCTTGCGCAGCTTGGCTTCAGGGCAAATCGACACCGTGATCTTGTCGAACGGCACCGGGTAGCACACCACGTCGTCGCGGTATTGCTTCAGGTTCAGGTTCTCTTCGTAAATCGCCGCGCCGTCAGCGTGCAGGCTCATCATGTCTTCGCGCGCTGTTTCGGGATTCAGCGCCACCAGCACGTCGATCTCGCGCTTGCGCGCCACGTAGCCATCTTTGCTCGCACGAATCGTGTACCACGTCGGCAGCCCGGCAATGTTCGATGGGAACAGGTTCTTTCCGCTCACCGGAACGCCCATTCCAAAAATGCTCTTCAGCAGCACGCTGTTCGCGGACTGCGATCCCGACCCATTCACGGTGGCTACGATGATGCTGAAGTCGTTTACGATGCGCGGACGCGCGCTGCTTGCGCCCTGTTCATGACCCAGGGCAAGGTTTCCTGTCGCCATTTGGCGGGATTCCCTTCCAGTTATTTGTGACCGTTTGCGGGCGCGGGGTCACTCCACTACGATGCAATTCTCTTCCAGCCCAATATGTGATTATAGTCACTTTCTTGCCAACACTGTCCCATACTGCGCCCCTTTGGTAACCCCCTCTTTTCCTTTTAGTTTCGGCCACTCCCACCCGCGAATTCCCACCTCGCCAACCGCCGTTATTCGCCCATTGGCTACTGGCTATTCACTATTGGCTATTGGCTACCCCGCTCCTGGCTCCCTGCTCCCTTGCTCCCTGTTTGCTATCCTTCCCCCACCTCCAAATCAACGCCAGCGCAATCACCACCAGCGCCAGCGTTAATCCAATCCACAATCCGTAAATCCCCCACTTCATTCCGAAACAAAGCAAAAACCCGAGCGGCAATCCCAGCACCCAATACCCAATCAGATTCACCCACATCGGCGCGCGCGTCTCGCCCAGCCCGCGCAGCGCTCCCGTGCTCACCGTCTGGATCCCGTCGAACACCTCGAACGCCGCCACAATCGCCAGCAGTCCCGGCCCCACCGCCAGCACGCGCGCATCATTTGTATAAAGTTCAATCAGCGGCCGCGGCACAACCAAAAACGTCACCGCCGCCGCGAGCATAAAGCAGGTGCCCAATCCGAGCGCCAGCCATCCGCGCCGCCGCGCTCTCGCTGCATCGCCCGCGCCCACCGCGTGCCCCACGCTCACCGCTGCCGCAGCCGACATCCCCAGCGGAACCATATACGTCACGCTCGCATAATTCAACACAATCTGGTGCGTCGCGAGCGCCACTGGCGTCAGGTACCCGGCAGAAAACGTCGCCAGATTCCACGCGCCAACCTCCAGCATGATCTGCCCCGCCGCCGGCGCGCCCAGCTTCATCAGCCGCTTCATCCGCTCCAACTGCGGCGCCGCCCAATGCTTGAACAGCGGATGCCCGCGACGGCGCTCGTAGCGCCATGCGAATGCAATCAGCGCCACCGCCATCGTCACGCGCGCAAACACCGTCGACACCGCCGACCCGTTCACGCCCATCGCCGGCAATCCCAGCTTTCCGTAGATCAGCGCCCAGTTCAGCAGCCAGTTCACCAGGTTCGCCGCCACCAGCGTCACTGTAATCACGCGCACCTGGCCCACGCCCTGCAGATAGCGCCGCGCCGCGCCGTAGAGCAGCAGCGGCAGCGTGCCCCACAGCAATAGTTCGAGATATCCGCTCGCTGGCCGCGCCACCTCCGCCGCAATTCCCATCCGCGGCAGCCACAACGCCGCAACCGCCAGCCCCAGCATGATCGGCACCGTCGCAATGATTGCCAGGTACACGCCCTGCGCCAGCCATCGGTGGCACTCGTCGTGATCCTCGCGTCCGTAGGCCTGCGACACCAGCGTGTCCAGCCCCAGCATCAGCCCGATGCCGGTGATCGCCGGCGTGTAGTAGACGGCGCTCGCCAGCGCCACAGCTCCAATCGCGTTCGGGCCCAGGCGCCCCACCATAATGGTGTCGACCACGCCCATCAGCATCCAGCCCAGCTCGCTCAGCACAACGGGCACGGCCAGCGCCACCAGCCCGCGCAGCTCCCGCGTCCACTCCGCCCGCCCGGCTCTCAGCGTCTCGCCCATCTCTCAACTCTATCGGGTAGTTGCTGTAAGGCGGCCAACGGCCCCCTCTGAAACCTCGGATTTCGCTTGACGGCCCCTTACAGGCTCATATAATCGCTAGCCATCAATCAATCAGGATCGAAATCCCCTCTCTAATTCACCGGAGCCGGGGATAGCCGGTCCTCATTGCCTCTCCCTTCTCCGCAGATCACACCGGGCCCCAAAAATCCATTCATAGGAGCAAGGAAACATGCGATTCCGTCCAATACTTCTGGTTGCAGGGGCCGCCCTACTCCTCGCCCAATGCCGGGCGATAGCGCAGGCCGTTAACGGCATCGAGGTGAGCGACGGGCTCACCGCATCGGTCTTCAATGGCAAGCAGC
Source organism: Occallatibacter sp. (assembly GCA_035541975.1). GTDB lineage: Bacteria > Acidobacteriota > Terriglobia > Terriglobales > Acidobacteriaceae > Telmatobacter. The sequence continues at coordinate 3,643 of DATKMH010000020.1, read as the reverse complement.
CGGAGCTGAGGCTGATCAACGCAGACGGCAACACGGAATACGCGATTCCGATCGACGACCACGCCGGCCAATTTGCTTTTTCCAAGTCGGCCGACACCGTCTATATCGCCTACACCGCGAAAAAAGGAGAAAACGTCCTTGCCGCCGTCGATCTCAAGTCGCGCCAGGTCGTAAAGAAGATTCCAATCGGCACCGGCTATTTCGTCAATCTCCTGTCCTTCGACGACACCAACCGCCTCTATGCCCTCACCTACAGCGGCGCCAAGTCCATCGCCTATCCCCCTTACATACCCCAAAAGACCCTGCGCGGCCAGTACGCTCCCACGCTCACTGTCATCGACACTTCAACCAACCAGGTCGTCGCCACCTACTCCTGGCTCGATGGGTTTCTTAGTGGTCTCAACAAGCACCGCAATAATGCGTCAATCACGCTCAACATTCTGGCTCCTTCCAATTCCAAAACGGTCTCGATATACACCTCAGCTTTCTACCTTCACACACTGAAGGGATCGGTGACCGTTTTCTCTGAGGGATCAAATGCCCCGATCGCGAATGTTGACGTCGAGGGGAGATTCGATGGCTCCATCTGTTCGAATGACGGGCGCTTTGAGCTCGTCTCACTTGTCAATGAGAAAAACACCGCAGGATCTCTTGAAGTCATCGATCTGAAAACTGGAACCGCGACGAACAAACCACTTGATGATCCGCCGGAGGGAGTGTTCCGTCTCGGATCGGAAAATCGTCTCTGGATTCTCGAGCACCGCGAGATGCGCGCAGTCGACGAATCAGGCGAGCTAACCGACCTTCATATTCGTCTCGATCGCGTGGCAAAGACCAACGACAGCAGCGATTCGCAGGCTTTCGTCGACGGATATCCGGGCGAAACCCTCACCATCGGCAACGATTACGCCGCCATGCAGATCAACAATAAGAACGGGGGCTCCAAGCACAAGGTCGCGCTCATCAATCTCAAGCAGCAACGAATCGAAGCGATCTTGCCGACCATGAGTGCCGCCGAGATCGCAGGAATCCGCACCGGCCGCTTCCTGTTGGCCTTTGGGCTTTCCATGGCAACGGGCGGAAATATCATTTTCGTTCCGAATATGAGCATCCACAACGAGGCGCTTGCGGCAAGGGCCGACGGCAGCTACCTCTACGCGCTCGACGTCGAAGGCCATGAAGTGTCGGTCTTCAATGTGCGCGATGCCTCCGTTGTCACGCGAATCAAGGTGAACGGCGATGTCACAAGAATCAAGGTCTCCGAAGATGCCAGGCACCTGATCTGCTTCGGCCGCAAGACTCAGCAGATCGACCTCGCGAGACTTCAACTTGAGAACTAGCGGGCTCCCGGTCACGCGCCTAAGACCGGGGATGCCGCAACACAATCTCACTCAGCACAAAAACGGGTGCCCCACCTGGGAGCCCACCGGACATGACGCGTTTGTTTTTGTCGCCAGGGTGGCAAGGAATCACTAACCCTGCGTGGCAGGAGCCCCGCTCACCCGGCAATCAGGGAATGTGCCCCGTTCATCACACGCTTTCTCCGCTCGACGGGTGAGTTGGCGATAATGCGTAAATCGAAGCTAGGCTGGCGGGAACCCGCTTGCCGCTGCGTAGCCTGCTCGATGCCAAGCTGCCAGAATCGGGAAGCTGGTCTTCATCAGGGCAGCGCGGACAGCAGGCTGTGCTGGCGGCCGTTCGGTGTTTCACTGCGAGGCAGCGGGGCAGTCGCCTGAGGTTTATGACTCGTCATACCGCTATATTCTCTTACTGAACCTCCGGAAGGCGGGAATGCGATGAGGGTTCTTCGAAGGACGAAGTTTGCGGCTGCCATCTTGACGCTTCTCCTGAGCGTCGCTCCATTATTTGCCTCCGGGAACCGGCATCTGCCCCGCATCGTCGTGAATGCGAACGGTCATTATCTGCAAACTGAGGATGGACGCCCGTTCTTCTGGCTGGCCGATACTGCCTGGGAACTGATCCACCGCACAACACCGGAGGAGTGCAGCTATTACCTCAAGACGCGGTCGGAGCAGGGATTCACTGTCATTCAGACGGTGGTTCTGTCGGAGTTCAATGGGGTCACCACTCCAAGCGCCTGGGGAGAAAAGCCGCTAATCGACAATGACCCCACGCGGCCGAACCCACGCTACTTCGATCGTGTCGTCGCCATTGTGGATGAGGCCGCGTCGCGCGGTCTCTACGTGGCCCTTGTCCCTATTTGGGGAGATAAGCTCACCGCACCGTGGGGTAGCGGCCCACGCCTGTTCCGAAACGACAATTTGCCTGCCGCACGATCATTCGCGCGGTATCTTGCCGATCGTCTCCGTGATCGCACCAATGTTGTCTGGATCCTCGGAGGCGATCGTCCGCCGCGTCTCCCGGGAATGCACAACGATTTCCTGCAGAAACTGGCGACCGATGCAGGTTTCCCGCCCGATCAGGACTGGACTCCGATTTGGAGAGCCGTTGCCCAGGGACTGGCGGATGGCCTCGGACGAGAGCCTCTCATTCTTTATCATCCGCAGGGTGGTCCGGAGTCGTCCTCGGTTTTCCTTCACACGGAGTCGTGGCTGTCGGTGAACGGTATGCAGAGCGGGCACGGCGGCGGTCATGACATCCCCGTCTGGGATTGGGTGGCGCGCGACTACGCTTTGACACCGGCCAAGCCCACCCTTGACCTCGAATCCAACTACGAGGACCATCCCTATGACCCATGGCCGCAATGGGATCCGGCTACCGGCTACTTCCGCGACTATGACGTCCGCAAGCAGGTCTACCGTTCGGTTTTCGCCGGCGCTTGCGGCGTGACCTACGGGCACAACTCCGTCTGGCAGTTCGCCGGGCCTCGCTACGCTCCCGAAAACTATCCCGACAGCGGGTGGATCGAAGCTCTCCATCGGCCTGGTGGCAGCCAGGTCCGCTACCTGCGCTCTCTCATCGAATCGCGCCCGTTTTTCTCTCGCATACCGGACCAGTCGCTCATTGTCGGCGATCCCGGGCAAGGCGGACTCCACATTCAGGCAACGCGCGATCGCGACCGTTCCTGGGCTTTCATCTACGTCCCTCAAAACGACCAGTCGTTCAGCCTTAACCTGCAGATTCTTCGCAGCCGCACCCTCCGCGCATGGTGGTACGATCCCCGCAGCGGCGTGGGCACGCCGATTGGAACTGTGGATGCCTCGACTCATCGCGAGTTCCGGACACCCGCATATGGACCGGATTGGGTACTCGTGCTCGACGATCCGGCGGCGAATTATCCGCCTCCCGGTCTCGAACAATGGCAGGCGCAGTAATCCAAGTTTTGCCCCGCGTGGCAGATTGAGATTAGTGGCCTCCCGGGTTTCAAGATTGAAGCGGGCGTTCGGGCAGTGCGGCCCGGTCCCCTGGCAATCCGGAAATGTGCCCCGCTCATCCGGCAATCACGGAATGTGCCCCGTTCATCCCGCGCATTCTGCGGGATGAGCGGGCGTTGCGCCAAGATTGCTGTCCGACGAGCATGCGGGTGCCCCATTCTAAAACTCCACGCGCAGCGAGAGGTTTTAGGGTGGGATCGCAGTCCCTCCCGACGACGAGCCCCGTAGGGGCAAAGGAAAATAGCCCAGGACCGGGGTCCCCGACGACAGGTCTTAGTCGTCGGGGC